>JAGKSW010000124.1 GCA_018993265.1 Nostoc sp. TH1S01
GGGACTTTCGCGTTACGTTAAACTTTGTTGATCATACTTTAGTAGTTGTTTTGGTGTTCCCATTCGCGTGGATGCACCAGCTGCTAGGATAATTAAACCGACATCAGACATGGTGTATCCTCATTATGAATTGCACCTGCGCGGTTTCTCAGTAAACCACCTGAGCGTTTGGCTAAAATTGCTCCACTAAAAATAACTTCAGATAAATTTGCTTGTTCTAGGTTCGCACCTTGAAGATTTGCTTGACACAAATTAGCGCCACTCATAGAAGCTTTGGCTAGGTTAGCTCCTTGTAGATCAGCTCTACCAAAGTCTACACCCCCCAAGTTAACATCCTGTAGGTCTGCTTTTGTTAATATGACACCTTGGAAGTTTCGTTCTCATGCTGCGTATCGATTGAGAAGTTCTTTAACGTCCATATTCGTAAGTTTTAGTGAAATTTTAGTTTTTTATTAATGCTGCTGTAATAACAATCTTTCATCAGCATCCAAAGCTGTTAGGGGATTTTCTGTCTCTATCCATGAAACCTGTGCTTCTAGCTTGTCACAACATTCACGCACTAAACGCAAACCAGCATCTAAGGTCAGTTGAGCAGTTGTTGGGGTAAACTCTTGTAGTATCCCTGCTTCTATCGCCTGATAGTGATCGAGGTCTTTTCTGAGTTTTGCCATAAAATTTGCTCCTTTGCCTCCATCGGCAACCGCAAACTGCAAAATTGAATCAACGTAAGCCTTTACTTTGGGGTTTTTCATTCCCTCTGTAGCAGAGGTATAAAGCAATTCACCATTTAGATATTGAAAATCTGGTACATACAAGCGATCGCCTACTAATTCAAATATCTGTATCCCTTTAGCTGGTCTAACTGTTAACTTCTCGCTTCTGACTCGATTAGCTGCATTCTCAAGCAGCACAATTACAGCTAAAATCACTGAAGGATAGTTGCTATCTATACATCTTATTTCCACAGTGCCGAGTTTGTTGAGTCGAACTGGATTCCAAGCAGACTTGAGTAAGCTTCCTCCTGCTTCTAGGAATAGGTGAGGTGCAATCCCAGCTTTTTCCATCGCTTGCAAC
The DNA here is from genome assembly GCA_018993265.1 of Nostoc sp. TH1S01. GTDB lineage: Bacteria > Cyanobacteriota > Cyanobacteriia > Cyanobacteriales > Nostocaceae > Nostoc_B. The sequence goes on from JAGKSW010000124.1 coordinate 1,075, forward strand.
CAAGCATAGTAACGAGCAAATTGCTGTTCAACTAAAGCCTCCACACTCTCGGCATAAGGCATAAGCCCGCCCACAGATTGTAAATTCGTGTAAACTCCTTCCCAGCCAAAGGTTTCGCTACCCCGATAGCGAATTGTATGGGCGGCTAGTCCGATCGCTTGTCCTTCATAAAATGGACAAGCCCTTGTTAAAGCAATGAGGGCTGAGTCGCAAGCTGTAGCTAAATTGTAGATGTTTAGTAGTTCTTCTCGCTCGGCTGATGTTGAGTTGTAAGAGACTGCAACACGAGAGTCAATTACCCCAGGTGGGACTTCTAAATGCAGATGTGTACCAGTACATTTCCCGGCGTGCAGAAATTTATCATAGCCCACAGTCCGCGCTTGGATGTGGTAATTAGGGCGATCGCGCATCACTGGCATGATATGCAAGGGATAGCTAGACAGAGGATAAAGGCGTAAATTCATCTGTCGCGCTACAGTCAGTGCCAATTTGAGATTTTTGAGATAAACTCTTGCTAGTTCTGTACCAGTGTAAGCTGGTGGCGTGTTAATCTCCACCATACTCTTGACGAACTCCGGCACAAAGTAACTTGGGTTTATACCTTGTGCTTGCGCCATGATGTGACAACCCTGCAAAAATTCATCAGCGCGATCGCTCAGATGACCAACTTCATCTACCAGAAAAAACTCTTGCTCAAGACCGATACGACGCTTGACTACATCCATATCGCCTCTACATACTATGGTGAAGAACTCTAGCTTTGCTTTTAAGGATAAGCTGAGACGGGTAACATACCCCCGCTAAGATTTACAAAAATTTTTGTGATACTTTGGTGGCTAAGTATTGGGGATTGGGAACTCTCGCAAAAGTAGGTTATGAATGTCTGTAAAACTAGCCTAAACCTCTACACCCTTATCTGAGATAATGCGTAAACCATTCACTTGCTAGTTGGGCGACGGCGGCTAACTTACCTGGTTCTTCAAATAAGTGGCCGGCATTGGGGATAATCACTAAGCGTTTTGATGTTTGTAATTGCTCTAGTGCATCTTCATTCATTGCTATTACTGGCAGATCGTACCCACCAACAATCAACAACGTCGGCGCTTTCACCTGGGGCAAAACTAAAGGCGCTAAATCTGGTCTTCCACCACGAGAAACAATAGCCTGCACTATTTCTGGGCGTTGTGTGGCTGCTACCAGAGCTGCACCGCAGCCTGTACTAGCACCAAAGTAGCCTACTTTCAGATGTTGAGTATCTGGGTTTTGTATCAGCCAATCTGTAGCCCCAACTAATCGCGAGGCTAAAAAAGCAATATCAAAGCGTAAATGTCTTGTCCGTAAGTCAATTTCTTCTTCTTCAAGTGTGAGCAAATCGATTAACAAAGTTGCCAGTCCTGCCTGTTGTAAAACTTCGGCAACATAGCGGTTGCGGGGACTATGACGGCTGCTACCACTACCATGAGCAAATAACACTATGGCTGTAGCACCGTTGGGAATCACCAAATTACCTTTGAGCTTTACTTCACCTACTGGCACTGACACCGCATATTCTTGGGGTTGGTGTGTTAATGTCCTATCCATAACGAGTATTACGAATTACTTGTGGTTAATTTTTGCCTTGTCAAGAGTTCACATACTTCTGCGTCGGTTGTTTGCTCAAAATTCTCGTACCAAATACCGATCGCATACAAATCTTCTGGCATCATCACGCATACAACTTTATCTACTTCTGCTTGTAATTCTTCACAAGTGGCTACACCTGCAACGGGAACTGCAACCACCAGTTCGCGGGGCTGTTGTTTTTTTAATGTGGCGATCGCTGCACGAATAGTTGCACCCGTAGCAATACCGTCATCTACAAGAATAATGGTATGATTTTTGACTTTTGGTAGCGGACGATTCCCCCGATAGGCTATGTTGCGACGCTCTAATTCCCGCATTTCAATTGCTGCTACTTCATCAATAGTTGCTTGGGGAATACGCAACCAATCTACAACATTTTCATTCAATACACGGACTCCTCCGGTAGCAATAGCACCCATCGCCAATTCTTTGTGTCCAGGTACACCTAGTTTCCGTACTAAGCAAACATCTAGAGATGCATCTAGTGCCTTGGCTACTTCAAACGCTACAGGCACACCGCCACGGGGAAGCCCCAATACTAAAACATCTGGACGATTGGCATACTCTGTTAACCGAGCAGCTAACAGTCTGCCAGCCTCCGTCCGATTATAAAATTTCTGTCGCATATTTTTATACCTCTAAAATAAGTCACTAATTGAACCATCAGTTTTAAATCGTTGAATAGTAGTAGCAATTAAAGGTGCGATCGAGACAATTTTTAATTGCTGCCAGTCGGTTTCTTTGGGCGTCACACTGTCGGTAACAAAAATCGCCTTAACACTGGGATGGCTTAACTTAGCCCGTGCTTCCTTAACAAACAACCCGTGAGTAGCAGCAATAATTATTTCTGGACGTGCTTCGGCTTTGAGTAGGGCTTCAATACTTTTAGCAAGAGTGCCACCAGTGGAAATCATGTCATCAATAATTAAGCAAGCACAACCCTTTACATCCCCGACAACACGAGTTACCTCTGTTTCCGTGCCACTTGTGCGGTGTTTGTGTAGCACGACTACCGAACTATCGAGCTTTTGGGCATACTGGGTTGCCATTTGGACGCGCCCCGTGTCTGGCGATACAACTACGAAATTAGGCGGTAAGTCATGGCGTATAGCCTCACAAAAAATTGGTACAGCCGTCAGGCTATCTACAGGAATGCGAAAGAAACCTTCAATTTGCAGTGTGTGTAAATCCAGGGTGACAACATGATTTACCCCAACAGCCTGTAATACCTCAGCTACCATACTGGCGGTAATTGGCTCGCGCCTACCGTGACGTTTATCTGCACGGGCGTAGCCAAAGTAAGGGATAATTGCCGTAATTCGACTAGCCGCAGATCGACGACAAGCATCTGCAAAGGCTAAAAGTTCTACTAGATGGTCGTTGACAGGTGGTGCAGTGGACTGGAGGATAAATACAGACTTTTGGCGTACCGATTCCAGTAGCCGCACATTTACCTCACCATCTGGAAAGCGTTCAACTAGAGATTTACCCAAAGGAATGTCGAGTTTTTGGGCAACTGCGGCTGCTAAATCAGGGTTAGCTGTGCCAGCAAAGAGGATGAAATTGTCCATAATCAAGACTTTGTTTGGTGGATTTGCTTCCAAGCGGCATCTAGAGATGATTTTGCACGCTCTCCTGCACGGGCAATACTTTGTTGTAAACTATGCCATTGCTCTTGTAAAAACTCCGTAGCTTCTTGCAAAGCGTGGTGTGGATGATTAGTAGAAGTTGCTACTTCGTCGCTGACTTCCTTGATTTTGACGCGAACAACTTCTGGTTTATCGCTGGGGGAAATCAGATGATGCAGGCGATCGCCTATGATATGTACTAAATGTTGCACTTGTTGTGATTTCTCGCTGAAGAAACCCTTCAATCCCTCTGACTCAGCCTCAAGTTGATGTTTAACATCTTCACGGATAATTACTTTATCGATGGCAATTTCCTCAACATCTTCGGGATACAGCACTGCGCATCCACCAAAAGGAGCCGCAATTTCTCCAGCCACAATGTAAGCTGCAATTTCTCCCGTTTGCCAATCAAATAAAAAATCTTCTACCCAGCCAAGAGGTTCACCCAGCGTAGATTCAACTGTAATTTCATGCAAGCGTTGAAGATTTTCTGGAGTCTCAATCACTGGGGGATAATACATTGAAACTGCACCCATGCCTACCCCAGCAATTTTCTCTACTGGTAAATAAGTTTCCCCACCCGACAAATAAGCAATACGCCCAGAATCATCTAACCAAACTTCTTCTAACTCACCAAAACTATTAGCAGTTGAGCTATCTATTGCTATCCAACCAATAATTTGGCTGCGACGCACAACATTGAGCATATTTTTCCTCCAATACTCTCTATTTCTCTTGGAGTTTGATGAATATATACAGTGGCTCATCTTTTGCCACTTTGCTGTTGGGAAGGTGAACTCTACTTTGAGGTTACAAACAAAATGTGAGGAATATGTGAGGAATTTCGTAACTGATATCTTGCACCAAGCAACTGGAAGTTGATAACAGAAGTTTAAGAGACTCTTGCTATATAGAAGCGTATATTTTTATTGTTTTGGCGCAGTTTGCTCAATTCAAAGGGATATTTGATTTTAGTCGTTATTCTCTAACTTTTGACTCAATCTTCTCTAACTAAAGTTAGAGGGTTATATTTTAGGGATCAGAAAAATAGAAGAAATGATTATAGTTGCTGTGTGAGGTAGGTCTAATACCCATACGCAATTAATTGAATTTAATCATTTAATATTGCAAACAAGATTTAGCGTTTTGTGGACAGAATATTTCACCTGTCTATAGCTATCGATATGTATGACTTGGTGATTGTTTTGTTGAGCGATCGCTTGAGTCTTTGTTAATTAATTGCAAAATTACTTATCTATACTTTTCAGGCTTTTAACAAATTGTCTAGCATTTATTAATTTCTGTTCGTTTTTGTATACATACAATGGAAGGTTTTTATGAATAGTCAATACAATAATCAATTTAATTCTAATTTAAAGTCAGCTTCAGGTAAGCTATTGCTACCTTCTTTAAGTTTTTTGTTAGTTCTATTTTCAGTATTTGTTGGTGATCATATAATTAATTATTTTATTCCAGATCAGCATAAACAAGTTTCAGTAGATACACAAAATAAAACAGATCAGCCAAGCCAAATAGCTACTACCGATGAACAATTTGATAAGATGCTTGAAAGAAATCATCGAATACACGATATTGTAGAAAAACACATATCTGAAACTTTTGTACTATTTGGAAGCATTGGTATAGTATTAATATTTGCAGGACGCTACTGGGTTGGCAAGGAAGTGGAAGAACATATAAAATCAGAAAAAAATAAAGTTGAAGAAATATCATGGGAGCGAATAATAAATACATCTGAATTAATGATTTTATTCTCTTGGATAAATGATGAAGAACTTATATCTCATGTGCCTTTTTTGACTCCTAGTAAGGCAAAAATTTTGAAAGACAGTATTGAAAATAAGCTTAAAGGTATTGAGGGAAAAATGCCAGATATCAACCTCACACCTGTTTTTAATGTTAAATTAGGAGATTTATATTCTTATATAGGAAACTATTATTACGAAGAGGCAGAATATAAAAAAAATTATGATTTAAAAAAAATGGCAAAAGATATGTATGAAAAAGGTATAAAAAAATATAAATTTGCTACTGAAAAAAAATCTGATAAAAACGATGTCATGGTCATGGAATCTATTTTTTGGTGCCAAACATATTGTAAGTTGGGAAATCTAAACACTGATATAGAAAATTATGACGAAGCAGATTCAAGTTATATAGAAGCTCTGAAGATTATGCCTAGTTACTACTGGAGCTATCATAGTCACGGAGATTTATTTGTTAAAAAGGCTAAAGATCAAAAAGATAAAGAGGCAAGGAACGAAGAATATAGAGAGGCAATAAAAAAATATGAAGAAGCATTAAAAATACAACCAACTAATGCCGTAACTTTGTATAAGAAAGGGATTGTATATGCAACCTTGAATCAAGATATAAAAGCAATTGAATGCTATGAAAAAGCTTTGCAATTTAGTGATAAAAATAGTTGGATATTACATAGCTGGGGTGATTCAATAAATAAGTTATGGCGTTATGATAACCAAGAATATGATGAAAAAACAGAAAAAGACATAATTGATAAGTATCAAAAATCAATTGATTCAAATTATACTCGGTATAAAAGTCTGATTGAATGGGGAAATGTACTTTTAAAATCAGCTTACTTTCTAGATAGATTAGCTTACTTTCGAGAAAGTAAATATTCAGACAATGCCTTTATGAAGCGCAAAGAAGCCATAGAAAAATATAAAAAAGCCTTAGACATGGCTGATTTTATGAAGGATAATACCTGTGATATTTGGTATGCTAGGGGAAATGCTGAACTTTATAGCAGTGAATATATAGCAGCAAATGAATGTTATAAAAAAGCTATGAAAGAAAAAGATAAATCTCCACAATGGAAGGATGATTTTGATAATAATTTTAGAAACTGGGCTAAACAGAGTTATGTGATAATTCATGTAATTGAAACCTTGCTACACAACTCAATAATATCAACAAATTATGATACTAAAATTAAGGAATATCAAGATTTAAATCAAAAAATGCTCAAAGAAGCTACAGAAATATTTGATAATACATTTGGGAAGACTTTAGATAGAACCAAGACTGATATGACAGATGAAGAAGAAAAAGAGAAAGTTAACGCTTTGTATAATCAAGCCATGTTCTATTGTTTTAAATTTGAACTAGAAAATGCACAAGAACAATTAAATATAGCTAAGGAAATTAATTCAGATTATTTAAATGAATTACGAGATAAAGACCTAGATTGGGGTTTATTCTTCAAAAAATTAGACTGAGTATGCCATTAAAGAATTATCTGGTTTATGAGTTTAACACTGCTGTCTGGAAAACCTTATCCTCTAGGAGCAACTTGGGACAAAGAAGGAACCAACTTTGCTTTATTTTCAGAAAACGCTACAAAAGTTGAACTTTGCTTGTTTGACGAACTGAAAAGAGAGACACGTTTACCACTTGTAAATGTAGAAAATTACGTTTGGCACGGTTACATACCAGGAATTAAACCAGGACAGCAATACGGATTCCGAGTTTATGGAAATTATGAACCAGAGAAAGGACATCGCTTTAATTCATCAAAACTCTTACTAGATCCCTATGCAAAAGCAATTGCTGGCGATGTCACTCACACACCAAAAATATTTAGCTATCTGTGGGATACACCTCCAGAAAAAAGAGACTTAACACTATCTAAAGCCAACGATTCTCAGTTCATCCCCAAGGCTGTTGTTATTGATGAGTCTTTTGATTGGCAGGGCGATCGCTTGTTGCAAATTCCCTGGCAAGATACTGTTATCTATGAAACTCATGTTAAGGGTTTCACCAAGCAGCACCCAGATATTCCCAAAAAACTTCGTGGTACTTATGCTGGACTTGCCCATCCGGCCGTAATTTCTCATCTCAAATCTCTTGGCATTACTGCTGTTGAACTACTACCAATCCATCATTTTTTTGTTTATTCTGGAAAATTAGCCGAGAGAAAACTTCGCAATTACTGGGGATATGACCCAATCGGTTATTTTGCACCTTATTCTGGCTACAGTGCGAGTGGAATTTTAGGAGAACAGCTTGTAGAGTTCAAGCAGATGGTCAAGGCTTTACACGCTGCTGGCATCGAAGTGATTTTAGATGTAGTTTACAATCACACGGGAGAAGGCAACCAGTTAGGCCCGACTCTTTCTTTACGAGGCCTTGATAATACGATTTATTACCGATTATCTGAGGATAATCCTCGCTACTATATTGAAGGTTTAACTGGCTGCGGCAATTGTCTGAATACTCTCCACCCGCAAGTGCTGAAGTTGATCATGGATAGTCTGCGCTATTGGGTATCAGAAATGCATGTAGATGGTTTTCGGTTTGATATGGCTGCGACCTTAGCTAGAAGAGAATTGGAGGAAATAGAAGTAGAGGTAGACATCCGGCAAGGCTCCTCCATGCAACATAAAAAAGTCGAAATTCTCAAACAAAACCGCGCATTTGATCCTCTAGAATCATTTTTTACCATCATCCACCAAGATCCGGTGCTTTCTAAGGTAAAACTGATTGCTGAACCTTGGGGAGGAGAAGAGGGCTATCAAGTCGGAAATTTCCCTCTTTTATGGTCAGAGTGGAATGATAAACATCGAAATACTATGCGAGACTTTTGGCGTGGTGAAGACATCAAACTAGAGGAGTTTGCTAACCGCTTCACTGGTAGTCCTGACTTATATAAAGCTCATGGTCGGCGTTCTCATGCAAGTATCAACCATATAACCTGCCATGATGGTTTCACGCTGCATGATTTGGTCAGTTACAACGAAAAACACAATGAAGCAAATCAAGAAGAAAGCGGCGATAATCAAAATCGTTCTTGGAACTGTGGAGTCGAAGGAGAGACAGATAACCCAGAAATATTGCAGTTACGAGAACGACAAAAACGAAACTTTCTCACTACCTTGATGTTATCTCAAGGCGTTCCTATGCTACTGGGGGGAGATGAAATCGGGCGATCGCAACAGGGTAACAACAATCCTTACTGTCAAGATAATAAGATTTCCTGGTTTAATTGGGATTTGACAGTCGAAAACGCGGCACTGTTGAATTTTACTCGTCAACTCATTCAATTTCGTCATCAACATCCTATATTTCGCCAACACAACTGGTTAAATCAAAGTTCTGATCGAAGTGTCATTTCTTGGTTTAACGTAGATGGTAATGAAATAACACAAGAGCAGTGGCACAACTTTGCTAATACTATAACTATCTTCTTGAATGGCACAGAAATTTCTACACCCGATGCTTTGGGCGAGAAGATTGTTGACGATAGCTTTCTGCTGTTTTTCAATGGTTGCGATCAAATGATTGAGTGTGTGCTACCCAGTGGGTTAGAGGATAAAAAATGGCAGTTGGTGATTGATACTACAGAGTCTCTATTTGTTGAAGAAGAGCGCTTTTACCAAGATGGTCAAATTGTAACTGTGATGGCGCGATCGCTGTTATTACTTCGGTGTCTCAGCTAATTCAACTACGCCATTGTAATTTTTTCACAGAAGAGAAGTAAAGGGTAATTGATAATTGATGATTGAGAAGAAATTTCTCTCTATTACCTATTAACTATTACCCATTACCAGCCCTTGAATTAATAATTAGCAACTGAAGTTGTTAGAGCATCTGTTCTGCAACTTCTACCCGGAGGAGCGATCGCACATTCTCGATTTGATTGACAATAGTAGCTACTGACGAGCCAGCAAACAACAACCCTACAGCCACTGGGGTATTATTTACCAAAGTCGCCACCAATGAACCAGAATCACCACCAGCAGAAATGTTAGTGGTAATAATTTGATCCTTGAAACGGGCTGTTCTACCGTTACCGTAACCTACATCAACAGTGGCGCTAATCGCTGTAATTCTACCGCTTGTAAAGTTCGTAGTGCGTCCAGTTTTAAACACAGGCATTCCCACAGTTACATCCTGCTTGCGTCGCCAGCCTCGTACATAACCCAACCAGTAGATTTCCCGATCAAGATCATGAAATTCTCCTTCTGCGATCGCTGCATCTACAAGGTTGCGGTGTTGTTCTCTGGGAATTGTCGGTTCAAAGTCAATCGGTACAAATCTGTTCAGACGAGCGATGACATCTGTGGAAGCGTTTCCGCCATCAAAGGGGCCTGGTTGCAATATCGGATCACCCACAGCAGCATCGTTGCTATTAGCCAAAACGTGATTATTGCTGAGAATATAGTAGCGGGATGGAGTACCAACACCATGCACAGGAGGATTAGTAGAACCTCCTGGCAAAATATCATACACACAAGTTGCAATAGTACCCGCAGTAATCTTGTAATGTCCAACGCTGTAACCTCCTTCAGCTGGACGAGCGCGTTTAGCCAGCATCTCAACAGCAGCCTCTGGTATCTCCACCCTTTCTGTTACACGGTAAGTTCCAGTCATACCGTCAGTAGGTTGTATTAGTTCGGTTCTAACCTGTGTGGGTTTTTGGCGTAATTCTCCCACCCCCGCAAAAGGATAACCGATTTCCAAAACATCAGTTTGCATATCTGCCAATCTTGATGGTATGAGATCAGCCCTACTCAACTCATCTTTTGGTATCTTGTGAGTTACTAATGTCAACAACGCTGGCTCACCCGTAGGCTGTCCATCCCGCCATTTTACGCCCACTCCCAAACCCACAACATTGGGGCGTAGCTGTTGTGGATTCATAAATTCTTCTACGGCGGCTCTGTGAGCTGTTTGTACCTCTGCTGTGTACTGTTGAGACAGTATCATCTTATGTTCATCTAATTTCATATCAAATCTCCCGTTGATTTGCTTAAATTTGTGCTGTTACAGTCCCAATTTCTTCAACATCTGTCTCACACCCTTCTATGGACTTGGGAACAACTTCATGAGGCTGCAAATCGGATTCTGGAACTTTTTGAGTTACAAAAACCTTAATCACCTTCTTCCCTCTCCTCTCACCAATACCAACGCCTGTAACGTTGGGTAGCCTCATCAGTTGCTCTTCAGAATTTTGTTTGATTGTATTAACTTGGTTCATCACCATCTCCTATTTACAGAGATAAAATGCTTGTGATTATTGAGGCTGTGCTTCAATAGTTCCCGTCACTTGTGTATCTACTTTGAATCCATCCAATTGCTTTGGTATTTGCTTTTTTAAATTCGGAGATTCATTGTCTAAATACACTTTGATGCAAGGTTTATCTTCACATTCACTAATTCCCACACCTACTACACCATCAATACGCAGTAAATCAGATTCGTATTGCTCTTTTACCTGTTCAATAGTTGTGCTAATTGATAAGGAGCGTGACACCAACAAAGTTTGTTTATCTTGATTTACAGTAAATAATGGTAAAAATAGTAAACCTGTTAATACTATGGCAAGAAAGACAAATATTGATTTATTAATCATATATTTTGAAATTTTAATCATTGATTAAAATGCCTTGCCTTATAAAAATGTGTATCATTAGCTTTTACAGAAACTACTAAAAAATCATTTGTATTTATCATCATCTGCAATAAATATCTACTGATTAGTTAAAGTGCCACATTCATCACTTCAGGATAATTTTCTATGAGTTTGATTTTCCAGTTCTCATAATCTTGCGGTGTAGAAAACTCATATATCCAGGGTGGTATATTATCAATAATACGGCGAACTTCTACGCATCCAAGAAGAAAATCTTTATCTTTTAGCTTCTCTTTAATAACTTTCCAATCCCTGACTAATTCTTCAAATATATCTTCATCAAATTTATTTTCATCTGATGACTGTTTTTTTTTAAAAATATTTTTTCCCATTTTTGCAATTCCATAAGCTCTTTATTAGATTTAGAAGATATATGATTAATAAGTATATTAATAATTTTTGATGCAGCCATAAGGGTGGGATGACCAATTTTATAGAATTGATCATTTATATGCTCAAAAATCTTAATTGTAATATTGCGGTACACCATATCTATGTTTTCAGATTTTAAATTTTTAACATACCCAATAAAATCTTCCGTAAAGGATTGATCATAAGGTGCGCTATCTATAGGAAGGATCATTGCAATACTAATAAAGTAAAGACTATCACGTATAACTTCTATAGTTAAAGGCATATCAACTTCGTAACGGAACAGTAATACCGTCAGATCCTTCACTTCCTCTATGGGCTTATTTCTTATTTTGGATTTGCATATACCTGTACTCATAACTCTTGAAATATCTAATATTTTATTTTTAGAATCCACATTACCTTCTTCTAAAAAATTTATAAGCTCCTTTTTGCATTTAATATCATGCAAATAATTGCGAACCTCATTTGTAGCACCGATAGCAATATCCATCCAATCTGCTAATACATTTCGCTCTGTTTTATAGACTATTGTCCTAAGCTTTCCTTTCAAATCTAAAAGTGATGAAGAAATTGTAGCTCTCTTAAAATCTTGTTTTTCAGTATAAAACCTATGAATTTGAAACCATGCCCCAGCAATTGCTACAATAACACCAAAATTTGGCAAATTTTTCCATAACCACAATATAAATTGCCCAAGAGTCCATATAGAGGAAAAAATTGACCCTATTGCTATATTCATACGAATAACCATATGGTGATTTCACTGCTAAATAAAACTTTGTTACAACATCTCTAATTGATTAATTAGTTATTCCTAAATAGTAAGAAATAACTGGATTAACTTATCAACCAATAGATGTAGTTCTTCAAAATATTTATTTCTACCTCAAGAGTGTGAAAGAGATGACAATCTATGTCTTGAGAAAGGTATACTGATACTAATTAGAACAACTTTAGACTTATCAAAACTGAGGAATATAGACAGCATAGCCTCTAGGAGGAGACCAAAATTCAGCCCAGCCATTTTCTTGTGTCCATTTCTCTTGAGGAACTCCAATATCATCTCTACCTCGCCAAGCCATAGGAACAAATTTGGTGTTTTGCCATTGTGTTTGTACCCAGGTTCCGTGCCAATTTCCTCGATTGTTCAAGACAAAGATTAATCCTTTTTGGCTACCCCAACCATTGCGCTGCATGATGTAAAGATCGTCATCAACATGAAGTATAGAAGTAGAACCACCTGCATGGTCTTCATGTATTTTTACTAATGCCGCAATTCCGCTTTTATAACCCTCTTGTCCTAGTTCCCATGTGTAATAATCTTGCCAAAATACGCAAGGATAACCTTCATGTGTGAGGATAAAAGCGTAAGCTAACATTTTATCTGTGATAATCGAGTCTCCCCTGACCACATCATGGTTTTCTACAAAAGTCACAGCCTGAGAAGGTCTTTCTGTTAACAATGTGCCGCCTTCAGTCAGATGTCTCAAACTATATCCATAAACTTGGCACAAATCTTTTAATCTATATCTCAAGGGAAAATCAAATGCACCTGTGGGATTATCTGACCAGGCGTTGGTTTCGTTTAGCCAATCTTGAATTTTGCGATCGCTATCCCAGCACTCACCCACACCATAAGGTTTATAACCCTTTTCTTCCCTAATACCTCTTAACTCTTGGATAGCGCGAACCATCCAGCCACCGTATCCCTTAACACAATCATACCGAAAGCCATCAAATCCTATGACTTCAATCAGCCATCTTGCATACTCCAAAAGTTCAGTGTAAACGTGAGGATTTCTATGGCACAAATCAGGCATATCTCCAAAGGTTTCCTGATCCCATGTTTCATAGGGTGAGGGATGAAAGCATTTCCAATCTCTGAGGAATTTGCCACTTTTGGGTTTGAAGATTGTCCATCTATTTTTGTGGTCAATTGGGTTCAATTCTTCAGCATCACCGCCACTATTATGATTGATTACTAAATCTGCATAAACTTGCATTTTGTGTTCATGCACAGTTTTAATTAAGTCAATCAAGTCATCTTTCCCACCAAACCAAGTTCTCACAGAACCCTTTTGGTCAATATCTCCCAAATCGTAATAGTCATAAGGGTCATAACCCATTGATTTACCACCTATATTTGCTTTATTAGCAGGCGGTAACCATAATGCTGTAAATCCTACTGCACTTAAAGAAGAAACTTTACTTTTAAGATGATTCCACCACTCAAACTCTTGATTTTCTAGACGCGGACAATCCCAGTAAAAAGCCTGCATAATCACGCCCATCTTTTCATTCCTCATGTAAGTTTATTTTGTTACACACTTATCAAGAACGGATTGGTTTTTGTGCGAAGCCTGACATCCCCCCAGTAGTAAACCAATATTCCCAAGTTCCACCAGCAGTCGTTGACCAATTATTGAGGTCAAAGTGTCCACTTCCTTGTGGATCTCCGGCAATTTTATAGACTTTAACGGCTAGTCCGTGATGATTCCAAATTAAGGGTAAATCAGGTTGAATTTGTTCTGGTGCTGCACCATTAGTTTGGAGGAAATAGGCATCTTCTCCTTTACCTGTGCCATTGCCAAATACTTTCGCAATTCCTCGGTCATCAATGGCAACAAATGCGCCTTCTTCTAAACCGATGGCAAAAAACGGAAATTGGTTGTTATTTTCATGAACTACTCTCGCTAAAAAGCCAAAAATTCTCCCATATCTTGGTTCAGGATTATTTTTATCAACCCGGTTTAAATGAGTGTCAGTAATCACATTTTTGAGAATTGGCACTTTAATAAAATCACTGTAATAAATATCCTTCGTATTGGGATGAAAAGGATTATTTAAAATTTCCGAACTCAGTACACCATCATGGGCAGGTACATAATAATAGTCTCCCAGAATAGCCATACCCGCACTCGTTCCACCAATAGGAACTTTTTTGTGATTAACTAAATAATTAATCGCTTCTTCTACGGTTGAACCTTCCCAATGATCTTCATATTCATTCTGATCACCACCAGCTATAAATAAGGCTTCAGCATCACGGATATATTGAATAACCCTGGGATTATTTGCGGCTTTTCGGTGATTGATAGTAAGTTCAGCCGATGAACTGACAAATTTTTCATAATTCTTACACAGGACTTACGCAACTGGCA
>JAGKSW010000125.1 GCA_018993265.1 Nostoc sp. TH1S01
CCACGAACAATTTATATTCCCAGAAGAAGTGTTACCTCGCGGTAATGCTCTGTAAGATTTGAAGAAATTCATCACTATCTGACTTTTCATTTATCCTCCGCTCTTGGGCGGGGGATTTTTTTATATTTAGGACTTACTCACAAAGGTGGTCTGTTAAGAATGGGCGTACGGGTGTGAGGGTCTGAGGGTGTAAGGAAGATTGTTGAACACCTACACCGTTCGGCTGACGCTCACGGCGAAGACCTTACCCCCTTACACCCATTCTCACCCAATAATCTTTTTGCGTAATTCCTGATATAAATTCTGTCTTCTTCAAACAACTGATATCTTTCTAAAATTAATGTGTTATATTGGTTCAAGGTAAAAGCCCAGAGTAATTACTCTGCCTTTTTGAAACTAAGTCCGCTTAGGCAACAAGGAGGTGATGCCCATGATAGAAAGTAGTAAACGCATGGGTCATCAGGTTGCAGTTAGCCGGCTGTGCGCCGGGGCTGTTCTCTAAAGTTAGCCTTAGTTACATTGAGAAACTAAGTTAGCTCAATTAGCTAGGCAAGCCTGGGAGTTCCTCCCGGCAGTCTGGTTGCAACCTGAAGACCCGCTAGACCGCTCTGACATTAGGTCAACTGATCTAAAATCAGAGCGGATAGTTTTTTATAGGTAATTTTTATCAAAGTTAGTTTAAATAGAGACTGACTCATCAAAAGTGAAGCTAGGTTATTTTAAGCCAAAATATTTCAAATTGTGTTGACACAAATATAAATCAGGATTTTGTGGTATGTCACAACTACTGACTGAAGCAGAAATTCAAGAACAAGCTAATGGTTTGTCAGGTTGGGTTGTTGAAACTAGTAAATTACAAACCATACGTAAATTTAAAGATTTTGTTACAGCAATCGAATTTGTTAATAAATTAGTTGAACCAGCTGAATCAGCTGGACATCATCCAGACATAGAAATTTCCTATAACAAAGTCAAGGTAACGCTCACCACTCATGATGCAGGTGGATTAACCCAAAAAGACTTTGACTTAGCGGCTGTAATTTCTCAAATCGGTTAAAATGCTTTGCCCAGCTACATCTGGGTTATGAGAATTTATGAAGTGGCGGTGCAGGGAAAATTTAAATACTCTCAACGCTACTCTTGCCGTGCAAAGATAAAGATTTGATTGTGACAGTTTAGGAGGCGATCGCACCTAGCTTGTCATCTGTGGCTAATGCTTTATAATAATAAGCTATAAAGGTATGTTTTTGTATAAGTTAATTACATCAATTTTTAACACTAAGTTAATCAGATGTTAGCTTTGCAAAAACTAAAATTGTAATAGTGGCACCGTGCCTCATTAACGAAATTCCAAAAAATATCGTATTTTTGAGAAGTAGTGCAACGAAACAATTCTCTATACAAGGTGTGAGGAGAAAAGTAAAAATGTCTAATCTCTTGTGGAAATCACTCGTGGTTAGCCCCGCAGTTTTAGGAGCAACGCTACTCGTTTCAACAACAGCAATTGCAGCTCCTAATGCCAGCACAGAAGTTTCAACAACTGAACAACCAGTTGCAGTAGAAGTTGCCCAACCAGAGATAGTGGCTCAAGCAGCTCCTGCTAACAACGACAGCAAAGTTTTAGACCAAGTTAACCGTTACAGCAACGAAGGCAAAACCAACAATTCGTTGTCTCAAGTAACATCAGTATCTCAATTCTCGGACGTACAACCCACCGACTGGGCATTCCAAGCATTACAGTCCTTGGTAGAACGTTACGGTTGTATTGCTGGTTATCCCAACGGTACTTATCGTGGTAATCGCGCTCTCACCCGTTATGAATTTGCGGCTGGTTTGAACGCTTGTTTAGATCGCGTTAACGAATTAATCGCTACAGCCACAGCTGACTTAGTAACCAAACAAGATTTAGCAACTTTACAGCGGTTACAAGAAGAATTTTCCGCTGAATTAGCAACCTTACGTGGTCGTGTAGACGCTTTAGAAGCCCGGACTGCTGAATTAGAAGCTAATCAATTTTCTACCACTACCAAACTGGTTGGTGAAGCAATTTTCGCTGTTAGCGATGTATTTGGCAGTAACAGTGGTGAAACAAACAACACCGTCTTCCAAGACAGAGTACGTCTAGGCTTGCAAACCAGCTTCACTGGTAGAGACGTATTAACCACTCGTTTGACAGCTAGTAACTCAAGTGCTTTTAATTTAGTAAATGATGCTGGTGCTTCTCTCGGTAGCTCAGAAGCCACCCAAACCTTTAATATAGGCGGTAACGCTGCACGTAACAACGGCGTAGAAATAGACCGCTTAACATACGAAGCGCCCCTTGGCCCAGTGCAAGTTTACTTAGCTGCGGCTGGTGGTAAACACAGCCACTATGCTGCTGTTAATAACCCTTACTTCTTCGACAAAACCGATGGTGGGAATGGAGCGTTGTCCAGTTTCTCATCGGAAAACCCCATATACCGCATCGGTGGTGGCGCAGGTATCGCATTTAACATACCTTTTGGCCAAGGTGGCAGCATTATCAAGCCCAGTTCTATAACTGTCGGTTATTTAGCATCGGAAGCTGATAGTCCAACTTCTGGCGAAGGTTTGTTCAATGGTAACTATGCAGCTTTAGGACAATTGAACTTTGGCATCGGCGATCGCCTTGCAGTCGCTGCTACCTACGTCCACAGTTATAATGGCGCAGGTAGTGCTTTGTTTGATAATGGTGAACAAGATAACATCGCTACAGGTGTAGTAGGGACTAGTTTCGCCAATACACTTCCCAACGCATCTTCATCAAATTCCTATGGTCTGTCAGCAGCATTCAGACCCAGCGACAAACTATCTATCAGTGGCTTCATTTCTTACACTGATGTTACAGGCTTTGGTGCAGGTGATGATAGAGAAGTTTGGAGTTACGGTGGTGGTATAGCGTTACCTGACTTTGGTAAGAGAGGTAACGTTCTAGGTATTTTTGGAGGCGTTCAACCTTATTCTATTGGCCGATTCTCAGTCTCACAGGGTAACAACGATCTGCCATTCCAAGTCGAAGGCTTCTACAAATATCGCGTCTCTGACAACATTTCTATCACCCCTGGTGTAATCTGGTTGTCTTCTCCTGGCCAAAATGACGACAACGATGATGCGTTCATCGGTACTCTCAGAACAACCTTCACATTCTAGAAAGTTGAAAATCTTGAGATAACTTTCAACTAAATTTCACCCCGCCTAAAGGCGGGGTTTTTTGTTGGCATTCTTCTCTGATTTTCAGCCGTTCCAAAACAGAGAACAGCGAGTTGCAAAAAAATACCCAAACTTTTGTTGAGAAAATAATTTATTTTTTACTCAGTACTCATCAATTTTTTGGTGAGTGCAAAATCTGAATTGACTTCTGGGAACACTTGAATTTAGCTGACTGTTGAATACCAGGTCTTACTAAATTCCTGGAACAAGCTCGTACATGAAAATTTATCAGTTTTGGTAAATCTAAAATATCACCAATATGAAATGGATTAAGTCATCCGTACATTTCGCCGTCTTTTCAATACTGTGCTTGGATGTTCTGCCAATTTCTAGTCTGACTGCACAGGTAAAGGCTGAATCTCTTCCGAAAGCACAAGCATGGCAAATTAGCCAAGCATTTAAGCCACCAAAACGAGGAGATCCACCCCCAAGTGCTGGCGGTTCAACACGTGGTTCTGCTTGTTTGAAAGGTAAGAAGAAAATAGTTTCTCTCTTACCTCCGAATAAGTTAGGTTTGACATTAGCTGAACGTCCGACATTTTTCTGGTTTGTACCCCAATCTACAGTCACAACGGCCAAGTTTGTACTTTTAGCTGATAAAAATGAGAACTCTGTTTATGAAACAACTTTGACTCTGCCGAAACAACCTGGAATTATCAGTTTTACCATGCCTAATACTGCCCCAGAACTGGCAGTTGGGAAAACTTACCATTGGTATTTGACAGTTATTTGTAACTCTCAAGATTCCAGTACAAATCCTTGGGTAGATGGTTGGGTAGAACGCACCAAAGCAGAAGCCTCATTGTCAGCAGTATTGGCAAAGGCGCAACCTGGCAAGTTACCTAGTATTTATGCAGAAGCGGGGATTTGGTATGAAGCACTAGCTACTTCAGCGCAGTTACGCCGCAGTGAGCCGAAAAATTTGCGCGTCCGAATGGATTGGTGGACATTATTGAAATCAGTGAAATTGACTGCATTGGCTTTTGAGCAATTTGTTGATTGCTGTACAAGTGAAAAATGAGTAGGTAATAAAGAATACGGATTGGTGGCTGGGGAGTGCGAATTGAATGAAGTATTAATTTGCATTACCCAGTACCCAAAATTTATGATGTGGTCAAAACTTAAGCCGCAAATTTGGCAATGGCGGGGTGTTTTATTTGCTGTTCCCAGCGTCACAGCCTTGGTGATTGGATTGCGGTTAATGGGATGGTTGCAACTGTTGGAATTAGTAACGTTGGATCATTTTTTTCAGTTGCGTCCATCAGAACCAGTGGATAGCCGCATTGTAATAGTTGAAATTAATGAAGCAGATGTTCGCCAGCAAACGCAGTGGCCGATGACTGATGCAGCATTAGCTAGAGTATTAGAACAAATAAAGCAACAAAAACCAAGGGCTATTGGTTTAGATATTTATCGTGATTTACCTGTTAATCCTGGTCATCAAGCTTTAGTTAAGGTATTCGCATCTACGCCTAATATTATTGGAGTGCAGAAAGTCTCTGAAACTATTGATAGTTCTGCTGTAAATGCATCACCAATCTTGAAACAACGTAATCAAGTTGGGTCAAATGATTTGCCTATAGATGGCGATGGCAGAATTAGACGCGGATTACTCTACGCTAATTTAAAAAATGACGAAGTTCTAGAAAGTTTTGCTTTGAAATTGGCTTTGTTATATTTAAAGCCTGAAGGTATTACTGAGAAACCGTCAGCAAATAATCCTAATTATTTGCAGTTAGGTAAAGGTATTTTCCCAATTTTTGAAGCTAATGATGGCGGCTATGTCAACGTTAACGCTGGTAGTTACCAAGTCCTGATCAACTACCGAGGACGAATACAAGAGTTTACAAAAATCTCTTTGAAACAAGTCCAAGAAAATCGCATTCCGCCAGACTTGATGCGCGACAAGGTGGTGCTAATTGGTGCAACGGCTGAAAGTTTAAAAGATTTATTTTATACGCCTTATACTAGTTTCTTTGCTGGCTCCGAACGTATGGCTGGTGTAACTATTCATGCAAATTTAGTTAGTCAAATTTTGAGTGCAGCTATAGATGGTCGTCACCAAATTCAGAGTTTACCGGAACCTTTAGAATATCTGTGGATTTTGAGTTGGTCGATCGCAGGTGCAACTTTATGTTGGGTACAACGCCACAGCAGTCACCAAAAAATCCGCTTACCTATTAATGTGGTGTTAACTACTGGTACTTTGCTTGGCAGCAGTTTTATAGCTTTTTTAGCTGGTTGGTGGATTCCAGTTGTACCGTCATTTTTAGCATTAGCTGGTTCAGCGATCGCAGTTACGCAGTACATTGCTGAAAGTGCATCGGGAATGCGGAAAACCTTTGGTCGCTACCTTACAGATGAAGTCGTCGCTAATTTACTGGAAAATCCTGCTGGCTTAAAGATAGGTGGCGATCGCCGCAAAGTCACGCTGCTATTTTCTGATTTACGTGGCTTCTCGGCAATGTCAGAACAATTGTCACCCGAACAAGTTGTGACAATTCTGAATTTTTACTTAGGAACGATGACCGAAGTAATTAATCAGTACAAAGGTACGATTAACGAATTTATGGGTGATGGGATCTTTGTCATATTTGGTGCGCCCATTAACCGCCCCGATGACTCCCAAAGAGCGATCACTTGTGCTGTAGCCATGCAATTAGCGATGCAGCAAGTTAATGAACACAATAAAAAAATGAATCTGCCTATCCTGGAAATGGGTATCGGAATTAATACAGGTGAGGTTGTTGCAGGTAATATCGGTTCCCAAAAACGCGCTCAATATACAGTTATTGGTAGCCATGTTAACTTAGCTTCCCGCATCGAAACTTATACAGTCGGTGGACAAGTTTTAATTTCGGAAAATACCCTCAAAGATGCCAATATAGAACTACATATTGGCAGCCAAATGCGAATCGAGCCGAAAGGCATGAGAGAACCAATTACTATTTACGAAGTTCGCGGCGTTGGTGGGCAATATAACTTGTTATTGCCTAACGACGATGCTGGAATAGTGACTCTAACTCAGCCGATTTTAGTAGAGTATACAGTTTTGCAAGGCAAACAAGCCGTTGGCACAGCATTTCAGGGGGAATTGATTAGCCTTTCTGAAAAAGTGGCACAACTGCGATCGCTCAATTCTTTAGAAATCTTAAATAACCTGAAACTGAAATTACTAGATACCGAACTCACCACAGAAGAATTTATCTACGCTAAGGTGATTAAAAAATCTGATATTGACGAACATATTGTGACAATTCGCTTTACATCTTTACCACCAAAAGCGATCGCACTTTTGGATAAATTGATGAAGTCTGAAGTGTGAAGTATGAAATTTATAACTCAAGGTAAATCAATCAGACTTTTTCTTTGATTGTTTTGGCTCAATGCATAAAAGCCAAATGTTAGCTCAAGCACCAGCAGACGGAATTCAAACCTCAGCAGTTGTCAAAATACTTCAGACTTCAGACTTCAGACTTCAGACTTTCCCGATATTATAGAAAAGTAGACAAAACTTAAAAAATATTTATCAAATGCTCATTGACTCGTCTGGCTTGTCCAAGGTCAAAGACTCGATAACAGAAAAAATCTTCTTCGGCCATGAACCCAGTGCCGAGTTAATTGCTATTCTTAGCGTTTACTTTGTCCAAGGAATTTTAGGACTGGCGCGTTTAGCTGTTAGCTTTTTCCTAAAAGATGAATTATTGCTGAGTCCGGCTGAAGTATCGGCATTATTGGGAGTTGTCGCCTTACCTTGGATGATCAAGCCACTATTTGGCTTTATGTCTGATGGCTTACCCATTTTTGGCTACCGCCGCCGTCCTTACTTGGTATTGTCTGGGATATTAGGTGCTGTTGCTTGGGTGAGTATGGCCACAATAGTTCATAGTAGCTGGGGAGCAACGGCTGCGATCGCTCTCAGTTCCCTAGCCATAGCTGTTAGCGATGTCATCGTTGATTCTCTCGTCGTAGAACGGGCTAGAGTCGAATCCCAAGCAGATGCAGGCTCATTACAATCTTTATGCTGGGGTGCGTCAGCATTTGGAGGTTTAGTCACAGCATACTTCAGTGGCATCTTACTCGAACATTTCACCACCCGCACAGTATTTTTAATTACCGCATCATTTCCGTTAATTGTGTCTGCGGCGGCTTGGTTTATTGCTGAGTCTCCTGTTAATCAAGAAACTAACGATACTAATAACACTAACGACCTAAGTATTAAACATCAACTTAAACAACTACGCCAAGCCGTCAGTCAAAAAACAATTTGGCTTCCTGTGGCTTTCGTTTTTATTTTGCAAGCTACCCCAACAGCAGAATCAGCCTTTTTCTACTTCAGTACCAACGAACTGCACTTTGAACCAGAATTTTTAGGGCGAGTTCGCCTAGTAACTAGTCTGGCTTCTTTATTAGGTATTTGGATTTTTCAACGTTTTCTCAAAAGTGTTTCATTCCGCGTCATTTTTGGTTGGAGTACGGTGATTTCGGCAGCTTTAGGCATGACAATGCTGCTGTTGGTCACTCACACTAACCGGACTTTAGGTATAGATGACCATTGGTTTAGTTTGGGAGACAGCCTAATACTCACCGTCATGGGACAAATCGCTTATATGCCAGTTTTGGTATTAGCCGCCAGACTTTGCCCCCCTGGAGTAGAAGCAACTTTATTTGCCTTATTAATGTCAGTGTTTAACTTAGCCGGTATGGTTTCTTATGAATTTGGAGCCATCATCATGCACTGGCTAGGTATTACAGATAGGAACTTTGATTCACTGTGGATTTTGGTAGTTATCACCAATCTCAGCACCTTATTACCACTAGCATTTCTCAACTGGCTACCAAAAGACGACATACAAACCGAAAGCTTACCAACTAACAGCGAACCATTCTTACAAAATTTAATACTCCAAGAAAAAGAATCACAAGTGTCTGACTCCTGACTCCTGAATTTTTACGAGTCGTGATGCG
>JAGKSW010000126.1 GCA_018993265.1 Nostoc sp. TH1S01
TTCGTTCTTGTTCCGTCAAAGAACGTAGTGGGTTTTTTGGACAACGTGACATATCTACATTGCCCTCCTTAGATTTAACAGTTCATATTTTTACTTTGCCATTAAATTTTTTCTATGGCTATAAGCGTGCCAAATGACCCACTAGTCAACCCTTAAAATTGCTGTTTTCTGACTTTTTCAGCAAACCCTACTTACGAACAACAGTATCGAGAACGGATACTCAAAAACCTCAAGAAAAAAGCTCAGGCTTTTGGTTTGGAACTCATTCCTATTTCTGACCCCACGCAATGTGTTTCTTAAGAGCGTTCAGCTGAACTATTATTTCATGTTAAATTCTTCAGTCCGATCGCAATCTTACTGTGTTTCTCAATTTGTCCCATGACTTGTTTTGCCCGTTGAATGACCACCGCAGGTAAACCAGCTAGTCTTCCCGCTTCAATACCGTAAGATTTATCAGCACCACCGGGTTGGACTTGATGCAAAAAGATAATTTGGTCTGGTAATTCTTTCACGGTGACTTGATAATTAGCCACATTGGGTAACATCCCCGCCAATTCATTTAATTCATGATAGTGAGTGGCAAAAATTGTCCGGGAACGAATATCGGTAGCGATATATTCTGCAACCGCCCAAGCAATGGAAAGACCATCAAAAGTGGCTGTCCCGCGTCCAATTTCATCTAATAATACTAAAGATTTCGATGTGGCATGGTTGAGAATATTGGCGGTTTCATTCATTTCCACCATAAAGGTAGATTGACCAGTTGCCAAATCATCTACAGCACCAACACGGGTAAAAATGCGATCGCATATTCCCAGTTTTGCAGATTTAGCCGGGACAAAACTCCCAATTTGCGCCATCAGTTGAATTAACCCTACTTGACGCAAGTAACAACTTTTACCACTGGCATTCGGCCCAGTCAGAATGATTAAGTCAGGGAGTGTTGATGCTTCACTACTCCCTACTCCCGATTCCCTACTCCCTAAATACGTGGAATTAGGGACGAAGAAACCCGCAGGTAAGGACTGTTCTACCACTGGGTGACGACCGTCAACAATTTCTAGTTCTCGCCCCGATATCATTTCGGGACGACAGTAACCTTGCTGCACAGCTAACTCGGCTAAACCACACAACACATCCGCCGCCGCGACAGCGCGAGACAGTTGACGAATAGCCTCGGCTTGTTCGCCGACTTCTTCCCGCAACGCTACAAAAATTTCATATTCCAACTTATATAAATCATCCCGCGCACTGAGAATACGCGCTTCCCTTTCTTTGAGTTCTGGGGTGATGTAGCGTTCTTCGTTCTTCAGGGTTTGCTTGCGGATATAGTTGGCGGGTACTTGGTCAGCTTTGGTGCGAGAAATACTAATGTAGTAACCAAAGGTTTCGTTAAATCCCACTTTTAACGTCGGGATACCTGTTCTCGCCCTTTCATCAACTTCTAAATTGGCAATCCATTGATGGTCTGCTTCGACAGTCGCCTTTCTTTCATCTAATAATACATTGATGCCAGGACGAATTAAGCCCCCTTCTTTTAAATGAATGGGTGGTGCTTCGACAAGGTGGGCTTGAATTTTTTGGGCTAATTCTTCCAAGACTGGCGGGACTTTTTGCAAAGCTTTCAAGAAGGGAGAATTAGCATCAGCAACTAAACGGGCTAATTCTGGCAAACGCGAGAGAGAATCAGCTAAAGCAATTAAATCTCGTGCGTTAGCAGTTCCCGAACTCGCCCTACCTGTAAGCCGTTCTAAATCGTAGATTTGTCGTAATAAATAACGCAAATCTTGACGCAGAGGTGTATTTTCTTTTAATTCTTGAATTGTTTCTTGCCGCGCCCAAATACCTTTAATATCGAGTAGGGGTTGCAATAACCAACGCCTTAAAGCCCGACTTCCCATTGCGGTGCTAGTTCTATCTAACGCCCAGAGTAGGGAACCGTGAAAAGTACCATCACGGACGGTTTGGGTAATTTCTAAATTCCGGCGGGTTTGATGGTCAATAATTAAGTAGTCTGTGAGTGTATAGGTGCGAAGTCTTTGCAGAGAAATTGTATTTTCTTTTTGGGTATCTTCCACATATTCTAAAAGACCGCCAGCCGCCCGCACAGCCAAGGGAAGATGGTCACAACCTAAACCTTCAAGCGATCGCACCTTGAATTTCTGCAATAATTTACTTCTAGCTTCCCCTTGAGAAAAGGGTATTTGCGATCGCAAACTATAACAAAATGATGGCGGTAAACATTGGGGAAGATGGGGCGAAGTTTCCCCTGGACGCAGCAAAGCCCCCAAATCAGGTGCATTGGTGGGAACCAACACCTCGGAAGGTTGCAAGCGCATTAATTCTTGGGTGAGGTGTTCTAAATCGCTACCTTGGGTTGTGAGAAATTCCCCTGTGGAGATATCTGCGTAAGCTAAACCCCAATGATTCCCCGCAATGACCACCGCCGCTAAATAATTATTGCGGCTAGATTTTAACATCCCCTCTTCTAACAAAGTCCCAGGGGTGAGGATGCGCGTAACTTCCCGCCGTACCAAACCCACGGCTTCGGAAGCATCTTCTACTTGGTCACAAATCACCACTGCATAGCCTTTTTCTACCAATTGGGTACTGTAGCGTTCCCAAGCGTGGTGCGGTACACCAGTCATTGCCACCCTTCCCACTTCGCCGCCATGCTTGCTGGTAAGAACTAATTCCAGTTCCCTAGAGACAATTACTGCATCTTGGAAAAAAGTTTCAAAAAAATCGCCTACCCGATATAACAACAACGCATGGGGATGTTTATCTTTGATTTCCACATAATGCTGATACATTTTACTCAGCTTACTGCGGTCTACCAGTCGCGTGTCCGCGTGAGGCGCAGGGGGTTGAAGAGATTCCTTTGGCTGGTTATCAGAGTCAGAAGCGGTCATAGATAGATGCCAGGATTCACACACGCAAAAGCCACAATACTCGATGATAGCGTGATGTGGTGTTCAATTGCGATCGCTCAAAATTTTTTTATGCTTCTTTGCGCCATTGACAAAACTGTAAATTTACGGTATTCACTTAAATAGTAGAAACTGTCTCTTAATCAGTAATTAATTTCCGAAAACAACAAAACTCTATCGCAGCTATTTTGCGCCGACTGCGACAGAGAATGAAGAAATTGAAACACCAAGGTAAAGCACAGGCGAAAATTTAATGCTTCAAAGTAATAATGAAGCAAAACATGAGGAAATAACCTACTATTTTTGCCTATTCTCTCCCTTGGTGCTTCCTACTGTGCTAGACAAGTTCAATATATAGTTTTTAATTTTTAGGAACAGTATTCTATCGATCAGTTTTTCGGTATTGCAATCAACGACTATTTCCCAAACTCAAATCATCGGAGATTGCTGATAAATTTAACTACAACATCCCAGGAAAAAGATTCTAATTACCGACAAAATTTGTGGGTGGGAATTGGCTTTAAACAAGGTACTTCGGTGCAGTTGATTGTTATAGCTATTGAAGAAGTACTTCAAAAACATTTACTAGATGAAAGTGCGATCGCTGGGATTGCTACGATTGATACGAAAGCATCAGATACAGCATTAGTAGAACTTTGCAACCGCCAAAATTGGCTTTTGCGAACATTTTCAGCAGAAAAGTTATCTACCGTCCCAGTCCCGAACCCATCCACAATTATCACCAAAACCAAAGGTACACCTAGTGTTGCAGAGGCGGCGGCGATTTTGGCTGCTGACAATGCAGGACTGGGTGCTAAATTATTAGTTCCCAAAAATATTTTCCGCGGATCGGGGCTACCTGGGGTGGTAACTGTAGCGGTAGCTGAAGAAACACAGCCGTGATTAATCACATTAATAGCAGTCGAAGCATAGATGAGAAAAAAGACAAAATCATCAAAGCCTATTCTCTATTCCCTGCTTTGTTACTATTCAACAACTCTGAGAAAATAATTAATTACACTCGATACAATCGATAATACAATAGACCCCAGCAATGCGGGTAAAAAGCCTTTAATCTCAAAACCAGTACCGGGAGTAATAGCACTGGCTAACCACAGAGATAAAGCATTAATGACAAATGTAAATAACCCAAAAGTTAGTAAAGTAATGGGAAAGGCTAACAGACGCAAAACTGGTCTAATAAAAGCATTGACCAACCCAATAACTAACACTGCTACCAAAGCCGCAACAAAATTATTGACAATAAAACCATCGACAATTCTAGAGGTAATCAGTAACGCCACCGCAGTAGCCAGCCAAGTTAACAAAAAGTGTTTCATATCAAACAGGTACTAATTCCATCACATGAATTGAGTAGAGATGCCATACATCATCTCTACTGAGAACTGACATAACTTCGTATTAGCCTATCGTTGCCCAGGCGATCGCCGCAAGAGAATGTCCCAAGTAGCACCACCAGCCACACCATCTTCTTCTAAACCATAGCGCCTTTGCAATGCTTTCACTGCGGTTTCGGTAGTGCGACCAAAATCACCATCGACCTCACGACTATTCAAAAAACCAAACCTTTGTAATTGTTTTTGCAACGTCACTACATCTTGACCACTCATCCCTAAACGCAAAATCGGATATCCTTCGGAAGTGTATTGAATCCCCGGAACTTGGCGAAAGGTAATAGTTGATGATGCTGGCTTTGTCGGAGTTTTTCGTTGAGTTGTTTGATTTCTGCGGTTAACTGGTCTTGGTTCTGGTGCAAGTGTTTGTACTTGGGTTGCTCTAGTTCTGGGAGTAGCTGGTTTTGGTTCTGGTTTAGCTACAGCAGTGCTAGCGGTACTTGGCCGAGTTGGCGACAAAGATGCAGACGTATTAGTAGATGCTGGTTCTTTAGGAAACAGTTTTTGCCAAGTAGCCGCATCAACTACCCCATCAGGATTTAAACCAACTGCTTGCTTAAAGCGAGAAACTGCATTCGCCGTATTCTCGTTATAAACTCCATCGACAGTCCCTGAGTAAAAGCCTAAAAGCTTGAGTGCTGCTTGCAACTCCGAGACACGCTCTCCTTGAGAGCCAACTTTGAGTGTCGGACGAGTAATTGCAGCATTTGGAACTGCTTGAGCAATTTTCAGGGGTGCAGCAAACGAAACTACAGATGAGGAAAGAATGAGTAAAGGCGTGGATAATAACAGCAGTAACCAATACAACTGATTAGGACTCAAACAGCGAAATACAGGTGATGAGTCAAAGTACTTCAAGATACATACTGTTAGGCTGCCTTTCATGGAATATACTCCCAGAATCTTCTGTTGCTAATATTACAGCCGCTTGAGTCAAGAAAAAAGCTAGTACAGCATAATATTACACTCTGGAACCCTCACACTCTAGTTACTGAGCTTGTCCTGCGCGTAGCCGACTTGTAGCGAGCGAAGTCGAGGTAAGGGCGCAGTCGAAGTATACACCCATTCTTAACAGACAATCTTTGTGCGTAATACCAATTCACGAAATCATTGATACAACTCACTTCTTCTGCTCCTCTGCTTCCGGTCACCCCTTGAAGTCGAGGCGCTGCTTGTCCATTTGTATCATTTTTAAACTGAAGCGGTATAAGTCCTGAAGGTTTTACCAAAAACATGGGTTTGAGGTTCCTCGCCCTTGAAGGGCGACTTTGTTTAATTTAGAGTAAATCTCTAAATTTTAGCTTCAGATTTTTGGTAAAAAACTAATATGAAAACACTCAAGTTTAAGCTATATCAACACAAAAGAAATAGACACCTCAAACGCATGATTAATGCGGCTGGTGTGATATACAATCATTGCATTGCCCTACACAAACGCTACTACAAAATTTGGGGCAAGCATTTGAGTTGTGCAAAACTTCAGTCGCATATTGCCAAATTAAGAAAGCGAAATCCATTCTGGCAATCAGTAGGCTCTCAAGCAGTTCAAGATATTTGTCAACGAATTGAGAAAGCCTATCACTTAGAGACCATTTATAAAGTAAATCTTTAGACAACAAGACGACGCAACATCACACGAGCCATAACAGCATATATGGCAGCTTCGCTCATTTCTGGAAGACGTTCATAATCCTTACTCAGACGGTGATATTGGTTAAACCATGCGAAAGTTCTTTTTACTACAAGGGCGTTTGGGTAAAATCTCAAATTCTTTTCCTGTACGCTGCATTACCTCAACATGAGCTTGAATCATCAGCCACACAGCCAGGGCAAACTTATCACCGTTATAGCCAAGATAATTTTCTTAAAATTAATAACGTTCTGCTTAAGCATCCATCTCCCAGTTAGCAACAGCTAGTTCAGAACCTGTCCGTCCGAGTTTTAAACTCCAGTTTAATAAAACTTGTGCCAAAATATTCGGTTGAAAAAACGCAGTTGGTGGCTTTAGTAAATGAATAACTTCTATATAAAGTTTATAAATGTCAGGATGAGCGCTTGATGTCTTAATCGCCTGAGCGAGATACCAATGCATAAATCGAGTCATTAAATCAGGTCTTTTTCCTTTTCCTAGGGTTGTTGACCAACGAAAATCCTCACTAGTTGCCATCATCCAAGGGATGAGGTTGACTTTAGCTAATTGTTGTTGAAAATATCGCGCCAAACCAATCAAGTCGTTGTGTGAACGCCAGCGCTGTTGCTGAAGGCATTTATCTAGTGTTAAAGCACCCATTGTGGCAACTGACATTCCTTGACCATACACAGGATTAAAGGCACAGACAGCATCACCCAACACCACCAAATTCTCAGGCAATGAAGAGAGTTTTTCATAGTGACACCAACGGTTTTCTGTACGTTGGTAGCCATAAATAGGTGAAATTGGTTGACCATGTTTAATGGACTGATAAACGACAGGACTAACTAAACTTTGAGCAAAATTAAGAAAACCAAGTTCATCAGTGGGTGGATAGTCTCGACCAACACCTAACAAGCAGACCATCCAGCGACCATCTTCTACTTGAAACAAAGAACCACCTCTAGTGTGAGGAGGGTGAGGCATGAGATACAACGCTTGACAATTTAAATCGCCACTCAATGACTCATAGCAACGAGTAGCGTAACCCAAAAAAGAGTTAACAACTGTCTGTTGTGGCTTTTGATAACCAAGCTTTTGCAACCATTGAGGAGTTTTGGAACTGCGTCCAGAAGCATCCACAATTAACTGGCCATATAAGTGTGCGTTCGCTGCTTTATCATTTTGCAGTTCAACTCCAATTACCGCAGTGTTATTCGCATTGGTTAATAAACCTGTAACTTGAGTTCCCACTAGAAATTTCACAGAGTGATAATTAACAAGACGTTGGCGGATCACACTCTCTAAAAGATTGCGGCTACAAGCGCGGGTAGTTATTCCAGAAGAAAAACGAGGGTTCCACTGCCCGTTAGGTAATAGCAATTGGCAATCTGCTGTCCAATCAACCAGAGGACATCCTTTAGAAGCTAATTCGTCTATTAAACCTGGAAATAATTGATCTAAAAGAATTTGTCCTCTTGTTAACAGAACATGAGTTTGATGGGATTGAGGTACACCAGATCGCGGTGCTGGTTTTTCCGAATGGTGGTCTGATAAAATCTGTTGCAGGCGATCTCTTTCAATAATAATTACTTGCTCAAAGTGTTTTGTTAATAAATGTGCAGTGACTAAGCCAGCAATCCCACTACCAATAACGATGGCACGAGTTATACCGTCTTCAGCCTTTGGCTGCTCTGTATCAATATTGATTGTGGTTGCAGACATAAAATAAACTTTGAGATATGACAGAAATCTGCCAAAAATTGATAAATTTAAAACTTTAATTCAACTGTATCTATAATTAAGTATTAATTAAATTATCTAGAGAAATATAAATAATGATTCGTACTTAATTCTAAATAGATAGGATAGAACTACACCTACTTAGCCGAGAAAACATTCCGCTCTGGTCGAAGCTAGAGGGTAAGAATTCAGGAGTCAGAATTCAGGAGCCAGAAGGGTGAAAAAATGAGGAACAATATTTAATAAATCTATTTCCTGATTTACTACTGGACTTTATTATTCTGACTTCTGACTTCTGGGTGCTGAATTCTTACGCCAGAGGAAACAAAAATGGATTTTGTTAGAGTGGCAAAAAGCGCCCCTTTGTGAGATACTCCGTCTGTGTTCCAAGAGTAAAGTTATTTAAACTTGCATAGTTGAGAAGTCAAGACATTATAGACAGGAGAAATCGGTAAATAATAATCTGAGATCGGATCTATAATGGTGTATCGAACAGAGTTACCACTAATATTTAATGTGACTAGAATGTTTTTCTGATTCAAGCTGAAAATTTTAATTCCTCTTTGAAACAAACGTTGAAATAAGTATGCAGTCTGAATTTTGAGCAGTTGCCGCTTTTGTTCGGGATCGAGGAAACGATGCAAGGAGAACCTGAATTTACGAAGGATTTCCGGAAAACCAGGAATGTTGAATGTCTGGCAGAATTCAGGACTAAATCCAGTTTCTGTTTTCCCCAAGGGAATACCATCAATTTTTGGCATAAAAAGTACTCGTTTAAATAAGGCACTCCTGACACCAGTTTGGAAATGCAAGTAAGCGGGGCAAATCTGAAGTAGCTGTTTCTGTTGCTCGTTTAACTTGCTTTCAAACTCCCAGGCTAATTGTATGCTCCTAAAAAATTGTTTTCTGGGATTTTCTGCACAAGGGCGACCTTCTGAACATTTCAGTGCCAGATTTGAATTAGGAAACACTCCTAATTGAGAATCATGGCAACCTAAAATGTGGATTCCTCTATGGAATTTCTCGGTGTAAGGATTGATATTGTATTTTTCTTGATTGTTTTCTAGCGTAGGGATGAAATGAACTAACCTGCGGATGAATTCAGAAGGGCTGACAGATTGTTTCTGTAATTGCTCATAGATGCATGGTTCCAGGTCAATTGTAATTTTACCTTGGGAGTAAGTTTGAACACCCAAAGATGAAGCTGTTTTGTTCATATTTTGGAGTATTTACGAGAGGCATACCATCGGATAAATAGCTTTTCTGCTTCAATCCAGACAAATACTAGAGAACTAAATCCAATACAAACCAATAGCTCTAATCCACTCAGGTAATGAGTATTGAAGAAAGAGCGGAGTGGTTCAACATAAATAAGCATCAGTTGCAAGATACTGGTGACGGCAACGGAGACAACAATGTAGGGATTTGAGAAGGGATTCACCTCTAACATTAACCGCGTGTTGGAGCGGATTGCCAATGCGTGTCCCATTTGTGCTAAACAAAGTGTAGTAAACACCATAGTCTGCCAGCGATCGCGATCTAACAATTCACTTTGTACCTGGGCAGTGTAGCCGTATGCCCAGACCATCATTAAGATAGCGATCACTGCTAGAATAATGCCAATCCGCACCATGTAAGAGCCTAAGCCTCTGGCAAAAATGCTCTCTTTTGGGTCTTTAGGAGGTTGTTGCATAACGATGGGTCTACCGGGTTCTACTGCCAGGGCTAAAGCAGGAAGCCCATCAGTTACCAAGTTCATCCAAAGAATTTGTAGAGGAGACAACGGTACACCACCCAACCCTAATAACGGAGCGGCGGCGATCGTCAATACCTCACCGATGTTGCTGCCAAGGATATAGCGAATAAAGCGACGAATGTTGATGTAAACAACTCGACCTTCTTCAACTGCTGAGACGATAGTTGCAAAGTTGTCATCCAGTAGCACCATGTCACTAGCTTCCTTACTGACATCGGTGCCGGTAATGCCCATTGCCACACCAATATCTGCTTGTTTCAAGGCTGGAGCATCATTAACTCCATCCCCAGTCATGGCAACGATCTGTCCCTGGTGCTGGAGAGCTTGGACAATTCGCAACTTATGCTCTGGTGCTACGCGAGCATAGACGCTAACTTGTTGCACTTGTGCTTCCAGTTCTGGCTGGGTGAGCTTCTGGAGTTCCTGTCCGGTCAGGCAGCGATCGCCTACTCTAGCGATGCCCAAGACTTGGGCAATTGCCTGTGCGGTTAACTGGTGATCGCCTGTAATCATCACCGGACGAATGCCGGCGGTACGGCATTTGGCCACGGCATCGCGGACTTCTGGACGGGGGGCATCCAGCATTCCCACCAATCCCAACCAAGTCAAGTTAGTTTCAGCCGTATCTTCACAATCGCGGTCTGATAATTTTGTCAGATTCTTACTCGCAAAACCTAAGACGCGTAACCCCTGGCTGGCAAGCTGATTATTTTGCGCTAAAATCTGTTGCCTTTGTTGTGTTGTCATCAGTTGAGACCCATTGCCCTGCTGAATGTGGGTGCAGCGTTCCAAAACGAGTTCGGGGGAGCCTTTGGTAAACACAACAAACATGCTGTCTCCCAGTTTGTTGGACGTATCCTGCATGACAACGCTCATCCGCTTGCGTTCGGACGAAAAGGGAAACTCAGTAACACGAGAGAACACTTGCTCTTCCTGGTCTTTGCGAAACCCTCCTTTGCTGGCAACTGCCAGTAATGCTCCTTCGGTGGGATCACCTAATATTGCCCAGTCTCCATTCTCCTTATGCAACACGGCATCATTACAAAGTACGCACGCCACGAGCAGCGATCGCAATTCTGGCGCTGCCTCCACTACAATTTCTTGTCCTACTCCGGTATTGGTCTGCTGATAAAACGCGCCTTCAGGGCTGTATCCCTCCCCTGTTACACGAATGGTGTAGCTAGCGGTATGTACTGCCTGCACCACCATCTTGTTTTGGGTGAGAGTTCCGGTTTTATCCGAGCAGATGGTCGTCACAGAACCGAGGGTTTCCACCGCAGGCAGTTTTCGGATCAAGGCCTTCCGCTTCACCATGCGTTGCGTGCCCAATGCCAAGGTAACGGTAATCACGGCAGGTAAGCCTTCTGGCACAACTGCAACCGCCATACTCAGAGAGACTTTGACCAGTTCCTCAAACAGCGAGGGGTTGAACAATGTCCCCCCCAGAATTACGATCGCTACTATAATCAACGACCCTGTAACCAACGTATTGCCCAGTTGGGTCATACGTTTTTGCAAAGGCGTTGGTTCTGTCTCGACGGATTGCAGCGCCGTTGCAATCTTGCCCAATTCGGTTTGCATTCCAGTGCTGGTAACTATCACTATTGCCCGTCCCTGCACCACCTCTGTTCCAGAAAACACTAGATTGATGCGATCGCCTAAAGGCGCATCCTCTGTTAGGATGGCGTTGGCTTGTTTTTCAACCGCATGTGCCTCTCCGGTGAGTGCTGCTTCTCGCACCTGCAAGTTCGCTGCTTCTAGGATGCGCCCATCTGCCGCAACCTTAACCCCTGCCTCCAGCAGCATAATGTCGCCAGGAACCAGTTCTTGAGATTCCACCTCCACTACTTTACCTTCGCGGATCAGCCGCACTTTGGACGATGCCATGTTTTTCAGGGCTGCCAGTGCTTTTTCGGCTCCGCTCTCCTGGAGATAGCCCAGTAAACCATTCAGCAACACCACCGCAAAGATTGCCACCGCATCCTTGGGAAAAATGAACTGTCCCTTTACTAAAGATTCGCGCACATCCAGAACCGTCGAAATAATTGCCACGGCGATCAGCATTAGCAACATGATGTTTTTAAACTGATCCCAGAAAATTTCCCAGGGCGATCGCCCACTCATTTCGACCAGTTCGTTTGTACCGTAGTGCTGTAAATTCTCGTCAATCTGTTCCTGGGTTAAACCATGCGTGCGATCGCTCTTGAGCAGCCAAAGAGTTTTTTGAGCCTCGATAGTATGCCACGATCTATTCTCAAACGGTTGAGGAATTTGAGGGCGCGATAGATTAGCAGACATGGGTAAAATGAATTGCACTAGTAAATAGTTCTTATATCATGGCATTGCACTATAAAATAGTGCAAGCAATTGTACATCGAAAATTCTATTGGGATTGTTAGAGAAAAGTAGATAGTTTTGTTGCGGTTGGCTGAAAGTGAGGAGGACTAGTTGATAATGACAAAGAATGCTTTTAAGCCACAGAGTTTGATTGGCAGACAGCGTGAGCTAGAGCAAATCTGTAAAATTTTGGCGGCTGACCAAGATTTGATGCTCACAGGTGTTACGGGAAGCGGACGACGAGCGCTGATTCGTTATGCCGCGCAGCAAATTGGAGCCAGAATTTTGGAGATCGACTGCTTGCGAGCCACCACCTCTTCTCGCTTTTTAGAGTTGATGGCTTCAGGGATTCTGCACATCTTTGCAACAGCGGCAGAACGAAATTTTATTGGGCAGTGGTCTTGTGGCTATCCCTTGCAATTAGAACAACCAACCCCACATCAAACCCGCTTGATTTGGCAGGGTTCCCAAAATGACGAATGGTTGGTTCTGCAAGCTTTATTGAACTTACCTCAAGTGATGGCAGAATATTTAAGCTGCCGGGTAGTGTTTGTCTTTCAGAATTTCCCGCATATTCGTTCCTGGGATCGAGCAGGTCGATGGGAATCGTATTTGCGGCAAGAAATTCAACGGCAAAACCGTGTCAGCTACGTTGTTCTGGCAACAACTCCAGAAGATTGGGTAGAAGATAGCTCAGTTCAACTTGTCTGTTTGCTCCCCGTGCAACGCCAGGAAATTGAAACCTGGGTTGTTGAAGCAATGGCAGCAGTAGACTTAAAGTTTGAAATGAATGCCTTAAAACTGTTTTTGGACTATTCACAAGGACATGTTGGAGATACCATTGCTCTGGCGCGACGAATTTGGAGCGACCATTGTTGCTTCTATCAAGATGAACAAGCCTGTTTTACGTCCCAATTTTCCCCAAAACTCATCCAACTTCATCACGTCCATTGCAGCACTTTACGATTGGTCGAGGATCTGTCTGTTACCTTTGAATCTCTTCTGTTACTTCTGCCTCCCATTCAGGCACGGGTACTGGAAAGTTTAGCGATCGATCCTACCGATAGCCCTCATTCACGCCCCTATCTTCAGAAACACCAGTTTTCACGAGGTGGTGGTTTTCAAGGCGCTCTTACAGGATTGGAACAAAAAGGATTAATTTATGGAGCCAAAGCCGGGTATCGAGTGGCATTACCACTTCTATCGTTTTGGCTCAAACATCGCATTTTATAGCTTTAGTTGCTTTCTTTCGGTTTCGTGGTAAAAAAGAACGGTCTCGTAATTTGACCAAGACCGTCGTCATAATGCTGGCATCATTCTACCAAAACTTTGAGCAACTGTTTGATTATTCAGAGATTTTCCCTCAGTTCTGCTTATTACTGCGGGGATGGTATGAAGCAGCCAAGCAAGGTGACAAGATTGGTAACATTTGGAAGAAACTGCGCCTTGTGGTGGTTCACTCCACTGAATCCTATCCTTCCCTAGACACAAATCACTCCCCCTTTAATGTTGGATTGGCGATTGAGTTACCAGAATTTAACGAGCAACAAGTATTAAACCTTGCCAAACAACAGGGTGGGCAGGTTACTTACTAGAACTTTATCTGCAAATCAGAATGGCCCAGGAGCGATCGCAAGTTATAGCAGATGAAACTTTAGAGCAAAGTGAGCTACAACTTTCAGGATTGGTTGTTAGACAGGAAGGCAAGCTGAGAATTTATAACCAGATTTATTGGGAAATATTTAATTTAAATTTGGATTGAGGCTCAATTAAATAACCTGCGTCCATATTCTGAAAGTTTCCGCTTTTGGTTAGCTTCTGGTGGTATTGATGAATCTCGTTTACTGCGAGGCAATGCGTTACAAGAAGCTCTTGAATGGGCTAGAGATAAGAATTTAAGCCGCGATTTCTAATCGCTAGGGCTAGGTGCAAGTTAGAAGTAGAGTTTCAATCGGATATGCATACTAATACATTGTTCTTCCTATTAACAATTGTGGTTACATGTCAGCATTATTCATCTGAGGAGGATACTATGACAACACAATTGTACTTTCAATTAATTGCCTCCTCTCTGGTATCTGGGTTAATAGCTATTGGTAGCTCTGTACCTGGAATTTGGCAAAACCTCAATGCACAAACAACTCTAGCTCAAATTACTTCAGCAAATGAAATTAATCAAGCATTTTCAACCAAATCATTAAATCAGATATCTGCGTCTAATGTGCAACCAGTATTTATGTTAGATAAGGGATTTCCTGAACGGTTAGTTATTGCTGCTAGTCGTTAGTTAGACTCAGGTACTTGGCAGTAAGTACTACGATACCCAATGCCAGAGGTAGAAGCATGAGGAGATTGAGCAACAAGAGTCACTTTGCCTTGGCGATCGCGCACCCAACCAGTAGCAGGTAAAATTGCTACATGATCAGAAGTTTTTTGCTCCTTCCGAGTTACAGGAGTTTTAGAATTAGGTTGCGGCTTGGCAGCCACAGTTAAGCGAGTATCAGACCATACCACATCACTACTCAAGCTGTCGTCAGGACTAGCAGGTAAACCACCGCGCCCAGTAATAATAAATTGATTACCAGGTTCATCATTTAAGTCAATGCAACTTTGTTCAATCAATCCAGCTGAATCAACTACATTGTTTGGTAGGTCAACCAGTCCTTGAGTCGGGTCAACATTTGGGGTATTAAGTGCTACTTCTCCATCTAAAGAAGCGTTAGTTTGAGAAAAAACAACTATGTCATTTGTTGGTAATTGGTCAGCAGTGAAAACCTCAGCGTTATTCAATAACTTTTCTATCTCTGCACGGTTTAAGACTTGTAACCCAAAAATGCCTTGAGCATTAATTTCCACTCTCCCGCCATTACCTGAAAATGCATTAGCAACTATGTCAGTATTTTCACCAGTGGCAGCAAGTATGAACGGTGAGTTGATTGTAATGTTACCTCCATTACCACCATCACCAAAAACTCCGGCTTGAGCCGTGATACTACTACCTCGACGCAATAATAAAAAATCTTGTGCTTGCAATCGAATATCTCCACCATCACCGGATGTAGTCAATGTGGTAAGAGTGCTGCGGTCAAGTTTAATTGCCCTAGCAGAGATATCTATATCACCTGCCGCCCCAACATTAGAACTTATAATATCCAAAACGCTTTCATCAATACCTGATGTACCAAACCTATTGATGTAATCACTTAAGGCGATCACACTTGTAATTACGCCACTAGTATGATCAAAAGATACATCATTATTAGCTTTGATAGTTACATTTCCAGCATCGCCACCGCCTAATGTAAAAGCGCCTACTATACCATTATTAGTGGCTATGAATGAATCACTTGTTTGGATATTGACATCCCCTGCTTTTCCCGCCCCAATGGTCAGAGTACTAACTTGACCATTGTTGAGCAACACAGAACCAGCAGTAATTTGAAAGTCGCCTCCTTTGTTGGCCACATTAGTGCCGACAAGACTGGCTAGCGCACTCTCACTATCAATAGTAACTGTATTGCGGGCATTTATAGTTGTCTTGCCGCCATCCCCTTGTCCAAAAGTTGAGGTATTTATTTGACTACCATTAGTCAAAGTCAGCGAACCAGTCGTAATTTCGATATCACCACCGTTACCCAATGACCCAAATTCTTGGGGTAGAACAAAACTACTAATTCCGCTACCAGAACCATCAAATGTTACATTATCTCTGGCTTGAACAATGATATTTCCAGAATTGCCTGAGCCAAAGGTAGTAGTGTTCAGTTGTGCGCCATTGAGCAAAGTTAAAGAACCTGTTGTAATTCTGATGTCGCCGCCTTGACCAACAGCCCCAGGTAACAAATTTACAAGTATACCTCCAAAAGATGTTGAGTCTGTTTCTTCATTCAAAGCTGAGAATAAATTATTGGTTGATGTAATGCTATCAGAACTGCCATCTATGATGATGCGATCGCTTGCTTGAATATTTACATCACCAAGATTACCCTGTCCTAAGCTAAAAACCCCTATACCTGAATTTTGTATATTTAACGAACCTGTTGTAATCCTGATGCCACCACCCTGATTAAAAGCATCTCCGAGTATGGCATGACCAATAAAACTGTCACCTTGAAGATTTATTGAATTTGTATTGATATTTATCTCTCCAGCGCCCAAATCTAACCTATTTAAGGGTGTCCCAGAAAATATAGAAAATAAAGTAGATAATACAGATGAAACAGCAGTATTAATTTCACTACCTTCCGAAACATTTAAATTTCGGGCATTGATAGTTATATCACCACCGTTAGGAAAGGCATAAACTGTAGATTCATTACTCAAAGAAACGTCTGCACGTGGGATTCCTTGAGGAAATTGCAAACTGAAGTTACTACCATCAATATTGATTCCTACAGTTCCTGGCGCTGAGAGTCCGCCTAGCTCAACTCTGCCACCAAAAGTACCAACCTCGCCACCTTCTAGCGTGACATTACCGCCTAGTAAAATTAAACTTCGCCCATCAGGAACACTCAAACCTCCTGGAATTTTATCTATCAGTCCGTCTGTAATTTCTTCTATATCTATAAATTCTGATAATGGTGAACCAAATGCTCTATTAACGACCGCCCCTTTGGGAATTTGATTAAATAAAAATGCCGTAGGATTAATTGTGAGTAATGGTGAGGGGTTATTACGCTCTGAAGCACTGAAAAAACCTTGATTGCCAAATCCAATTGCATTAGCGGTAGTGGCGACAAAGGAACCTCGCACGTCTAAACGAGCATTTTCGCCAAAAATAATGCCATTGGGATTCATTAAAAATAAGTTGGCATTGCTGTTCAAAACTCCCAAGGTTCCTAAGA
Source organism: Nostoc sp. TH1S01 (assembly GCA_018993265.1). Lineage (GTDB taxonomy): Bacteria > Cyanobacteriota > Cyanobacteriia > Cyanobacteriales > Nostocaceae > Nostoc_B. The sequence goes on from JAGKSW010000126.1 coordinate 16,656, forward strand.
TTTCTGAAACATTGTTACCCGTTACACGAGTAATAATGTTTTGAATATGACTGTTAGTATCAGGCAAAAAATAAGTTACTCCTCCCGCTTGTACATTGAATTCGCGAAAGCTGTGAAAAAGATTTTGGCCTCGTTGTGCGCCCCCGATGATTCCTTCCACCAGCCCACTGTCATCGCGGATGACGCTAGAATTTTCCGTACCCAAGGTGGTATCAGGTACAATCAGGCTTTGGGCAAAGGCAGAATTTGGAGCGATACTGCTTTCTATACCGAGGAGTGATAACGCCCAACCAATAGCTAAAAAATTTACTAGCTGTGAGCGTTTTCTGTCTTGGATCATGCAAGTTAACTGAAAGTTTGGTTAAATTTGCTCAGTGTTTATACTATCACTAATTAGCAACTTACTTATGGTGGCAATTGGCAGAAGGAAACTTTAAATTATCTGTATTGTTATTAGCTGTATGTGCGATTAAAGTTACTTCACCGTTTTGATTAAGTAACCAACTAGTTGCTGGGTTAATGGATTCTGTTACGGTGTTATTACTAGTATTTAAAGATTCTTTTTGCTCTCTAGCTTGTAAAGATGTGTATGTTAAGCGAGTATCTGTCCACACTACATCACTACTGAGAGCTTCATTAGGATTAGGTGGTAAACCACCGCGTCCAGTCACATTAAATTGACTTCCTGTTTGATTATTAAAAGCACTACAACTCTGGGCAATTGGTTCTGGGATATCTATGGTTGCAGGTAGATATACTAAACTTTGAACTGGGTCAATATTAGGTGTGTTTAAGGTAACAGTTCCTGTGGCTACAATGTCACTGCCTAAAGTTAATTGGGGTTGAAACTGCAAACCAAAAATATTTTGAGTATTGATGAAAATATTGCCACCACTACCGTTAAATGCATTAGTAACAATATCGCTATTTTCTGATGGTACAGCCACAATAAATCCAGCATCAGCAAAAAAGTTGCCGCCTGTGCCTCCTATTTCTGGAGTACCAGAAATATGGGAGATTAAGCTATTACGCCGTAGCAATAAAACATCACTAACTTGTAAAGATATATTGCCGCCTTCGCCTGATTGTGATGTTGCCGTAATTTGTCCTTGATTATCTAGGACTATGTTACGAGCATTTGCGCTAATGTTGCCTGCATTACCTATACCGCGATTACTAACAGTAACTTCAGCACCATCTCGGACTGCTAAATTTTTGGTAGCTAAAGAGACGTTACCGCCATTACCTTCTGCCCCCACACCCACAAGACTTAAAATGCCACTACTAGTATTGTTAGTGGCTCTGCCGGAGACGGTGACTGTCTCGCTAATATTAACGTTCACATTACCAGCATTACCCCTACCGCCTGGAAGACTATCGGTAGCAGAACGCACACTGGCGCTTACCTGCCCGCCGTTGGTTAGGGTGAGCGATCGCGCGTTAATATTAACAGTACCACCATTCCCTGCTGCACCCGCATCGATATAACTAATAGCGGAGCTAATCAAACCATTACTAGCCACACCATCAAAGGCTACAGCATCACTTGCTGTAATTGAAATATTGCCACCATCACCAACACCAAAGACACTAGCGTTGACTTGTCCACCATTGGTTGCGCTCAGTGAATTTGTATTAATTACAATATTGCCGCCTATACCTGCTGCATCTACACCTATGAGGCTGAGTACACCACTGTTAGCATCGCTAATTGTGATAGCATCAGACACATTCACGTTCACATTACCAGCATTACCTCTACCGCCAGGGAGTGTATCAGTAGCGGAACGCACACTAGCACTTACCTGTGCGCCGTTGGTTAGAGTGAGCGATCGCGCGTTAATATTAACAGTACCCCCATTTCCTTCCGCGCCTGCATCGATATAACTAATAATCGAGCTAATCAAACCATTACTAGCCACACCATCAAAGGCTACAGCATCACTCGCTGTCACTGTAATACTGCCACCATTACCTATACCAAAGGAACTGGCATTTACTTGTGAGCCATCGCTTCCTAGTAGTGAGTTAGTAACGATATTTATATTGCCAGCATTGCCAGTAGCATTCCGCTCAACTGCCGTAGAAATCATACTCTGCTGTTGCAGTTGGATATTACCTGTAGCATTGATGTTAATATCTCCAGCACGACTATTCATATCTCCAGAACCTTGAGGTATGCTGACTTGTACCTCACTTCCACCTTGGAGATTTAAATTCCGCGCGTTGATGTTAATACTACCGCCAGCTTCTGCGAAAACATCAACTTGAGCGTTATTACTCAAAGATACATCTGCCCGTGCTAAATTTTCAGGAAAATCCAGACTGAGAATATTGCCATTAGTAATTAGTCCTACCTTTCCCGGTGCGCCAACAGAACCAAGTTCTATGTGACCACCAGTTTGTGAATCAACTATTAATAAACTGTTATTTAAGTTAAGCTTACCGCCTAATAACAACAAGCTTTGAGCTGAATCAACTCTTAATTCACTACTATTAACCTCGATAGATTGTGATGGTCTCAAGTTGAATAAAAACCCACTGGGGTCGCCGACAATTGTTAGTAAGCTACTAACTCCACCAGGGTTAGTAGCACTAAACTGACTATTATTCGACCACACTATTGCATCGGCTGTAGTAGCGATAAAAGAACCTCTTGTGCTTCCCCCAACATCTAGGCGAGCATTGGGGCCAAACACAATACCACTAGGGTTGATCAAGAACAAATTAACATTGTTACTTTCTGTGCTAATTAAACCATCAATTCTTGATGGCAAGCCTCCAGTCACACGAGACAGAATATTTCTAATCTCTCCACCACTTTGAAAAATCGCGCTTTCATTTGTATTTAAACTAAACCGACCAAAACTGTGAAACAAGTTACTGCCAACAGTTTGACCTACTGACTGAGGAATTGTGTAGGTTGGGCCATTGATAGTTTGTGTACTTCCTAAAGTGCCATCCAAGGTGATACTCTGGGCGCGGCTAATATCAATTGCAGCAGAAAAATAAGCTCCACTAATAGCTAAAACTGCTCCCAGATGTAATCGCCAATAGATGTGAGTCATACCATTTTGGATTTTGAATTTAAGATTTTGCATTGACAGTTTTGATCAATCCATCTATCGCCATCATCGTATTAGTAGGTTTATTGATGAAAACATTATCACTATTGGGGCTTAACACAAAATATTTCATGGAGATTATTTACAATACCATTTCCCTTTATGGATGATACAAATATGGAAGGGCGAACAACCGTTCGCCCTCACAAGTTCTTGTATGTTGATACTAAGTTGCTTTCAGAAATAGTATCCCTACTTCACATTCACTACTCCCTACTCCCATCCCAGGTTACTATCTGTGACTGCAACTTGGTATAATCAAGATTTTGGTGAATTGGTATTAGTACATTGTTTCTTCCTGACGTGGTTTAATAAATCGTTCTGTTAGCGACTTAATCACAATGTACAAGACGGGTACAACAAACAAGCTCAAGAATGTCGCAATTAGCATTCCACCAAACACTGCTGTTCCCAAAGATTGACGACTACCTGCACCTGCACCGGTGGCTACAGCTAAGGGAAAAATACCCAAAAGTGTGGAAAAAGCCGTCATCAAAATTGGACGCAACCGTTCTTGAGAAGCTTCAATTACAGCTTTGGTAATTGATAGCCCTTGTTCTCGCAATTGGTTAGCAAATTCTACAATCAAAATCGCATTTTTACTTGCCAAACCAATCAACATTACTAAACCAATTTGACAATATACATCATTAGGAAAACCCCGCATTGATTGTGCTAACAGTGCGCCAAAAATTGCTAAAGGCACTGACAGCATAATAATTAAAGGGTCGATATAGTTTTCATATTGAGCAGCTAGCACTAAGAATACAAAGACCAATCCTAAGCCAAAAATCAAGGGTGCTAAACCGCCAGAGGCGAGTTCTTCTAGAGATGTACCTGACCACTCGTAGCCATAACCAGGGGGTAAAACTTGTTGTGCTACCTGTTCCATTTTTTGGATAGCATCTCCAGAACTAAAGCCTGGTGCTGCGGCACCATTGATTTCAATTGAGCGAAATAAATTATAGTGGTTGATTGTTTGCGCTCCTGTAGTGGGAGTAATTTTTACCAAATTACTCAAAGGAATCATTTCATTTCTGCGAGAACGAACATATAACTGTCCAATATCTTTGGGATTAGAACGAAACTGTTCATCGGCTTGGACATACACCCGATAGTTCCGCTGCTGGAGGTTGAAGTCGTTGACATATAGCGACCCTAAAGCAGTTTGTAGGGTGGAGAAGATATCGTCTACATTAACTTGCAGTGCATTTGTTTTGTTACGGTCTACTTCTACAAGTAACTGGGGTGTATTGGCGGCAAAAGTGGTGAATACACTTTGCAGTCCGGGGGTTTGATTAGCGCGACCTAGTAATTGACCCATTGTTTGCACTAGGTTATCTAAGCCACTGTTACCTCTGCGGTCTTGGAGTTGAAAGGTAAAACCACCAAAGTTACCTAAACCTTGAATTGCTGGTGGGTTTACAGCAAAAACTCTGGCTTCGGGAATGGCGAAAAACTTACCTTGTAGTTTACCGATGAGGGCTTGGACTGTCTGATCTGGTCGTTCACGCTCACCCCAAGGTTTTAGGGTGGTAAATATAATACCACTGTTGGCAGTGCTTCCACTAAAACCAAAACCGCCAACTGCAAAAGTTCCCACGACTTCGGGAAGTTGCAGGATTTCTTTTTCGACTTTAGACATAACATCGCTGGTGTATTGCAGCGATACTCCTTGCGGCCCCTGAATAATGGTGATGAAGTAACCTTGGTCTTCATCGGGGAGAAAGGCAGTGGGAACGCTGGTATACAACCAAGCAGTTAATCCCAAAGAAACAATAAATAGACCAATAACCACACTTTTAATGCGTGTGAGGAAACCAAGCGATCGCTGATATTCCCGTCTTACCCAGTCTAAAAATCTGTTAATCTGATTGAAAATCCAGCCAATCCAACCTGTAGGTCTTTGTCCTTGGCGTAGTAGCAAAGCACACAACGAAGGTGTTAGCGTCAGAGCGATAAAAGTAGAAATAGCAATGGAAAAGGCAATTGTCAGCGCAAATTGCTGGTATAGTGCGCCTGTAGTTCCCGGAAAAAACGCTACTGGGACAAACACCGCCATCAACACCAAGGAAGTTGCAATTACAGCACCAAATAATTCTGCCATTGATTCACTAGCGGCGCGGCGGGGATTAATGCCTTTATCTTGAATAAAACGGCTAATTTGCTCCACTACAACGATCGCATCATCTACCACCATCCCTGTTCCAAGAGTCAAACCAAATAAAGTCAAACTATTAATCGAAAAATTAAAAGCTTTAACAAAAGCAAATGTCCCCACTAAAGAAAAGGGAATCGTCAGTGCAGGAATCAATGTAGTTCGCCAGTTTTGTAAAAACAAGAAAATCACAATTACAACCAGCACTACAGCTTCAAACAGAGACTTAACTACTTCTGCTAACGACTCTTCGACAAAGATAGTTGTGTCAAAAGCGACTTCATATTTTATCCCTGGTGGAAAACTCGGAGCCAGTTCCGCCATTGCCGCTTTCACACCCTTAGCCACATCCAAGGCGTTACTCCCAGGTACCTGATTGATACCCAAGCCAACGGCATCTTTACCTCGATATCGCAGAAATGTGTTGTAATTTTCTGCACCTAATTCTGCCCTACCAACATCTTTGAGTTTGACTAAAGTCCCATCATCTTCCGTTTTCAGAACAATTTCTTCAAATTCTGCGGGTTCTGTGAGTCGGCTGGCAGCACGCACATCAATTTGATATTGTTGTCCCTTGGGTGCAGGTTCTTGGCCAATTCTGCCTGCACCAACTTGCAGGTTTTGTTGTGTCAGTGCGGTTGTGACATCTTCTGTTGTTAATCCGCGTGTCGCTAACCGATTGGGATCTAACCACAGACGCATAGCATAGCGGCGTTCACCAAAAATTCTGACCTCTCCAACACCTTTGACTCTCTTGAGTGCATCCGCTATGTACAAGTCAGCATAGTTGCTTAAAAATGTGTTGTCATATTCGTTATTTTCGGTATATAAACCAATCCCTAAGAGAATATTGCTTGATTGCTTGCTGACTCTAACTCCTGTACGTTGCACGACATCTGGTAATTGTGCCTCGGCAATAGAAACACGATTTTGTACATCAACAGCAGCTAAGTCTTTATTTCGTGAAGCATCAAAGGTAATTGTAATATTGCTTGTACCGTCGTTGCTGCTGCTGGAGGTCATATATTTTAGACCTTCAACACCATTGATTTGTCTTTCTAAGAGATTAGTGATACCGCTTTCTACAACTTCGGCACTGGCTCCACTGTAGTTGGCTGTAACGTTAATTTGTGTAGGACTAATATCTGGAAATCGCGCAATGGGTAGTGTGGGAATACTAATTAATCCCACCAGCAGGATAATGATCGCACAGACCGTAGCAAACACGGGTCGCTTGATGAAGAAATCAACAAACATAATTAAAAGTGTGAAGTGTGAAGTATGAAGTATGAAGTTTCAGACTTAATCGTTCATACTTTTTTAGGGAGTCGGGGTGATGGGTGCGCCGTTGGTTAAGTTGAGAATGCCAGAAACTACAATTTTGTCTCCGGCTTTCAGTCCTTCTAGAACTTGGTAATTACTACCTTCAATGGCTCCTAATTTGACTGGTTTTTGCAGAGCTACTAAAGATGGCGCTCCTGGTTTGGGATTTTCTGGTGCTTGGGCCACAAACACAAATGTTTCTCCACCCAAGCGGGATACTGCTGTTACAGGCACTAAAATTCCAGGACGTTCATCCCAAATGATTTTTGTTTGGACTAACTGGCGATTTAGTAGTTGTCTGCCGCCATTTCTAAAGGTGGCTTTAGCTAAAACCGTTTGCGAAGTAGAATTGGCGTTGGGCGAAATAAAACTGATGTTACCTGTAGCTATGGGTTGACCTTGGGCATCTAGCATTTGCACAGGTAAACCGACACGCAATTGCTTGGCTTGCGTCAGGGGGACAGCGATGTTTAATTCTAAGGAGTCATTTCTGGTGAGGGTTGTGAGGTTATCGGCTTTGCTGACAAATTCTCCAACTCTTACCGGGATATCCCCTAAAACGCCTGTGAAGGGAGCGCGGACGTTGGTATATTGCAATTGTACTTCGGCAGCTTTGACTTGAGCGGCGGCTTGGGTAACTTGCGATCGCGCTTGGGCAATTTCTTCTTGACGCGGGCCGTTTTCTAATTGTCTTAAGTTTTGTCTTTGCTGTTCAACCGCAGCTTGTAACTCATTGATATTGGAATTTCTGCCTTTGCTGAGTTGCTCTAGGCGTTTTTCGGCTACAACTAATGTAGCTGCGGCGCTACGTTGTTCTTTCAGATAGCCTTCCATCTGATCTTCGGAAATTGCCCCTTGTTTTTGTAAGTTTTCGTAGCGTTCAGCGCGTGATTTTGCTAGTTCTAAGTCAGATTTAGCCGCTTCAATTTGGGCTTCGGCTTGTGCCATTTCTTCTGGACTGGAACCTGTTTGAGCATCTCGTAACCGCGCTTGGGCTTGTAATAGCTGCGCTCTAGCTTGGGCAATTTCTTCTGAGCGTGTACCTGCTTTGAGTTCTGCTAAACGTGCTTGCGCTTGTTCGAGTGAGGCTTTGGCTTGGAGTAATTGAGCTTGGGCATCATCACTTTGCAAGCGAATCACTACTTGTCCTTGAGAAACGCGATCGCCTTCTTGAAATAAAATCTGCGTAATACGTCCGTCAATCTCTGGCTTGAGTGTGACTGAACGTGGTGCATCCAAAGTCCCAACCAATTCCGAAGTTTGCTGAATAGTTGCATTCTCAACCGTGGCTAATTTCACAGGAATTCCCATTGGTTGACCAGCCGCTGCTTTAGCTCCAGCAGGTGCGTTACTTGCTTGGCTAGTTTGCCACCAGCGCCAACCCGCACCAACACCTGCAATTAATAGAACAACACCTAAAATTACAAGCCAAGGTCGCTTTTTCTGGAGTTTTAAGATAGATTTTGGAACTGCTGAAGAATCTGTTTGTTGAGCCTGATTAGAGTCCGTAGCAACAGGCTTTTCTATTTCAACCGACAACTGTGAATCAGGGAACTCAGATTGGGACATTTTCGTTTTCTCATTTATAGACTTAAACTTTTGGCAACTTGGCTGAAAAATAGAGATGCAAAGTTAGAGACTGACCAACCGAGCTTTTGATATTTGTTTGGGTAGGACTCTTGATCAGCCAAGGTTTCTGCTTGTCAAGTGCCTATTTGATTAAACTCTGGGGATAGCAATATCAAGTTACTTTATTCACCCCAGTCATACAGCGTTTTTCAGTTTTGTGCAGTACACCTTTCAAGGGGAGAGAGGCTAGAGGCTAGGGGCTAGAGACTAGAAAAATGTACCTCATCCAGATGAAGAATGCTGTATGAGTAAATTCATGGTCGTAGCTGTTGTTAAACCTGCATTTGTCAATACCTCGGTTGTCGCTTTGATCAACATTGCACGAGTTTGTTCATATTTTGACCATAAAATACTGTTTTTCATGCAAGTACTTGCTTGCATTATATATGGGTAAGTCAAAAAAGTGTATATACTGAGCTAGGCAGATGCGATCGCTTAAACTTATGCTCGTGTGCCTTTAGCCCCTAAATTTGTTGGTGTATTCATAAGTTATGTTTATTTTTATTGAGTCAAGACCTGAGATTTATTGAATATGGAGATAAATAAAAACTATTGTTTTGCTCAATTTCTGCAACATGTTTGCAAAGCCAGTGGCAAAAATAAATGCCGAATTTTCTGATGCTTTTAAGAAGCTAATAATTGCATGGTGGGATAAGGTATTGACCTTGGAATTCTGATGGAACTTGTCATTTTATCGTTCTGGCTCATGCTAATGTTGTTCATTGTGCGGTTAGCTTATTTAGTCTTACAAACCCATCAAAAAACGTCCAAACACTACCACCCTAAAAAACTCAATCAATAAACATAAGCATCAAATTACACTAGTTGGCTAAATTACGCGTCCATCTGACGATAGAAATATTTGTTATCAAAAATAGCAAAACAGTGCCGAGTCCTGAGTGAGAAATAGTAGGAATCCCATTTGATTTTGAAAAAAAACTCAGTACAGTTTTTGTTCCCTGTTCAGAGTTTCCTGTTCCCTACCTTCACAAGTAAGTTCAGAAATCAAATCGATTGCTATATTAACTTCTCACTTCTAGCCCCTAGTTCCTAGCCTCTAACCTCTAATCCCTAATCCTTAGCCCCTGTTCTCAATTGCTGAATATATTCAAAAGAATTTTAGATGTGTACGATATTACCCTAAACTTATTTATAAGTATTTAGCTAATTTTTGGAGGCATGGTGGAATATGGATGTCAGCTTGATTGTATCTAACATCTTGAATCCACCTGTGTTAGCTTTCTTTTTAGGTATTTTGGCTGTATTATTCAAAACAGATTTAGAAATTCCGGCACCGATACCTAAATTATTATCTTTATATTTACTATTTGCCATTGGGTTTAAAGGTGGAGTGGAACTGGTTAAAAGTGGCATTAATCAATCAGTTGTTCTCACCCTTTTAGCAGCGATGTTAATGGCATGTATTGTTCCAGTTTACACATTTTTTATTCTCAGAATTAAGCTGGATACTTACAATGCAGCTGCGATCGCAGCTACTTATGGCTCAATTAGTGCTGTGACTTTTATTACTGCCAGTTCTTTTTTAACTCAACTGGGAATGAGTTTTGATGGATTTATGGTTGCAGCCTTGGCATTAATGGAATCACCAGCAATTGTGGTGGGGTTAATATTAGTTAATGTTTTTACAGTAGATGAAAGCGATCGCGAATTTAATTGGTCTGAAGTCTTACAAGAAGCTTTCCTCAACAGTTCGGTATTTTTGTTAGTTGGCAGTTTATTTATGGGTGTCCTCACCGGAGAACATGGTTGGCAAACCTTAAAACCCTTTACCCAAGATATGTTTTACGGGGTGCTGACGTTCTTTTTATTAGATATGGGACTTTTAGCTGCCAGAAGAATAAAAGATTTGCAAAAAACTGGGGTTTTCCTGATTCTATTTGCGATACTAGTACCAATTTTCAATGCTGGCATAGCTTTATTAATTGCTAAAGTGATCGGAATGTCTCAAGGAGATAGCCTGTTGTTCTCTGTGCTATGTGCTAGTGCATCATACATTGCGGTACCAGCAGCTATGCGTCTAACAGTTCCGGAAGCGAATCCTAGTTTGTATGTTTCGACTGCACTAGCAGTGACCTTTCCTTTTAATATCATTGTCGGCATACCGCTATATTTATACGGCATTAATCTATTTTGGAGGTAAGATTATGCAGCCTGTAAAACGGATAGAAATCTTTGCCAATTATGTTGAACTCGGTAAAATTTTAGACTCTTTAGAAAAGGCAGGCGTAAGGGGACATTCAGTTATCAAAGATGTAGCCGGCAAAGGTACAAGAGGCACTATCACAAATGATTTAGCCATGACAATGCTAGACAATGTTTATATCATTGCCTTTTTTCCTCCCGAAAAGTTACCTTTGGTCGAGTCAAATGTCCGACAAACTCTTAGTAAGTTTGGCGGAGTTTGTTTTATTTCTGATGCAATCGAAATTGAGACTACTAGATGTGTGGGATGAGTAAAAGAGGCTAGGGATTAGAGGCTAGAGGCTAGTCAATATTATGATTTTTTTACTCAGCACTCAGCACTCAGCACTCAGCACTTTAACTATTAACATCACTTAAGCGTGAGGTTGTAAATCTATCCATCCACTTTTCTAAATAAACTCGGTTGGCATTTTGTTCAGATGGTTCTTGAGTGTCCGCAGGGTAAGGCATCAATCCTAAAATTGCCGCTGTAGTAACGCAAAACATTGACTTTTGGAAACTGATACAAATTTGTACTCGTAAATCATCTTCTCCACGCAGGCGACGACGATAAACAGCGTGCAAATATTCTGGCAAATAATGGCGCATATCCTGCATTAGTAAGGTAGGTGGAATACCAGCACCGCCAATGGGTAAAGGATCAGCATACAATGCACCATACTGGAATCGCCCTTGATCTGGAGGAATTTGATAAGCTTGGGCATTGTAAGAAACTGTGCCGTGAAATGGAGTTCCCCGGAAGAACACGGCCTCAACATAAGGTACTGCTGTATCAGCTAAAAATGTTAAACCAGTTTTTTCTGGGATAAGGTCGTAGACTTTATCTTGAATTTTGACAGAGTATGTAATTGGCTTGAGAGCATCGGCTACCAAACCTGCTTTAATGTGGTCTACAACTTGAGCAATTGATTTGATTTCGCCTTTGTCATAACGGTCAGATAAGCTGAGGAAAATATCAGCCATGACTCGCCAAAATTGACCTAAACCACTGTAGTAAGCTGAAACCCGCAATTGTTCAGTTAAAAAGTCAGGGAATAATTGATTTAATCCCAAAACAAAGGGATTATTTTTAAATTTGGCAGTGATAACTGCTTTGGCGCGTTCTTGAAATTCTTTGGTATCTATGTAAGCATCTAAGCCACCACCACCATGCCACATCATGGCTTTCATGCAATATTCAGCATATTCATAATTTATGCGATCGTGCCACCAGTGACGCAGTAATTTGGCAAAAGAAAATTCGTCGTTAAAGTATTTAAAGAAAGGGAAAAATACTAAAAATTGATGGTCAGCAATGTATATAAGGTTGTTAGAGTAGGCATCTAAAACCACACCATAACTTTTAAGAATGCCAACTACTTCTAAAACATTTTCTGGGCTATCAGGTAATAATGCTCCTCCTTTTTGTAATCTTTCTACGTACTCAGCTAAAGGATGTAAGCCAGGTTTATTTTTAATAGTTACCATTGCCAGTTCTCCAAAGTGGGAATGAGTAAGTAAAAAGGCAAAAGTAAAAAGTAAAATATTTTACTTTTTACTTTTTACTTTTGACTTGAATTGTTTTTGCTTGCCTTTTCTATAGAGACTGTTGCCACTACCTTATCTACATTCATCATGGCGGTGATTGTTGGTTCAGTCCAGCGAGATAACCAAGCAGGTTGAATACCGAAAATCACAATTAGTACAGCTAACACTACAGATGGCAGGCGATCGCTCCAATAAACTCGTGGTAAATTAACTACCTGTGCCGATAAGCGCCCAAAAAAGGCTCGGTTCATCAGAATTAAGAAATAAACTGCCGTTAAGCCAGTGCCAATCATTGATAGCAAGGTTTGTACAGGAAAAACTGCAAAACTGCCTCGGAAAACCACAAATTCTGAAATAAAACCTACCATTCCTGGTATACCTGCGCTGGCCATGACTCCCAAAACCATCAAGCTACCAATCACTGGCATTCCACGTTCAGGATTTAACAGTCCGCGAATCACTTCTAAATCACGGCTACCAGCTTTTTTGTAGACTACTCCAACCAACAAAAACAGCAGGGCAGAAATCAAGCCGTGGCTAATCATTTGCATCACAGCACCTAATACACTTAGAGGTGTAGAAGCGGCTGCTGCTAATAAGACATAGCCCATGTGTCCAATTGAACTATAGGCTACCATTTTTTTCATGTCAGTTTGGGCGATCGCGCAGGATGCACCGTAAAGCACACTCACTACTGCCCAAGTTGCTAACCAAGGCGCTACATAATTCCAAGCATCGGGTAACAAGTTCATCCCAAACCGCAGTAAGCCGTAAGTACCCAACTTCAACAGCACCCCAGCTAACAATACAGAAATCGGTGTGGAAGCTTCAACGTGGGCATCAGGTAACCAAGTGTGGAAGGGAACCAACGGGATCTTAATTCCAAACCCTACCAAAATTCCTACTAGTAATAAGATTTGTGTGGCTAGTGGCAAGGATGCAGCATTCAAGTTGGCTAAGGCGAAATTGGTACCGCCACTCAGCCAAACCATACCCAGGAAACTTGCCAAAATCAAAATCCCAGATATGGCTGTGTAAATCAAGAACTTTGTTGCTGCGTAACCTCTTCTTGCACCACCCCAAATTGCAATTAACAAGTAGAGAGGAATTAGTTCCAGTTCATAAAACAGGAAGAATAAGAGTAAATCCTGTGCTAAAAAGGCTCCAGTTACACCAGTGCTTAACAAGAGTATGAGTGAGTAATAAAGTCGTGGACGTTGCTGGGAACTATCGCTGCTAGAGATGGCAATACAAGTCAATAGTCCATTTAAAACCAGTAGCGGTAAAGATAAACCATCTACTCCGAGGTTGTAACTTAAACCTATGGCATCTACCCAAGGAATGAATTCGCTAAACTGTTGACTAATTTCTCCTGGGTTGAATTGAATGGCTAGAAAAACTGACCACAAAAAAGTAATGCCAGCACAGATAAAAGCTATGCTACGGGCCAGTTTTCCATCAAGAACAGCAGGCCAAAAACCGATGATAGTTGCGCCTAATAATGGCAGCAAAATTAATGCACTCAGCATAGTTTAGAGAGAATGAGGGAATGGGGAGTAGGGAATTGGGAGTAGGGATGAGTATTGTTTACTCAGCACTCAGCACTCAGCACTCAGCACTCAAGACTCAGCACTTTTAAAAATGTAAGTTGTTGAGAAGCCCTAATGACCAACTGATGAAGAAACCCAGAATGCTGACAACTGCGAGGATGGTCAACATATACCCTTGGGATTGGCCAGAAATGCTGTACCTTAAACTTTGCCCACCAAAAATGGTGAAAATACCAACAAAGTTTACTAAGCCATCAACTAGATAGCGATCGCTCCAAGCAGATATTTTAGACAGTAATGCTACTGCCCCAACTACTGTCAACCGATAGATGCGGTCTATGTAAAAATCGTAACCCAGCAGGTCTTGTAAGAATCGCCATACCAAAATTCTGGATCTTGACCAGGCTTTATGCAGGTACATTGTGGAACCTATACCTACTCCTACTACAGTGGAAGTTAGTAATAATCCTACTACGTACCAATTAATACTTTCTCTGCTTGGTAGCAAGTACCATTGCTGAAGCATCAGGGGTACTAGTAGGGTCAGGATGGTCAGCGTTACCATTGGTACTGCCATCTGCCAGCCTACTTCCGGTGTACGGCGAGTTTTTTGCTGTGGTGTTCCCCAAAAGATTAATCGGAATACTCGCGTTAAGTTTAAGGCTGTTAAACCATTCACGAGGACTAAAATGGCAATTACCCAAGGGCTAATAGCTACCAAACCATCTGCCCATGAAAGCATTGCCCAAAAGCTGCCCAGTGGTAGCAATGTAATCATGCCAGCCGCACCCACAACAAAGGCGGTAGTGGTAGCTGGCATCCGCGACCATAAACCGCCCATTTCGGTTAAATCTTGGGTACTAGTGGTATAGATTACCGAACCAGAACTCATAAATAATAATGCTTTGGCGATCGCATGAGTCAATAGCAACATCAAGGCCACGCCCCCTTGCTGCATCCCTACTGCCAAAAACACCAGTCCCATATATGCGCTAGTGGAGTGGGAAAGCGATCGCTTAATATCAATTTGTGCCAGTGATACTAAAGTTGCGCCTACTGCTGTCACTGAACCCATAACTATCAGCGCATTCAAAGCCACTGGTGATAAAGCCAAAATCGGTTGCAGTTTGTATAGTACATAAGCACCACCAGCTACCACCAGCGAATTTCGCATCACGGAAGCAGGGTTTGGCCCTTCCATTGCTTCATCTAACCACAAATGCAAAGGAAACTGAGCGCACTTACCGGCTGGCCCAGCAATTAATCCTAAACCTAGTAATGTGGCTGTCAATGGGCTTAAATTTGCGGTTTGCGCCCACTCATACAAATCCGAAAAATTCAAACTGCCTGACCAACTCGAAAGTGTCACGACAGACATCAGCAATAACAAGTCGCCCACCCGCTTGGTTAAGAAGGCATCTCGCGCCGCTGTCACCACCAAAGGTTGCGCGTACCAGAAACCTACCAGCAGGTATGTAGATAGGGTAAGGACTTCTAGCAAAGCATAACTGAGAAATAAAGAGTCACTAATGGCTAAACCACTCAGTGCTGCTTCAAAAAAACCAAGTAGCCCAAAAAAGCGTGCCAGTGACCAATCTTTCTCTAGATAGCCCAAAGCATAAATTTGTGCCAACAAACTTAATCCTGTGATTAAAACTGTTGCCCCAATGCTCACAGGCGAGAGTTCTAATGCAAAGGATAAGTTTAAATCCGCCGCTTGAAACCAGTTAACGAGTAAATTCTCTGGTTCTCTGTCCCAAACGTCTTTAAAGACAAATAAGCTATGTGCAAAACCCAAAACCGTGGTCAACAAGTTGATATAAGCCGCTGGTCTGGGGCCTGTCCTTCTAATTATTCCCATCGCCCAGGGCAAAGTTAAAAGTGCGCCTATCAAGCTATACAAAGGCACACACCAACTTGTCGAAAATAGAAACTGATTCATTTAATTTGCTTACCTTTACAACTTTGCCTTGATTTTTTAGACCTTTGAAAAAAATTGTTTACTAAAAAATTTTTTAAAACTCGAAACTATTTGTTAAATTATTCTTTTTTTGGATTTACAATGAGCTTTTGTGAATGAATTGCTCTTACATAAAGTTGTACAACTAACTTGATTTACATATTCAAATTTTCTATCTTTCACTTAAAACATAATCATTTATAAATTTCTCTTTCTAGTTTTTAGCAGATAAATTTATCAGATATATTTAAAAAAGTTATATATTTTTTAGATATTCCTATTGGCATACCAAAAAACGGAGGAAAGATAGAAACTGTAAAAGATGCAGTAGTTTTACCTTCCTCACCAGACAAAATTAGTTTTAGCTATGAACAGCGTTTTGTATATGTAATAAAGAAATTATAAAGCATAAGCGCCTGCTCTTGGAATCAGTGGACTTAAAGAGAGCAGAAACACGGTATGACAAAGAATTAAGTTTTTTAAAACTTTTTTATTATAAACTATTATACTAATTTATATTGCCAGGGGAGCCAAGCTTTCCTATGCTTATTTTGGAAGTGTCTTTTAGCTCAAGATGAGCTTCCCCGTCACAATTTTCAAACCACAGTACTGATTGGATTAAATTTTTAGGAGTTTCTGCGATGCCAATTGCAGTTGGAATGATTGAGACTAAGGGCTTTCCAGCAGTAGTAGAAGCTGCTGATGCGATGGTGAAAGCTGCCCGTGTAACTTTGGTGGGATATGAAAAAATTGGTAGCGCTCGTGTCACCGTAATTGTGCGGGGTGATGTTTCCGAAGTGCAAGCCTCAGTCGCAGCAGGAATTGAAGCGGCAAGAAGAGTCAATGGTGGTGAAGTGGTTTCCACTCACATCATTGCGCGTCCCCATGAAAACTTGGAATACGTTTTGCCGATTCGTTACACAGAAGCAGTGGAACAGTTTCGCACTTAAAGGCTGATAATACAAAGTAACTGACGGGGTTGCTTGCTTGGGCTGCGCTTTTGTTTTGTTTGAAAAATTTAATTAGGGATGAGAACTAATGTCAATTGCAGTGGGAATGGTAGAAACCCTGGGCTTTCCAGCAGTAGTAGAAGCTGCTGACGCGATGGTGAAAGCAGCCCGTGTGACCTTGGTAGGTTACGAAAAAATCGGTAGTGGTCGGGTAACAGTAATCGTTAGGGGTGATGTTTCAGAAGTACAGGCTTCTGTAGCAGCAGGTGTTGAATCAGTGAAGCGAGTCAATGGTGGACAAGTGCTATCTACACACATCATTGCGCGTCCCCATGAAAACTTGGAATACGTGCTGCCAATTCGTTATACAGAAGACGTAGAGCAGTTCCGGGAAAATGTTAACGCAATTCGACCTTTCGGCGGCAGAAGACCATAACATATAATGCAAATTGCCAAAGTACGTGGCACAGTAGTTAGCACTCAAAAAGATCCAAGTCTTCGCGGTGTGAAACTACTGATGTTGCAATTAGTGGATGAAGAAGGAAATACCTTACCGAAATATGAGGTAGCAGCGGATACCGTAGGAGCAGGAATAGATGAGTGGGTGCTGGTCAGTCGTGGCAGCGCCGCTCGTCAAATTCTGGGCAACGAACAACGCCCTTTGGATGCAGCAGTCGTGGCGATAATTGATACTATTCATGTTCAAGATCGCCTTATTTACA
Source organism: Nostoc sp. TH1S01 (assembly GCA_018993265.1). Classification (GTDB taxonomy): domain Bacteria; phylum Cyanobacteriota; class Cyanobacteriia; order Cyanobacteriales; family Nostocaceae; genus Nostoc_B. The sequence goes on from JAGKSW010000126.1 coordinate 33,823, forward strand.
GTAAAAAAGACCAATATAGATAGTCATTAGTCATTAGTCATTAGTCATTGGTTTGAGACAAAGGACAAAGGACAAAGGACAAAGGACGAATGACCAAAGACTAAAAGACAAAAAGCTTAATTCAGGAGGAATCTCGCGATGGCAGTCAGCAGCACGGCGGCACCCCCAACCCCGTGGTCAAAAACTTTAGCTGAGCCAGAAATCCACAAAACCTCATTTGTCCACTCCTTCTCCAACGTGATTGGAGATGTGCGGATTGGTGCAAATGTAATCGTTGCTCCGGGGACTTCGATTAGAGCGGATGAAGGTACACCTTTTTACATCGGTGAGAATACCAATATCCAAGATGGTGTAGTGATTCATGGGTTGGAGCAAGGCCGAGTAGTTGGCGATGATGGCAATGAATACTCGGTGTGGATTGGTAAGAATGCTTCTATTACCCACATGGCTCTGATTCATGGCCCAGCTTATGTAGGGGAAAATTGCTTTATTGGTTTTCGCTCCACAGTATTTAATGCCAGAGTCGGTGCGGGGTGCATTGTGATGATGCACGCTTTAATTCAAGATGTAGAAATTCCCCCAGGTAAATATGTACCGTCGGGAGCGATAATCACCAGCCAGCAGCAAGCTGACCGTCTGCCAGATGTGCAAGACCAAGACCAGCAATTTGCTCATCATGTAGTGGGAATTAATCAGGCACTGCGGGCTGGTTATCTCTGTGCTGCTGATAGCAAATGTATTGCACCCATCCGGGATGAATTAGCTAAATCTTATACAAGTAATGGGTTAACTGTTTTAGAGTTGGAAAGGAGTAGTGAAGTGGCGAGCAATAGCTTGGGTGCGGAAACCATAGATCAAGTGCGTTATCTATTGGAGCAAGGATATAAAATCGGTACAGAACACGTAGACCAAAGACGGTTCCGCACTGGTTCTTGGACAAGCTGTCAACCAATTGAAGCAAGATCGGTAAATGAAGCTTTATCAGCTTTGGAAAGCTGTTTGGCAGATCATAGTGGCGAGTACGTGCGTTTATTTGGCATTGACCCCAAAGGTAAACGTCGGGTATTAGAAACAATTATTCAACGCCCGGATGGTTTAGTCACAGCAGGAGCCAGCTTTAAAGCACCTGCTAGCACAGGTGGTTCTAGCTACAGCAGCTACAACGGCAATGGTAATAGTAACGGTGCTGGGATTGGTTCAATCAGTGCTGAAACTGTAGAGCAAATCCGCAAGCTGTTAGCTGGGGGTTTCAAAATTGGTACAGAACACGTAGATGAGCGTCGTTTCCGCACAGGTTCTTGGGCTAGCTGTAAGCCGATAGAAGCGACTTCAACTAATGACGTTGTGGCTGCTTTAGAAGAATGTATTGGCAACCATCAAGGCGAGTATGTTCGGTTGATTGGTATTGACCCGAAAGCTAAACGCCGGGTTTTAGAAAGCATTATTCAAAGACCTAATGGCCCAGCTGCACCCTCTGGTGGCCAAAAATCCTATCCTAGTTCAAGTATTGCTAACGCGCCAAAAGCAACAGCAAACGCACCTGCTAGCAGCAACCGCTTGAATGCAGAAGTTGTAGACCAACTACGGCAATTACTGGCTGGTGGTTATAAGATTAGCGCCGAACACGTAGACCAAAGACGTTTCCGGACTGGTTCTTGGGCTAGCTGTGGCCAAATTGAGGCAAGAGCGGAAAGAGATGCGATCGCAGCTTTAGAAGCATACCTATCTGAATATGAAGGTGAATACGTGCGGTTGATTGGTATTGACCCCAAAGCCAAGCGTCGTGTGTTAGAAACAATTATTCAACGTCCATAGAAGTGCTGAGTTGAAAGTGCTGAGTGCTGAGTTAAAGGCAAGTCAGTTTAGTCAACTAGTCATCTTATTTGTAAACTGAAGATGTTGTATTTATACTCAGCACTCAGAACTCAGCACTCAGAACTTCTATCTTCCGAGGTTTAATTTTCCATGTCTGTGCCGCCACTGCGCCTCCACAATAACTTTGACCCTTATATTAGTGGCGAGGTGAATATTCATCCCAGTGCAGTACTAGCACCTGGTGTGATACTCCAAGCGGCTACCAACAGCAAAATAATTATTGGCCCTGGTGTTTGTATTGGTATGGGGTCAATTCTCCAAGTCAATGAAGGCACCCTGGAAGTAGAAGCAGGCGCTAACCTGGGAGCCGGTTTTTTGATGGTGGGAGCAGGCAAAATTGGTACAAATGCTTGTATTGGTGCAGCAACAACAATTTTTAATTGTTCTGTGGAACCAGGCGCAGTAGTACCACCAAGCTCAGTGTTAGGAGATACTAGTCGTCAGATTAGTCTCACTAAACCACAAGAACCACTCACTGATAAAGCTGTTTCTCCTAATACCCAACAGCAGCAACCAGAAGGCAATAATTTAGAAGGAAGTGAGGAAAAACCTATTTCTATTTCCTCAACCAATCTCTCGGCTTCTGCTTTCTTAGAGTTAACGCACCAGTCTATTTCGATTCCCCAACCGTCGCCCACTCCGTCTGCCCAACCACCTCCAAACCAAAACGATGAAACTGCTGCTAGTTCATCAGAAGTAAGTTCGGAGAACCAGGCTGAGTCTTCTGATATTTTTGGCACTCAAATTTATGGGCAAGGAAGCATTCACAGGCTGTTAACAACGTTATTTCCCCATAGGCAATCCTTGAATAATCCTAATTCTGACGAACCACCTGAATAAGTGTTAATTGTAAGTTGTCCTCTAAAGTATGAAGTGTGAAGTATGAATTATGAAGGATGATAAAACTGATTTCATCCTTTATGCTTGATTCTTCTGCCTTTTGCTTTCAATCATTGGCTTACCCTTGGGACAGCTACTAAAAGGGCATTTACATCATTGACTGTGAGTATCCTGGAGAATCCACATGGACACATATAATCAACAGTCCCTTAGCACTTTTCGGGCATCGCGTCGGCGAGATAAAGATAATCTCAAGGATACTGCCTTGGGTATGGTATCTACCCTCAGCTTTCCTGCAATTGTTGGCACTGCTGACATGATGTTGAAATCTGCTGGGGTTCACCTAGTGGGATATGAAAAAATTGGTAGCGGTCACTGTACAGCAATTGTGCGGGGTGGCATTGCGGATGTACGCCTAGCGGTTGAGTCAGGTGTACAAACTGCTGAACAGTTTGGTCAATTGGTTTCTAGTTTGGTAATTCCTCGTCCTTTCCCGAATCTAGATGTAGTACTACCCATTACTAATAGATTAAGTAAATATATGGAGGAGGGTAGTTATAGCCGTTTGAGTAATTTAGCCATTGGACTGGTGGAAACGCGAGGGTTTCCAGCGATGGTAGGAGCTTGCGATGCCATGCTCAAATCGGCTGATGTGCAGTTGGCTGCTTACGAAAAAATCGGTGCGGGTTTGTGTACAGCCATTATTCGTGGTTCTGTGGCTAATGTTGCGGTAGCAGTGGAAGCAGGAATGTATGAGGCAGAACGCATTGGGGAATTGAACGCGGTGATGGTGATTCCTCGGCCGTTGGATGAGTTGGAACAGACTTTACCTGTGGCAAGTTGTTGGATAGAAGAACGGCAACCAATCAAGATGCCAGTAAATATTAAGGAGCAAGTGGCTGAGTTAGAGGTACTGCAATTGCCAGACTTGGCTAAATTGCCTGCAAAAGTTACGGAAGAATTATGGAATGATGAATGATGAATTTTGAATTTTGAGTGATGAATTGTGGGAAAATTCTCATCAGAATTCAGTATTCAGCATTCATCTTTGGCTGGAAGGCATCTTACGCTTCGCTTGTTGTTTTGATCATAACTTTTACAGACTATAAATCAAATATCTTTCTTTTAATAGCGAAAATAGATTTTTATCTATACTAAAACTCATAACTTTGTATGAGCGACACCGTATGATGTGCAGGTGTTTAGTGATACTAGTTTTATATCTATAGATCGCTATTAGAGGAGAATCACCCTTGAATCAAGCGACGCTACACCAGTTGAAGGTTTTTGAAGCGGCGGCTCGGCATGGTAGCTTTACTCGTGCTGCGGAAGAATTGTTCCTGACTCAACCTACAGTGTCTATGCAAATCAAACAGTTGACAAAATCTGTGGGGTTGCCTTTATTTGAGCAGGTGGGGAAACGCTTGTATTTGACAGAGGCAGGTAGAGAACTGTTTGCCACTTGTCGGCAAATTTTTGAGACTATCGCCCAGTTTGAAATGAAAGTTGCGGATTTGAAAGGGCTAAAGCAAGGTCAATTACGTTTAGCAGTCATTACCACAGCCAAGTATTTTATTCCGCGTTTGTTAGGGCCATTTTGTCAGCGTTACCCAGGGATTGATATTTCTCTGCAAGTAACAAATCACGAAAAAATTATTGAGCGAATGATGAATAATCTGGATGACTTGTATATTATGAGTCAGGTTCCAGAACATTTGGATGTGAATTGTGAGCCATTTTTAGACAATCCTTTGGTGGTTTTTGCACCAGTAAATCATCCACTTGCAAAGGAGAAAAATATCCCAATTCAAGAGCTAAATAATGAAGCTTTTATTATGCGTGAACCGGGTTCAGGTACTCGTCGTGCTGTGCAGAATTTGTTAGAAGAACACGGAGTAAAAGTGAACGTCAAGCTGGAATTGGGAAGTAACGAAGCAATTAAACAAGCGATCGCAGGTGGTTTAGGAATTTCTGTTTTATCACGTCATACTTTACTCTCAGATGCCTCAGAGTTCAGTATTTTAGATGTGCAACACTTCCCCATCAAGCGAGCTTGGTACATGGTTTATCCGGCTGGAAAACAGTTATCAATCGTAGCTCATACCTATTATGAGTATTTAATTGATGCGGCAAAAACATTTGTTGAGCAGACTGAAACTCCTGTTTACAGCACTGTTGATTAAGTTTTGGCATCTTTGTATTTATTAAGCTTCGACTTGCTTGACGGGAAGAACCTGAACCATTACAAAGTTAACCAGCAGAGTCATTTTATATGGGGGAAAGCTGGCAGTGACAAACCTGGAAACTCCTTCTCTAAGAAAAACAGTCCCAACCCAGGTAGTAGCCGTGACGGTGTACAGTGATCAAGCCTTAGTTACACGACGAGGTGTAGTTGCTTTGGTAGGGGTGGAAAGGGAATTGGTGATTAATTCACTGCCAGTGACTCTAGAAACTGATTCTGTGCGGGTGAGCGGTACAGGTACTATAGGAGTAAGTTTGTTGGGAGTTAGTAGCGATCGCATCTACACTACCGAACCAGTAGCCGAACGAGTAGCGCAATTAACTCGCCAAATTCAACAAATAGAAGCGGAAAAACGCAATTTGCAAGCGCAAATTGATGCTTTAGCTTTACAAGCAAGATTTATTGAAGGTTTGCGGGAAAAAACCGAAGAACCATTTGCCCAAAGTTTGTCTCGTAAAAATCTCAGCCTTAGTGAGACTTTAGATTTTTTAAATTTTTTGGGCAGCCAGTATAGTGAATATGCGATCGCATCTGGAGATTGTCACAGTCAACAGCAGGAACTAGATAAGCAACTGCAAGCACTCCGCGCCACATTACACAACATTCAAACACCCCATCCCAAAGAAAGTTTTAACTTGGTTGTTGGTGTAGAAGTTGCTGGCGCAGGCGAATTTGAACTAGAAGTGTCCTACATTGTGAATCGTGCTAGTTGGACTCCACTTTATGACTTACGGGTAGATAGTGCAAGTAATACAGTACATTTGAGCTACCTGGCAGAAGTCACCCAAAATACTGGCGAAGATTGGCAAGATGTGGCACTTAGCCTTTCAACTGCGAAACCAGGATTAGGTACGCTACCACCCAAACTCGAACCTTGGTATATTGACACCCTACGTTCACGCTCATTGCAACGAGTATTACCTCGTCCATCATTACCTACCATTGCGGCTGCACCTGCTGCGGCTGAGGCATTTTTTTCGCAAGATGAGGAAGATTTAGCCAGTGATGCTCCGATTCCAGCAGAAAATGTCGGAGCGACAGTTTCCAAAGAGGGTAGTGTAGTTACTTTTAAACTCAATGGTAGTGGTAACATCCCTAGTGACGGTGCGCCGCATAAAACTACAATTTTTAATGATGATTACCCTTGTGTTTTTAATTATGTAGCAATGCCGCGTTTGGTGAGCTTTGCTTATTTACAGGCTCATGTCCAAAACAGTTCTGATGGCGCAACTTTATTACCAGGGAAAGCTAATATTTTTCGAGATAGTATTTTTGTAGGTGCGACTCAATTACAAAATATTGCGCCTGGGCAAGAATTTGTCTTGAACTTAGGAATTGATGAAAATTTAAAAATTGAACGTAACTTAGTACAGCTTTGCACA
>JAGKSW010000247.1 GCA_018993265.1 Nostoc sp. TH1S01
AATGTAAAGTCCCCCTAAAAGGGGGAGGTTTTCAACCCATTTTTCTGATAATTAGCTTCACCGGGTTTCAGTGTACCGTAAACAAAAACCCGCAGTTCTTCAGAAGATTTGTCATTTGTCATTTGTCCTTGGTTATTTGTAATGTTTTGAGATAAATTGACGTTGGGTAATCGACTCTTTAACGATGAGACTTAGTTCTGGTAAGTTCAATACTAATTTTGCCGCCAAAATCAGGAATAGGGGCTGCGGGTTTGGTAACAAAAACCTGGACTTGTGTGACGCGATCGCTCTGTTGCAAAATAGAGTCGGCAATTGTACCTGCTAACTTTTCCAGTAAAGCAAATTTAGATGTTTTAACTAAGTTTTGAATAGTGCTAATTACACTGCGATAATCAAGAGTATCTGCGATCGCATCAGTTTCAGCAGCTTGAGTAAGATCCAACCACAATTTAACGTCTACCTCAAACCATTGCCCTAAAACTTGCTCCTCTGGCAAATATCCAGTGTAGCCATAGCAGCGAATTCCTGTTAAATAAATACAGTCCATAGTCTTCCAGATAAATTTGCCATACAAAATTTAACAAACATAGGACTTACATACAAATTTTGTTTATTGATACTGGGTCAGGACTTACGCACCAAGATTGTCTGTGGGGATTGGGTGTAGGGATGTAAGGGTTTTGAACACCTACACCCATACACCCTTGTCCACTATTCCCTATTCCCTGTTCCCTGTTCCCTTTAAAATTGAATATTGTCTGATAGCTACCTTGGATTTGATGCTGGTCGCCTATAGGAATGTTAATCAACTTTGGGCTTTTGTCTTGACGGAGACATTAAAGCGTCTTGGTTTAACTTGTGCTGTAATTTGTCCTGGTTCTCGTTCTACACCTTTAACAGTTGCCTTTGCTCAACAAGTACCAGATATTGAAGCTATATCTATTCTCGATGAACGCTCCGCTGCTTTTTTTGCCTTGGGAGTAGCTAAGGCCACTGGACGAGCGGTTGCACTGGTTTGCACTTCTGGTACAGCAGGCGCAAACTTTTATCCCGCAGTCATTGAAGCCAAAGAAAGCCGCGTACCACTCCTAGTATTAACCACTGATAGACCACCAGAACTGCGAGATTGTCACTCTGGTCAAACCATCGACCAAGTGAAATTATATGGTAGTTATCCCAACTGGCAATCCGAGTTAGCCTTGCCTGCTGCAAATATGGAAATGCTAGCTTATTTGCGACAAATGGCAATTTATACCTGGGAGAGAACGCAAACACCAACTAAAGGGCCAGTACATTTGAATATTCCTTTCCGTGACCCCCTTGCGCCAGTTCCCGATGGTACTGACTTTCAGTTTGACCCAGAAGAATTCTTCGCCGCAGTCACAAATACTTTCCCCACTCCCCACTCCCCACTCCCTACTCCCCCAGCATGGCGCAATTGCGATCGCGGTATAATTATCGCCGGAGTTGCCCAACCACAAAATCCTCTGGAGTATTGTAGAGCGATCGCAAAACTTTCTCAAACACTGCAATGGCCTGTTATCGCGGAGGGACTCTCGCCACTAAGAAATTACGCCGACCTCAACCCCTATTTAATTTCCACCTACGACCTAATTTTACGTAATCAGCAACTAGCAAAGCAGTTGGCACCGGAAATGGTCATTCAGGTGGGAGATATGCCTACCAGTAAAGAACTGCGGACTTGGTTAAATGCAACACAACCGCGACGCTGGGTAATTGACCCAAGCGACCAAAACCTTGACCCTCTCCACGGAAAAACAACGCATTTACGAATAAGTGTAGATGCGCTGGATACAGGGGAAAGTGATAATCAAAATTCTCTATCTGAATATCTGCAAAGTTGGTGTGTTGCGGAAGCAAAAGTTAGGGCTGCTGTTGACCAGACTATGACGAAAATGGAAGATTTATTTGAAAGTAAAGCAGCTTGGTTATTATCTCAAACACTTCCACCAGGAACGCCATTTTTTATTGCCAATAGTATGCCTGTGCGAGATGTGGAATATTTTTGGCGACCAAATAATTTAGAAGTGCGAACATATTTTAACCGTGGTGCTAATGGTATTGATGGGACATTATCTACCGCGTTAGGAATTGCCCATCGTCAACAAAGCAGCGTCATGTTGACAGGAGATTTAGCATTATTACATGACACCAATGGTTTTTTAATCCGCAACAAATTTGTTGGTCATCTCACAATTCTTTTAATTAACAACAACGGTGGCGGTATTTTTGAAATGTTACCCATCGCCAAGTTCGATCCACCTTTTGAAGAATTTTTTGGCACTCCCCAGGATATTGATTTTGCTCAGTTGTGCGCTACATATAGTGTGCAGCATGAATTAATTACATCTTGGGAAGATTTACGGCAACAACTAAACCCGTTACCAATTAAGGGAATAAGAGTTTTAGAGTTGCAGACAAATCGTAAAGCTGATGCTAAATGGCGACAGGAGAATTTAGGAAAGTTTGCGTGAGCTATTGTGATTTAAATGTGTTAAAAGTTAGGAAAATAACTCAGATTTCATAAATTAAAAGAAAGAAGTCATGATAAATGAAAGAATTATAATTGGGAAAACAGTTGAAGAAGCTACTGAATATGTAAAAGGCAATGGTTACGAATTGATCATAGTACAAGACAACTGGATGATACAAAATCTAGCTACTAAAGGAGTATATGTAGTTGTGGTAGATAATAAAGTAACTAAGCTTAAAGATGTTCATCATTAAGGTTTAGTTGAGATAACCAGACATTTTCATATTCTGAAGTGAATCTCAGTAACCGAACCATGATTAAGCAATCAGTGCAGAAAATCAGACATCTTGCAATTATTCAAAAATCATTAAGCAAAACCTCCATCTAATTTTGCTCTTAAGGCGCAAATATAAATAATGGCTGGAATGAGCCTTTTATAATTAGGGCTTGTCAATTGCCATGCAGTGAATAGTCCTGCACCTATCCACCCAACTGGGCCGATAATTACCGCTATTGTACTTGACATTGTTGTGTAGGCAACAAAGGGTAAATTGAG
>JAGKSW010000024.1 GCA_018993265.1 Nostoc sp. TH1S01
TTTATCGTAGGAGGCGATCGCTCTTTGGTAATCCTGTAAAGCAGAATGCAATCTTCCCAACTTAAACAGTAATTCACATTGTCGTTCAGATGTTTGATTGTCTTCTGCAATTAATTCTTGAATTCTAAGTATTTCTTTAGTTTTTTCTTCTGGGGTCAGAGCGAGATATTTATCATAATCTGCTTCCTGAATAATACGAGCTGACTCTTGTGCTAAAGTTTCTGAATCTATGGGGAATTCAAACAAACCAGAACGCCAATCAAAAAAGTCTGGCGCACGTTGAATAAAATATTTAATTGCAAATATCGGTAGCAAGAAGACAAAACAGATATTAAAGTTATCTTTTAATCGTTCTCGTTGTTGGTTCAGGTTAATTAAAACAGGTGGTACACCTTTCCAACTGTATGAATAAATATCTTTACTCTGCCAACCATGTAAGCTTTTGCATTCTTCATATTCATAAAATGAACGCTCTAAACCTGTAATAAATAAAATATTTATTTCTGCTTTATTATCCAAATTATCAATTATTTCATATAAATTATTTACCGCTTTCTCAAGTCGCAAGACTTGAATATTTTTATTACTAATATCTGCTTTTATTTTAGTAATTAACTGCTCACCTCCAGCCGGAGAGCAACGCACAAATAATAACCCAAATCCTTCTGTAAAATTAAGCGTACGCACTAAGGCTTGATATTCTTCTTCTGCTTGTGATGGTAAATCCTGATCCCAATCAGTTAGTTCTAGTGACATAATCTTAACTGTAACAGAACGTTTTAGATCCCCCCAACCCCCCTTAAAAAAGCGACGGTGTACATACAAATATTCGTGTAGTGTATCTGTCCCGCCTCGGAATGAATTCCGAGTCTAATAGCACAAGTCATCTGAAGATGACTCACCTAAAAATGTCTTCTAGTCCACTTGAGTGGACTTTAGCTATGAGCCTGGAACTTTAGTTCAAGGCGGGATGCGGTTTCATACAGCAAATTTTCGACTTGTCTGTACACCGTAATCTTTACAAGGGGAGGGTTAGGGTGGGGTAAGAATATTTAACAGTGTTGCATTCATTTACACCGGATACAATCGATTAAAGGTATCTTGAAATTCTTTAATTCCCTTAATCAAAGGATGAATATCATACCAAACTTGACTTTCTCCATCTCCATTTAAATAACGATATTCTAAAATACAGCGATTAAATAATAAATCTCGATAGAGTGAATCATTTACTATCTCTTTAGAATAATGCACAGTTGCCAGTGCGTCCCATTGATTAGCGAAAACTGTATTGCGGTAAGTATTTCGCAACTCACTCACAGAACGCAGTAAGGCTCTAGTCGGAATGGGCAAAGTGTTAGTGTATTTAATCGCCTCCTTCATTAATAATAATAAATTTCTCACATGACCTCCACTCATTAAGCATAGTCTTTCTAACGCTCCTCGCTCTTCAAACATATCGACAATAGATAAATTAGGGTCTACTAAATTCAAACGTTTTTGTAAAATTTCTGTAACTTTATTAATACCCCGTTGGTATGGTTGATTATCAGGCGTTTGCACCATAATCATCGGCAACACCTGAGTACTACCATAAGTATTAGCGAGATCGGCGGCGCGATTAGAATATAGTAAAGAAATTGGTACTGTGTACAGCAAATGACAATCTAAAGCTTGGAGTTGTTCGCTACGGTCAAGAAAAATTTGGTCGTGATTGCTGCGTCCATCTTCTTGCGGTATGGGTACAATTCGGTCTAAGTTATCAGCAATTAATACTAGTTGAGAATATCCTGAAGGTAGGTGCTTTTTAGCATCTTGAATAAACTCATTTAACGCCGCAATCAAAGTAACTGTATGGGGATTAATCTGTTCTCGAATTTTTTGGCGTTGAGTGGGTTCGGTTCGCAAATTGGCGGTTAATTTGGCGAATTGGGAAATTTGAGCTTCGATACTTAAACTTTCTAAAGAAACTTTAGTTAGTGCTAAATCTTTTAAATCTTGCCAACGTTCTTGTAACCAATTCAACAAAACAGTTGGGGGAGTGCTATCTTTTAATGCTTCTACTAAGTGGCGGGTACAAGCTAAGAGAATATCAGTATATTGAGCATCTTCTGGGTCAATATCTTCTTCATCGGCGGGAAAATAAACTACAAAGCAACCTTCTTCATCTAAAAATTTCTGTAAACGCAGCAATTCTGTAGATTTTCCCGCACCGCGATGACCTGCATATAGTTGCGAGGTCATTCTATCTGAGTATAAAATCTCTCTGCCGATTTCTACTAATATATCGCCGTCTCCCCGCACTTCTGAACAATCAACATAAGCCGGATCACCTGCGGGTAAAGGGCGGAATGGGTCAAAAACATTGTATATCCGCTTTAAAAGCGCAAAATTCGAGGTCATAAATATGAGTCGCTGAATTTAGCGTCATATTATCGCAAATTTACGGAGATAGATAGAAAACTAGGCATGGTTAAATCAAGAGTTATTCTTGTTGGGTAGCCATCTTGTCTACCCTGAATTTGGGACGGGTGAGGACACCTATCCCACAAAAATTAATAATTTGGAAGTCCCTTAGTGTCTGTGGTTGACAACTCACCGCCCTAAAAGTGCGGTGATTCTTGGGCTGAATCTTGCCTCCACCAACAATGTTGATTTTGGTCTTACAGTCTCATGTCTAGTCCGAAACACATCTCCCGATATGCCCCACTTATGGACTACTCCCCAAGCGTAACTTTCCTTGTGTCCCAAGGTAGTTTATTCAATTTCTATTTGCGTCCTTGCAGTTTGGATTTACTTTTACACCATTGACTGTTAGGAATTTCAGGATCACGGAGTAGGACGTTTTACCTGTTTCCTCATCGTTCCTGCGGTTATCGACCTATTAGTATTTTACCATGCAAAGTCGCCCTAGAAGGGCGAGGTTTTAAACCCAATTTTTCGATAAATGGTTGCAGGAACTTTCAGTAGCAATAAAAGTCTATATGTATTACCTTTTAACAGTTAACCTTTGATTAACGATATCTACTACAGGTTTTTTAGTTAAACAGGATTGTTATATATGTTTATATTCTGCTCTACTCTACACATCCATCAGGATTATGTTCTTAGCGAAGTGTAAAGGATCAAGGGTTTAACTTCAATTTAAAATTCAGAATTAACAATTAGTCTGTAGGAAGTTTTTGTAAGCTTATGCTTTCAGGAAAGTTGAAGTTTCTGCGGATTTTGCTACTCAGTATTTTTGCTACTGCTGCTACTAGTGCTTATATCACTCAGCACCAACCTCCAGCAACAGTTTTAAATACTGAAACTCCAGAACAACCGCAATTTTCAGTCATGCATAATTCTGAAAATCTTGTGGTTTATCCAGAGAGGATTAACTATAAATCTATACCATTAGAAAGTCTCAACTCGGCTCGCCAAGGCAGTGATCCAGAAACTCTAGCGTTAAATGCGATTGAAGATGTCGGGTCAGAGAAAGGAACTCGTAAGGTAGAAGTGATTTATCCGCAACACAATCAAGCCTTAGTGACCATTACACATATTCCCCAAAACAGTCCTTCTGTGACGGCGATTAAATATCGGGTGGAAATGAATACCTTTGGGCGATCGCTTTTAGTTAGTTCCCCGCCTGTCTGGGAAATTATCTGGGCTGGCTCCCAGATACAATGTAAAGCTGGGAGTCGCCAAAGTAAAAGTCTGAAGTGTGAAATATGAAGTATAAAATTTTCAGATTTCATACTTCACACTTTATTAGATATCCCCACGAATATCTTCGATAATGCCGTCACGCATTACAATTTCAACTTGCATTTTGCTAATTAAGTTATCACCTTTTTCGACACGGAAAAATCCTTCCATTTGAAATTGGTTAACTTCTTGATCTAACTCCAGCAGTTGTACTTGCTGAAGGTTTTGCAGCATTTGATTTTTTTGCTCTAGGAATTCGCTTTTCTTTTGATTAACTTGCAGTTGGATGTTGTCGATTTGTTGCAGAGTTTGGGGGCTAGGTGGTTGGATACTTTGCTTTTGAATGGCTGCGATCGCTCTTTGTCCTTCGAGGTCTAGTTGTTGCAATTGCTGATCAAGTTGATTGATCTGTGCTTGCAATTGCTGTTGTACTTCCTCTTTCCACAAAGGAGTCACAATCACTTTGACATTAACGATGCGCTTCAAAAGTAGTTGGGGGTTGGAAAGATCCATATTTCGCGTTCACTCTATAAAGTTTGCATTGGAAATTATCGAGAAAGAATTCAGGAGGGGGTCAGTAGCCAGAAGTCAGAATATAACTATTGCTCATAAATTCTGAATTCTTTATTCTGCTTTATCAGGCAAACATTTCGTTAATCAGGTCGCGGTAGCGTTCTGCAACAACGTGTCGCCGGATTTTTAGTGTTTGGGTCATCAAGCCATTTTCAATAGAAAACGGTTCTAGAATCAACCTGAATGGCCCAATGCGATCGTCTAAACGATAACCTGGACGATTCTGAACTTCCCGATTCAATTCTTGGCGAAACAAATCCTGGATTATTTTACTCTCTAGGTCAACACTAGTGCTGAGTGCTGAGTGCTGAGTGCTGAGTTGAGTTGGTAGATTGAGTTGCACGTTCTGATTTTCAGCCCATTTTGCTAAGGCTTCGAGGTTGGGAACAATTAAAGCACCAATACTGCGCTGATCTTGCCCTACTAGCATAATTTGGTCAATATAAGGCGATCGCAAACACGCATCTTCAATTGGCTGTGGTTCGATGTTTTCCCCGTTAGTCAAAACAATTGTATCTTTTGCTCTGCCAGTCAGCACCAAGTCATTGTCTGGTGTGACCCAACCCAAATCACCGCTATCAAACCAACCTTCAGCATCAATTACTTTGGCGGTTGCTTCGGGGTTTTGGTAATAGCCTTGCATGATTTGCGGCCCTTTCAACAGCACTAAACCTCGTTTTCCTTTTGGGAGAGGCTGGCGATTTTCAGGATCTACAATTTTTACTTCTGTACCGGGAATTGGTTGACCGGATGAACCACGGAAATTTCGCCAAGGACGACGGGCATTAGTTACGGGAGAAGTTTCGGTTAAACCGTAACCTTGTAAAATGTCTACACCAATAATTTCAAAAAAGTTATCAATGTGCCTTGGTAACGCGCCGCCACCACTAATCACATGTTTAATTTTTCCGCCTGTGGCTTCTCTTACTTTGGCATAAACAATCTTTTCTCCCAAAATATGCAATGGTAACAAGGCTAATGCTTGAATTTTAGCCAAAATTCTTTCCAATCCTGAAGCATGAATATGATCTAAACACAATCCTTGGGCAATGCGTTGCGCTTTGATATACTTTTCGCTCATGCCTACTAAAAAGTAAATTAGGCGTTGCTTGTTGGCAGGTTGTTCTCGAAACTGCTTCTGTACACCTTCATAAATCGATTCCCACAACCGCGGCACAGCAATCATGTAATTTGGTTTAAATTCTCTCAAGTCACGTTTGACAGAACGCAAGTTTGTGTAAACTTGGGTGCAACCTTGTGATAACAAAAAGTATTCGCCACTACGTTCGTAGCTGTGCCAGGTTGGCAAAATACTCAAAACAACATCGCCTGGCTGTGGTTGAACTATTGCCCGCAGGCTTTTCACTTGGTGCATCAAATTGCTGTGCGACAGCATTACACCCTTGGGCTTACCTGTTGTACCAGAAGTATAAATTAAAGTTGCTAAGTCATCAGCAGACTGTTGCGGCCGCACTAATGTCCGATTTGCCCCAATTTCTTGTAGCTGGGAAAAATTCAGGATTTTCAGTGCGTCGTCGCTTGGTGGCGTTTCATCGGAAAGTAAAATGACCAAGCGAATCGGCAAGTCATTCAGGCGTTCTCTTAATTTACCGAGAGTTTTTAAATCTTCAACTACCAAAACTGTACTGCCGCTGTTGGCAATAATAAACAGCAGTTCTTCTTTTTCGGCTTGAGAACTACGCACTGCATCCACGCCTCCCGCAGTGATGATGCCTTGGTCAGCGATGAACCAACGGGGACTGTTATCGGCAATTAACGAAATGCGATCGCCTAATTTGACTTCTAAAGCTTGCAAACCAGCTGCAAATTGTTGAATTTGCTCGGCTAACTGAGTATATGTAATGACTGTTTCTGGTTTGGAATGCGGATTTCGCAACGCCACAATATTACCAAATTCTTTTGCAGCTAAAGGCCAAATCTCCGAGAGTAAATTTACTTTTGAGTAATCTACAGAACCTTGTAATGCCAGCTTTTCTCTCTCACTGATGTTAAATAATATGGAAGACGCAGATTGGGTGTGTGACATCATAACACATTGCCTAAAGTGTAGTAATTTTTTAATTCCAGTTTATTCTGCTATTCACACTACAATAACTCCTGAATTTCTACATCGCTGATTGTGTCAGCTATTTCGCAAAGCCACCGATTGTATTGATAAAAATTTATGTTAGAGTGAAGTTATATAAATTTTAAGCAATACTTCCTCAAATGATTGCTTAATTTTTGATGTTTGCAAGCAAAAACAGTGACCACCTAACTTTCCAATGGGGGTGATTACCTATAGATTTCACAGATGCAATATGCTTCACTCTGATCAATGCGATTGCTTGTTTGGCATTACCTAAATCTTTGTCTGGGATTCTAGCTAAAATCAGGTCTAATCAAGCATCTACAACAGCGCCCACATCAACAAAAGCTACAGTTGAAATTACTAGTTTCCCTTATTGTACGGTTTATGCACTAACAGGCAGTCAATATTGTAAATTCAGTCCTCATTTTTGTTCCAAATGTTCTAATTATTGATGGAATAAAGGCTCAGATCCCCGACTTCTTAAAGAAGTCGGGGATCTAGTCATCTAGCAGCAATTTCTTAAAATCAATGCTATGAGGTAAATTACAATCCACCAAAAATTGCTGATAACTTGACTCATCATCAAATTGCATTCTAATATAATCGGGTCTGGGCAGCGTTCCTGCTCGTAAACCTGTATACTCCAAATAACTGGAGAACTCCCATTCTTCTGGTTGCTGTACCAGTGCTGCTTTTACTGGATTTAGATGAATGTAACGGGAAAAATTAATCAAATACTCTATTTTTGCAACGTGGATACTTTGGAACCGTCCTTGAAATAATACTCCGGAACGATTAAAACGTTTATTTATTGCTTTTGTATAAGCAATTGAGAGAGATTTCATCGCCTCAGATAAAGTTTCATCTCTGAGATAAACTAACAAATGATAATGATTTGGCATTAAACAATAAGCAATAATATCTATTGCATTAATGATGAGATGCTTTCTGAGTAATTTGAGAAAATAAATATAATTTTCACGCTCAAAAAAAATAGTTTGGTGGTTATTTACGCGATTATAAATATGATAAAAGTTTCCAGGTTGTAGGGGAATTTCTCGTCGCGGCATAGATAAAAATATAAGATGTCGCTTTTATTATTCCCGACTAACGATTCAGATCCCCGACTTCTTAAAGAAGTCGGGGATCTTGGCTTTTACAAATAATTTATTAAATTTACAAAACTAAATATTGAACTAGCTTATGGAGATCAGAAGAAAATCAAAAGCACTAATGTAGTTCATTTAACAAAATATGTTTCACACTAGATAAATAGAAAACAAAATTTTGTAAAAAGGGGCATATACATGAGCTTTACAGATGGTTTATTGCTGACACTGGTAAATACTGTGGCTTGTTTGATGTTGCCAAAATTGTTGTCTGTGATTTTGACTGACAAAACCGAAGCTAAAGTAGCAACTCAACCTGTATCTAGTTCTAAAATTTCCTAAAATCCTGATTGCTGATGTCGGGCGATCGCTATTTAGATAAACATGGAGTAATATGTGTGGAGTTGATGCGATCGCCAAAAAATTTATTTGCGTTTTTCTTGTCGCCATTTTTCTTTGACTAAGCGAATTTCATCAAAAGTATAGGCTGTACCTAGTTGTTCTTTGAGTGGAGTGAGGGGAATATCACCGAGAACTTCTAGCACTTGCCAAATTTTTTGATGATGTTCTAAAGGTACAATTTGGTTTAAGTCTACAGGCTGATTTTTCTCAATTAATCTTGCTAAATGACCGACAATTGTAGCTGGGCTAAGTTTGCGTTGTTTGGCGATTTCAGCTACACTCAAACCTTGTTGATGTAAATGCAGTGTTTGTAATTCAGTTCCCGAAATTAAACTGAGTGAAGGTATGACATCAACAGCAGAACTAACTGAATTTTTCGCCTCGCGGTAAGCCCGAATTTCTGCTAAGAATTTTTCGCCGTATTGGGCAAGTTTATGACTCCCTACACCAGATAACTTGCCAAATTCAACTAAAGTTTTAGGCTGTACCTGTGCCATCAATTTTAATGTCGAGTCATGAAAGATAACATAAGGTGGAACAGATTGTTCATCAGCCAATTGCTTACGCAGCGATCGCAACTTATATAATAGTTCTTCAGCCTCAGCCGCTTTAGGAATATCTTCCATTAAACTGACTTTTGGCGTTGTAGAAACAGCAATTTCGACTTTACGCTGTCGCCGCATCACTTCCCAACTGTGGGCGTTTAATTTTAAGACAGAGTAACCATCACTAGTTTGTTCGAGTAAACCTTGATGTAACAGCGATCGCCCTAACATTCGCCATTCATCAACGCTTTTATCTTTACCAATACCATAAGTAGATAATTTGTCGTGTTCGTATTGGGTAATCTTTTGATTTTTTGCCCCCCGCAACACATCAATAATATGCAACATCCCAAATCTTTCTTTGCAACGCGCCACACAAGATAAAAACTTCATGGCTTCAATTGTCCAATCTTCCACAGGTTTGGGATGACGACAATTATCACAATTATTGCAATTTCCGAGAAATCTTTCGCCAAAATAACTAAGTTGAATTGTCCGCCGACAATCTGTCCCCTCAGCATAATCGATCATTTGCCGCAGTTGTTGTTTAGCTATCAACTGTTCTTGGGCATCAGTTTTTTGATTAATACTCCACTCAATGGTTTTAATATCACCAAAACTAAAAAAGATAGTACAGCGGGAAGGTTCCCCATCGCGTCCCGCCCGCCCAGATTCTTGATAGTAACTTTCTAAATTGCGAGGAATATCAAAATGAATTACTAGCCGGACATCGGGTTTATTAATACCCATCCCAAAGGCGATAGTCGCCACCATCACCCGCGCATCATCTCGGATAAATCGCGTTTGATTATTGCTGCGTTCTTCGTCAGTTAATCCGGCATGATAGGGAAGGACTGAAACTTTATCATTTTGCAGTTTAAAAGTTAATTCATCAACTTTTTTGCGAGTTAAACAATAAACAATTACTGCGCCTTCAGTTTCTCGAATTAATTCTAATAATTCTGCGTAAGCATATTTAGTTTTCGGGCGGACTTCGTAATAAAGGTTTTGACGATTAAAACTCGCAATGTGAATGCTTGGTTGTTTTAAACCAATTTGTTGAATGATATCAGAACGGACGCGCTCAGTAGCCGTTGCTGTTAGCGCAATTGTCGGGACATTAGGATAACGCGATCGCAATGAGCGCAACTGACGATATTCTGGACGAAAATCATGTCCCCATTCCGAAACACAATGCGCTTCATCAATCGCAAACGTAGAAATGCCAACTTGGTGATTGACTAAATCGAGAAACGGTAGAAACCTTTCACTCATCAGCCGTTCTGGGGCGACGTAGAGTAACCTGACCTTACCATTGAGAATCGCTTCTTCACGAGAACGAACTTGATAAGGATTCAAACTGCTATTAAGAAACGTGGCGCTAATATTATTATTTCGCAGTGCTTCTACTTGGTCTTGCATCAACGCAATTAAAGGTGATACTACAACAGTCAATCCCTTCTTCATCAAGGCTGGTAATTGAAAGCACAAAGACTTACCGCCACCTGTGGGCATAACTACCAGCAAATCTCGATTTTGTAGCGCATCTTCGATAATTTTTCGCTGTCCAGGACGAAAATTATCATAACCGAAGTGATATTTTAGCGCCTGTTCGAGATTCGGATACTGAAGCATAGCGATCGCTTTTTTGGCTGCGTTCTGCGTAGGTAGTTGATAACAAGATTATAAAAGCACAAAATCCTCTCTGGGTCTTTGCCTGAATTAAAATATGTGCAGGCATTACCGCAGTTAACTAATTCGCCTTATATCCCGACGCTAAACGGAGTACCGTTATAGCGCGGGACTTACGGCGAATTAGTTAAAATACTTAAGGCTTTTTTAAGTATTGCAATGACCCCCATTCCACAGAGCGATCGCACTTCGATTTGACCTCAGAACGCCGAACTCCGACTGCAAAACACCAGCATTCAAGCTCAGAACAAGAACATTCTCGTTTAAAGCAGGAACATTCGAGTTCGGAACCTGAAATTTCGAGTTCAAAACATGAAAGTTATTGTTTAAAACACGAAACTTGGAGTTCAGAACACGAAACTTGGAGTTCAGAACACAAAACTTGGAGATAAAAGGTTGATTGATGAGGTTGGGAACTTGAATTTTACTGTTGTGAGTTGAGGCGATCGCGCAGATTTGCCAAACTTTTACGTGTAGTAATTGTGTTAGGATGGCTCGCGCCTAACCTTAGCTGACAAATATCTAAAGCTTGCTGATATAACAGTTCAGCTTTGCCGTATCTTCCTTGAGAATCGTAGAGTGATGCTAGGTTATTGAAACTAGTAGCAACTTCTGGATGATCCACTCCCAAAAAGTATTGTCTCATTTCTAAAGCTTGCAGAAGAAGGGATTCAGCTTTTGGGTATCGTTCTTGTGAACAGTAGAGTACTGCCAAATTGTTAAGGCTAGTAGCAACATCTGGATGCTGCTGTCCCAGTAAACGTTGCCTCATTTCTAAAGCTTGTAGATAAAGAGGTTCTGCTTTATCATATCGTCCTTGCGAATAGTAGAGTAATGCCAAATTGTTGAGACTAGTAGCAACTAGTGGATGCTCATATCCAAGTAAACGCTGCCTCATCTCTAAAGCTTGTAGATAAATAGGTTCTGCTTCTATATATCGTCCTTGTGAGCAGTATAGTAATGCTAGATTATTGAGACTTTGAACAATATTTGGATGCTCATATCCAAGTAAACGTTGCCTTATTTTTAAAGCTTGTAGATAAAGTGGTTCTGCTTTATCATATCGTCCCTGTAACCTATACAGTTCAGCCAGATTATTGAGTACTAGTGCAACCTCTACATTCTCATTTCCCATTAACCGTTGCCACATTTGCAAAACTTGTAGATAAAGTGGTTCTGCTTTCGTATACTTTCCTTGCGATGTATAAAGTAACGCTAGATTATTGCGGCTTTGGGCAACAGTGGGATGTTCTAAACCAAAACGATTTTGAGTAACAATTACGCATTGCTCACGCCAAGGTTCAGCTTGCTCATATAATCCTTGAGCATTATAGAATCGACCTATGCTTATAAAAGGCCAGTATAAATCTTTATCGCTAAGGTAAGCTGTCAAATTGTTTGCAATCTCTACTAAATTCAGGTGTATCCTCAGCTACGCGAAATTGAGTTTGTAAAAATCTAACACGCTCAATTACTATGGCAACAGGTCGAGGATTTACGAATGCTTGTGGACGAGTCAGAACCATCAAAAATTCTCGCAAAACTTGGCGACTAATCCATAACTCAATTTCTGTATCATAGAAATTTTGAATTTTCTGTATTGCTGCTTGGTGAAAGGGAGACTCGGCAACATTTGCATAAACTAAGATATTTGTGTCCAAAAAAACAGGGTTAGCGTCCCCAGTCACCATACATATCCTCACGGCTTAAAGAAAGATTTTCAGGCCAAGAACCGTAATTATCTACTGGGAAGTTGAGAGGAAGACGTTTTTGTTTGCTTTCTAATTTCTTGGCTAAGGGTTGTTCATCAATTACTATTACTACCTGATGTTCACCCTCTGGAATATCTAGCGGTAATTGGGCTGTCATCTTACCCTCTTTGGTAACTGTGACGATTGTTTCTATACTTTTCATCTTGTTCTTCCTTAATCCATTACTGCTAACACAGCCTTGGGTAATAACTTATCTTTAAACCACACAATTCTTGCAGGTACATCATTTAATTTGACTCCAGCTTTTTCTAAATTCAGCCGTTCGGAAATTGCCAAAATCAAATTATCACAACCCGCACGCCGCACCTGAGAAAATTTCTTTTGTAAATATTCTGGTCGCCAATAACCGACAATTTCTAATAGAAATTCCCTTCCATCAGGATGCACTAAGCGAAAATCGGGAATCATCACGCTACCGGGAATAGGAATTAAATCAACTTCTCTTTCTAACACCCAATCAGTTTTTAAAGCATCCCATTTATCAGCAAAAGAAGCCTCTAGCATACTATCGTAAGGCTTGCCTTTAGAATAGTGCGATACTAAACCACATTCAGAATTGAGGGTAAATCTGCCAGTTTTCCAAGTATCAGTATAAACATCACGGGTTTGTAATGTTGCTGAAAGACTCCATTTAGTGACATGCAGTAAAGCCGGAATTAATTTAGCGATCGCCAGCCCATATCGCGTACTAGGATTAAATAAACTCGTCGGCCCATCCACTGTAATTGTAAAGCCGTGGTCAGCATCACCTTCTATATAAGCCATGAGTTGAAACAATTTTAAATAGCGAAATAACAGCTTATATTCCCCCGGTACATTGCGATGAGCATTTAACACTAATTGACTCGCTTTATAAAAAATTCCCTGCACCTGGGACAAGTTATATCTATTTAAGATATCCACAGGCGAAGGTGTATCAAATTGCGTCAAAATTTTATTTTCTGATAAGTCAGCATACAAACCAGTCCGCACCTGTTCTAACAAAACTTCTCGCTCTAATTCTTGACTTAATTCATCAGCAATTTTGCTTAAAGTTGCTTGCGTTGATTCTTGACTCGCAACAGATTTCGCCGCCAAAGCAAACACCCGTTCTCTTAACATTGGCGGTTCTAAAGGACTCACCACTTCAAAAGTACAAAAATTACTCTTGATAATATAAGCTAATCCTCGCTTGACTCGATAATCTGTCGCATCACCTTCTAAGTCTAAAAGCTGCTTTTCTAGCTCCCCCTGTGTTTTACCTTGCGCTGCTTGAAAACAAGCAATTAATTCATTTGTTAACGCCAAATGTTTATCATCAATCTTCAGCCTTTTCGGAATGATTTCTTCTCCGTTTAGGCGATGACTTAGTAACTCCGTTGGTAACATCTTCTGAATTTTGAGTTGAATATTTTATTTCTAATTGTTCCGCAGCCTTTAAACCTTTTTCCTTACCACTTCCATACACCACCTGCAAATTTCCTCTCTTCTCTCCGCGTCCTCTGCGCCTCTGCGGTTCGTAATCTTCCCCTCTTCGCCGCGCCGAAGTCCCTTCCTCACTCGTATCTTCCGCGATTACCTCATACAAAATCGCCTGCTTATTCTCCACATTTCCCTTACGTAAAACTCTCCCCAAGCGTTGAATATATTCTCGCGTTGAACCTGTTCCCGACAGAATAATTGCGACAGAAGCCGCCGGAACATCAACACCTTCATTCAACACATGAGAAGCCACCAAAGTATTATATTCACCCTCGCGGAATTTAGTTAAGATTTCATGGCGTTCTTTGACTGGGGTTTGATGGGTAATTGCCGGGATTAATAAGTCTTGAGATATTTTATAAACCGTCGCATTATCAGCCGTAAAAATTAACACCCGTTCAGGATAATGGGTGGCTAATAAATCAGCTAAAATTCGCAACTTGCCATCAGTTCCTAAAGCAATTTCTTTGGCTTCTCGGTGTGCTAACATGGCTCTACGTCCAAGTTGCGATCGCGCACTCATCTGCACAAACATTTGCCAACCTTGAATACTTCCCAAAGAAATTTTAGATTGGCGTAAAAAATCATTGCGCGTTTGAATTAATTGATTGTATCTTTCGCGCTCTAGTTGGGATAATTTCACTTTTATTTGGACAATTTCGTGTTCAGCTAAAGCTTTACCTGCCAAATCTTCAGCACGTTTACGATATACCTCTCGACCAATCAAAATATTTAAATCAGCGTGTTTCCCATCTGTGCGTTCTGGTGTGGCTGATAATCCTAACCGATAAGGTGCGATCGCATATTCGGCAATTACCTTGCTAAAATCTGTCGGTAGATGATGGCACTCATCAAAAATAATCAAAGCATATTTATTTCCCAAAGATTCAGCATGAATCGCTGCACTGTCGTAAGTCGCTACTAATATCGCTGTCTTATCCCGCGAACCACCGCCCAGCAAACCCACCTCTGCATCGGGAAACGCCGCCACTAAATGTGCATACCACTGGTGCATCAAATCTAAAGTCGGGACAACAATTAACGTAGTGCGGGGTGTTGCTTGCATCGCCATCTGCGCCAGATAAGTTTTACCCGCCGCCGTTGGTAGTACAACTACACCTTGTCTTCCCGCCAACTTCCAAGCCGCTAAAGCTTCACTTTGGTGCGGGTAAGGTTCCATTTCCAAACTCGGAACCAACTCTATCGGATAAAATTCCTTCGCCTCATCAATAAACTCTACTTCTTCCCCTTGCAGTGCTTCCACCAAAGCCCGGTATCGCATCGCCGGAATCCGAAATTTTTCCACGCGGTCATCCCATGTAGCGTAATCCATCCAAGCTTTACCGCGTGGTGGTGGGTGCAGAATTAATGTACCGCGATCGAAGGTTAATTTGGAGATGCGAGCCATTCCGATATTTACGAGAGATTGAAGATAAAGATAGTCACGTCCTAACTTTTTGTCGTTAAGTTGTACTTAGTAACCATCCTACATTCAGTAGACCGAAAAATTTTGCGATCACGCTCTGTTTGGCATCTGCCTGTTTACTGGTTGTCGCGTATCAGAAGCGTTGTCCCTAAAACAGTGTGACTTAAAGCAAAAGATTGCCGAAAATTAAAGGATAAGCTTGCCGCATCTGTCACTAAAAGGATAAATTGGTTCAAATCACACCCAGTTTGGAACATTTAACTAATTTTTAACAACAGCAGATTGATGTAATTCCATATTCTAGTCACATCAATTAATAGAGTTTTCAGCAACTTCCAAGCCATAAACCTGTTAACAAGTTTATGGCTTGGAAGGACGAAAGCGCAAGCTAGTCAAAAACTAATTATTATCACCCTCCTGCTTGCTATCTTGTAATGACCTAGACTTTTCAGCTAGTTGGCAAATAGCAGCAATAGAGGCAGGCGTAATTGTTGAGGCTAAAGCTATATAGTTGGAATCTTTAGCGGCTAACCCAAGAGGAACAATCGCTAAAATAGCGAGGCTCACTTTCAAAAATGCGTTTTTCATGTGAAACTTGAGGTGACTTATATTTGAAACTCCGGTACTTAATTAAGTATTGGGGTTTTTACTTTTCCAATTAGAAATTAAGACCGTGCTTCTAAGATGCCTTATATAGCAGGACTCTTAGGTTAAAGAAAGGTTAAGAGGAATAAAAAAAGTGTATTATCTTAACTAAATTTTACAATTAATTCAATACATCTCTAAAAAAAATAAAATTAGATATGCGCTGCATACCTAATTCTTGACTCGGAAAATATTAAATTTATTTGCAATAATTAACCAAATCTACCGCTAACGTAATCGCGGGTGTCTTCTTGCTTAGGATTATTGAAAATTACTTCTGTTGCGTCATACTCTACTAGATAGCCAATCCGACCACCTGATTCTGTGGGACGCACGTTGAAAAAGGCTGTTTTATCAGAAACCCGCGCTGCTTGTTGCATATTATGGGTAACGATAACGATTGTATATTGCTCTTTCAGTTCATGAATTAGCTCTTCAACCCGCAACGTAGAGATAGGATCAAGAGCAGAGCAAGGTTCATCCATGAGAATAATTTCTGGTTGAACTGCGATCGCTCGTGCAATACATAATCTCTGCTGCTGTCCACCAGATAAAGATAAGCCACTTTGACGCAGTTTATCTTTCACTTCATCCCACAAAGCTGCTTGGCGCAAACTCCGCTCAACTAATTCGTCCATATTACCTTTGTAGCCATTAATTTTGGCACCAAAAGCAATATTGTCATAAATTGATTTGGGGAATGGGTTTGGTCTTTGAAACACCATTCCGATGCGGCGGCGTACCTCTACCGGATCAATATCAGGTGCGTATAAGTTTTTACCGTAATAAAAAACCTTACCTTCGGCTCTAAATGAATCAATTAAGTCGTTGAGACGGTTATAGCATCTTAGCAATGTGCTTTTACCACAGCCAGAAGGCCCAATAAAGGCTGTTACCTTATTTTTGGGGATATCTAGCCAAATATTCTGCAAGGCTAAGTATTTGCCGTAATACACGTTCAGATTTTCTGTGCGTAATACGGTATCTGTACTATTCACTGTGCTAATGTTAGTAGCCATAAAAGGTCTAATGTAAGTTTTGGGATGGCAATGCAACTTGCTGTATACTTGATGTATATTTGGCTAGGCTTTTTGGCGAGTTGCCCAGCGAGCAATAATACTGGTGATTAAAACCATCAGTACCAATATTAAAGATGCTGCCCAAGCTAATGACTGCCAATTTTTAAATGGAGAAATCGCAAAGTTAAACACCAAAACAGCTAGAGAAGCTGTCGGCTTGAATAAGCTATTTGGCCAGAAAGTAGAAAATAAAGCAGTAAATAACAAAGGCGCTGTTTCACCAGCAGCTCTGGCGATCGCCAAGGTTGATCCAGTTACAATAGCTGGTAATGCAGCAGGCAGTACGACTTGTGTAACAGTTTGAAAGTTAGTCGCACCTAAACCTACAGATGCTTGTCGTAAATCCTGCGATACTAACTGTAAAGCTTCATCAGTTGTTTTAACGATAATTGGCAACATCAAAATTGCCAAAGCAAATCCTCCGCCAATTGCTGAATATGATCCTAGGTTCAGCCTTACTAATGTTAACACTACAATTCCATAAGCGAATACCCCAGCAATAATCGAAGGGACTCCACTCAAGACATTTGTAGCAAAACGTACCCACCTGGCTATTTTACCAGAACTAAACTCAGTTAGATAGATGGCGGCAATCACACCAAAAGGAATACTGATGACAGCCGCAATTCCCACCATCAGCAAAGTTCCCACAATCGCGTTACCAAAACCCCCACCTTTTCTTAAAGGTGCGGGCGGTAATTCAGTCAATACGCTCAAGTTGAGACTACTGAATCCTTGAATGAGAACGTAAGACAGCACTGCTATTAAAGGTACCAGTGCCAAAATTCCACAAATAATTGCCACCCCAGTCATCACTGTATTAAACAGCGTTCGAGGAGACATAGCAGTACGAGTTAAACTCCTTTCTGGATAATGAGAAGTCATAAATCAATCCACAACTAATACCATATTGGGATAGACCGCCTTGTTTCAAACGTTTGGAATACTTTATGAATCAGGATGTTCAATCAAAAATCAAAAATCCAAAATTGGTATAAGCTACACTCGCTTGACTCGGAGAACAATAAACTCTGCCAAAATATTGACTATCAGTGTTAAGACAAATAAAACTAAAGCCGCATACATTAAAGCTGCAACTTGCAAACCACTAGCTTCGGCAAATTGATTTGCTAATAAAGAAGAAATTGTATTGGCTGGTGCTAACAGTGAGGCACTAATTTTGTTGGAGTTGCCAATCAACATTGTGACCGCCATTGTCTCTCCCATTGCCCGACCGAGTGCTAACATTACAGCACTAACAATCCCAGAAAAAGCGGCGGGAATCAAGACCTGAAAAATTGTTTCCCAACGTGTAGCACCTAAACCTATAGATGCTTGGCGTAAACTAGATGGCACAGAAATCAAAGCATCTCTAGAAATAGCTGTAATAATTGGCAAAGTCATAATTGCCAGGATGATCCCCGCAGGTAACATCCCTGGGCCTGTAGGAGAAGTGCTAAACAGGGGAAACCAACCAAAGTAAGTATTCAGCCATTTGCCGATGTTGTTTAAAATTGGGATTAAGACAAAAATGCCCCATACTCCATAAACAACGCTGGGAATCGCCGCCAGCAGTTCTACCAAGAACACCAGCACAACTCTGACTTGCGAGGGCAGAAAATTTTCACTTAATAAAACAGCAGTACCAACGCCAATAGGTACTGCAATCAGTAAACCAATCAACGAACTAACTAAAGTGCCATAAACTTGGGGTAGTACCCCATACTCATCATTAACGGGGTTCCAAGTACTTTGCGCTAAAAAGCTCAGACCAAATTTTTGAATGGCAGGCCAAGCACTAATGGCAACCTGTATTGCAATCCATAATAAAGTTGCTGCAACTGCTAGGGCAAAAATCCGAGTCAGCCAAATAAAACTCCGGTCTAAAGACCTACCAAGTTCGGAGCGTTGTTTAATTGCTGATGCCAAATTTTGAGAATTTGTAGCCATGAATACTGACTTTATAGATGAAATCAGAGAAAAATGTGAGGGCAAACCAGCTTAGTAAAATTACCGCTATAGCATCTTGATCAACTGAGACATCAACAAGTCATAATTAATAGAAAAACCTTTGACTTTGCTATTCATCCAAATAATTTCTGACTATAGATGTCTCACTCAGTATTGGTAATTTTGGAAGACTATTTGCTAGCGCTTGTGCTACCACTAACCGCAATTTTGTAATCTGGACTAATTTGGTCGGCCGCAGTCGCTACTTTTTGCACAACGTTTTGTGGTAGAGGCACATAACCTAATTCTGGAGCCAATTTTTGACCTTCAGTTAAACCATACTCAATCATAGCTTCGACTGCTTTCGCTTTAGCAGGATCAGAATATTTCTTGTAAGCCAAAATCCAAGAGTAAGTAACGATAGGATAAGAATCTGCACCTTCTGGATCAGTAATAAAGGCTCGCAGATTTTCAGGTAAAGTGACTGCTTCTAAAGTTTTTGCTGCTGATTCGTCTGTAGGTACTACGAATTTGCCACCTTTGTTTTCTAAAGCAGCATATTTGAGTTGATTTTGTTTCGCGTAACCATACTCAACGTAACCGATAGAGCCTTGAGTTTGTTGAATTTGGGCAGTTACACCTTCATTACCTTTACCGCCAACACCGACTGGCCAGTTAACGGTTTTGCCATCACCAATTTTAGTTTTCCATTCAGGACTGATGGTGCTGAGGTGCTTAGTAAATACACCTGTAGTACCGCTACCATCAGAACGATGCACAACTGTAATTGCTTGGTCAGGTAACTTAGCGTCTGGGTTAGCTGCTTTAATTTTGGGATCGTTCCAGTTTTTGATTTTGCCTAGTAAGATATCGGTGTAAACTGCCCGTGGTAACTTCAGTTCGGCAACATCTGGCAAGTTATAAGCCAGAACAATGCTACCAGCTGTCATCGGCAACAAAATTACGCCTTTATCTTGAGGCACTTTCTGAATTTCTTCGTCTTTCATCGCCACATCGCTAGCACCAAAGTCTACAGTACCTTTGAGGAACTGCTCAACCCCAGCACCGCTACCCACGGACTGATAGTTAACTTGTAAATTGGGGTATTTTTTGTTTAATTCAGTAAACCAACTTGCATATAGTGGAGCTGGAAAAGAAGCTCCTGCACCTATTAGTTCAACATTACCGCCAAGATCCAATTTCGCGGGGCTGGACGCTGTAGCATCTTGAGCAGTGCCAGTAGGTGCGTCCTTGGTAGCAGAACTGTCAGAGCCTTGCTGTCCGCCACAAGCAGCTAGACTTAATGTCAGTAATAATACTGCTGTTGAAGAGGCTAATCGGTTATTTTTTATTGCATGTTGACGTGAAAGCATCGGTGTTAATTTTCAGTAACTTTCCAGGTTAGCGCCTCTACAATAATCCTAAAGGAGAGATGTATAGGTAAACGGAAGGTTAAGAGGAAGAAAAAAAGTGTATTATTTTAACTAAATTTTACAATTCTCTCACTTTGTGAATTGATAAAATTTATACTTTAGCCTGTTTCAAGTTACAGATGAGCCTTAGTAGAACTAATACAGATTTATGCACAACGCTTTGACAGTAGAAAGCGTTATACCGCTTATATTGCTACTTATTCAACTACCAGCAACGGCAATTTTGCTGTCACGTCTTTTGAAAGGGCCGGGAAGACTAGCACCAATTCAACCCCAACAGCCAACACCAGACATTTTTGGTAATGTCAGCGTTGTGGTTCCCACCTTAAATGAAGCTGACCGCATCAGCCCTTTATTATCTGGCTTGAGTCAGCAAAGTTATGAAGTGCGAGAAATTATTGTTGTTGATAGTAACTCCCAAGATGGAACTCCTGACTTAGTCAAAGCAGCACAGCAAAAAGATCCCCGGTTTCGAGTGATCACAGATGATCCTCTACCTAGTAATTGGGTGGGTCGTCCTTGGGCGTTACATAACGGCTTCTTGCATAGTTCCGAGGATAGCGAATGGTTTTTAGGGATGGATGCGGATACTCAACCACATCCGGGTTTAGTGGCGGGTTTAGTCAAAACCGCAGTAGCACAAGGCTATGATTTAGTTTCACTCTCACCCCAATTTATTCTTCAGTATCCGGGCGAGTGTTTATTGCAACCAGCTTTATTAATGACTCTGTTATATCGCTTCGACCCAGCAGGAATTAGAACTGAACAACCAGAAAGGGTAATGGCCAATGGGCAGTGCTTTTTATGTCGTCGTGCTGTGTTAGCGGCGGTGGGTGGTTATAGCAGTGCTAGTAGTTCTTTTTGTGATGATGTGACTTTGGCACGGTATATTGCGGCGCAGGGATACAAGGTAGGCTTTTTAGATGGCGCAAAGGTGCTGAAGGTGCGAATGTATGAGGGGGCGCTAGAAACTTGGAAAGAATGGGGACGTAGCCTTGATTTGAAAGACGCATCAAATTCTGGGCAAATTTGGGGAGATTTATGGCTACTTTCTGCCGTTCAAGGTCTGCCCTTGCTAATTATACTGGCTTACTTGATTTTTCTGCCCACGCCTGTCTCGCTGCCGCAGAGTTTATTGCTGGGTTTAAATGGATTTCTGTTGCTGATTCGGTTTGGAATGCTACTGGCGATCGCACCATCTTATGATCGCACAACCGCTAAAGGTGGCTGGTTATTCTGGCTGTCTCCTTTAGCAGATCCTATCGCCGTGTTACGCATCTTCTTATCTGCATCCCGCACTCCTAAAGAATGGCGAGGGAGAAAGTATGGTGATTAAGGGAATAGGGAGTAGGGAGTAGGGAGTAAATTCTACTAGTACAGTTCGGCATAAATAAACAGACCATAAGAAATTGCTAAAAGGCTTGTGGTATCACTATTCCTTCTTTTTCCTTTTGCCCTTCGGGTCGCCATTTGCTCTATGCCGGGAAACCCGTCCACCGCAATGGCTCACTTTTTACTTTTGCCTTGTTGTACTAACCCCTAACCCCTAGCCTCTAGCCCCTATTCCTCCTCACCTCCCACGCGATCGCCGCGTTCCAGTTCCCAGAGAATTTGATTACCTTCGCGGCGGACTCGTGACACAATCCAGTTCCGCCAGCGCCATTGATCCCCTCGGCTAGTGACGGCGCTGGCGTGGACATCCATTAAGTCTGCTAATTCAGAACTAGTAATTAGATAGCCTTTTTCAGCAATTTCATCAGCGATACGGAGAGTTTCAACTAAGTTGCGGAGTTGTTCGACCCTGATTCCAGGCGTTGTTGTGTCAATTGCGGCCGCATTCTGTGCGGTGGATGGTTCCATAGCTGTTATGTCTGATGCAGATGTAATGGGTTCCGACTTTTCTTTGTTAATTATTGTCGAGTTTGCCTTATATTGAGAAACTTCTACTACATTTAGTTCATGAGAACTAGGTAAAGTTTTGTGAGCATTGGTAGAAGATAATTCTTTGAGTGTAGGGACTTTACCCGCAGCGAAACTCCGGGCGATCGCATCACAGCGTTCGTTACCGACGTTTCCCGCGTGACCACGAACATGTTGCCAAGTAATTTGACGGGTATTTAATTCATCTAAAATTTCCAAAAGGTCTTGATTTTGTACAGGATTTCCATCAGCTTTTTTCCAGCCTTTTCTCTTCCAATTTTTTACCCATTTGGTAACACAATTAATCAGATATTCGCTATCGGTGTAAAGAGTGATGGGTTGCGATTGCTTTGAGGTATGGAAATATTTTAAGGCGGCGATCGCAGCTTGCATCTCCATTTTATTATTAGTTGTATGGGACGCAGCATCACCCATTTCGTGAACTGCTCCATCACTGAAATAAACTACAACACCCCAACCTCCAGGGCCAGGATTCCCAGTACAAGCGCCATCAGTATATATACTTTGAATTATGCTTTGGCTAGACATGATGAAGATATTGAAACCGCATGGTTACGTAGAGGTGATAAAAATTTAGCGGCAAAAGATGGGTAGCAATATATATGTTACTGACGGAAAAAGCAAGTATTTGTTGGAAGGGGTTAGGGGTTAGGGGCTAGAGGCTAGGGGCTAGGGGGTTAGGGACTAGAGGCTGGGGGCTGAGGGAGACAAGGGGGATAAGGGAGACAAGGGGGATAAGGGAGACAAGGGAGTAATGTTTCTACCTTGTCTAATCCAACTCAGCACTCAGCACTCAGCACTCAGCACTTGACCAAACTAGCGATCGCTGTTACCAATGCGTCGGGATCGACTGGTTTGGGTACGTGTAATTGAAATCCGGAGGTGAGTGCTTGCTGTTGGTTAATTTCGCCAGCGTAGGCTGTGAGGGCGATCGCGGGGACATTACCACCTTGTTGGGGCGATCGTTGGCGTACCTGCCGAATTAACATATAACCGTCTACTTCTGGCATTCCAATATCGCTAATCAAGATATCAAATATTGACTGCGACAGTTCATCGAGGGCTTCGGCTGCGGATGTGACTGTGGTAACATCGACACCATAATCATGCAAAATAAAGCTAATTAAGTCACGAATATCTGGTTCATCATCCACCATTAAAACTTTGATACCAGAAAGATTGGGAGATTCAGATTCATCAGTTAAAGATTCATTTTCTGGTCGTCGGACTGGTTCGTTGATTACTATCAAAGGTATTCTGACTGTAAAGGTAGCACCACTACCTTCACCGGGGCTTTCTGCTTTGACTGTACCGCCGTGCATTTCTACTACTTGACGGACAATTGCCAGTCCTAAACCTAAACCGCCAAATTTGCGCGTTGTTGTACCATCTGCTTGACGAAAGTAATCAAAGACATAAGGCAAAAATTCTGGTGTAATACCTTTGCCGGTATCACTCACTTGAATTTGTGCTTGACCATCACGTTCTTGAACGTGAATTTCTATCTTTCCATCGGCTGGAGTAAATTTAACGGCATTGGAAAGTAAATTCCACATCACTTGTTGTAAGCGATTAGCATCACCCATAACTTGTCCAATATTGGGGTCAAATACGGTACGAATTTGAATAGATTTGGCTTCTGCTGCCAAGCGTACTGTTTCTAAGGCTGCTTGCACAACCATCACCAAACTGACGGGACAGACATTTAAGCTTAATTTTCCTTGCAGGATGCGCGAGACATCTAATAAATCTTCGATTAGCTGGGTTTGTAATTTGGCGTTGCGTTCAATTGTTTCTAAAGCTTGTTTTGTAGTTTTTTCATCAAACTTGCGACTGCGTAGCAATTTCGCCCAGCCTAAAATTGGATTCAGTGGAGTTCGCAGTTCATGAGAGAGAACTGCTAAAAATTCATCTTTGATGCGGTTAGCGACTTCCGCTTCTTGACGCGCCAGGCGTTCGGTTTGTAAAAGTCGATCACGCTCTTGTTCAGCGCGTTTGCGATCGCTAATATCTAAAACAAAAGCTACACCTCTATCTTGAGAGTCAGTTAACAACGCTATCCCTAAAACCACGGCTACTCGCTTACCGTTGCGTTGGACATATTCTTTTTCGTAAATCTGCGAAACTCCAGTAACTTGGACATCTGCGAGGGCGCGATAGTCTAAATCTAGATATTCTGGTGGAGTAAATTCTCGCCAATCAATTTTACCGACAACGGCAAACTGATCACGGGTGTAACCAACTAACTGTAAATAAGCATCGTTGGCATCAGTAATGAAACCCTCCATATTCCAAAAAGCCACCCCAACCAAGTTAGACTCAAACAAGCGGCGAAATCGAGCTTCACTTTCCCGTAATGACTGTTCTACTTTCTTATGTGCTGTAATATCACGCGAAACAACAATTACACCTTCAATGCTTTGGGTATGATTGCGTAGGGGCGTGAGAATATACTCGTAGTCACGCCATCCTTCAACTGTGAGTAATTGACATTCATCTTTGATTGATTCCCCAGAAGCCATCACTGCTTTTTGCTGAGTTTCCACTTGTTCGGCAAAATCATCAGGTAAATTCAAGTCTCGTAATGTTTTACCCAGAACTTCCTGCGGTTGGAAGCCTAATATAGCCGCGCCACCATGACTAATATACTTATGGCGACCGCAGCGATCAAATATGTAAATATGATCTACAGAAGTAGCCAGAATAGCATTTAAGAGATTAGCTTGTTCTTGAACTTGGCTAGTTAATTGACGGGTGTTTTCTTCTGTCTGCTTAGGCGTAGTAATATCCATACATACGCCGAACATCCTCGTCCCCTGTCCTTGTTCGTCATAATAAAATTTTCCCTGAGTAGAAATCCAATGCAAACTTTGGTCAGGCCAAATAATCCGAAATTCGTCTTTATAGTCAGTTTTGTTGGTTAAGGCAGTAGTAATATTTGTCGTGACAGATTTTCTATCTTCAGGATGCACACAAGCTAAAAAAGCCGCGTAAGTATTTTCAAAGCTACCTGGAGATAAGCCAAACAGCAGTTCATGGCTTTCCGACCAAATTAATTTATCAGTCAAAATATTCCAATCCCAAAAACCCAGCCAAGCAGCATCGATAGCCAGCCTCAAGAGTTGTTCGCTTTCTTGCAAGGCGATTTCAACTTGTTTTCGTTCCGCTTTTTCTTGTTGGAGTTGTTGCAGCGTTAATGCTATATCTGCCTGATGATCAGAATTGAGACTCGCTGTTGTCAGTTTTGTGTGTAGTTCAGTTAATTGTGCTTCTAGTGCAACTTGCTGACACTGATATTGAATTTCTAAGTCTTCTAATTCTGCAACACGCTGCCGTAAAGCTGCTAATTCATCTCGATCATGGTCTGGCATGTTGAAAACCACTTGCAATAAACAATCTCAATTGAAACGGCAGAGACCCTATCTTTTGAATGAGTATGGATTTTTTTGGGCAAAAATACAATCTCTCACAGGGTACATAAACTATTCAGCCGCAAGGTATATGGTAATCCAAGTATGATTTATCTTTGCCATTTCATGTAAGCCACGCCTATCAATAATCCAACAATTTGCATCCAATAAGCTAGGCTTGGTGAATTTGCTCCAATTGGGGGAATGCTTAAACTATCAATACCATAAAAAATTTGCTGTACAAACCACCAAAAGAGATAAAAGATTGCTGGCAATTCCACAGGAATATAAATAACTAATAAAGGTAAAACTGTATAAATTTTTGCTTGAGGAAATTTCATTAAGTATGCACCTAAAATTCCGGCGATCGCTCCATTTGCCCCAATTAATGGCACCATTAAATTTGTTTCAGCAATAATTTGCATTACCCCTGTCAAAATGCCAGCCGCTAAATATAATCCTAGATAGCGTTTATGCCCCAATAAGTTTTCGACAGTTTTCCCAAAAACCCACAAAAACAGTAAATTACCTAAGATTTGGCTAAAACTAGCATGAATAAACAGCCCCAATAATAAAGCCAGCGATCGCCAACATACCACAATCCAAGCTGCGGGATTGCCAAAAACTGCATTTGTGGTTGCTGCTGTAATTTGACCTGGAATTAAACCCCAACTTTGAACAAAATATCCTAATTGACCAGTTAGTTCTAATTGAAGTTCCCAAATAAAGATAACAATATTAATGCCAATCAACCAATAATTGATAATTGGTTTGCTACGATAATGCAGGCGATCGCTAATAGGAATCATGAAGATAAAGTTAAAAGTAAAAAGGTAAAAGGCAGGATGCAGAAGGCTCAAGAATAAAATTTCATACTTCAGACTTCATACTTCACACTTCAGACTTTTTCTTGTGGCAATATTGGAATCAGACTGTGTTGCATTTAGCTAGGCAAACAAAATGTTGGGAAACACACTTGTTGGAAGATACCAAATTATTAGCTATTTGGGAGGCGGGGGATTTGGTGAAACCTTTGTAGCTTGTGATACTCAACTCCCTGGTTCACCGCAATGTGTTGTCAAGAAACTCAAACCCCAAGTTAGCAATGCAGCTACCTTAGAAATAGCTAGACGTTTATTTGACACAGAAGCGCAAGTTCTTTATAAATTAGGCACACACGATCGCATTCCCCAACTGTTAGCTTATTTTGAAGAAAATGCCGAATTTTATCTTGTACAAGAATTTATCCCCGGTCATGATTTAGGTAAAGAGTTAGTTACAGGAAAAACTTTTACTCAAGACCAAGTTATTTTACTCTTACAAGAAATACTCGAAATCTTAGAATTTGTTCATCAACAAAACGTCATTCATCGTGATATAAATCCCCACAATTTACTCCGTCGTGACTCTGATAGCAGATTGATTTTAATTGATTTTGGGGCAGTCAAACAAATTACTACCCAAGTCGTAATACCAGAAGGTCAAACAAAAGCTACTGTTGCAATTGGTACTCCTGGTTATCTTCCTAGCGAACAAGCGCAAGGTACACCAAAATTTAGTAGCGATATCTATGCAGTGGGTATAATTGCAATTCAAGCTTTAACGGGAATACCTGCTGAAGAATTAGAAAAAGATGCCGAGACTAATGAAATTATCTGGGAAAATAAAGTGCAAGTTTCGCCAGATTTTGCCAAATTTTTAAATAAAATGATTTGTTATGATTTTCGGCAACGTTATGCTTCAGCAACGGTAGCATTAGCAGCGTTAAAAAATTTCATTCAGCCTGATAAAAAAACTATCAATATATCTCCGGTAATTTTACAAAAAAATCTCACTCGCAGCAAGCATAGTAAGAATTTATTCATTAAGTTATTATGGGCATTTTTTTTATTAGCTATCACTGGCATTGCATCTTTATTTGTGATTAATAGAATCAATAATAATAATGCTATAGAATTATCGAAACAAGGCAACACCCTGTTTGAATTGCAACGCTATCAAGATGCTTTATCCGCCTACAAACAAGCAGTGGATATTAGACCTGATTATGCTCAAGGATGGAATGGTCAAGGTAAAACATTATTTAGATTAAAACAATATGATGCAGCTTTGGCAGCTTATGAAAAGGCAATTCAAATTCAGCCAGATTATGTAGATGCTTGGAGTGGCAGAGGTTTCACTTTACAAAAATTACAACGTTATCCAGAAGCGATCGCAGCTTTTGATAAAGCTTTACAACTCCATGATGATTACCCAGAAGTTTGGAATGCTAAGGGCGAAGTTTTTAGCGAGTTAAAGCAATACGATAATGCAATTAGAGCTTACGATAAAGCCATAGATTTAAAATCTGATTATGTAGAAGCTTGGTATAGTAAAGGTTTGGCGTGGCAAAATTTAAAAAATTATGAAGAAGCGATCGCAGCTTACGATAAAGCCTTAGAAATTAAATCTGATTATTATCAAGCATGGTATAATCGCGGCAATGCTTTAGTAAATTTAAACCGCTACGAAGATGCTTTTACTGCTTACGATAAAGCGGTACAATATCAACCAAGTTATTATCCAGCGTGGTTATCAAGAGGTAATGTTCTGATTACTTTACGCCGCTATGCAGAAGCCGTAGAATCATTTAATCAAGTAATCAAAAATGATGCTGACAACTACCAAGCATGGTACAACCTTGGGTGGTCACAACATCAACTGCAACGCTACGCCGAAGCAATCGCAGCTTATAATAAAGCCGCCAGCATTAAACGCAACGATGATCAACTTTGGTACAGTTTGGGCAATTCTCAATACAATTTGCAGAAATATGCAGAGGCGATCGCAGCTTATAATAGAGCATTACGCTACAACCCAAAACATTACGAAAGTTGGTATAGCCGAGGCAATGCCTTACTCAATTTAAACCGTTATCCAGAAGCGATCGCATCCTATAATCAAGCTATTAAATATAAGCCAGATTATCAAGAGGCGATCGCTGCACGCAACCAAGCCGAGAATCAACTACACAAAGATAAATCAAAACCCATCATTGTTCCTACGATACCTAATTCAAATTAACCGCAGATTTAGACGCGTTAGCGGCTTCCCGAAGGGTACGCGGATATAGACGCGTTAGCGGCTTGCCGCAGGCTACGCAGATAATCAGGATAACAATCTGAGTTAAAGCAGTTTTCATCTATGTTCTACACAACACTAGTACAAAAAGGCTGAAGTATGAAGTCTGAAGTATGAAATGAAGAAAACCTTAGAGTGAGCTTTTCAGCAATTGATAATGGGTGCTTTATTTCCACTTTACTGTACTAGCCTCTAGTCTCCAGCCTCTAACCTCTTTTTTTCTCTGTTTTACTCAACCACGAAACATCAGAAACTAACTTCGATTATCTATTTGGGCGCGTTGTAAATTACCAGAAAAGTCAACATACACACTCTTCCATTCTGTGAACACATCTAAAGCAGTGGTTCCGGCTTCGCGGTGTCCGTTACCTGTTTGTTTCACGCCACCAAAAGGTAAATGTACTTCTGCGCCAATAGTCGGGCCATTAATATAGGTAATACCTGCTTCAATGTCGCGCATCGCCGTAAATGCCCGGTTGATATCGCGCGTATAAATGGAAGAAGACAGACCATAATTAGTATCATTGAGAATAGCGATCGCATCTTCAAAAGAATTAACCTCAATTAATGCCACTACAGGCCCAAATATCTCTTCACGGGCAACGCGCATATCTGGCGTAACATTATCTAAAATAGTTGGCAAAAAGAAATTCCCCTCTTTTAATTGTCCTTCACTTGCAATTTCTCCACCAATTAAAATTTTTGCCCCTTCTTCACGGGCGATGTTCATATATTCATTCACCCGTTGCAATTGCCTTTGATTAATTATCGGCCCAATTTCTGTATCTTGGTCATAACCAGCACCCAAGCGTAACTTACTAGTACGCTCATACAGCATAGCCGTAAACTTTTCTTTAATATCATGATGCAATATTAGCCGACTTGTAGCTGTACAACGTTGCCCAGTCGTCCCAAAAGCCCCCCAAACTGCACCATCTAAAGCCAGTCCTAAGTCTGCATCTTCCATTACTACTTGGGCGTTTTTACCACCCATCTCCAGACAAACACGCTTGTGAGTGCGTCCGCAAGTTGCACCTACAAAAGCCCCTGTTTCCGAAGAACCAGTAAACGAAACTAAATCAACATTGGGATGTTCGACTAAAGCTTTACCAACTTCTTCACCAACACCATGCACTAAGTTAATCACACCTGCGGGTAAACCTGCTGCGGCGAAAATTTCTATTAGTTTGGTTGCACAAGCGGGTGTATCTTCAGCAGGTTTGAGAATGACAGTATTACCGCATACCAAAGCGGGCATAGCTTTCCAGCAAGGAATAGCCACAGGAAAGTTCCACGGTGTAATTAAAGCACAAACACCAATGGGCATTCGCACTGTCATTGCAAATTTATTCGGCATTTCCGAAGGTGTTGTTAACCCAAACAGCCGCCGCCCTTCACCAGCACTATAAAAAGCACAGTCAATACCTTCCTGCACATCACCCCTAGCTTCTGTGAGGGGTTTACCCATTTCTCGACTAATTAATTGGGCGAGTTCTTCTTTATGCTGGAGTAATAATTCTCCCACACGAAAAATATATTCGGCTCTAGCTGGGGCAGGAACTTTCCGCCAACTGCGGTAAGCGTGACGGGCGGCGGCGACGGCTTTATCTACATCCTCCGCTTGAGAACGAGGAAAGGTTGCGACAACTTCGCTTACCAAAGCAGGGTTATAACTTTCCAGAATATTTCCTGTCGTAGCATCCACCCACTGACCATTAATATAATTGCGACAAGTTAGCAAAGACATAATTAGTATTTAAAAATTTCTTTTAGATAATTGCGATAGATTCGATTTGCTTTCTACGTTAACGTCAAGTTTAAAGAATGGGCAGAAGACGAAAAAGTTATACACAAAAGTTAAGGCACAAAAGCCAACACACCCACAGGACAACCAGAACCACCACGCAATTTAAGAATTGCGATCGCTAATGTAGTACCTTGAGGTGGTAATTGATCTAAATTCGTCAAATTTTCCAAAACAATACCCTGCTGTGCCAACACTAAGCGGTTAGTCGTAAAACTGTTATCTTGTCCGGGGTCAACACCGTGAGTATCAATTCCTACTCCCGCAATTTGTCGTTCATCCAACAAAAACTGCGTAGCATCGCCACTAAAGCCCGGAAAGTGCATAATTCCTTTGGCATCCTGGTTAAAGAATGCGTTTCTATCAGTCCATTTATGCTGCCATCCAGTATACAGCAGTACTAAACTACCACTGGCAATCACACCGTATTTTTCCTCCCATGCCAGAATATCAGTAATGCTCAAAGCATAATCAGGATTATTCACAGCAACTTCGCAGATATCTATCACTACCGCCGATAAAACTAGTGATTCCGCCGCATATTCATCAATTCCTGCACCAGCAGTATCAAAACTATTAGGAGCGTTGATATGCGTAGCACTATGTTCCCCCAAAGAAAAACTCCGCAGATAGTAGCCATCATCTTGAATATCCGCAACAGTGCTAAATTCTACTGGTGGGTCGCCCGGCCATAAAGGAATATTTCTATCAATAATATGGCTTAAGTGTATAACGCGGGAATAATTAATTTGCATAAATTTTATAGTATTTTCTAGTCTGTTGAAGTCAAGATTTATCTGTGTGCATCTGTGGTTAATAAATTTAACTGATATCAAATCGATATGAAGAAACATAATTCAATATAGTTCAGTTAAATCATTTCTCTCCTCTCTCTGCGCTCTCTGCGTCTCTGTGGTTCGTTAATAAAACTCGTAAGTCATATACTAATAGCAGAAACTCTCACTTTAGCCCAAATAATATAGAGCTGAAATGAGAGTTTTCCAAAGTTAGCAGTGACATTCACTGTACACGATATTACCGGAAATTACCAGGATTTAAGCGAGTCCGACCTTGAGATTGAGTTGGAGATTGACGGCGAATTGCGACACCATTACGTAATTTTGTTCCAGTTCCACCATCTTTGCGATCAAGGAAAGGTTTAAGATTAATTCCACTTCTAGATGAGCTAACTTGTCGATTACTTCCACCTAAAATTGTGCGGCCTATGTTGTAAATTTCATCTACTCCGCCTCTATTGTTGCGATAAGTATTCACAGCCGTAGTTTGTTGACCATCATCCGCAGAAATTAAGTTTTGGAAAATGCTATTGCGGACAGTATAAGGGTCTTTATCTCGTGGTACTGTCAACACAATCCGACAACTAGGGTTAGCTTCAGTAGTTACACAAACAATGTTTTCGTTATTCAAGAAACCTGTTTGGAGTTCTTGCAAACCATCAGGACGATATTGTTCTAGGCGTTGAGCAATGGTAACACAACGTTTGTAAGGATCCCAACCACCGCCCAATCGCGCAGGAGCCGCCCAAGGAAAGAATCTTCCCGGTTGGCTTTCTGGTTGATACATGACTACGTATTGACCATTATCATTTTGACAGCTAAATCTAGTATCGGTAACGACAGTACCACTAGAAGAAGTGGGTACGCCTGTTGAGGTGTCTACAGGATTTGATGAGCCTGATGGATAGGGATAAGGATCGGAAGTGGTAGGTACGACAATACCACCACCATCATTAACTTGGGCAAAGGCGGCAGAATTGCCCAAAAATAAGGATAAGCCCAAACCGCTTAAACATAATAGCTTCAAGGGTTGTAATGTCATAAATTATCCTTTACTAGATATGAGGTTAGCTAATTGATAATTTCAGTGACGCAGAAATTTGTTTTTTGATTCATTCAGAACGCTGCTTTTTCTCTTCTCGTTCTTTTTTCTCTTTCAGTATTTGTTTGACTTTGGCTTGAATGGCTGTGTGACGTTCAACTCCTTCGTAGCTGTAGCGGTTATAGTTACCACGGGTAATCAAGTTTTCTAAATAACTCACTCGTTCTTTACCGCCTGGGTGGGATGATATCCAAGTCGGCGGCGCATTTTTTTGTTGTTTTTGTAGCGTTACCATCAAATTACGCAACCCATCAGCAGCATAGCCATTAGCCACAATCAAGCGAGTACCCACAACATCTGCTTGACGTTCCATCTCACGGCTGTAGCTGAGGGAAAAAAGTTGACCAACTGTACCACCAAAAGGCAGATATTGGGTAACGTTAGAAATCAAGTTTCCTTGGGTAACTAGTTGAAAACCGTGCGATAAAACTACGTGAGATAATTCATGACCGATTAACCCAGCTAGTTCAGCTTCAGAGTTACTTTTGGCGATCGCACCAGCATTAATAAAAACTTTTCCTCCTGGTAAGGCAAAGGCATTTAATTCTTCTTCGGGAATCACAAAAAATTCATATTTAAATTCGGTGCGTCCTGAAACTTTCACTAGTTTCTGCCCAATTTCGTTAACGTAGGCCAGCACTTCCTCATCTTTTACTAATGGTAGCTGTTTTTTTGCCTGTTTCGCTACCGAATCACCCACTGCACCTTCACCTTGTAGCAGCAAGATGGTAGAGTCTAAGGCAGAAAATGGCCCTAACAAACTACCTGTAACAGCATAGCCAACTGCACCTGTAATAATGTTAGCGAGAGTGTTACCTCGAATTTCTTCGCGGATATGGGCTTTGTAGCGTTTGAGGTTGAGTTCTGCAAGTTGGGTAAATTCCTCTGCTTGCGGATCATTAGGATAAAGAATCGCAAATTGACGCGCGGCTAACGATGCTTCCATCCATTTTTTTTCATCCGCCAGTGCTGTAACTTTGGCTTTAATTAAATCTGGCTGATCGGGATATAGTGATGATGCTCGTTCTAAAATTTCTACAGCTTCTTTGGGGCGATTATATTGCTTGAGAATCTCAGCATAACGAATGTGACCAGGAATAAATTCTGGGTACTGTTCCACCAATAGTTTTAGCGGTACTTCCGTCCTGGTTTGTAACTTAGCTGCAATTCCCGCTTCTGATTCTCGCCAGTAAACTTTGCCAGCTGGTGATAGTTGCATAGGATCAAGAATGGCGGGTTTACGTTCTTGAGTTGCAGTATCTGTATTGGCGAATGGTGGTTTGACTTCACGGTAGAGTTTTTCCGCCTCAGCAATATTGCCTGCGAGGTATAGTTTGTCTGCTGCGATAAACTTTTGTTGACGGGCAAGTTCTTCCGGTGTAAGTGTAGTTTCTGTTGCGGTATCTGGTTTTTGAGGTTCGTTCGCTTCTGGTTTTGGCGTTTGGTTGGGCTGTGGACTTTCGGAACTGGGTGTATCTGTTGTTTCTACAGTGGTAGTGGCAGGTTCTTGGGCTGGGACAGGTGCTAACGGTTGCGTCAGAATAATTAAAATTGATGTACTAACTGACAATAAAATCCAACTCAAGGTTAGCAGCAGAGACTTCCTGGTTCGTTTCATGCTGAGTTCATTGATGCAAAGGGGTTGTTTTAATGCTATGAGTAACAGACCCCATCCGCCTAGAGCGATCGCTATTGTTTTACAACAATCTCAGGGTATAAACTGCTGCCGTCTTAGCCCTTGATTCAATATCATAATTATTCTGATTTCAGAGCTACCTAATAGTAATAAATACTCTATTAAAATTATCTTTC
Source organism: Nostoc sp. TH1S01 (assembly GCA_018993265.1). Classification (GTDB taxonomy): domain Bacteria; phylum Cyanobacteriota; class Cyanobacteriia; order Cyanobacteriales; family Nostocaceae; genus Nostoc_B. The sequence continues at coordinate 33,856 of JAGKSW010000024.1, forward strand.
TTAAATAGGTTAAGTACCAAAAAAAGAAACGTTATAATAATAATCTATTTCTGTTAATCTGATTCAAGTGAATGCTATGCAGCAAAAAGCTGATGAGATTGTCAAAACACTCAAGAGCAAAGGATTGCGAGTGACTCCCCAGCGCTTCGCAGTATATGCAAATCTACTAGCACGAGAAGACCATCCTACAGTAGATCAAATTCTGACAAACTTGAATCAAGATGCACCAACTTCATCTCAAGCTACAGTTTATGCCGCACTACAAGCATTACGCGAAGTCGGCTTAGTGCGCGAAGTACTGTTAGAAGAAGGTGTATCACGTTACGATGCCAAAGTTATGCCACACCATCATTTTCGCTGTAACTGTTGTGGTGCAATTGAAGACATTGATTGGAATACCTTTCAGTGTATTGATTTGAATAAACTGCGTTCAGGATTGAAAGCCGAACGCTATGAAGTAACTGTGCAGGGAACTTGCGATCGCTGTCAAATAAAGTCTGAAGTGTGAAGTATGAAGTCTGAAATTTTTAGGACTTAAGCCAAAGTTTGTCTGTGGAGACTGGGTGAAGGGTTGTAAGGGTAAAGGGTGTAAGGATTTTGTATACATACACCCTTTACCCGCCCAAACCGTTGATTTTGCGTTTTCATACGTAAGTTCTAATTTCACACTTCATACTTCATACTTCATACTTCACACTTCACATTTCACACTTCACTTCGCATGACTGCATCTAACAACAACCCAGCGCCAAAACGCACCGGATCAGTGCAAGCTAAACCGGTTTCGGCTGTAGTTTGGGCGATCGCTTCTTGGGCGGCAAACTCATCTAAATGTGCAGTATTCAACGCTATACCCACCACAGGCACTTTCCCAAAAGCACCACCCGCACTTGCTACAGATTCATACATTTGAATCACTTTCGTTAACGGCGGAATCGGGACATGGGGATTATTTCGGTTGTGGGTTTGTCCCGCCCGATGTACCAATATCAGTTGTGTGGGTTGAGAACCGCGAATTAAAGGCAAGGTAGCTGTAGAACCAGGATGTAACAGCGAACCTTGTCCTTCAATGTGCAGAATGTCATAGTTTTTGCCATAACGCATCACTATTTGTTCCACAGCACCAGCCGCAAAATCTACTCGGACTGCATCTAAGGCGATACCATCACCTTCTAACATCAAACCAGTTTGACCTGTAGCGATAAACTTAGAACGCCAACCCCGTAACTTTGCCGCCCAGTTTAGTTCTAAACTAGTAGACATTTTCCCAATCGCCATATCTGTTCCCACCGTCAACACACGGCGACAGGGAAGAGTCCGCGCCATCCCACTCGCTACTTGTAGATTTGGTGGTTCCTTGCGGACATCCCAAATTAACTGTCCTGGTTTTAACAGTTCATTTAACTCTGCCATTGTCGCCAATGGTGTGTGTAAACCATTCACCAAAGACATCCCAGCTTTTAGCGCATCTTTAATTTCTATCCAATAATCATCAGGTACCGCACCACCTTTGGGCGCAATTCCAATTACTAATACTTCTGGTTTATACTCCAAAGCTGCGGTGACAGATTCCACAATCGGCACATCACGCTTGATACCTGTTAATTCTGGCAAAGACCTACCAGCAGTTACCTTATCAATGACTGCGACAATCGGGGCTTCACTGTAGCGTAAAATTGCCAACCCGGTTTTGCCCTGTGTTCCTGTAATTCCTTCATGTAGCAGAATAGCGATTCGTTGATTAAGCGGCAAACGCACTGTATTGTACCCCCAAGCCTGGTAAATCGTTTGGTAAAACTTTTCCTTCTACTACGAATGCACCCATAAATGGGTCATCAACTAAGTTGAGATGACTGTCTAAATCTAAATAATCAGCGAGTGGTGCTAATTGTGCTGCGGCTGTGTTAGCTAGTGAACTGTCAGAATAGCAGCCAAACATCACTTGTAAATTGTAAGCCCGCGCTGTATGTACCATCCGCAATGCTTCGGTTAAGCCCCCTGACTTCATCAGTTTGATATTAATTCCATCCACGTAGTTCGCCAAATGGGGAATATCAACGCTAGTAAAGCAACTTTCATCAACAAAAATCGGTAGGGGTGACTCTTGTTTGAGTTTGGCTAAACTTTCTTCTTGACCCCTTGCTAGTGGCTGTTCTACATACTTTACACCTAAATCAGCCAGCCAATGACACATCTTAATTGCATCTGGCAAACTCCAACCACCATTTGCATCCACAAAAAATTCTAGATGTGGTGCTTCTTGTTGAACAGCTAATAGCATTTGCTGATCAGCCTCAATACCATCGGGGCTACCTAATTTCACCTTAAACAGTCGGACATCCAAATAATTTAACCAGTCCCGCGCCCTCGCCCTAGCGCCTGCTGGTGAATTTATGCCAATAGTTACCGAAGTTGGGACAATGAGATTGCGATCGCATCCCCAAATCTGCCACAGTGGTAAACCGACACGCTTACCTAGCCAATCGTGCATCGCCATATCCACAGCCGCCCGCGCCGATGAAGGAACCTGCTGTTGAATTAACAATTGCTCGACTTGCTGTCTCTGCAATGGGCTAAAAGATAATAAAAATGGTATAACTTGCTCGATAGCATCTTTAATTTGCTCGGTTTTTTGAGCATAATTCCCGACACCAAACGGTGAAGCTTCACCCCAACCCTCAACGCCATCTTGTGAAATTTTTACCCATACATTCGTTGTCTGTGCAGTTGTGCCCCGACTAATAGTTAAGGGAAATCGTTTATTGACAGTAAATACCTTGACTTCTACTTGCATAAGTCTGCTCTATGATGGCTAGGGCAGAAAATAGTTTAAGGGATTTTAGCTGATTTTCTACATCTGTTATACTTTTTTACATTTATTAATTAGTATTTATGAGCAATCTCAAGAAATGGAAAATCTTGCAATCAGACATGGTATTAAACCATCTTTGGTGCAAGGTCAGGCAAGATAAAATCGAATTACCTAACGGTAAAGTCATTGATGATTATTTTGTCAGTATTAAACCAGAAATTGCCATTATTTTACCGATTACCAGTAATCAAGAAATTGTTTTCGTCCGCCAATACCGACACGCAGTCGCAGATTTTTTTATAGAATTACCTGCGGGACACTTTGACCCGACCCAAGAAAGTGCAGAAATCGCCGCAATTCGAGAATTACAAGAAGAAACTGGTTATCTGGCTCAACAAGTTAAAAAAGTCACGATTTTTTATGATAAACCCAGTCAAGATACCAACCGCATACATTTATTTTTAGCTGAGAATGTTATGAAAGTTGGGGAACAAAATTTAGATATTACAGAAGAAATTGAAGTTATTTTGATTCCTGTAGAAGAAGTATTAGATAAAATTTATCAAGGTGAAATTTCAGTGTCAGGAACTATTGCTGCTCTATTTTTAGGTTTAAACCTGCTGGAATAGATTAATAATAAATGTACCTGTTTCAACAATCGGGTGTTCTGATTGCACCAGATATAAAGCATTCTCAGGATGAAGATAGGTATTTAGCCATAGGGATTTCAAGCCAACAAAGGTACATTTTTGTGGCTTTTACTCTCCGAAATAAACAGGATGAAATACTCATTAGACCGATCAGTGCCAGATATATGAGAGACAGAGAGGTACAGAAATATGGACAAAACTTTCCCAAGACTTAAAACTGATGAAGAAATAGAGGCACTCTTAGAAGAGGATTTGTCAGATTATCTTACTCCTGATAATTTCAAGCCAGTGACTTTTGAATTTAAGCCTAAAGACAAAAGTGTCAATATACGGATGTCTGAGGAGATGCTAGAAAAAGTTAAATCTGTTTCCAAGAAAGAAGGTATCCCTTATCAGCGTTACATTAGACGTGCGATAGAACAGTCTTTAGGTGCTGAATAGTAATTTGGCATAAAAAATGAGAGAAGTGAGCATCAAAGCGCGATCGCAGTGTTTCTAAACATGATCGCAACTTCTCCAAAAGATAAGCGATCGCCGCAGGTTTACGGTACGGGTGCAATATTAGGGTGTTTTCCCGCGTAATAAACAATAACCTTCAATTCTTGCTCATCAGGAATGTAAAATACTCTGTCTCCTTTTGTTACTTCATATTCCCATACTCCTTTGTAAGTTTTACCCTTCAAAGGAAAAACACGTCCTGGCTGTCTGGTTGTTGGCGTAGAACATAAATCCTCATAACAGCGCAGAGAGTTTTCTGGATAACGTTGCATTAAAGCTTCCCAGTCCCGATTAACTCGACGATTTTTAGCTACTACCAACCAAGTGCTTTCTCTCTCAGATAATTCAGGAGCAGTCAGTTTCACTTCAGGCGGCTCTACATTTTCTACTATGGGGTTTTCTTCTTGGTTGTCTGACATACACCTTTACTCAGCACTATGAGCAGATGGTTGGGTTAATGGTACTTCATCAGTTTCAGTACTAAAAGCTGTTGCTAGTTCAGGACTAGATATAGCAATAGCACTTTCATGCCATTCATGGATGAGCGCCGCAATCATCTCCCATGCTGTAGTTGAAGAATCTATCAACCGAAAAGCTTCACTTAGCTCCTTGATAAACTCTTGCAAATCATCCGCATCAAACACACTCAACCATCCATAAGGATGTTCAAAGCCGATTTCTTTCCCTAGTAATAAAGAAAAAGCAACAGTTAATCCTTCAAAGACAGCTTGACTTTGAGTAGCTGCTTTCACCAAAGAAGTTACTTCCTCTCGACGCAACAAAGCAAAAGCCTGATCATTACGAGTAATTGTCACTGGACGTTCTAAAGCTTTGTCTAGAATTCGCCCAGGCTGACGATTTAATTCAGTAGCAGTAACTAGCTCATCTGAGTAAATATTGCCAAAATTGCCTAAAACCATAAGTTATGTGTTTTCAGCCAAGGAGATTTCATAAAATTATTGACTACGTATAATTGTACGTACTATCTTTCAAGGGTCAATAGGGAATAAAACTCGCTTGTGCTGAAACCATCTCTAGAAAAGTATGAAAGATTTTTAGACTAGAAACAATACAATGTCACAATTCAGCCTAAGTAAACAAAAACTAGGCAAGAATTTGTGCAGATTTGCCATAGTGCTTTATTTATCAAGGTTTAAAACTGAAAACAGTTAATGTTTATAGCAAGCTTTTTGGGGTTAGCTTCTGTAATGGGATTTACAGCTATTTCTGTTGTAGCGGACAGTCAGTACAGTAGCTCACTCAGTTACAATATTTTACATTTTGGTACAGAATTGGAGTTAAAGAAAGAGGCTTATAAGCTTCCGATAACATATACTAAATAAACTGAATGTAATCATGTCATTAATGTTATTTTTGATGACATAATTACATTTTTTACTAAAACTTTATTTCTTCACGAGGGTTATCCCTAAGAGTGTCTAGAAGTAAAGTTACATTACTACGATATTTATCTAAGATATCGGGTTTTTCGTAGCCTGGAACCCACTGCCTGAAGGTTCTATCAACTACAAAAAATTGAGCTATTCGAGCGCATGGATCTGCTATATCTTTGCACATTGAGCGATTTTTGTGTTCTCTCAAAGTTACACGTCTAATTCCATATCCATAAACTGTTATGCTTGCTGAAAAAAGTGTTTTACCGTCTTCGTCTTTTGTGTATAGTTCTAGTTCGTCATAAGTTTTACCTGGCACTAAAATTGTGGGGTCTGTGATTCTGCAAATTACAGTATATGGGTCAACAATTTTCAAGGTAATGACTTGAGTCATATTAGGACAATATGCTACTTGTTTTGTTGGCTGTTGTGCTTGTGCATAATTATCAAAAATAACTGTAGTGACAGACAATGTAATAGATGATGTAAGTAAAGCAGTAGTAGTTAAAAATTTCATTTGGGCTACCTAAGTTTATTTAAACATCGCTTAGAGCTTAGTTGTTTACATAAGAAATAGCTACTGTATGTAGATGAAAATTTTATTAATACTGCTTGCTTTCGCGTCTTGTAAGTTGATCTGACATATTGTCATGAAATCTTTTTGGCTTACTTAGGTTGAGGACAATGCTCTATCAAAATGAGTTCTTCGTATATTGACATTAAAATTTCTACTAATTCATTTATATCTTCACTTTCATCTCGGATAAACTCATCATATTTTTCTAGAAATTTTTGGTAGTCTTCTTCTATTTCTGGAGAGAGTTTCTGCTCTATTAATAAATGCAATTCAACTTGAAAAGCATCAATCATTCTCTGGCGTGGACTTTCTTTACTAACCGCTAAAATGTCTATTGCTTTGGTAAATTTTTCGTAAGCGTATGTCATCTTTTTCTTTACATAACAACGTGCTTAAAAAGCATATATTGATTTACTGTATTTATTCAATACCTAGAATCCAAATTGTTCTGTGATGGTCTTTTCAGCCTATTTCCCCATCTGCCCCAATGTCGTGATAATAGTAAATCAAACTCTTATTACTTCTGTTGTAATGGGAATCCAGCTAACGCCGCAACGTCTCTCAGTTGCTATGGACTGATATTTATTGAATAGCTCTTAAAGGTATCACGGCGCTTAACAGAGGTGTGATCGTCGTTTTTCTAAACATAATCGTAACTAAAAATAAGCGATCGCCGCAGGTTTACGGTATATGTGCTTTCACTTCAAGCCGGAGTTATTTTTTTGGTCATGAAAAACAAAAGCGATCGCACCTGTAAAATCAGAAATGCGATCGCCTTTGTTGTAATCCAAAAAATTATACAGCCTGAGAACTAACCGCGAAGGTAGCTGTCAAAGGCTTCCAATTGAAAGCGCGACTACCGCCTCTTTCCACCACCACTTTGACTTTTGGTTCCAATTTAGGCAATTCTGCTAAAAACTCAATTTCTTGGTCAGACAGAATATGACCTTCAATAATCCACAACACCAAACCCTTAGATTTGGGTGGTAACTGTTCTAGCTGATAGTTAACAATTGGGGGTAAATAGTAGACATTACCCACAGCCGCACCACTACCAGAACTTTTCTTACCCAAGTGAGGCGGTCTCACACCATGAACTCCTGTGAGATAGGCAGCCACATCGCCCAATCCCCTAGCAGTCATATTCAAAGTCACATAACCAGCAGCACGCAGTCGGCGGCGATATCGACCTTCAAAACCTCCCTCTAAAGGGACGTACGTACCGAGAGCGCCAAATTTCTCCAAATCTCGGATTAAACCATTGCCAGTGGTAATCAGTGCCATAGATTTTCGTTTATCCTATCCCACTTACATATCTCTATTATTTACTGTTAAGTAAAATATTTAAGGTGCTGTCAGATAGCAACTAGTCCAAAACTTGCCAAAGTCTTGCCTGACAAGGCAAATCGCTTCCAAAAGCTGATTTATTCACTTAATAATATAGATATGGTCTGGGCTGCCCAAAGCATGAGCCACAACTCCTAAAAAAATACTCGACAAACATCACACCCCTCATCTATAATGTGAGATTGTGACCAAACGGCAAAATAAAGCTTTTCTCTTTCATTGGCATGGGCATACAATCTAACAGCTGATTAAACAGAATCAAGTTATGATTTAGCCTAAACTGTCAAGAGACTGCTAAACTAAAAAAGCCTTGATGTTCACCAATGAAATTATGGCTAATTAATCAAAGCCATAACCCGGACGTAATCTGGATTTTCTCCTGTAGCCCGGATAAATTAGGCAAAACCTTGAACAATAGTTTCAGGTGATCCTAAAAGTAGAAACTGAGTCGTAATACTAGCGCTGTAGTAGTACAAGAGTCTTAGTTATAGGGATACTGAGTGGTAAGTAACTGCTTAAGTCCTTCTACAACAAGGAGGCAACCACAAAAGCAGCCTCCAAAAAGTGCCTAAGCAACTGCTTGGACGAGAGCATTGCTGCACAAAGTGCAAAGCTTTAGAGCATTGCCTTAAAACCAGAGATTTGTAATTCCATTTGGAAGCAACTCATGGTTGTTCTAGTAAACAACTGAATTCACGTAAACGGATTCACCAAAAAGTCAGGGAACGGTTTTTGTTTTCCGGATAAGAGAAAGCAGCGTTTGCCGCTGGAAATTGCTGAGGATCGTCCTCCCTCAGTCGGAACATCACCGACAATCCCGATGAATCTGCTCAGTAAGTAAAAAGGAGAACCAGTTACTGTGTCTGTAGGTATTCTCGGCACCAAGCTGGGCATGACCCAAATATTTGACGAGGCAGGAGTATCAATTCCTGTCACAGTCGTTCAAGCAGGGCCATGCACTGTTACACAAGTTAAAACAAAACAAACTGACGGTTACGCCGCCATTCAGGTTGGTTATGGCGAAGTCAAACCAAAAGCTCTAAATAAACCCTTGTTGGGTCACTTAGCCAAATCATCAGCACCAGCTTTACGTCACCTAAGCGAGTTTCGCACAGATAATTCTAGCGAATACACATTAGGTCAAGAAATCAAAGCAGATATTTTTAGTGCTGGTCAAATCGTAGATGTAATTGGTACAAGTATCGGTCGCGGTTTTGCAGGCAACCAAAAGCGGAATAACTTTGGTCGCGGGCCAATGTCTCACGGTTCTAAAAACCACAGAGCGCCCGGTTCCATTGGTGCTGGTACAACACCCGGTCGTGTTTATCCAGGAAAAAGAATGGCAGGGCGCTTGGGCGGTAGCCGCGTCACCATTAGTAAATTGACAGTTGTGCGTGTAGACGCAGAACGCAACTTATTACTCATCAAAGGAGCAATTCCTGGTAAACCAGGTTCCCTAGTGAGTGTTGTGCCCGCAAAGAAAGTTGGTAAATAGTCAATCGTCAATAGTCATTAGTCATTGGTCATAGCTAAAGACAAATGACAAAGGACTAATGACAAAAGACAAATGACAAAGGACAAAAAAATGGTTGAGACTGTAGTTAAAAACTGGCAAGGAGAGGAAGTCGGGCAGAAAACGTTCGACTTGCGAGTTGCCAAAGAAGAAACAGCGGCCCATATTGTACACCGCGCCTTGGTTAGACAAACAACCAATGCTCGTCAAGGAACCGCTAGTACAAAAACTCGCGCAGAAGTTAGAGGTGGTGGCCGCAAACCTTGGCGGCAAAAAGGCACAGGTCGCGCTCGTGCTGGTTCGATTCGTTCTCCCTTATGGCGTGGTGGTGGTGTGATCTTTGGGCCTAAACCCAGAGAGTACGACCTGAAAATGAACCGGAAAGAACGGCGGTTGGCATTACGTACAGCTTTTGTAAGTCGTGCTGAAGACTTGATTGTGGTCGAAGAATTTAGTAACGAACTTTCTCGTCCGAAAACTAAAGATTTATTGGCAGCTTTAGTGCGTTGGGGAGTAAACCCAGAACAAAAGACACTGTTAATTTTGTCTGAGATTACCGAGACAGTTTATCTGTCAGGACGCAACGTCGAGAACTTAAAAATTATTGCCGCAGATCAGTTGAATGTTTATGACCTGCTGCACGCTGACAAGCTTGTGGTTACAGCACCAGCATTAGAAAAAATTCAGGAGGTCTACAATGGCTAAGATTGCGCCCCGTGATCTGCCTGACTTGGTGCGTCGCCCGATTGTCACCGAAAAAGCAACGATTCTGATGGAACAGAATCAATACACTTTTGAAGTAGTTCTGAAAGCTACCAAGCCAGATATTAAAGCAGCGATCGAAGACTTGTTTCAAGTCAAAGTAGTCAAAATCAATACTGCTACACAGCCACGGAAAAAACGTCGCGTTGGCAAATTTATTGGCTACAAACCTCAATATAAGAAAGCTATTGTTACCGTCTCACCTGGGGACGCACAAAAGATTAGACAGATTCTATTCCCAGAGGTCTAACAAAAAATGGGTACTCGTTCTTATCGCCCTTATACCCCCAGTACTCGTCAAGTTACAATCTCCGACTTTTCGGAAATTACTAAAAAAGAGCCAGAAAAGTCTCTGACGGTGTACATCCATCGCGCCAAAGGTCGCAATAATCAAGGGCGGATAACCAGCCGTCGTCGGGGTGGCGGCCATAAAAGACTTTATCGAATTATTGATTTTAAAAGAGATAAGCGTAACATTCCCGCTACAGTGTTAGCGATCGAGTACGATCCCAACCGCAACGCTCGTATTGCCTTACTGCAATATCAGGATGGGGAAAAACGCTATATCCTCCAACCTAATGGATTGACTGTAGGCAAAACCTTAATGGCTGGCCCTGAGTCTCCCATTGAAGATGGTAATGCTTTACCACTGGCAAACATTCCTTTAGGTACAAACGTACATAACGTAGAACTGACTGCGGGTAAGGGTGGTCAAATTGTCCGTGCTGCTGGTGCGACAGCGCAAGTAGTGGCGAAAGAAGGTAATTATGTCACCCTCAAGTTGCCTTCTGGGGAAGTGCGGATGGTACGGCGTGAATGCTACGCTACCATCGGGCAAGTAGGCAACACCGACTTTAGAAACCTGAGTGCAGGTAAAGCTGGACGCAATCGCTGGAAAGGTCGCCGCCCGAAAGTTAGAGGTAGCGTCATGAACCCAGTTGATCACCCACATGGTGGTGGTGAAGGTAGAGCGCCCATTGGTCGTTCTGGCCCTGTCACACCTTGGGGTAAACCAACATTGGGAGCCAAGACACGCAAACCCAAGAAACCTAGCAGTAGATTGATTGTACGCCGTCGTCGTAAATCTTCTAAGCGCGGTCGTGGTGGTCGTCAGTCATAGGCAAGTCTGAAGTATGAAGTATGAAGGATGAAATAGAAACGTTTAACTTTCCATCTTCATCCTTAAGTCTTTATTCTTCATTTTTAATTTTCATTTTTAACCTCATCCTGATACTATGGGTCGTTCACTAAAAAAAGGGCCTTTCGTTGCCGATCACTTACTCAGCAAAATTGAAAAGCTGAATGAGAGAAACGAAAAGCAAGTGATTAAAACTTGGTCAAGAGCCTCAACAATTCTGCCCCAGATGGTAGGACACACGATCGCTGTTCACAATGGCAGACAACATGTCCCCGTGTTTATCAGCGATCAGATGGTAGGCCATAAGTTGGGAGAATTCGCCCCAACACGCACCTACAGGGGTCATGGCAAAAGTGACAAAAAAGCGGGTAGATAGTTTGTTCTTTGTCTATTGTCATTAGTCCTTTGCAACTGACAAATGACAAATGACAGATGACGAATGACAAACGACAAGGAGAAAAACATGGCAACTAATACTACAGAAGTAAAAGCGATCGCCCGTTATATACGCATGTCTCCCTTTAAAGTGCGTCGTGTACTCGATCAGATTCGGGGGCGGTCTTACAGAGAAGCGTTAATTATTTTGGAATTCATGCCTTATCGGGCTTGTGAACCAGTATTGAAACTAATTAGAAGCGCAGCTGCAAATGCTGAACACAATGCAGGTTTAGACCGCGCTCAACTGGTAATTACTCAAGCTTATGCCGATCAAGGCCCAGTCCTAAAACGTTTCCAACCTAGAGCGCAAGGTCGAGCTTACCAAATTCGCAAACCAACGTGTCACATCACAGTAGCTGTAGCTGCTGGTGAGACTGCGGAATAATTACCAGAACTTTAGAGGAAGCATTTGTGGGACAAAAAATTCATCCAGTTGGCTTTCGCCTCGGAATTACCCAAGAACACCAATCTAGGTGGTACGCAGATCCTGAACGCTATCCAGAACTTTTACAAGAAGATTACAAACTACGTAATTACATCGAACAAAAACTGGGTAGACTCGCTCAAAATAATGCTGGCATTTCCGAAGTCAGAATTGAGCGCAAAGCAGACCAAATTGATTTAGAAGTACGCACAGCCCGCCCTGGTGTAGTTGTAGGTCGTGGTGGACAAGGTATCGAATCCTTACGCACTGGACTGCAAGATTTATTAGGCGGTACTCGCCAAATTCGGATCAACGTCGTCGAAGTCCAACGAGTTGATGCCGATGCTTACTTGATTTCGGAATACATCGCCCAACAATTAGAACGTCGGGTTTCCTTCCGTCGCGTAGTCCGCCAAGCTATTCAACGGGCGCAACGTGCTGGTATTCAAGGAATTAAAATTCAAGTCAGTGGTCGGCTCAACGGTGCGGAAATTGCGCGGACAGAGTGGACGCGTGAAGGTAGAGTACCTCTACACACCTTACGGGCTGACATTGACTACGCTTACTGCACAGCCAAAACCGTTTACGGTATTTTAGGCATCAAAGTGTGGGTATTTAAAGGAGAAATTATTCCTGGACAGGAAGAAACTCAACCCCAACCCGCCACCCGCGAACGTGAACCACGTCGCCGTCAACAACAGCGCCGTCGTCAGCAGTTTGAAGACCGTTCAAATGAAGGCTAAGGGATGAAGGCTGAAGGATGAACAATTTGTGTTTCATACTTCACACTTCACACTTCATACTTCACACTTCATACTTCATACTTCATACTTCATAGTCATGTTAAGTCCTAGAAGAACTAAATTCCGCAAACAACAGCGCGGGCGAATGGCGGGTCTAGCCCACAGAGGTAGCACCCTCAACTTTGGAGATTTTGCCCTCCAAGCCCAAGAACCAGCTTGGATCACCTCTCGACAAATCGAGGCTTCCCGTCGGGCGATGACTCGTTATATCCGCCGGGGTGGGAAAATCTGGATTCGGATTTTCCCAGATAAACCTGTTACCATGCGTCCAGCAGAAACACGGATGGGTTCTGGTAAAGGTAATCCAGAGTTTTGGGTAGCAGTAGTCAAGCCAGGGCGGATTTTATTTGAAATCGCTGGTGTTTCTGAAGAAATCGCCCGTGAAGCTATGCGCCTAGCTGCATACAAACTGCCAATTAAAACCAAATTTATTGTGCGCTCTCAAATAGAAGAGGAGCAGGAGTAGGTCATGCCGCTTCCCAAGATTTCAGAAGCTAGAGAATTAAGTGACGAACAATTAGCCGCAGAAATTGTCGCCACTAAAAAACAACTGTTTCAGTTGCGCTTGCAAAAGGCAACTAGACAACTAGAAAAACCTCACCAATTCCGCCATGCTCGCCATCGCCTCGCCCAACTTTTGACAGTAGAGGGAGAGCGCAAACGGGCAGCAAGTCAAACTCCTAAAGAAGAGAACTAAGAGATTATGGCAATCAAAGAACGAGTTGGCTTGGTAGTGAGCGACAAAATGCAAAAAACGGTGGTTGTTGCCATTGAAAACCGCGCTCCCCATCCCAAATACGGCAAGATTGTAGTTAAAACCCGCCGCTACAAAGCTCACGATGAAGAAAATAAATGCAAAGTGGGCGATCGCGTGCGGATTCAGGAAACTAGACCCCTGAGCAAAACTAAACGCTGGCAAGTCACAGAAATCCTCAACACTAAAAATTCATAAGTTGTTATTTAACTAACAACTGCACAAGGGAGACCAATTGTGATTCAACCCCAAACTTACTTAAATGTGGCAGATAACAGTGGCGCGCGGAAACTAATGTGTATCCGTGTATTAGGTGCTGGTAATAGCCGTTACGGTTTTATCGGCGACAGAATTATCGCTGTTGTTAAAGATGCTATTCCCAACATGGCTGTAAAAAAATCCGATGTTGTGGAAGCTGTGATTGTTCGCACTCGCCATAACATTCGTCGTGATAGTGGGATGACTATTCGCTTTGATGATAACGCCGCCGTAATCATCAATAAAGAAGGTAATCCTAGAGGTACACGGGTATTTGGCCCAGTAGCACGGGAACTCCGCGACAAGAACTTTACTAAAATAGTTTCGCTAGCTCCGGAGGTGCTGTAATGGCAATCCAAAAGGCAAAAGAATTTCATAAAATGCACGTCAAAACTGGTGACACCGTGCAAATAATTGCTGGCAAAGACAAAGGCAAAGTTGGCGAAGTAATTAAAGCATTACCCCAACTGAGCAAAGTCGTGGTTAAAGGTGTCAACATTAAGACTAAGCACGTTAAACCCCAACAAGAAGGGGAATCTGGACGGATTGTTACCCAAGAGTACCCAATCCACAGTTCCAACGTGATGCTCTATTCCACAAAACAAAATGTCGCTAGTCGCGTTTGCTACACCTTTACCTCCGAAGGTAAGAAGGTGAGAAAACTCAAAAAAACTGGCGAGATTATTGATTAAGGATGAAGTTTCAAGTCTGAAGTATAAATATTACTTATTTTATCTTCATCCTTCATAATCTTCCCTGACCAAGCCCAGGGATCTCAGGACAAAAAACTATGGCGACAACAAGACTCAAAACTTTATATCAAGAGACAATCGTCCCAAAACTCACAAATCAGTTTCAATACACCAACGTTCATCAAGTACCGAAGTTGGTCAAGGTGACTGTTAACCGAGGTTTGGGTGAAGCGGCACAAAACGCTAAGGCTTTAGAAGCTTCTATCAACGAAATCGCACTAATTACAGGTCAAAAACCTGTAGTGACAAGGGCGAAAAAAGCGATCGCCGGCTTTAAAATCCGTCAAGGTATGCCTGTCGGGATCATGGTCACTCTCAGAGGCGAGAGAATGTATGCCTTTCTCGACCGCCTCATCAGCTTGACACTACCTAGAATTCGTGACTTTCGTGGTATTAGCCCTAAAAGCTTTGATGGCCGAGGTAACTATACTCTAGGCGTAAGAGAACAGCTAATCTTTCCAGAAGTCGAATACGATAGCATTGATCAAATTCGCGGTCTGGATATTTCAATCATTACTACAGCAAAAAATGACGAAGAGGGCCGCGCTTTACTCAAAGAATTGGGAATGCCCTTTCGCGATCAATAAGTTCATCTAAAGAGGGAACGATGGCGGCTAACGACACAATTGCAGATATGCTGACGCGCATCCGCAATGCCAACATGGCAAGGCATCAAACAACACAAGTGCCAGCCACTAAAATGACCCGTAGTATTGCCAAGGTACTACAGGAAGAAGGATTTATTTCTGAAATTGCAGAAGCTGGAGAAGGCGTAAAAAGTCATCTGGTGATTTCCCTAAAATATAAGGGTAAAAATCGTCAGCCTTTGATTACTGCCCTCAAACGGATCAGTAAACCTGGTTTACGCGTTTATTCCAACCGAAAAGAACTACCCAGAGTATTAGGCGGTATCGGTATTGCCATTATTTCTACATCTAGCGGCATTATGACTGACCGTGAAGCTCGCCGTCAGAATTTGGGTGGTGAAGTACTTTGCTACGTCTGGTAGTCATTAGTCATTTGTCATTAGTCATTGGTCATTAGTAAATGGCAACTGACAAAAGACAAATAACAAAGGACAAATAACAAAGGACAAAAGATCATGTCTCGTATTGGTAAACGACCAATTACTATTCCCGCCAAAGTGCAAGTCACAATTGATGGCACTAAAGTTGTAGTCAAGGGCCCCAAAGGTGAGCTTTCACGGGATCTACCTGTTCACGTGACAGTGAGCCAAGAAGGAGAAACCTTACAAGTAGTTCGTAAAGATGATTCTCGTACCTCTCGCCAAATGCACGGTTTAAGCCGGACATTGGTTGCCAACATGGTAGAGGGAGTTTCCCAAGGTTTTCAACGTCGGTTGGAAATTCAAGGGGTAGGTTATCGCGCCCAAGTGCAAGGACGGAACCTAGTTTTAAACATGGGTTTCAGTCATCAAGTACAAATTGAACCACCAGATGGAATTCAGTTTGCGGTAGAAAATAACACTAACGTCATAGTTAGTGGCTATGACAAAGAAATCGTAGGTAATACAGCAGCTAAAATTCGTGCCGTCCGACCACCAGAACCTTATAAAGGTAAAGGTATTCGCTATGCGGGTGAAGTAGTCAGACGCAAAGCTGGTAAGACTGGTGGTAAAGGTAAGAAGTAAAAATGAAACTTACTCGTAGAGAATCCAAACAGCGTCGTCATCGCCGCATCCGTGGTAAGGTTAACGGTTCCCTAGAACGCCCACGCCTAGCCGTATTTCGCTCTAACCAACATATTTACGCCCAAGTAATTGATGATACTCAGCACCATACTTTAGTTGCAGCATCAACTTTAGATGCAGAGTTAAAAGCAAATTTAGCTTCTGGGGCTAACTGTGAAGCATCTGCACAAGTTGGGAAGTTGATTGCAGCGCGTGCGCTTGAAAAAGGCATTACTAAAGTAGTCTTTGATCGCGGTGGTAACATATATCACGGTCGAATCAAAACACTAGCTGAAGCTGCACGCGAAGCTGGTTTAGATTTTTAAAGTCATTAGTCATTAGGAGCCAGTGCGTTGGGCGGCTTAGCCGACTTGTAGCAACTGGCGTTCATTGGTCATTGGTCATTAGGTAAATGACAAAGGACAAATGACAACTGACAAATGACAATTGACAAATGACATTTAGAGAGCATGAATTATGGCAACAGGTCGTCGTAAAGCTAACCGCGCAAAAAAAGAAGAGACCAACTGGCAAGAGCGGGTAATTCAAATCCGACGTGTGAGCAAGGTAGTTAAGGGTGGTAAAAAACTCAGCTTCCGTGCGATCGTCGTTGTTGGTAACGAACGTGGTCAAGTAGGTGTTGGAGTAGGGAAAGCCTCAGATGTTATCGGTGCTGTGAAAAAAGGCGTAGCCGATGGCAAAAAACACCTAATTGACATTCCGATTACCAAATCTAATTCCATTCCTCATCCTATTGATGGCGTTGGTGGTGGCGCAAAAGTCATCATGCGTCCAGCCGCACCTGGTACTGGTGTAATTGCTGGTGGTGCCGTGCGGACTGTACTGGAATTAGCTGGAGTTCGCAATGTTCTTGCTAAACAACTTGGTTCTAACAACCCACTAAATAATGCTAGAGCCGCTGTTAACGCTTTATCTACCCTGCGTACTTTGGCGGAAGTTGCTGAAGACCGCGGTATCGCTATTGACAAACTCTACATTTAGTAGAGTTTCACTCACAGAGTTCTTGTACACAATACA
This sequence comes from Nostoc sp. TH1S01, assembly GCA_018993265.1. Lineage (GTDB taxonomy): Bacteria > Cyanobacteriota > Cyanobacteriia > Cyanobacteriales > Nostocaceae > Nostoc_B. The sequence continues at coordinate 50,704 of JAGKSW010000024.1, forward strand.
AATAACATCATGAGACTCAACGATGTTAAGCCTCAAAAAGGCTCAAAAAAACGCCGTCGCCGTGTAGGTAGAGGTATTTCTGCTGGTCAAGGTGCCAGTGCTGGTCTAGGTATGCGGGGTCAAAAATCTCGCTCTGGTAGCAGTACTAGACCAGGGTTTGAAGGCGGTCAACAGCCATTATACCGCCGTATACCCAAGCTGAAAGGCTTTCCACTTGTGAATCGCAAGATTTACACTACGATAAATGTAGAGAAGTTAGCCTCTCTTCCTGCCAATACAGAAGTAACATTGGAATCCTTAAAAGCAGATGGGATTTTAACCTCTGCCAAAGGGCCATTGAAAATTTTGGGTAATGGGGAATTGAACGTTGCCCTCAACGTTAAAGCGGCAGCTTTCACAGGCCAAGCTCGTAGCAAAATTGAGGCAGCTGGAGGAAGTTGTGAAGTTTTAGGGTGAAGCCAACCGCGCACTTAAATACCTCAACTCGCTTCCAGTGCCTGGTTCACGACAAAGGTAGCACTCTATGATCAGTCGAGATAAAGCCCCAACGGCTCAAGAAACTTTTATGCAGATGGCACAAGCAGCTGGGCTAAGAGGCAGGCTGCTTGTCACTGTCGGTATTTTAATTTTGGTTCGCCTAGGTATATTTTTACCTGTACCAGGAATTGATAGACCTAGGTTTGCTGAAGCCATTTCCGGCAATAATTCCATATTCGGTTTATTGGATATCTTTTCTGGGCGCGGACTTTCTACTTTGGGAGTCTTTGCTTTAGGGATTCTGCCCTTTATCAATGCGTCTATTATCATCCAATTGCTGACTGCGGCTATCCCATCTTTAGAAAATTTACAGAAAAATGAAGGCGAAGCAGGACGGCGGAAAATATCACAGATTACACGCTACGTCTCGCTAGGCTGGGCAATAATCCAGAGCGTAGCTTTTTCTGCCTTCTTCCTACAACAATTCGCCTTAAATCCAGGCCCGCTATTTGTAGCTGAAACTGCGATCGCTCTTACCGCAGGTTCAATGTTCGTTATGTGGGCATCCGAACTGATCACAGAACGAGGTATTGGTAATGGCGCATCACTGTTGATTTTTGTCAACATTGTCGCTTCACTACCTAAATCTCTAGGCGACACCATCGACTTAGTACAAGTTGGTGGTAGAGAAATTGTGGGTCGGGTAATTGTCCTAGTGTTGGTATTCCTGGCAACCATTGTTGGGATTGTGTTTGTACAAGAAGGTATTCGCCGCATCCCCATCATTTCGGCTCGTCGTCAAGTAGGTAGAAGAGTGTTGGCAGAACAACGTAGCTATCTACCACTGCGTCTCAATTCTGGTGGTGTGATGCCAATTATTTTTGCGGCTGCCATCCTCAGTTTGCCACTTTTAATTGCCAACTTTACGAAGAATCCCGAATTGGCGAATATCGTCAACACCTATCTTAGTCCAGGTGGTTCTGCGCCTTGGGTATATGCACTAGTTTACTTAACTTCGATTGTTTTCTTTAGCTACTTCTACTCTTCATTAATTGTGAACCCAGTTGATGTAGCGCAAAACTTGAAAAAAATGGGTTCTAGTATACCTGGCATTCGTCCAGGTAAAGCTACCAGTGAGTATATCGAACGAGTCATCAACCGATTAACTTTTTTGGGAGCTATATTTTTAGGCTTGGTTGCGATTATTCCTACCGCTGTGGAAAGTGCGTTGAAAGTGCCAACCTTCAAAGGACTGGGTGCTACTTCATTGTTAATTCTAGTTGGTGTGGCAATTGACACCGCAAAACAAGTCCAAACTTACGTTATTTCTCAGCGATATGAAGGAATGGTGAAACAATAGTGACGCGACTAATCTTCTTGGGGCCACCTGGAGCGGGTAAGGGAACTCAAGCTCAAGTTTTGGCAGAACACCTGCATATACCTCATATTTCCACAGGTGAAATACTGAGGCAAGCCATGAAAGAGCAAACTCCTCTGGGAATTAAAGCTCAAGGTTATGTGGATAGCGGTGAGCTTGTTCCTGATCAGTTGGTGCAAGACTTAGTAGAGGAACGTCTAGGTCAATCAGATGCCACATCTGGATGGATTTTAGATGGGTTTCCTCGCAAAGTTACACAAGCAGCTTTTTTAGAAGAATTGCTGGCAAAAACTGCTCAAGGGGGTGAAAGGGTAGTTAATTTAGATGCACCAGATGACGTTGTAATATCACGTTTACTAGCTAGGGGCAGAACAGATGATACCGAAGAGGTGATTCGTCGTCGCCTAGAAGTGTACCGCAATGAAACTGCACCTTTGATCAACTACTATAGTGAACGCCAAAGGCTGTTAACAGTCAATGGTAATCAATCCCAAGAAGAAGTCACTAGTGAATTGAAACAAATTTTAGCTTCCTAGTTGGAGATGTAGGAGTAGTTATGGGGACGAATAAAATTCACCAGTCACTACTCCCAATTCTTCACTGAACTCTGGCAAGAGTATGCTGATCAATTTTAGCTAAGATATATTAATAAACTGTTGATATATTTCTCAAATTGTGTTCTTTTGCAGATAATCGCTGCAAGCGAACGAGAAATCGTTGAGTTGAGGAACAAAAAAATTGTCTAAGCAAGATTTGATTGAAATGGAAGGTACAGTTACTGAGTCCTTGCCAAACGCGATGTTTCGCGTTGACTTGGACAACGGTTTTAATGTACTAGCACACATTTCTGGAAAAATTCGCCGCAACTACATCAAGATTTTGCCAGGCGATCGCGTCAAGGTTGAACTCACTCCCTATGACCTGACAAAAGGCCGAATTACCTATAGATTGCGGAAAAAATAATTAAATCCAGAAAAAATTAGTTATATGTGAAGGATCTTACCATAAAATCAACTTGTTGGGAGATTCTCATTTACTTAACTGTAATATTTTTCTAGAAATGCTATAATTTTATATTTGGAGTCAATTAAGAAAGGCATGAAAGTCCGAGCCTCTGTCAAAAAAATTTGCGAAAAGTGTAACGTGATTCGCCGTCGTGGTCGCGTTATGGTGATTTGCTCTAACCCCAAGCATAAACAACGTCAAGGATAACACTCTCAGTATTGGGGAGTGAACCGTGACTAGAGAAAATCATCACAAAAATTCTAGATGTGGAACATAAATCACCCACATCTTACCAATAGAAATTGCGAGAACAACAGGGAGAGATTTATTGTGGCACGTATTGCCGGCGTAGACCTGCCACGCGATAAACGCGTAGAGATTGGTCTAACTTACATTTATGGAATTGGATTATCAAGGTCGCAAGAAATTCTGGCGACTACAGGTGTCAATCCAGACACGCGTGTGAAAGACTTAAGTGATGCCGATGTCGCAGCCCTACGTGCAGAAATAGAAAGCAATTATCAAGTAGAAGGTGACTTGCGGCGCTGGGAAGGCATGAATATCAAGCGCCTAATTGACATCGGTACCTACAGAGGTCGTCGCCACCGTATGGGTTTACCAGTGAGAGGACAAAGAACTCGTACTAATGCTAGAACCCGTCGTGGTAGAAGGCAGACAGTGGCTGGTAAGAAGAAAGCTCCTGGCAAATAATTGTTCATTGCTTGCTCAACAGAGCAAGTTTTTCCTTAAATTAACTAAACAAATATGGCGAGACAACCAACTAAAAAAACTGGGAGTAAAAAGCAAAAGCGGAACGTACCCAACGGACTTGCTTACATCCAATCTACTTTCAACAATAGCATTGTCACCATCACTGATCAAAACGGCGATGTTATTTCCTGGGCAAGTGCTGGTTCCAGTGGTTTTAAGGGAGCTAAAAAAGGAACTCCCTTCGCAGCGCAAACCGCTGCTGAAAGCGCCGCCCGTCGAGCTATTGACCAAGGAATGCGCCAAATAGAAGTGATGGTTAGTGGCCCTGGTGCAGGTAGAGAAACTGCGATTCGCGCCCTTCAAGGAGCAGGACTGGAAATTACACTCATTCGGGATATTACACCAATTCCTCACAATGGTTGCCGTCCACCAAAACGCCGCCGAGTCTAGTTACAACTTGTTGGGCAAAAAATACCAGAAGTTTCAATGAACAATTCACTTGTCATAGCTACTAACGTTTTGTTTTTAGTTATCAAGCAGAGTAAACAATCAATAACTTCTGGTGGCTTGGGTGGTAAAAAGCCAGTTAGCTCTTCCTAGAGGGAGAGCTGCTGTACTTTACATAACACCATATTTATGGATAAACGCCCGCAAGCTTAATCAAGGAGTTCAATTACCGCCATAGAGATGTTGGCAGTTTGATAAGCCTGAAGAAAGCTCAGGGCAAAAGTAAATTGAATAGGCAATTAATTGCTAGCAGCACCTTAATTAAGGGAGGCTACTCCGTGGCGCAGTTTCAAATTGAATGTGTAGAGTCTAGTACAGAAGAAAGTCGGAGTCATTACAGTAAGTTTGTCTTAGAACCCCTAGAGCGTGGTCAAGGCACAACTGTTGGTAATGCACTGCGACGGGTGTTATTGTCCAACTTGGAAGGAACAGCCGTGACCGCAGTGCGAATTGCAGGTGTTACACACGAGTTTGCCACAGTTCCGGGTGTGCGGGAAGACGTGCTAGAAATTTTGATGAGAATGAAAGAAGTTATTCTCAAAAGCTATTCTTCTCAACCCCAAATTGGCAGATTGCTTGTGACTGGGCCAGCAACAGTAACAGCCGCCCATTTTGATTTGCCTAGTGAAGTTGAAGTTGTTGATCCTACCCAGTATGTTGCGACTCTTGCTGAGGGCGGTAAGCTGGAAATGGAATTTCGCATCGAACGCGGTAAGGGTTATCGTACCGTAGAACGAGGACGGGAAGAAGCTACTTCTTTGGACTTTTTGCAAATCGACTCAGTATTTATGCCGGTGCGAAAAGTCAACTATAGTGTTGAAGAAGCCCGTGCAGATGGCTCGATTACCAAAGACAGACTGTTATTAGAAGTTTGGACAAATGGCAGTGTCTCTCCCCAAGAAGCACTATCCTCAGCGGCCAGTATTTTGGTAGATTTATTCAACCCACTGAAGGATATTTCTTTAGAACCAACAGATATTGGTTCTGATGTTCCAGACGATCCAACTGCTCAAATTCCCATCGAAGAATTGCAACTTTCTGTGCGGGCATATAACTGTCTCAAACGCGCACAAGTTAATTCTGTGGCAGACTTGTTGGATTTTACCCAAGAAGATTTGCTAGAAATCAAAAACTTTGGTCAGAAATCGGCGGAAGAGGTGGTGGAAGCGTTGCAACGACGCTTGGGTATTACCTTACCGCAAGAAAGAAGCTCCAAACACAGCTAAAGCAAAACCTTTCATCTTTCATAGTCCACTATTATGCGTCACCGTTGTCGGGTTAAAAAACTTGGTAAACCAGCTGACCAGCGTCGCGCTCTGTTGCGTACCTTAACCACTGAGCTAATTCGTCATGGTCGAATTACCACTACTTTAATCAGAGCGAAAGCTTTGCGGAGTGAAGTAGATAAAATGATTACCTTAGCTAAAGACGGCTCCTTAGCATCTCGTCGTGCAGCTTTAGGTTATATATACGATAAGCAACTGGTTCATGCTTTGTTTGAACAAGTTCCTACTCGGTATGCTAATCGTAATGGTGGTTACACCCGGATTATCCATACCATGCCTCGGCGTGGAGATAATGCCGAAATGGCAATTATTGAACTGGTGTAAGTCATTAGTCATTAGTCAAATTGACAAATGACAAAGGACAAAATCTGTATGTTAGAAATTGACCAGCCGAAACAAACTCAAAGAGTTGCCTTGGTAATTCAATACCTTGGTACTCATTTTCATGGCTGGCAAAGGCAAAAGGGGCAGCGTACAGTCCAAGAAGAAATCGAAACAGCGATCGCGAGTATTCTTGGTCATCATGTCACACTACATGGTGCAGGACGCACTGATGCTGGTGTTCATGCTGCTGCACAAGTAGCCCACTTTGATGCTACAGGTTTAATTCCGGCTCAGAAATGGGCAACAGTTCTCAATAGTTATCTGCCGCAAGACATAATAATAAGGGCTTCAGCACCAGTAAGTAACGCTTGGCACGCGCGTTTTAGCGCGGCTTATCGGCGATACCGCTACACGATATACACTGAAAAACGACCAAATTTGTTCGTTAAACCCTTTAGTTGGCATTATTATCATGAGCCACTGGATGAATTATTAATTCAGTCTGCCATGAAACCTCTCTTGGGCAAGCATCATTTGGCTGCTTTCCATCGTGCAGGCTCCAAAAGAGCGCATTCTTGGGTGGAGGTACAAGCCGCAGAATGTCAGCGCAACGGGTCATTAATCCATATTGAAATCCAAGCAGATGGATTTTTATATGGCATGGTTAGGCTACTAGTGGGAATGCTAATACAAGTAGGTGCTGGACAGCGAACCCTGGCGAACTTCACCGAAATTTGGCAAGAAGAACGCCGAGAAGAAGTAAAATATGCCGCACCTGCTCAGGGTTTATGCTTGTTGCGCGTCGGCTATCCTGATTTTCCTTTTTCTGGTGATATTTGGTACGATACCCAGCCCAAATTTAGTTTTTAGTCATTGGTCATCAGTCATTGCTCAATGACGAATGACAAAGGACAAAATAACAAAGGACAAACACAAATGAGTAAAACCTACCTTCCGCCTCAAGCTTCACTTGAGCATGATTGGTACGTAGTAGATGCTACTGACCAACGTCTTGGTCGCCTCGCTACCGAAATCGCTATGATTCTCCGAGGCAAAAAGAAACCGGAATATACACCTCACATGGACACTGGTGACTTTGTGATTGTGATTAATGCCGAGAAAATCGCAGTTACTGGTAAAAAACGGACTCAAAAATTATATCGTCGCCACTCTGGCCGTCCTGGTGGAATGAAGACCGAAACTTTTGCCAAGCTGCAACAGCGCATCCCCGAACGGATTGTTGAACATGCTGTTAAAGGTATGCTTCCTAAAAATAGCTTGGGTCGGCAGTTGTTTACCAAGCTAAAAGTTTATGCAGGGCCGACTCATCCCCACGAAGCTCAACAACCTAAAGAATTAAAAATTAGTACAATTCCTGGAGAAAGCTAATGGTAGTAGCAGAAGCAAATAGCGGTCGCGCCGTGTACTGGGGTACTGGTCGCCGGAAATCAGCAGTAGCAAGAGTCCGCCTTGTCCCTGGTAGCGGTCAATTGACAGTTAATGGCAAGCCTGGAGATTTATACTTCCAATTCAATGCTAATTACTTGGGAGTAATTAAAGCTCCTTTGGAAACCCTTGGCTTAGAAACCGAATATGACATTTTGGTGAAAGCTGAGGGTGGTGGCTTGACTGGTCAAGCTGATTCTATCCGTTTGGGTGTGGCTCGTGCTTTGTGCCAATTAGACCCAGAAAATCGCTCACCCTTAAAAACCGAAGGTTATCTCACCCGCGATCCCAGAGCGAAAGAGCGCAAAAAATACGGTTTGCACAAAGCTCGCAAAGCTCCTCAGTACTCTAAACGATAAGGGATTGGGTCTTGGGAATTGGGTAATTTTTGTAGTTCCTAGTCCCTAGTCCCTAGTCTCTAAATTCCACTGAAAGTTATAATTTATATAGATTCACCACAAAAGGAACAATGGCTAAACCTGATATTCATCCCCAGTGGTATCCAGAAGCTAAAGTCTATTGCAACGGTCAAGTTGTGATGACTGTTGGTTCTACCAAACCAGAATTACACGTAGATGTTTGGTCTGGAAATCACCCTTTTTATACTGGTACTCAAAAGATTATCGACACAGAAGGTCGCGTAGAACGCTTTCTGCGGAAATACGGCAAGTCAAGCGAGCAAGGCTCCGGCGGCAAAAAGAAAAAGTAGCGGTTTGGCTCTGCTGTTAACGACGACCCTGCGAATGCTGGGTCGATTGTCATTTTTTGAGCCAAGTTGTTATTTGAAGGAGCGATCGCACTTATGGCTGAAACATACCTGCTGGAGAAACTTAAATCTGTTGAACAAACCTTTAATGAATTGACACGCCGCCTAGCTGACCCTGATACCGCAAAAAATCCTGATGAGTATCAACAAGTAGCTAAGGCTCGTTCTTCTTTGGAAGAGGTAGTGAATACCTATGAAACTTGGAAAACAGCCCAAGCCGATTTAACTGGGGCGCGTCAAGTTTATAAAGAAGCCGCCAGTGACCCAGAAATGCAAGAAATGGCTGCACTGGAAGTTAGTGAACTGGAAGAAAAAATAGAATACTTAGAAACCCGCTTAAAAGTATTATTACTGCCCCGCGACCCCAACGATGAGAAGAATATCATGTTGGAAATTCGTGCTGGGACTGGTGGCGATGAAGCGAGTATTTGGGCTGGCGATTTGATGCGGATGTACACTCGCTACGCGCAAACTCAAGGTTGGAAAGTTTCGCTGGCGAGCGAATCTTTGGGAGAAATGGGCGGTTGGAAAGAAGTCATTCTGGAAATTAAAGGTGACAACGTTTACAGCCAGTTAAAGTTTGAAGCTGGAGTGCATCGCGTACAGCGTGTACCAGTCACAGAAGCTGGGGGACGGGTGCATACTTCAACTGCTACTGTCGCAATCATGCCAGAAGTGGATGATGTAGAAATTCACATCGACCCCAAAGATATTGAAATGACAACGGCTCGTTCTGGCGGTGCTGGTGGACAAAACGTCAACAAAGTGGAAACAGCCGTTGACTTGATGCACAAACCCACAGGAATCAGAATTTTCTGTACGGAAGAGCGTAGCCAGTTGCAAAACAAAGAACGGGCGATGCAAATTTTGCGGGCGAAACTGTATGAAATGAAGTTACGCGAACAACAAGAAGCTGTAACTTCGATGCGGCGATCGCAGGTTGGTACAGGATCGCGATCGGAAAAGATTCGTACTTATAACTATAAAGATAACCGCGTTACCGACCACCGCTTGGGTCAAAACTTCTCTTTAAACCCTGTGCTTGAAGGTGATTTAGAGACAGTAATTCAATCTTGTATCTCTCAAGATCAGCAAGAGCGTTTGGCAGAGTTAGCGGCTTCTGGTGCAATGAACTAATTTTTAGCTTGAGATTTCATTTAATTACAAACCGTCTGGAGTGTTGCGATATTTAACACACTAGACGGTTTTTTAATTTAGCCATATTTTTTACAATTTTTCCTGATTAATTTATAACATTGAAATACCTACAATTACTTAGGCTAATGCCTCATCAAAAATGGTAGCAACACGGGAAAGTTTGGATAAGTTTGTTAGTTTTTGCCAGCAGCACATTACAGGACAAGAAAAAAAAGAAGCTCAAACATTTTTGGATCGCTTTTTTCGAGCTTTTGGACATGAAGGAGCATTAGAAGCAGGAGCTAGTTACGAAGAAGCAATTAAAAAAGGTAGCAAAAAAGGTAAAACAGGTTTTGCAGATTTAGTTTGGAAACCCCGTGTATTGATTGAAATGAAAAAGCGCGGGGAGGATTTGAGTAAGCATTATTCTCAAGCATTTGATTATTGGACACGTTTAGTACCGCAACGTCCGAAATATGTAATTTTATGTAATTTTGATGAGTTTTGGATATTTGATTTTGATATTCAATTAGATACACCTGTAGATGTAATTACCCTAGAGCAGTTACCAGAAAGAGCAGGAGCATTTGGATTTATGGAATTAGGAGAAAAAACTCCTATTTTCCGTAACAATCAGGTAGAGGTGACAGAACGTGCTGCTCGTCGTATGGGTGAATTACTGCTTGAATTGGAAAAGCGGGGAATTGAAAAGTTAACAGCACAACGATTCATTCTGCAATGTGTATTAGCAATGTTCGCCGAAGATAGACAACTTTTACCTCGTGATATGTTTATTTCTTGCGTTGAAGATTGTATTGCTGGCGCAAGTTCTTATGATGTTTTAGGTGGTTTATTTCGGGAGATGAATCAACCCGGAATTACACCTGCTGGACGCTATAAAGGAGTTGATTATTTTAATGGTGGTTTATTTTCAATAATTCATCCTATTGATTTGAGCAAGGAAGAATTGAATTGTTTGGAGTTATCAGCTAAAGAAAATTGGAGTCAAGTACGTCCAGCGATTTTTGGTAATTTATTTGAAAGTACGATAGATAGAATAGAGCGCCATGCAAGAGGGATTCACTACACCTCAGAAGCGAATATTATGAACAGGACTTACGCAACTGGCACAA
>JAGKSW010000127.1 GCA_018993265.1 Nostoc sp. TH1S01
TTCGCTACGAAATTTAGGACGCAATGAAGAAGCACTTATTAGTATTGATAAGTCTTTGGAATTGAAATATGATGACTATTATTCTTGGAAGTGGCGAGGTATAGTACTTTCTGAATTAGATAAATATGAAGAAGCACTCACTAGTCTAAACAAAGCTTTAGAATTTAAACTTAATGATGATTTGTCTGACCTCTATTATGTATGGAAATGGCGAAGCATAATATTTAACAAACTAGGACAGTATGAAGAACAACTCATCAGCATAGACAAAGCTTTAGAATTTGAAATTAATGATGACTTTCATTATGCCTGTTACGATCGGGGGATTGCGCTCAAGAATTTAGGACGCAATGAAGAAGCGATCGCCTCCTACGATAAAGCTTTAGAATTTAAACCTGATTTACATGAAGCTTGGAACAAAAAAGCTTGCTGTTATGCACTTCAAGGGAATATTGAGCAGGCATTAGAAAATCTACAACAAGCAATTAATCTCAATCCTGACAAATATCGAGAAAGCGCAAAAACTAACTCTGATTTTGATAATATTCGCCATGTTAAACGCTTTCAATCATTGATTCAAGGTTAGCTACTGAGCAATTAAAACATTTGTTACGCCTAATCAATAACAAAGTGGAAATCAGAAAAATAAATTAAAATAATCTCTAAAGAAGCTATAGCTAACAAAAAGATGAATGGTCAATTGATTAAGCTGATTTATGAAATTGAACTTCAACCAGGGGAAAAACTGAATCTCCCAGAATCAGTACTTGAAAATGTCGCTGCGGGACGCTGGGTAATCACTATTCAACAAAAAGCAGAAGCACCCGAATCTATCCGTAACCATGATGCTTTTTTGAACGGCTACGCCCCAGAAGACGAAGGACTTTACGATGATTATCCAAGCCGGTGAATTTTAACAGTGGACAGTTAACAGTTATTAGTTATCAGATGCTCATCTCTTAAAAAATATAGTAATTAAAGCATCTTTTGGGTATATGAGGTACAAGCGTAAAACCTAAAACCATGTAGAGACGTTACATGTAACGTCTCTACAGTATTTCACGAATATCGATAATAGGAAAAGGGGCAGGGTGTAGGGTGCAGGGGGAATTGGTAAGCCTCGACTCCCTCATTGGTGTGCAAATCCAGCCCCTTGGTGCAACCCGGTTCTGTTTCCCAAACCTCGCTTGTGGGCTGTAACAATAGGCGAGAATTAATAATTTTCAGCGCCGTCCAGATATTGTTGACTGCTCAGTGACATAAAATAGAAAGTCTAAAACTCTCTAGCCAAGATACAATTCGATCTGGCAAAAGCTGTTAAAGTCCATAAATTATTTATCGATTCTGAAACCACCATATATGAGCATTCACGAAATATTCATGCCGGCGCTTAGTTCCACCATGACTGAAGGTAAAATTGTTTCTTGGGTAAAATCGCCAGGGGATAAAGTGGAAAAAGGCGAGACAGTGGTGGTTGTCGAGTCAGATAAGGCAGACATGGATGTAGAAACCTTTTATGAAGGTTATCTAGCCCACATCATTGTAGATGCTGGTGGAACTGCTAGTGTAGGTAGTGCGATCGCTTATGTAGCTGAAACTGAAGCAGAAATTGAAGCCGCAAAATCTCTGGCTAATTCGGGTAGCTCTGCGGCGACAACTCCTGCTCCTGAAAAAGTACCAGCAACCGCATCTGTCGGCGCACCCACCGCAGCCGCTCAAAACGGTAACGGCTCGAACCACAAAGAAGGTAGACTCGTCGCTTCCCCCCGCGCCCGCAAGTTAGCAAAAGAATTAAAAGTTGATTTAACTAACCTCAAAGGTAGTGGCCCTTACGGTCGCATTGTGGCTGAAGATGTGGAAGCTGTAGTGGGTAAGGCTAAACCAGCAGCCTCCGTAACTCCTGCACCAACTGTTGCACCAATACCAGCAGCCGCTGCACCAGTCCCAGCCGCACCCGCACCAGTTCCCGCCGCCGCCAGCAGTGCAGTTTCTGGTCAAGTTGTACCTTTCACGACTCTGCAAAATGCTGTAGTGCGGGGTATGGTTGCGAGTTTAGCTGTACCTGTTTTCCGTGTAGGCTACACAATTACCACCGATGGTTTAGATAAGCTTTACAAACAAATTAAATCAAAAGGCGTGACCATGACTGCGTTACTGGCGAAAGCTGTCGCAGTCACACTACAAAAACATCCCTTAATCAACGCCAGCTATTCTGATCAAGGAATTGTCTACCATTCTGATATTAATATTTCTGTAGCTGTGGCAATGGATGATGGAGGATTGATTACACCTGTATTGCGGAATGCAGACATGGTAGATATTTATTCTCTCTCACGTAATTGGAAATCTTTAGTAGACCGCGCTCGCGCCAAACAATTACAACCAGATGAATACAACAGTGGTACGTTTACCCTGTCTAATTTGGGGATGTTTGGTGTCGATACTTTTGATGCCATTTTACCACCAGGACAAGGTTCCATTCTGGCGATCGGTGCGGCTCGTCCTCAACTGGTTGCTACTCCTGATGGTTTGTTTGGAGTACGTCAACAAATGCAGGTAAATATCACCTGTGACCACCGCATTATTTATGGCGCTCACGCCGCAGCCTTCCTGCAAGACTTGGCGAAGTTAATAGAAACTAACGCTGAATCTTTAACGCTGTAACTGATAGCAGAATGCAGAAGAATTTTAGTTTTTGGATTTTAGATTGGTTGATTACAAATCTAAAATTTAAAATGACGAATCCAAAATTGGCAGGTCAGGAGATATGAGATAAAAAATAATTACTTTTTCTGACTAATATCATGTCTGCTAAATTACTTGTCATGGCGATTGCTTCGTTCCACTTCGTTACACTCGCAATGACATACTGTAACTGATTAAGCAGACTTGATATAAGACTTTTGCCAAATGTCTTATCTGCTTTTGCCTATTACACTGAATTAATAAAAGCAAAATTTGAGACCTAGATTATTTAAAATTCTAGGTCTCTGTTTTTATGTCGATATTTAAGTATTAACACTGAACTATTAGTATTAATCAAAACTATATTATTGAAAACATCTACAGTAAATTTGGCTTGTTGCTTCCTCAAACAACAGCCATCAAGATGACAATTAGGAGATTACATGGCTTATCGCTACAAAATATTGTCTATTGACGGCGGCGGTATTCGCGGTATCATCCCAGCAATTATTTTGGCAGAAATCGAAAAACGCACAGGTAAACCGATTTGTAAGCTATTTGATTTAATTGCTGGAACCTCAACAGGGGGTATTTTATCTGCTGCTTTAACTAAGCCACATCCTAGCAATACCAATCAACCACAGTTTAAAGCCGCAGATTTAATTGACATCTATCGCAAAGAAGGAAAGCGGATTTTTGCTGAATCTGCACTAGCAAAAAATCTCAAAATTGATGATATTTTAAAGGCCAAATATTCCTCTAAAGGCAGAGACGAAGTTTTAACAGAATATTTGCAAGATACTTTCCTCAAGAAAGCACTAACTGACCTGTTTATTACTAGCTATGACATTGAATTGCGGATGCCAATTTTCTTTGTCAATAATGTGAAAGACCAAAAATTAGGCGAAAACTTCCGCAAAATTTGTGATGGTTACACCATGAAGCAAGCAGGAATGGCTACTTCTGCTGCACCAACTTATTTCAAACCTTACAGAATTGATACAGCTGACCCAACAAATGGTGGTTACTATGCCTTGGTGGATGGTGGCGTATTTGCTAACAATCCTACATCCTTGGCAATTATGGAAGCTTTAATTTCTTCTGCTAGACCTGACCCACAAAAACCAGACAAACAACCTCTGACTATCAATGATATTCTCGTAGTTTCATTAGGTACAGGCTCTCTGAATCGTCGATATAATTACGATCAAGCTGTGGATTGGGGTTTGGTTCAGTGGGTACAGCCGTTGCTGAATATTACCTTGGATGGTAGTAGTGAGTCGGTAGCTTGTCAATTAGAGCAGATGTTACCACAAGCTGATGGTTATCCTAAACAATACTACCGTTTCCAACGACAGTTAACTAAAGCTAATGACAATATGGATGATACTAGTCCAGAAAATATTGCGCGATTGATAACATTATCACAACAGATTATTGAGCAAAGAGATTCGGAATTAGATGAACTTTGTCAACAACTAACACAAGGACTAACTCAACAAGCACAGCCAGAAAAATCAGTTCTTGTGGGAACAGGACTTACGCAAAAATAACGTAACTCCGTCATTACGAGCGATAGGGAAGCAATCCCCTCTGACGCTGAGATTGCTTCCCTACACTCCGTTCCGATCGCAATGACAATATCGGAGTTGCGTAAGTCATATATATACTTATTGATTCTGACTTCTGACTCCTGGGTGCTGAATTCTTACGAGAAGCTTGGCACTGTGTTGAATACTAAATAATTAAATCAATCACCAAGATGTTATTAATATAACTTATCAATGATTAGATACCTGCATTGAAAGTGACAACATATCAATTTTATTAATACTAGCTAGGTAACTGGTTAAGTAATCCTTTATATACTCAGCTAGAGAAAATAAATTAGTTTATATGTTAACTGTATTTAAAAACCAAAAAAGCTAAAATTATGGTTGAATGCAATATTTCGCAGAAATTTAATTAAAGTTTGGGTGGTAATTGTGTGCAGTAAATAACATTGAGTAAGCTATAAAATAGTAGAATTGCTAGATTACTGAGATGAGCAAAGGTTAAGCTGTTGCATAAGTGTTATTAGTAATCATCCTAAAATATACATATATAAAATTTAGTGAAGCGTGATTAATTGTACAAGTTAATAATTTTTTGATTTTCAAATTGTGCAGTTTTGAATGCGATTTATCTTGAAGAATTTGTCTTAAAATCACTCCACGGGTATAAGGCAGAATCATGGTTAACTCTTGCAACACCAACCGGGAAATATTATGGCGACAAGTTTGGGGATTAGCCGCTTTACTAGTCGCAATTATCCTCAGTTGGATGGCGTATGCTTTTTATCAACCAAAGATATTGCAAGATTTAGAATTGGTTGAATTAGCAGGTTGGTTGGGAATTGTGCAAGGGTTAATCGTTGCGGTTATTGAACCTTTGAATGGTGGAATTTCTGATCGCCTCCAGCAACGTTTGGGTAGTCGCTTACCGATGATTAGTACGGGAGTGCTGTTAGCTGGTTTAATTTTTGTCAGTGTTTCGTTATTGGCTGACTACAATTTACCCACGGGTATGCGGTGGATAATTCCCGTACTGATGACAGCTTGGGTAATCGCTATGATTATTTTTCGTGGCCCGGCGATCGCACTTTTAACTCAGTTTGTCCCAACAACCGAATTACCTCAAGTCAATGCCATCTTAGTACTTATCTTTGGTACAGTGGGAGCGATCGCACCGTTATTACACACCTTACTTGATAGTATTGGTGCGTCGATTACCTTCATGTTAGGTGCGATCGCTTTAGTTTTGGGCGCATATATTTTGCAATTATTCACTCCTAAACATACTTTTATTCCCTCGATTCATCCAAATAAATCGGTTACTATACCGTCTGTATTACTACTTGTAATTTTTATCATCGGTTTAGCGACAGGATTTGAAATTAACTTGTTATTGGACATTTTTCCCCAAAAGTTGCAAACTCAGCTACCAGGACTGTCAGTAGAATTTATTGCTTCGGAGATATTATTAGTTTCCGCGATCGCATCTGTACCTTTAGGTGACTGGACAGCAGATTTGGGTGCAAACAAGTCGATGTTGCTGGGTGTCGGAACAATGACAGGCTTGATGGGGTTAACAGTATTAAACGATAGTTATATTCTAGCGATCGCCTTAATTCTCGCTTTCGGTATTAGTTTGAGTTTAGTCTTGATGAGCATAATTCCCTTAGTACTGGGAAAACTACCCGCAACTGAGGCTGGCTTGGGTATAGGTTTATATTTGGGTGGGAGTGCTGGCGGAACTGCGATCATTTCATTATTAATGAAGCAAATTGGTATTGCATCTGTCGGTGCATTTTTGTTAGCAGAAGTCGCCTGTGTAGCAGTGACTTTGTGTATTCTTTTGTGTAAGAAGTTGGAAAATAGAGGCTAGTACAAAAAGGCTGAAGTATGTAGACGCGCTTTGCGCGGCTTCCCGAAGGGTAGTCTGAAGTATGAAATGAAAAAAACCTCATAGTGAGCTTTTCAGCAATTTATAATGGATGCTTTATTTCCGCCGAGATGTACTAGAGGTTAGGGGCTAGGGACTAGGGATTAGAGAAGAAGATTTTTCGAGGTTTTCTGGTTACGGTAAAAATTCAGGGGAATAAAACATTGAAATGGCTTTCTATTATAGGTATTGGCGAAGATGGATTACAGGGTTTAAGTGCGATCGCCCGTTCTATAATTGCTCAAGCTGAAGTTATTATGGGAGGCGATCGGCATTTGGCTATGCTTCCCAGTGATGACCAGCGCCAAAAAATTCCTTGGACTTCTCCTTTTAGTGCATCAGTCGCCGAAATTATCAGCCGTCGTGGTCAGCAAATCTGCATTTTAGCCAGTGGCGATCCCATGTGTTACGGCGTGGGTGTGACTTTAACTCGACATATTCCCATCTCAGAAATCACAATTATTCCCGCACCTTCAGCCTTTAGCCTCGCCTGCGCCAGACTGGGATGGTCATTAACTGAGGTAGAAACTTTAAGTTTGTGTGGTCGTCCCGCAAATTTGCTTCAGTCTTACATCTATCCCCAAGCCAAGTTATTAATTTTGAGCGCCGATAAGGAAACACCGCAAATTGTGGCAGAAATCCTCAAAAATCGGGGCTATGGTCAGAGTAAAATGATTGTTCTGGAACGTCTAGGTGGTATTCATGAACGAATAATTGCAATTACAGCCGCCGCTTGGAGTGAAACAAAAATTGCTGACTTAAATACCATCGCCGTTGAATGTATTGCTGATATTGGCGTTACAGCGTTACCCAGATTCCCAGGATTGCCAGATCATGCTTTTCACCATGACGGACAATTAACCAAAAGAGAAGTGAGGGCAATTACTTTATCAACTTTAGCACCCCTACCAGGAGAACTTTTGTGGGATGTCGGCGCGGGTTGCGGTTCTATTTCCATTGAATGGATGCGAACTCATCCCCGGTGTCGAGCGATCGCCATTGAACAAAATTCATCTAGACTGCAATATATTGCCGATAACGCCGCCGCTTTGGGTACACCAAACCTAGAAATTATTACGGGAAAATCACCCTCAGCTTTGCAAGACTTACCCACACCAGACGCGATTTTTATTGGTGGTGGCGTGACAGTAGCCGGATTGTTTGATATTTGCTGGTCAGCACTATCCCCTGGCGGTCGTTTAGTTGCAAATGCTGTCACCATCGAAGGCGAGCAAACCTTATTTCAATGGTATGAAAAAGTCGGCGGTAGTTTTACTCGCATCGCCATTCAACGAGCAGAACCCATTGGGAAATTCTTAGGATGGCGAGCAATGGCTCCTGTGACTCAATGGATTGCTATCAAATAATTTTGCTTCCTGACATACCTACACCTGTTCTCAACAGATAACTTTTGTACGTACAGCATATTTTGGGTACATGAGGTACAAGCGTAAAACCTCAAACCATGTAGAGACGTTACATGTAACGTCTCTACAGTATTTCACGAATATCGAAACTGCTGTAAGTCCTGAAACTGTTCCCTGTTCCCTGTTCCCTCTCTTCACAGATAACTTTTTCAGCACAATTTACTTAAATAAACTTAATAATAATGTGATTAAAAAGCCACACAAGGCTTAAGAAAAATTCCCATAGTATTGCGACACATTAACGGTATTCAAATTTAGTAAATAGGTCTAGCACTTAAAATTTCAGCGTGCTAGATTAAGGTCAAGGTACAGAAAGGTTAAGTTTAAGTGAAGTTAACAACTTGAAATTAGAGCCTGTACCTCCTGCTCTAATATCTCAGCGATCGCAACTCAAATATCGCATCCGATGGAAGTGTTTTCGCCTTAAGTCTATTGATTGATTTTGTTGGAGGTTTTTGAACATACAGCCAGAAATGCCTGCCTATTAGAATCAAGGATGCCAGAGTTTGAGAACAACGATTGCATTTGTCCACCTTATTTGAGTTAGTTCTTCTGTTTTTTCAATCTTTTCGGACGACCTTTATATTTAAAATACCGCCTCAAGTTACTGATATTCATCGGTCGTAACTTGGGCGGTTAATAATTTTCAGCAGAAATATTCCCAGACTAAAAACTCACAAACCAATATTTCATACTTCACACTTCACACTTCCGACTTTATTAAAGTAATTACCGTAACTTCAGGTGGGCAAAACAAGCGTCCTGGTCGATAAGTTCCTAAGCCACGATTAACATATAACTGATTGTTGGCGACTTTGTGAAATCCTTGCGCCCATTCCCAATATCTCACGACTTTCGAGCAATCACCAAATAAAAATGGTACCCAACGCCGGAGTTTTTTTGGTAGTTGCTTGAGTAACTTTTTATAATAAAAAACCGCAGGGCCAAAGCCAGGAATTACAATGTGACCACCATGCGTATGACCAGATAACTGTAAATCAACTCGCCACTGTTCTAATATCTTGGCAGTATCTGGATTATGAGATAAAACAATGCGGGGTGTTAATGGGTTGAGTTGCTTCATAACGGGTACAGGATTAAACTCCCGCGACCAATAATCAGCTAAACCTACAATTGGTAATTCGTCACCGAAGGGATAGGCGATTTCATTCCACAAAACATGAACACCAATACTAGCGAAAGCATTTGTAACTTCTACTTGAGAATGGCTGTAGTGTATGTCATGATTGCCCAGTACAGCATAAATCCCACAGCGACTTTGTAAATGTTTGAGTCGCATCACAAGTTGATGAATTGGAGAGGGATCATCAGTTATATAGTCACCAGTTAACACAATTAAATCAGGTTCTAGTTCATTGGTAACTGCGATCGCTTCTTGCAACATTTCTTCCGAAAGCCGCATACCATCATAGTGAAAATCTGATAACTGTACTAACTTTGTCCCTTCTAAAGATGGCGACAATTCGGCAATCTTAACCGTGATTTCATCTACACTTAAACGTCCCGTAAACAACCAATGCATAGTGCCAAAAACACTCCTCATAGCAGCGTTTACAGCTTATCAAATAACAAAATCTATCTTAAGAAATCGTAAAAAATATAGAAGAATCCAGAATTAATTAATGAAAAATTCTGCTCCGTTACTTGTACATAATTTATACTGAATTCTGAATCCTGCATTTTTATTCAATCTCTTTTTAGAGTAATAACTGTCACTTCTGGCGGACAAAATAACCTTCCTGGAGAATAAGTTCCTAAACCTCGATTGACATATAGCAGATTGCGTCCTACACGATGTAAACCCTGCGCCCATTCCCAATGACGAAGGACATAATTTTCTCTGCGTAACAATGGAAAGCAACGCCGAATTTTGTAGGGTATTTTTTGCACTATTTTTTTGCGATGAGCTATAACCGCTCCTAATCCAGGAATGACTATTTGACCACCATGAGTATGGCCAGATAACTGCAAATCTACCCGCCATGCTTGTAGTAGTTCTGCGGTGTCAGGGTTATGAGATAGCACAATGCGGGGTATATTTGGGTCTAACTGCTCCATTACAGGTACAGGGTTAAATTCTGGCGAACACCTATCTGCTAGTCCTACTAATGCTAATTCATTCCCAAAAGGATAGACGACTTCATTCCATAAAACACGTACTCCAATGTTAGTTAAAGCCTGAGTAATTTCTGTTTTTGAGCGTCGATAATATATATCGTGATTACCGAGGATGGCATATATACCAGACTGAGTTTGCAATTGCTTTAATTTTAAAACTAGCTCGTGAATTGGCTGGGGACTAGTGGTAACATAATCACCTGTTAGTATCACTAAATCTGGTTTTACTTGGTTACTAACTGCGATCGCTGCTTCTAACATCTCATCAGATAAACCCGCACCATCATAATGAAAATCTGACATCTGCACCAACTTCTTACCTTGTAATGATGCAGGCAAACCCGCAATCTTAACCGTTAATTTTTCTACAGTCAACGGCCCAGATAATAACCAGTGCATAATAGATTTAGTAAAGTTCAATAATAGCGATTAAAGTCTAACTAACAATCCGCCATTTGAAAGTTGCAAGTAAAACACTTTTAAGAAAGTTGATAAATGTTTTACGTCTAACTCCAAAGACGTAAAATCAAGGGTTTGGGTATGGTATAGGGGTGTAGGGAACTCCCCTACACCCACCAAGAAACTTTTTCAGCAAACCTTAATTACCTGTGTTTATTTCTGGTCATCTGTGCTTTAATTGTCAAAACCGTGGGCATAACCCAACATCCATCATTCAAACACTGCTCATGATTGACATTGACGGTTCCTATGGAGAGGGAGGCGGACAAGTTCTCCGTACTTGCTTGAGTTTAGCCGCTATCACGGGTGAACCTATTCGCATTGCCAATATTCGCGCCGGACGCAAAAAGCCAGGGTTAGCGCCACAACACCTCACAGCAGTTCGGGCGGCGGCGAAGATTTGTCAGGCTCAACTACAGGGTGATGCGTTGGGTTCGATGATGCTGGAATTCATTCCCAGTCACCCAGTGCAGGCGGGAAACTATACTTTTGATGTCAGCGAAGTGCTAGAAGGTGGTTCGGCTGGGGCAATTACTCTAGTTTTACAAACAATTCTTTTACCTTTAGCCTTAGCCAAGGGTAATTCTCAAGTCACATTGCGCGGTGGTACTCATGTGATCTTTAGCCCGACGATGACATATATTGAGCAGGTATATCTGCCAATGCTTCAGCGTATGGGTGTTAAAGCATCTGTGAAATTAGGTGCGTGGGGGTGGTATCCCCAAGGCGGCGGAGAGGTATCATTGCAGGTGAGTGGTGGTAGTCAACTCAGTGGTATACATTTACTCAAACGCGGTCATTTACGCCAAGTAAGGGGACTGGCGGTAGTGACAGAATTACCTGCTCATATTCCTCAACGAATGGCAAATCGGGCTGAGAAAATATTACGCATAGCTGGGTTCCAGGTTTCTATACAAGCTCTACGGGAAAGAGGTGTCGCAGCGGGAGCCGGCATTTTCCTAACGGCTGAATATGAGAACAGCTTGACAGGATTTGGTGGGTTTGGGCGGTGGCGGATGTCATCGGAAAGGGTGGCAGAAATCGCTTGCGAACAACTGCTAAAGTTTCACCAAACGGGTGCGCCTATCGATGAGCATTTAGGAGATCAGTTAATCTTGCCAGCCACTTTGGCTACAGAAGAAAGTCAGTATCGCGTAGCGAATATTAGTACCCATTTGACAACCAATGCAACAGTGATTGAGAAGTTTGGACTGTCGCGGGTAATGCTGGATGAGGTGGAGAAGATAGTGAAGGTAGTACCAATTCGCAATTCGCAATGACGCTCGCGGACTCGCTAACGCTGCGCTAACGCAATTCGCAATTCGCAATGACGCTCCTTCTCCCCAAGGGAGACGCTGCGCGAACGTCGCTAATACCATTTCAAAGTCTTGTAATTAGAACTCTTGCATAAATCTTTTGTGGTATGATAAAAGGTTATTTTAATTTCAATTTTTGGACATTAAAACAGTAAGAGATTATCATTTTTTTCGAGCAACTATTATCAGCGTGATCACTAACTAAAAAAAGGCAGCAAACTTCGTTTCAATTATTAATCAATAACCAAAAATATTTAATTAATTTAATTTTTTTGGCTGGATTTATAGGGCTAATTCGTGATTATAAATTCCTGCAATTAAATTCGACCTTAAGCCAAAGCGTCGATGACGATTTCGATATCTATAATCCAAAATTTTAAAGATTTTTAGACGACGATTTACGTGTTCAACAGTGATTCTTAATCGATTGAGTTCTCGATTAGATTTCTTTTGTTCTTTTGTCAGCCTTCCACCTTTTGGTTTCTTAATCGGTGTTTCACTTAATTTATGAATTTTAGCAATCCCTTGATACCCTTTGTCCGCTATTACTTTTAGTAATTCACAAAACCTTACACCACTGGTTTTAAATAATCGAAAATCATGAATTCTTCCCTTACCATGCCCTAAACAGATAATTTGGCTGGTTTTTTGGTGAATCACTAACTGGGTTTTTAAAGTATGTTCTCCAGCTTTACCGCTAAAAAATTTCTTTTGACCTCTCTTGGGTCTTTCAATTGGGCTTTCAGTTACATCCATCACAACTAAATCTTCTTGTGATGGCATCTTTAAGAGTTCTTTCTTTCCTGGTAAACTAAACTTTCTTGAACTAATTAAAATGTTTTCAATTTTATATACTGTTCGACATACTGCGGATTCTGACAGCCCCCAATCTAACCTAATATGATAATAAGTGCGGTATTCTCTCCAATATTGAATCACCATTAAAACTTGGTCTTCAATAATTAGTTTAGGACGGCGACCTGGCTTTTTTTTCTTTTTTTCATAGGCTTTAACTACATCAACCATTAATTCAAAGGTTTGACGGCTTACTCCACTCATGCGCTTAAATTTTCTCGCAGTAAGCTGTTTAGCTTTCTCTATTTTCACTGGTAAGTAAGTTTCCTAATTGCAAATTGTCAAACCCTTAATCATACCATAAAACACTTTTGCAAGAGTTCTATAGATGGACTCAACGAAGTCACCGCCGAAATCAGGGCGAAAATCTGCCAGTTTGTGGAAAGTTCTACCGTGTACACACAAGTCAAAAATTTGTAGTATGAAACCCTATCCCGCCTGGAACTAAAGTTCCAGGCTCATAGCCAAAGTCCACTCAAGTGGACTGATGAATTTCTAGTTGAGTCCTCTTAAGAGGACTTGTGCTGTGAGACTCGGAATTAATTCCGAGGCGGGACAGATGCACTCAACCCAGATTTGTGTGTACACCGCAGCTTTATTTCGGTGGCTTGCAATTCAGTGTGGGCTTCAAACCCACACTGAATTGCAAAACCTTCTGCCTCCTGCCTTCTGCCTTCTGCCTTCTTCACTTACCGATTTCGACTGCGCTCAGTAAGCAGGCTACCGTATAACCACACCTTTAAGGACGGTAAGCACAACTCTTGGTTGATTTTAATATTTGTTACGTTTCGTTACACTAGAGACATCGAGAGGAAAACTAAATCTCTCGGCAGCTTTCAAAGGTGAACGACATGAATGGCACAATTCGCGTTGGTAATCTCTTCGGGATTCCGTTTTACATCCATCCATCATGGTTTTTGGTTTTGGGCTTAGTAACCTGGAGCTATAGTAGTGGGCTGTTAGCGCAATTTCCCCAATTGTCTGGGGGGTTAGCTTTGCTACTAGGATTGATGACGGCGCTGTTATTGTTTGCTTCTGTCGTCGCCCATGAATTAGGACATAGTTTTGTCGCTTTGCGCCAAGGAATTGATGTTAAATCCATCACATTGTTTATCTTTGGTGGTTTGGCGAATTTAGAAAAAGAATCGAAAACTCCCGCAGGAGCTTTTTGGATTGCGATCGCTGGCCCGTTAGTTAGTTTATTATTATGTGGCATCGTCACAGTAATTGGTTTAACAACGTCTGTATCGGGGCCACTGGCGGCAATTTTGGGTGTACTAGCTACGGTTAACTTAGCCTTAGCACTGTTTAACTTAATTCCTGGCTTGCCTTTAGATGGTGGTAATGTCCTCAAAGCCCTTGTTTGGAAAATTACAGGCAATCCCTATAAAGGTGTGACCTTTGCCAGCCGAGTTGGACAAGTGTTTGGTTGGGTGGCGATCGCTTCTGGTATACTTCCACTAGTATTTTTTGGCAGTGCCGCTAATTTCTGGAATTTACTAATCGGCTTCTTCCTATTACAAAATGCTGGAAATGCAGCCCAATTTGCTAGAGTCCAAGCAAAACTTGATGGTTTAACAGCCGCAGATATCGTTACAACTGATAGCCCAATCATCTCTGCAAACCTCACTCTGAGAGAATTTGGTGATGAACAAATTCTGCACAAACAAGACTGGAAACGCTTCTTAGTTACAGATGATGCAGGACAATTAGTTGGTGCGGTTACACTCGATGACTTGCGAAATATCCCTACAACTCTGTGGACAGAAACTCAAGTTAAAGAAATCATGCGCCCAGTAGCTGCATCCACCACAGTAAAATCAGACCAACCCCTCTTAGAAGTCATACAGCTACTAGAACAACAAAAACTCTCAGCTTTAGCTGTAATTAGAGAAAATGGCGTACTCGTAGGGATTTTAGAAAAAGCAGCAATTATTCAACTCTTGCAAGGACAAGCTTTAACTAACCCTGCATAAATGTTTCATCACTAAAGACTCCTTCTCACACCTCCTTCAGTTCATCTGAGGGAGTTTTTTTGTAGGAACAGTATAAATCCAAAATTGTTTTACTCTGCATCTATGCCCAATTCTCGTAGCTTTGCTAATAATACGGCTTGACGCTGACGTTCAATTTCCAATTGTGCGATCGCATCATCGGCGCGTTGACGTTCTTGTTCTGCGCGTTGACGTTCTTGTTCCGCGCGTTGATGTTCTTGTTCCGCGCGTTGACGTTCTTGTTCGGCTTGTTCGGAACTCCACAGCAACAAGTTACCTGCTTCATCCCACCATCGCAACCAATAAATATTCATCCCTAAGCGAGTTCCTCGCCAAATTCCTAAAAATAATTCCAATTCAGGAATCCAAAATTGACCTGATTCTGTTGGTTGTTGCAAAACATATCGCCCATTTTCCAGACGCAGGACTTCTAAGCTGACTTCGTAAGGATTAAAAATTGCATAGACGGGAACTTGCAATATTTGTTCGTAAAAGTAGAGTTTCCCATAGGGAAAGGTGGGACGAATCGAATATTCGCCGTTATCGGTGTCTGATAAAAATTCCATTACTACAGCCACATTTTCACCTTCGATGTTGGGTGTGTAACTACGCCGAATTACACCTGTACCCACTGGTGAAACACGGGGTATGTACAACCAATCAGGTGCTTTAACAACGGTTTTTTGGTTAATATTAGCGACGATGCCAAAGTTAGATGCAACTAGCATCTCTGGTTGAATACGATTGGCTGTAGCTAACGCTTCTGTTAAAGCTGCTGCTAAAAAAGGCTGTTGAATATTTTCCACTGGATCATCGGGCAGAATAAAATCATCTGGGAGTTTTTCCCAAGTGACAACAGGGTTTTGGCGCTGAGGTGCGGCTAGAACCATGATGGTTAAAATGTCGCTGGTGGACTTGGAAGCTCATGCAAATATTTTACAGTGCTTTTTCGATGGTTGAAATTCATAGATATAGAGAGATATCGAGAGATTGTCAGTGAAAACAAAGTTACTTTTGTGTCTAGTTAGGGAACTCTAGCAATTAAGGTTTTGTTTCACAAGGACTTCTCATGGATAAATCCATTGTTCAGTTAGTTGATGAGTTACCCAGTGACAATATTACTGTCAAAGTTCTCAAAGCCCTTGATTATGTAGCGCCGGGACAGTGGGATAATTTGGTGGGATTTGATGATACAGTCCGCGCGATTACTGGCGAAACTGATGCTAATGTGATTCAAAGAATCCGCGATCGCGCCAATAGTATATATTTAGATCCACAACACGGTTATCAAGCAGCTATCAAACTGTATCAAATCATCGACAAAGCCGATGCAGCAATGGGAACTGCGGCTTTAGCTAACAAAGTGGGCGAAAAAATTAGTTTTCTCTCGTTTTTAGGTAACATTACACCCAAAGCCGATGTCACCCAAACAATTGATTTAGTTCTCAAAATCGCTGTCGAAATCATCGCCTTCTGCAAAATCAATGGAATTCCCCAACCGAACCCCCAAGAATTTGCCAATACTTTAGCGAATAACTATCAAAATGCTTCCCTGATGCGGATGGCAGCTTTAGTTTGTATAGATGGCATTTTACCTTTAGGCCCCGACTTTCTGATTAAAATTCAGGAAATTATTAGCGGTGCTAATACTAATGATGCGATCGCCCAAAATCCTGTCTTCCAAGCTGTTAATAGTTCTTTACCTGGGAATAGCCCTGCGGATAAAGTTGGTTTTCTTTCCCAAGCGTTTAACTCAGTCCAAGGTTGGATGAATGGACTTGTAGCTAAAACAGGAATCACACCACAGTCAATTGCTAGTGGTTTGAGTAGTTTTATTCAGATTGCTGACGATAATTTAGACTTTGTCGCCGCAGTCTTAGATCAAACTACAAATTATTTTGAGCATACAGGTATTCAAACTGTCGCCCGCAGTATAATTTTACAAGCTCACACTCTCGTCAAAGCCGAAATTGCGGAAGAAGCGAAAAAACCACAAAAACAAGATACTGCATCGGCTAGTAAGTCTAAATCAGATACCAGCCAGTATGCAGTCAATAGCACAGTAGAAGTCTGGGACGAAGAAGACGAAGAATGGTACAAAGCCACAATTCAGAAAATTAAAGACGACCAATTCTATATCAATTACATCGGCTATGGTTCATCTTCTGATGAGTGGGTTGGTGAAGAAAATATTCGGACTCGTGATATTGAATCATCCGATGATAATGGATTTGCCGTTGGTCAAAAAATCAAATGCTGGGATGATGAAAACGAAGAATGGTATACCGCCACAATTGAAGAAATTCGTGGTCAGCAATACTTTGTGCATTATGCTGGTTATGACTCATCTTATGATGAATGGCTTGATTTAGAAGAAATTTGCTAATACAGCAGAAGGCAGTGATTCGGCTACGCTCACCAAGCGGATGCAGGTGGTAAATGTAGAGACGTTACATGTAACGTCTCTACATGGTTTTGGGTTTTACTTCACTAACAAAATTCCTTCAGTTACAAGACGTGTAACTAAGGGAATAATATCACCTTCTAAATCTGAATCTGGTGACCAATCAGCAATATCAAATAAGCTAAATTCATCACAATTAAATAAATTTTCTACTAATTTTTCTGGTATGCCTTTGAGGTCAATTTGTTTAGAACCAACTCGCACTTGATATTGTGCATCATCAATTTGTTTAATCCGAATCCGGTGCAGTGGCGACCATATAAACTGAGTTGTAAATAAATTCGGAAAAACATTCATTCCCATTTGAGCGGGTAAACCAACTAATAACTGCGATTGATGTTGATGATTTAGTGATTCTATATATTTTTGGAAAATATCAGGTTGCTGTAAAGTCTCAATTAAATGCTGACGTAATGCACTTAACTGTTGTTCTATCACATTTGTATTGCTGTTAGCGATCGCGGGTAAACTTTGCCGCCAACAGGTATTTTCGCATAAGTCTTTGATCAGCCAATCAAGCCAATCAAGCCCTGTTTGACATTCAATCCCAACAGTAAGATGAAGAGATGGCTGTTCACAAGCCACAGCATAGTGCCAATGTCCTCTAGGAATATACAGTAAATCTCCTGCTTGTAACACACATTCTAGATAAGGCGGTGCTTGTGGTTGCTGTTGTTTTGATGATGGCATATCTGCGGTGGGGTATAACACCGTTGGCTCATAAACAAACCATTGTTTTTCACCATCAATTTGCAGAATCAATACATCATGAGTGTCGTAGTGACAATCAAAACCTTGCTGTTTAGCTGGTGAACAATATAAATTAATGTGGGTTTCATAGCCAATTTCATGGCGCAGATTTGCTGCAAGTTTTGCTACAGCCGGAATTCGATGATGTACACCGTTGATAATTAGTGTAGCACCTTGACGCAGGCGATCGCTCCACTCTTGCCGATTACGTGTCTCTGGGAGAGATTTACCATTCATCGAGAAGCGTAAATCTGGTTCCTTGAGTTTGTGATAATTCAGTAATTCATTCAAATCTTTCCACGAAAAAAAAAATTGCCATCTTTGAGAATTATCAGTTGAAATATGAATTGCTTTTTTTGTCCAGAACTCTGTAAAAAATTTATCTAATGGAAAGTCTGATAGTAGCTCTTGTAAAGTTTTCATATCATATTAATTAATATTGTCAAAAACCGCTTTTAATTTATTAATGTATTTATTAATAAAAAAGGGCAGTGTATAGCAATCCTATTTGATATATGAACATAAAAAATAACAGAATTTTGGTAAATCATTTAGGATTACTATATCCATCCATACCCCGCGCAGAATTTCCAAACTTAGAACTTTAATTCTAAGCCAGCTTAATTATGATTAGCTTTTTAGTCACAAATGCTAATCATCATCATCTCCACTGTCACTATTGCTATTACTGTTGCTGTTGCTATTGCTATTGCTATTGCTATTACTATTACTGTTGCTATTGCTGCTGCGGTTACGGTTGCGTCTGCGATCGCGCTCACTATTATCCGCTAAGATTAGTTCAGCAGATTCGCTACCTGCTAAGTCAACTACACCGAATTCAATAGAAGATGTACGTTTTAAATCAGATTGTGATGCAAAATTAGCAGCCTGAACCGATTGACTTCCTACAGGTAAAAACAAGCCGAAACTAGCACCGACGAGTAAACCAAGAATAATTTTAGGATTCATGTGCAACTCTTTATTAAGTACAAGATAGACTAGTAGTCAGAAAGCAAGCTGAAATTTCTTGTTTCTTCCTTAATGTCTATACTTGAGCTTATGGATGAAAAAAATATGAATAACTGATGAGAAGATTCTCATCTACTTTTTGATATAGATATTTCATTTAAATAGCACAAGATTAGATGATTTCTTTGCATTCAGTCCGGGTGGAAGATGTAATTTACTATTTTGGAGATAGATGATTTTAGTAACTGCAAACTTCTACCAAATAACGCTGGATTTTAGTCAGAGTATCGTGAAATTCTGGGAATCAAAAATACTGTGTTATAAAAATAACATTATTTATAATACTTAGTAATTCTGTTAATTTATACCTAAAAGGCTTGCCGAGTTACAAGACTCGTAGACTAGACTAGTAGCACAAGAGAACAATTTGCGAGGAAAATATGATGAGCGATCGCGACTATACATTAATCTTAGACAAAAGCGGTAGTATGTCTACACCTGATCAAGCAGGTGGTAGAAGTAGATGGGACATAGCTCAAGAGTCTACTCTGGCTTTAGCACGAAAATGCGAACAATTTGATCCAGACGGTATTACTGTATATGTATTTTCTGGCAGATTCAAGCGTTATGACGATGTGACCTCAGCCAAAGTTGCACAGATTTTTCAAGAAAATGACCCTGCTGGTACTACCAACTTAGCGGCTGTACTTCTTGACGCAACCAACAATTATTTTCAACGTAAAGCCGCAGGTAAAACTAAAGCTAATGGTGAAACAATTTTAGTAATTACTGATGGTGAACCCGACGATCGCAAAGCTGTCTTTGAAGTAATTATCCAAGCATCTCGTCAAATGGAACGAGATGAGGAATTAGCCATTTCTATTATTCAAGTTGGTTCAGATCCTCAAGCCACAAAGTTTCTCAAAGCGTTAGATGATCAATTGCAAGGTGTCGGTGCAAAATTCGATATCTGCGATACCATCACTTTAGACGATTTAGAAGAAATGAGCCTTGCTGATGTCTTGATGAATGCAATTACCGATTGAGTTGTTAATAGTCAATAGTCAATGATTAGTAAATTTCTTAGTTTTACCAAATGACAAATGACTAATAACCAATAACTAATAACTAATTGGAGAACTTAATTATGCTAGACAGCCGAGACTATACTCTAATTATTGATAAAAGTGGCAGCATGGCAACCCCAGACCAAAAAGGCGGAAGAAGCCGCTGGGTTGCAGCACAAGAATCTACTTTAGCGTTAGCTAGTAAGTGTGAACAATTTGACCCCGATGGGATTACTGTATATGTTTTTTCCGGAAGATTTAAGCGATATGACAATGTAACTACTAGTAAAGTTACACAAATTTTTCAAGAAAATGATCCATCAGGAACAACAGATTTAGCCGCAGTCTTAAAACACGCCACAGATGATTATTTTCAACGTAAAGCTGCGGGTACAGCAAAGCCAAATGGAGACACAATTTTAGTAGTAACTGATGGCGAACCAGACGATCGCAAAGCAGTGATGCGAGTCATTATCGAAGCGTCTCGTCGGATGGATAGAGATGAGGAACTAGCAATTTCCTTTATTCAAGTTGGTACAGATCCCCAAGCAACTCGGTTTCTCAAAGTATTAGATGATGAACTGCAAAGTGCTGGGGCAAAATTCGATATCTGTGACACCATTACAATGGAAGATATGGAAGATTTAAGTTTATCAGAAGTTTTGCTCAACGCTATTAACGATTAGGCTAACAATTAGGCATTATTATTTTATCCGCGTGCATCCGCTTGCATCTGCGGTTAATTATTCATTCTAGCGTTCGCTCACACATAACACTAACAAAAATGGACTCTATTGATAAACTATTAGCTCAACTCAAAGCGGAATATGATCCAGCAAAACCCGCACCTGCACCACAACAGCCAAAACCAGATGTAGTTCCACCATTCATTTCTACACCACCTAAATCACAATCTATTATCGATAACATTTTGGCAGAGGTAAAAGCCGATGTCGAAGCGCAAGCAGCAGCCGAGGAATTGCAAAGACAGCAAGAACTAGAACAAGAACGCCTTCGACAAGAACAAATCAAAGCCCAGCAATTAGAAGTTTTGCAAAAACAAGCCAAAGAATGGTTAGATAAATTAGATCCTTTTTCACCAGAAGGATTATGGTTTGAAAGATTTGCTGAAGGCTACCCCTCAAAATTAGCCGCAGCAATTGAATATTTACAAAATAACAAATAATTAACTTTGGTTAGTGAATAAGAATATGATTTTGCAGCGAAACTTATACCAATTCTCCCTCAAGATGTACTAAATTATCTTGATAAAATCTCCGCGCACCTTTGCGCTAACCTCCGCACACCTTTGCGTTAAAAAACATAAAGTACACAATTTATCTTATTCTGAATTCTGAATTCTGACTCCTGAATTCTGCTGTAAATGTTCAACAGCCCAATCGTGCATCGCATAAAGAATCGGTTTAAGACTTTCCCCCAAGGGTGTTAAGGAATATTCTACTTTTGGAGGGATTTCGGCATAAATTTGTCGATGTACTATGCCATCTTCTTCCATTTCTCGAAGTTGCTGAGTCAACATCTTTTGCGTGATTCCAGGTAAAGCTCGTTGCAATTCACCAAAACGTTTGACACCAGTTATTAATTCCCGAATAATTAAAACTTTCCAGCGTCCACCAATTACTTTTAGAGTAGTTTCTACTTCACAAGTTAGCCTGTGATCGCTTTGTGCATCTGCTTTCATGGTGACTTTTTAGTAAGTAAATTATACAGCTATATTTTGAGATAACTAAAATATCGATTTAATGGGCATAACATCGCTACTACAGTGTCCACGCAGCTTGAAAAAAATCACGTTCGCAAAGCATAGCGTAACGGTAAGTTGAATGAATTAAAGCATTATTAGTGGCGTAGTTATCAACCAAGCTTTCTAATTGTTGCGCTAGTGGTTGAAAATCTGTACTACTGTAAGTACGAATCCAATCAGCATATTGATGATTCGGAATACCATCACAAGCTAACTGTTCGCCCAAAAAAGCATACAAACGCATACAAGGTGACATCGCCGCCGCCGTCATCCCAATATCGCTACCCCAAGCTGTAGCTAACAAAAAATCTGTATAACGGCGGGTGGCTGCGCTTGGTTCTACAGAGTCTAAATTAACTCCCCACTTGAGTGCATAGCTTTGGTGTAGTTGTAACTCGGCTAAAACTCCACTCACTAAGTTGTGAAATATATTAAAACCTTTCCAATCTGGTGCTTTAGCTGCGGCGATGCTGTAAGCACGGGCGAAAGCTTCTAAGAAAAAAGCATCTTGTCCCACATAGTAAGCAAACTTGACTGGTTCCAGAGTCCCATCAGCAATACCTTGTACAAAAGGATGCTCTAGGCAAGCTTGCCCTAAATCTTGATTTGCTACCCACAATTCATTGGATAAAGTCATTAGTTAGCAGCCAACTTAAATAAGGATGAAATTAACACTTTTATCCTTATATGTAGCAAGCATATATCATGTTTATAAGCATTAAATTGATTGTCAGCGGTTATTAGTTTTCTGTATAGTAAAAGAGGCAGAAAAAATTTCTGCCTCTGGTTAAACTGCGTTAGCAGTTCAGTAATATTTCCATATTTGATTGTTACATGTATCCAACTAACTTCCAACATCTACGCAACACAGTTTTAACTTTTGCCACAATACAAGCCATTTTCTTTAAATAAACTTTGTAGAGACGTGATATTGCTACGCCTCTACTAGTTTAACAGTATGTATCTCCCTCACGCTGGCGGTTCGTAACTCTGGAAGATTTGGACAAACTTAATCAAACTGAAACTAATGCGATCGCCTACGCTGTAAACCACGCAATCTCTGGTAAAATTTGACATATCTGTATAATTATGCCTCTGTGTGCATGAATTATACAAAAATGCCACTGTGTAGCTTTTTTCCACTCTACAACAAACAATTTCCAACCAACACTAGCAATTTCTCACTGCAATTCGCTACGAGTCGATGCTTTGTCAATCATCACAAACGGACAATTAAAAATTAAAAATCAGCAATTTGATTTTTAATTTTTAATTTCTCCTTGCTAGTCTTAATTTGTGGTTTGTGCTGCTAACATCTGCTTCAGTTTTTCTAGTTCAGATGCCCAACGGGGATCTGGACGAATTGCATCTGTATCAGTTGTGCTGGTAGTTTCGCGTCCACCACTGCTGCGTTTAGATTTCTTAGAACCTTTGTCACGACGATTGCTTTCTTTGTTGCTGCTAGGAGTAGGATTGCTGGCAGCAGCTTTCGGCGCTTGTTCTTCGCCTTCATCACCCTTGGTGCGGGGCAATGCTTTTTCTAGCTTAATCGGGGTATCTTTGAACAACTGACCATTATATTTTTCAATAATTTGATCAGCTTGTTCGTCATTGTTGACAGTTAAGAAACCAAAACCACGACATTTACCGGTTTTCCGGTCTTTAATTAGTTTTGTGGTGACAGCATCGCCTTCTGCCGCAAAAACTGCTTGCAGGTCTTGACGATCTATTTCTTCTTTTGGCAAATTGCCTATATATAGGCGAACGGACATGAACTATACCTCCAGAGTTTAATGAACGAAGCAAGGCAAGAGAACAATCACTTGGTTTTGGCTGTTAAATAGATGCTTTTGATTAAATTTGCCATAAACCAATTTTTTTTATTCCAAACTGTCAACTTATACAATACAGTTTTTCGTTTGGATAAAGCTTGTATATTACAAAAGCGCATACAACGCTCAGTTAATACCACCTTAATTCTAAAATTTGTAAATTTATCAGCCTACTGTCTGCCACAGTAAACATTTTTTTTGATGTCCTTGCCCGCAGAATTCAACACCATTCCTTACATTATCACGGTATCTTCTACGTAGCTAGTTCAGAACACACATTTCCGATTATATTGCGAATTAATAGTAACATAAAATACATTTTTTTCTCAAGACCGAATATTTGAAACAAAAACCAGCCAATGGCTGGTCTAGCTGCTGCTGTGTTGGGAGGATAAAAAGATGCATTGGCGCAAGCATTTCACAGCCTTCACTCAGCGGGAATGCTCAGTTGTGCTGGTTGCTAAAGATATTGTTAATAAATGTAACACTTGTTAAGAAATGTTGCAACTTTTGTCATTAGTCATTGGTTATTAGTCATTTGTGATTTTTCTCAACTCACCACTCCCTAAATTATGACTAACCCATGAGAAAAATATAGGCACCCCAAGCTTGTGCAGCTACAGCCAAAATGGTAGACCAAATGGGGTGAGGGCTATGAATAGTGCTTCCTGTTTGAGTTTGGACACTTTGAATATCTATCCAAGGTGTTGCGCCACGACGAAACCAGCCTGTGACAGTAATTTGGTGGCCAATCAAATCTTGAATCTGGACTTTCTGCCCCAAGCATAGCCAAGGCACGTGGTGTAATTTCACTAAACCTGTGCTGGATTGTAAGATTAAGTCTTGGGCGAGAGCGTTAGCTGTGCCAGGACGACCCAACAATTGACCAACTAGACATACACTAGTATTATCAATGGGCATAGCAGATGGATTGGCTAGCAAGTTAGGTAAAGTTTGATCAGCTTGCCTACTCGCAGTTTTGATATTCGGAAAAAAACTATTCATCCGAATTACTAAGCCAATACTAAAACCAATCAGTAAGCAACCACTGACAAAATTCCAATCTTCATAAATCCATTTCAAGTTCAAAAATTTGAGGCTGAAAGCAGTTTGCCAACTCAGCCAAATTAATCCCGCAAATCCAAAACCCAAGGGAATGCCTAAAAAGGGAGCAGTTTGCAGTAAAAATGATTGGCGTGTAGTTTTGATAAACTGTTCGTTGCTCAGATGAAGTTCAGTTTCTATGTGCCAGTGGCGAGCTATTTGACACAGCCATTGAATACGCTGACCGATGGGTGGATGGCTATTATTAATTGCTAACCAATGACGATAAGGATTAAGATAATCCCACATTAAGGCAGATTCAAAGGGAATATGCCCAGCAATGCTACCCAAAGAGAGACTTTGTTGATAGCTGATAGGCATGAGCAAATTCAAACTTTCTAGCTGACAATTGGTGTGTTGTACTTGTTGAATATCATGGGCAATACCGATCGCAATTTTTAAGAAAGCCCGAATTAAAGCGTTAGGATTACCAGTGATTTCGGCAGCTAGGCGATCGCTATAATAATGGCGTGAGCGCGACAACCATAAAACTGTTCCAGTAAATAAACACCACATTCCATAAGCGAGGCTAGAAAAAATATTAAATGGCCACTGCCAAACACCAGGGGCGAAATTATTTCCCCACTGAGATATTTGCTGATATGACCGATAAATCGGCAAAGTCAGCAGCAATACCAAAGACATCACCAAATAATCGCCGTGGGCAATGTGTCCCAACTGAGCAGCATAGATAACGGCAATTTCATCATCTGCCAGTTGATTTAATAAGCCTTGACTAACTACAATCCGGGTATTACGGGGTAAATTGCCGTAGGTAAAAGCGATGGGTGTATTGATGGGGATAATTCGCAGGTGGGGTAATTGCCAACGTTTTTGCTGACAGTAACGTTGTAGGACTCTGGCTGTTTCTCGACTGCGGCTGTGTAAGACATCTTTTGATAAAGGTTGCTGACTACAAAACCGCGCTAGTAACCAATCTAGTAGCCAAGGGGACAGCACACTGGCGATGATCAAAATGCCAATTACCACCAGCTTGGGGTCGCTGTAGAAAAACTGCAATGGTTCCAAATATGGCAACTTGTCTAAAATCAAATTCACTGATACCATCGCCAACTTCAAGAGGAACTCCATCACCCAAAACAAAGCAATGATTGTTCCTAAAGCTTGTAATCGCAAGGGCAGTAATTTGGGTTTGCGTAGAGGTTGCCATACCTTGGCGCGTTTTGCTTGTCGCCAGTAAATATTTAGCCGTTGAGTTGGTGTATATTCAGCCGATTCTGTAAACCGATTTTGTGATACTACTGGTGTTTCTATAAAAGTATTGTGATAATTCCCTGACTGTGCTGTTTTTTCTAGCAAAGGCTGTTGGATATGCCTGGACGACACAGCCGATGAATTGCCAGAGTTTGTAGTTTGTTGTGATGTTTGTGGAGATACTTTTTTTGTTTTTTTACGTTTTGTTAAATGTGTTAGAGCGCGTTCTGCCCACTCTTGAACTTGAGGATTTTGGCTGTCTCTGAGAGTTTGACACAAAGCGATCGCTTTGCGAGCTTCACCAATGCGGGCATAAGCCATAACTAACCCCACACGAGCTTGTAAGCTAGTAGT
Source organism: Nostoc sp. TH1S01 (assembly GCA_018993265.1). Taxonomy (GTDB): domain Bacteria; phylum Cyanobacteriota; class Cyanobacteriia; order Cyanobacteriales; family Nostocaceae; genus Nostoc_B. The sequence continues at coordinate 25,879 of JAGKSW010000127.1, forward strand.
GCTATTACCTTTACTACTAGCCACAGGCTCTAATTGAGCGATCGCTGTTTGGTAATCTCCCTGCTTGAGGGCAGTTAAACCAGCCTCCAAAGATGATTCAGCGCGTGAAGGCATAGAATTTCTGGCACTCCAATCTCTGCTAATTGATCCACGGTGATACAACAACGCGACCCCGCGATGCCGCGGACATCAACTATACCCGATAAATAGAACTCAGGAGTCAGAATCTAGGAGTCAGGAGTCAGAATGAATTTATTCTGAATTCTCGATTCTGACTTCTGCATTCTGCTTCAAGATTCCACTGGTGATTCACCATAAAATACCGGGGCGATCGCGCTTAATTTTAAATTGGGATGGTCTTCTAGTAACTGATGACAATTCCATTCATTGCGGAATAGCAGCACTGGCCGATCCATGCTGTCTTTGACTGTGGTGGTGTTAAATAAACGTCCCACCTTGTTCAAAGCTTCCCAACCACCTTCTACCCAACGGGCGACGCTGTAGGGTAATAAATCGAGAATTGTTTCTACGCCATACTCGTTTTGTAGGCGAAACTGCACCACTTCAAATTGCAATTGACCCACCGCCGCCAAAATTGGTTCGCGTTTAGCTTCATCAGTTGAGTACATAATCTGCACAGCACCTTCTTCGCGCAATTCCGAAATCCCTTTTTGAAATTGCTTAAACTTTGAGGGGTTGGGGTTTCTGAGGGTGGCAAACAATTCTGGTGAAAAATATGGAATTCCCTCGTATTCCAACTTCTGCCCTGTGTAAATGGTATCGCCGATCGCAAACACGCCAGGATTGTTTAAACCGATGACATCACCTGGATAGGCGACATCAATCGATTCCCGTTCTTGGGCAAAGAGTTTTTGCGGACGCGATAAGCGCACGACTTTGCCTGTGCGGGCGTGATTGACTGTCATATCTTTTTCAAATCTGCCAGTGCAGACCCGGACAAATGCGATGCGATCGCGGTGTTTTGGATCCATGTTGGCTTGCAATTTGAACACAAAACCGGAAAATTCCGGATATGTAGGCGGAACTTCCCCGACGCTGCTATTGTGAACACCTGGTTTTAAAGCACAGTCAAGAAAAGACTTGAGGAATAACTCTACGCCAAAGTTGGTCATGGCGCTACCAAAGAACACTGGGGTCATTTTGCCTTGATGCACTAATTCCAAATCTAGTTCCGGGCCGACTCCCTCTAACAGTTCCAAATCATTTTTCAGTTGGTAGTACAAGTCCTCTTCTAGCAGTTGTTCAATTTTGGCATCACCCAAGTCAACGACAGTATCACGGGCTTCTTTGCTACCGTGGGCGCTGCGTTCAAACAAGTGAATTTGTTGGTGCTGACGATCAAATACACCCTTAAAGCGATCGCCCATACCAATCGGCCAATTTACAGCATAAGTCTGCAACCCTAGTTCCTGTTCAATTTCATCTAACAGTTCTAGAGGTTCTCTACCCGGACGGTCGAGTTTATTCACAAAGGTGAAAATGGGCAAACCCCGCAATTTACATACTTCAAATAACTTCCGGGTTTGCGGTTCCAAACCTTTTGCCACATCAATTAACATCACCGCATTATCAGCAGCAGCTAGAGTCCGGTAAGTATCCTCACTGAAATCTTGGTGTCCGGGGGTGTCTAGTAAATTAATCTGACAGTTTTGATACTCAAACTGTAAAACTGTCGAGGTAATCGAAATACCCCGCTGTTGTTCCATCGCCATCCAGTCTGAAGTGGCTTTGCGCTGCGCCCGTCGCGCTTTCACCGCACCAGCTTCGTGAATTGCACCTCCGTACAACAGTAGCTTTTCTGTAAGTGTCGTTTTACCCGCGTCAGGGTGAGAAATAATGGCAAAATTGCGTCGCTGTTCTACGGCTTGATAAAGTTCTGTCTGAATTTCAGTTGACATAATTGACCTAAATGTATTGCTTACCTTGTTACTTTACTTAACTTAATTTTTCTCTACTTTAGTAAGTCTTTTAATCTTAAAACAACGAGGCTCGTGATAGGGTCAAAGAGTGCTGAGTCATTGGTCATTGGTCATTAGTTTTTATCTTTACCTTCAATCCCCTAGCCCCTAGCCTCTAGCCCCTAGTCCCTCAAAGGAGAAAAGCATGTACGACCCAGACAAGCGAAAGCTTTTATCTGCCTTGTGTCACGGAGCGATTTTTTTCAGTACGCTTTTTATGTCTGTGGGTATACCGATCGCTATGCTATTTATTGCTAATGATCCGGTAGTCCTAGAAAATGCCAAAGAATCTATTAATTTTCACCTGAATGTTTGGATTTATGGAATTATTATTACAGCATTGATTTGGTTAACTTTCGGTTTGTTATTCCCTCTAGTATTCCTCGGATATGCGCTGCATTGGGGATTAACAATTTGGGCGATCGCCAGCGTGCTTACCAAGCCAGATCAACCCTTCCGCTATCCCTTCATTTTCCGTGTTGTATAGCACAATCATGGTCATTGCTAATAAAAAATTGAACATTTTTAACAAAAAAATTTGCAAAACTTTCTGCGGTTTAATGGCTTTAGATCAGAATTAAAAATTAATATCTTTCTGCCCAAACTGTTAGCTAGATTAAGTAGCAAGCAGGTTGTAGAATACAAAATTGCCCCACAGCTTCATCAAGAGTAGGGCAAAGGACAGTTAAGCACTGTTTGTAGTCTGTATGACAGTGGTAGAGTTTTTCTCTACTTTTGTGCCGCTTTGACTTGTGTCCATTACATCGTTTCCTTGACAAACACCTATGTTTCCCATACAACGTCCCCGTCGTTTGCGTAGCCACCCTCAACTGCGCCGGATGGTACGTGAAACCATCCTGACAACCAACGATTTAATTTACCCATTGTTTGCCGTACCCGGTGCAGGAATTGCTAACGAAGTTAAATCCATGCCGGGAGTCTACCAATTGTCGGTAGACAAAATTGTTGAAGAAGCCAAAGAAGTTTACGACTTAGGCATTCCCGCCATTATTTTATTCGGTATTCCTGAAGATAAAGACGCTGATGCTACTGGTGCTTGGCACGATTGCGGGATTGTCCAAAAAGCTGCAACTGCGGTAAAGTCAGCAGTCCCTGACTTGATTGTAATTGCTGACACTTGCTTGTGTGAATACACCAGTCATGGTCACTGCGGTTACTTGCAAGTTGGTGATTTAACCGGACGAGTACTCAACGACCCCACCCTGGAATTGCTCAAGAAAACAGCAGTTTCCCAAGCCAAAGCTGGTGCAGATATCATCGCGCCTTCGGGGATGATGGATGGCTTTGTCCACGCAATTCGTGCTGGATTAGATGAAGCCGGATTCCAAGATACACCCATTTTGTCTTATGCTGCTAAGTATGCTTCAGCTTACTATGGGCCTTTCCGGGATGCTGCCGAGTCAACACCCCAATTCGGCGACAGAAGAACTTACCAAATGGATCCTGGGAACAGTCGAGAAGCCATTAAAGAAATTGAATTAGATATTGCCGAAGGTGCTGATATGCTCATGGTTAAGCCTGCTCTAGCTTACATGGATATTATCTGGCGGGTGAAGGAAGCGAGTAACTTACCTGTTGCAGCTTACAACGTTTCTGGTGAGTATTCCATGATTAAGGCTGCGGCTTTGAATGGCTGGATTGATGAACAACGTGTAGTTATGGAAACTTTAACTGGCTTTAAGCGTGCTGGTGCAGACTTGATTTTAACTTACCATGCCAAAGATGCGGCTAGATGGTTGCGGTAAGTACTTTTTTGTAAAAATCTCACGCAAAGGCGCAAAGGCGCAAAGTATTTCTTTGTGTTTTGGTGTTTGGGCGTGAGATTATTTCATTTGGATATTTAATCTCCATTCTCAATAGTTTCATCGTCAGAAGTACCAATAGCTTGTAGAACTTGTTTAACTATCTTAGGATGCAAGACTTTTCCTGCATGAAAGGGAATTACAACCCTTACTTCTTCTCGCAAATAAATTCTATGACTTCCTTTAGTTCTAATTTGAACAAAGCCTGCTTCTAGTAAAAGTTTTTCAGCTTCTGTTGCAGTAAGCCGAGGCTGTTTAGGCAACTTTAACCTCTAAAGTTATGGTTAATATTTCTTTGTTTTGCAGTGCTTGTTTTTCTGCATTTGACAATGTTTCTATGTATAGTTCTACTGCTTCTTTGATGTTTTCTTGTACTTCTTCTAGTGAATCACCTTGAGATTGACAACCAGGAAGTTCAGGACAATAAGCATAATATCCATATTCATCTTTTTCAATCACAATGCTGACTTTATAGGACATATCCAATCTGCCTTATATTGAAATCAAGCGTAACTTTATAACTACTTATGATATGTCGTTACAGCTACATCTGATATTGTTACTTTAGCCACAATATTTGTATTCATATTTGAATTTTGCCAGTTTTATAAATTTTATCTTTTATTACACCGACGATGGAGCAATCTGTTGTCTACTTAACCAGTCGTGGAAGTGGGAATGATAAAGACTGTAATAGGTTTCGTCTGAGTTTTTTTCTTGTTGCAGGAACTCTAGCCAGTTTTCTAGAATTTCTTCAACTTCAAATTCATCTGTATCTAGAATTTCAGCAATTGCGGCGGCTGATATTGGTTGTTGCTGCTTGACTAATTCATTCAATACCGCAAGCTTAAATTCTGAGTGTTCTTTTGGTGGCATGATTGTTTGTAAATGCTGCTGATAATATGTCTCTAAACCTGGAGGGAGTTGATTGTATTGGAATGGTTCAGAGTAGAAATTATCAAAGATCGCATTTATGATTTGACTGAGATACATAAAATTATTTTCCGATTCAGTGGTGAGGCGCGTGCAGAATTCCTGCTCACTGATATGGTGATTACTTAGCCAAGATTTTAGATTTGACCCCTCCCCCAACCCCTCCCCTGCAAGGAGAGGGGAGTAATCATTTCTCCCCAGTCTCACATCATGTCCCCCCCTTCCCTCGTAGGGAAGGGGGGCTAGGGGGGTTAGGTTCTTTTGAATATAAGCTTGAATATCCGCTTGATTTTCTGCCTCATAATCGGCTAAATCAAGACTTTGGAACGGTGCTTCAATTAACAAACCTGACTTTTCTGGCAAAAATGGTCGGCGGGTGAGGAGAAAATAAACCTTATCTGGGAGATAACGCGGGAGATAAAACAAATTTGCACTAGGAGATTGACTATTGCGGTCAATAAAATTTAAGCCATCAATTGCAATAACTAACTTTTGATTGGGTGCTAACTCATCACTGATTTGCTGGAGTAGCAACGATAAAAACCAACTCCCTTGGGTAGTGTTTTCGGGTTGGTTATCTAGAGATATGGCAAACATCTCTATTAATTGCGTGCAGATATTTTTTAAGAATTCCTCAGCACGATTTTTACCCGCAACTTCTACGTTGTAATAGACAACATCAGGATTATCTAGGGCATATTTAGCTAAAATTGCACTTTTACCGCTACCGGGTGCGCCAATGATAGTAAAGTAACCGCGCTGATAGCGGTGAATAAATTCATTAATTGCTGTGAAGACAAAATTGCGCCCGATAAAATTGTGGCTATTTGCGTTAATGATTTGCTCAAACTCCGTAGGGTGTCCTCTGGGATGATTAGTGGTGTGTGGTGTGGGTGGTGAATTCATATAATTTAGGCAAATTCTGACTGTGAAGTTTGATTTATTTGTAAATATTCAATAATTAGCAGACGCAAATAATCTAACATCCGTAGATAAGATTTTATTTGTAGGTATGCTTGAGGGTTAGCGAAATAAAACTGAGCAATAGTGGGAATATCAAAGACACGCATATTTTGTAAATATTCTATAGCCTGTTGTTTATTGTCAATCCAACCTCTTACCTGGATTTGGCTCGCGTAACCTCTAATATCCACTGTTAAAAGTTCTATTTCTTCTAAAATTGTAAAATCTTCTTCGGAAGTGGAATATATAGTAGCGATTTCTTTTCGTTCTTGTCTCGTGTTGCGATAGTCTTGGTTTAATTGTTCTAATAATTGAACAATATAATTTCTTTTAATTTCTGGGTTTTGAGTGTTTAAAGTTGCTTCAGTCATCGTTTACTCCATAAGTAACTATTTTTTCTCTGCCAAATTTATCGGGGCGGACAATTAAATATTCATTATTTTTGCGGTAGACTGCTGAACCGTCAGGGCGATAACCAGTTTTGGGAACTCTTACTGCTCGTTTGATGTTAAACTTATTAGCTTTTCTGAGATATTTTAATGGGTCGAAGTCTTTTCTAGATGCGTGGTCTATAATACTTTGCGCGACACTAATATATGTAGAAGCATCCCAGTCAGTTAAATATTGCTTAATTTCCGAAATTTCATCTTCAGTATATCCTTGACATAATTGTTCTAAAAATGGGTCTTGTATTGATTCATCCTGCATCGTATTTGACTAATGTGTTTTCTTGAAGATGTTAAAGCAATTGGTAAAAGTTATTAGTATCAATTCATTAGAGATAAAACTTAATACATAGAAGTTAATAATGACTGTACAGTTATTAAGACGGAAGTTTACAGTTGAGCAATATCACAAAATAGTTGAATCGCAGATTATTACAGAAGATGACCGAGTGGAACTGATACGGGGAGAGATTATAAAGATGCCGCCTATAGTGACAAAACACGCTGCTTGTGTAAATCCTCTGATTAATTTGTTGATATCTCTTTCAGTTTCTCAATTACAAATTAAGAACTAATAATATTTCCCTCCTCAAGACGCAGAAAATGCAGCCTTCCTGATTGTTCACCTGCAACAATAGTCAAACTGTTAGATGCAAATGCACAACAATTTATATTACTTTCTCCAGTAAAACTCGCTATTACATTTCTATTTTCTAAATTCCAAACCTGAAGAGTTTTGCTATTGGAAATATGAGAAATTAAATACTTGCTATCTTTGGTAACTGCAATAATATTTACGTGGTTATTATCACCTGTAATATTAAGAATTTCTTGACCTGTTTTTAAGTTCCATACTTTGATAGTATTGTCTGTAGAATTTGAAATTAACTGTTTGCCGTTAGGTGTAACAACTACAGATTTGACAGAACCAGTATGACCAGTTAATGTGTAAATCTCTGCTCCCGTTTCCATATCCCAAACTTTGAGAGTTTTATCATCTGAAGCAGAAACTATCAATCTATCATATGACATCAATGCTAAAGAGTTTATCTGTTCATTATGACCTGTGAGAGTATTAATTGCTGTCCCTGTTTTTAAATTCCAAATAATAATTTTTTTGTCTTTTGATGCAGAAATTAATCTTTCACAGTTAGCAGCAACAGCAACAAATGTCACTTCTGCTGTATGTCCTGCTAACGTAAAAACTTCAGTCCCTGTTTCTAAATTCCAACTCCTAATTGTTTTATCATTTGAACCTGAAATAAGTATTTTGCTATCAGGTGTGGCTGTTAGGCTATTTATTCTGGCAGTATGCCCTAAAATTCTAATATGTTTCTTTCCAGTTAGTAAGTTCCAAATATTGATAGTTACTTCATATAAACCAGAAACTACCCATTTGGAATTTGGAGTTACAATTAAGGACTTTATATAGTGATTAGCACCAGCTAATGTAAATAGTTTATTTCCTGTTTCTATATCCCAGACTTTAAGTGTTTTATCGGATGAACCTAGTAAAGGTTTACCAGAGCCAGAAATAACCTTTTTACCATCTGGTGTTACAGCTACTGCTCCCACAGACTTTTTGTGTCTTGTGGAAATGTCTAATTTTTTTGTCTTATTTATATTCCATAGTTTAAGCGTATTGTCCCATGAACCAGAAATTATCTGTTTCCCATCGGGTGTGACTACTAAAGATGTTAAGGGGCTAGTATGAGCTTGGATAGTAATAAGGTTTTTACGTTTTTCTAAACTCCAAACTTTAATAGTATTATCCCATGAGCCAGAAATTATTCGTTTACCATCAGGTGTGACAACAACAGCTTGTACAGAATCAGTGTGACCTATTAATGTGTAAATTTCTTCTCCTTTCTCTAGTTCCCAAACTTTGATAGTATTATCCCATGAACCGGAAATTATTCTTTTGCCATCAGGCGTTACAGCAATAGTTTGTACAGAATCAGTATGACCCATTAAATTGTAAAGCACTTTTCCTGTTTTCAAATCCCAAACTTTAATAGTTTGGTCATCAGAAGCAGAAATTACACAATTGCCATAAGTTGTAAATGTTACATGATTTATTTTTTTAGTGTGGCCTGTTAAAGTATATAGTTCTTTTCCGGTTGTTAAGCTCCAAATTTTGATTGTCTTGTCTTCCGAAGCAGAAATTACTCTTGTAGCACTAGGTGTGACAGCAACAGATGTTATTGGCTCTGTGTGACCTTTAAAAATAAAAACTTCTGTTTTTGTCTCTATGTTCCAAACTTTTATTGTTTTATCACTAGCTCCAGAGATCACTATTTTTCCATTAGGCGTAACTGCTATTGTATTTACCCTATCAGTATGACCTACAATAGAAAAAACTTCTTTTCCTAATTCTAAATTCCATATTCTTAGAGTCTTATCATTTGAGCCAGAAATTAAGTATTCACTGTTAGGAGTAACGGCAATAGTATCTACTGAACTACGATGGCCTGTAAAAGTCCTTAGTAGGGTTCGACCAGGGGGATCTAAGCTAGGTATCAGAGGACATAACCAAGGTTGAGATTGTGTTTGTTTTATTTTCGTTAGAAAAGCTTTAATACCTGATAGCTCAAAAGATAGTAAACGACCCCATAGTTGAGGTAATAACTCAAGATGATTTTTATTCAGAATGTGTGCTGAAAGTTCCAATGTTTGTTCAATTAATTTTAATATTTTAATTTGTTCTGAATCATATTTAGTGGTATCAAAAAGTTCTGGATTATCTATAAGTTTATAATCGTCAATTAGCGGTTGAACACCAAATTCAGGGTGGTTTAACTTTGCCGTAAGAAAGTCAAAATTTGTCAAGGTTTGGTAGTACTTATCGAAATTACCCGACTTTACTAAATTTGGTGCTAAACTACCTAAGTAAGCACGTTGAAAAGCTGGACTTTGTACCGATAGTTTATTAGAAAATTCTCTCATTTTATGACATCTTCCTTACGAAATAGTCTGCAATACGTTGATTAACCTCTTGAAATAATTTTCGTTTGGAATCCAAAAGCCGTTTCCCCTTGAGGAAATCTAAAAAACTAGCATGATAGATGCTATAACAGTTTTCTTCTTGTATGTTTTGTAGCTTCAAATACTCGACCCATTCATCTAAAACTACTTGCACATCATATTCATCTTGTTCTGTTATCGCTGCAATCATTTCACAGGGAATTGGTGTGCCAATCTCCACTAAAATAAACAAAATAAATACGTTTAATTCCTGGGTTTTTCCATCCATTCCCATGCGCTCCCAATGGACTTGATAATATTGCTGTAGACCATCGGGTAATTGCTTTAAACTCAGGTTTTCATATTCACCCTTGGCAATTCCTGGCAAAACATAACGCAGGTACATAAAGTTATTTTCACTTTTAGTTGCTACCTGCTCAACAAAATCATGCTCAGAAATATTGCGTTCTTGAATCCATTGTCTAATGGCATTTTTATAATCTGGATCGATATTTAAAAAGAAGCGAATATACTCTTTAATATCCTCACGGCTTAAACCAGCATACTGACTTGCTCTTAAATCTAACTCCTCGGTTGGGACATCTGGTGCAGACAAGCGTTTTTTATCGATAGTATATGGTCTTCTAGTTAGCAGAAAATAGACACGTTCAGGAAGTACGGTAGGTAAATCTAAAAGATTCCCGCCCTCGTCTTGTTTCACTTCATCTAGTGCATCGATTACAATTATCAAACGTTCACTATCATCAAGTTTTTTACTAACCTGTCCTAGTAAATCAGCTAAATTAGCATTATCAGCATTTTGCAACTGATAATGCTTAATTAATTGTTTGCGAATACTTTCAAGAAATAGCTCGGCTTGATTGCGACCATCAGAACGAATATTAAAATAGCATGGTGATTTATTATCCCAGACGTATTTAGCAGCAATGGTACTTTTTCCCATCCCCGCATCACCCACCACAGTAAAATAACCACTACGATTTTTGTCACAAAATTGCTTAAATATGTCAAAAACAAACCGACGACCACAAAACGAGCGAATTTTTTCTTTAATTAATGGCTTAAATTCTGCTGGGTACTCGTCTAAATCCCATTCTGGAAAAGGTTGAAAATCAGTAGAGCCACTTTTTTTGGCAATTTTAATAAATGTTTCGCCAAACTCTTCTAACTCTGCGCGCAGGTCAATTCTCAATAATTGAATATCAAATTTTAAATCATTACCCTGCAAAAATTTTTCTACTTCCTTGTAGAAACCCAAGGGATTATTAGAAGTATAAGCACTCCAAAAAGATTTTTTAATTTCTCTTTCTCTAAAAAGGTTTAAAATTGCTTCTGGCTTATCTACACCATACTCAATGAAAGAATAAACATAAACCCCATCAACATCTTTGGGTGGTTGTACTGGGTCAAAATTGAATTGTTTTAAAAATCTAACTACACTTTCATTACGTTGAGCTTGATTAATAACTAGAGAAGCCGCTGGTTTAGCAATACTTTTTAGTGCATTAACTACAGGGTCAATATTCATTTTTGCTATGAGTAGAGATAATTTTTAAATCTTTAACTTATCCTAGCGAAAGAGAGTGCAAATTAGCCCGTGTTAAGCAATTTTACAGCTTTAGCTATCTCTTACATCTTTCTATGCGTTCTCTGTGTCCTCTATTTTTATCTCACGCAGAGGCGCAAAGGCGCAGAGAAGAACGCTAGAAGTGTTGTAATTGTCTTTGGTGAGGTGCGATCGCTCGATTATCCTGAAAATATCTTGAAAGGTGGAGCGATCGCTTTTTCATTTCAACTTCAGAACCTCAAACTTCGACCTCAGAGGTTCAACCTTCGACTTCCGAACCTCAAGCTTCGACCTCCAAGGTTCAACCTTCGACTTCCGAACCTCAAGCTTCGACCTCCAAGGTTCAATGTTGGACTTCAGAACCTCAAGCTTCGACCTCAGAGGTTCAACGTTTGACTTCAGAACCTCAAGCTTCGACCTCAGAGGCTCAACTTTCATGTTCTCCAGTCGAAGTTCCACGTCTAATACCAATTCACTAAAATTCTGATACAGATCCAAACCCAGAAACCCTTGTCAAGTCAGGATTTATCAATTGCGAATTGCGTTAGCGCAGCGTTAGCGAGTCCGCGAGCGTCATTGCGAATTGTGAATTGGTATAAAAGGCGATCGCTAATTAAAAAACATTAAACTCTATTAGAAGAAATCAACAATCACCCATTTCCACATCATCCGGGTGGTATAAAAAATTTATCAATATACTTTTAAGCAATTGCTAACCGCAACCATAGCAAAATAATTTATGAAAATTAACTATTTATTAACACCTGCACTCATTGGAGTCTCAATTACCTTTGTACAACCACAAATGGCGATGGCGCTTTCCTCAACGGAAGTCAGCAAAATTGCTAAAGCCATGACGGTATTGATTGAAAATAAAAATGCTTCGGGTTCTGGGGTAATTATTCGCCGTGAAGGTGATACCTACACTGTATTAACTGCCAAACATGTTATCGACAACCCAGATAAATATGCAATTGTCACTCCTGATGATCGCCGTTATGAGTTAAAGTACGACACAGTGAAAAAGTTACCAGGAGTAGATTTAGCTATTGGGCAGTTTACCAGCAGCAAAACTTATCCTGTAGCGAAGTTAGGTAACTCTGATGAAATTACCGAAGGTGCAACATCTTATGTGGCGGGGTTTCCTCAACCAAGTGCGGCTATTTCTATCTCAATTTACAATTTTGTGGAAGGGCGAATCACGGCTAATGCGTCCAAAGCCCTGCGTGATGGTTATGCTTTAGTTTACAATAACGATACACTGCCGGGAATGAGTGGCGGCCCGGTGCTGAATGACAAAGGTGAATTAGTCGGAATTCACGGTAGAGGTGACACCGCCGAAAACTATCAAATTTCTGATAAAAATCCTGATGTAATTATCAAAACTGGCTTTAATTTAGGTATTCCGATTAATACTTTTTTGCGGACTTTACCAAAAGCTGACGTAGGTACAAGAGTCGGCGCGTTGACACAACCAACTTCCCAAAAACCCAAGGCAGATGACTTTTATATTCAGGGCGGAGATAAGTATAAAAAAGGTGATTATCAAGGAGCTATAGAAGCTTACAATCAAGCAATTCGGCTGAATCCTAAGTATTCTTATGCTTACAATGATAGGGGAAATGCGCGTTATTATTTGGGTGATAAACAAGGCGCACTCAAAGATTACAACCAAGCTTTAAAAATTAATCCTGACTATGCTTTTGCCTACTATAATCGCGGCAATATTCTTTATGATTTTGATGATAAGCGGGGGGCGCTGGCTGATTATAACCAAGCTTTGAAACTGAATCCTAATTATTCTTCTGCTTATAATAATCGCGGTAATGCTCACTACGCTTTAGGTGATAAGCAAAGGGCATTGGCTGATTATAATCAAGCTATCAAAGTTGACCCAGGGAATGCGGAAGCTTATTATAATCGTGCAAATACTCGCGCTAGTTTAGGTGATAAGCAAGGGGCGATAACTGATTACAATCAAGCGATTAAAATTAACCCTAACTATGTTTTTGCCTACAATAACCGTGGTAATACTCGTTATGATTTAGGTGATTATCAAGGAGCGATCGCAGATTATTCCCAAGCTATTAAAATCAATCCTAATCATTCTTCGGCTTACAATGGTAGGGGCAATTCTCGTTATTATTTAGGTGATAAGCAAGGGGCAATTGCTGATTATACTTTAGCTTTAAAAGCTAGTCCTAATAATGCCGAAGCTTATTATAATCGTGGTAATGCTCGCTCGGATTTGAAAGATTTACCAGCAGCGATCGCAGATTATAACCAAGCAATTAAACTGAATGCTAACTATTCGGCTGCTTACAACGGCAGAGGTAACGCTTTTTATTATGTAGGTGAAAAGCAAAAGGCACTTGCAGATTATAGCCAAGCCATCAAGAGCGATAATAATAATTCCGAAGCTTATTATAATCGCGGTAATGTTTACTTTGATTTAGGCAATAAGCAAGGTGCGATCGCAGACTATACCCAGGCGATTAAAATTAATCCTAATTATGCTTATGCTTACAATAACCGCGGCAATGCTAAGTATGATTTAAATGATTTGCAAGGAGCCTTGACTGATTACAATCAAGCTTTGAAAATTATCCCGAATTATACTTTTGCTTACTACAATCGCGGCAATGTTTATAAAAACTTGGGAGACTTAGAAGGTGCGATCGCTGATTATAATAAAGCGATTAATATTGACTCTAACTATGCCCAAGCCTACCATAACCGAGGTTTAGCTCGGTATGATTTAGGCGAAAAACCAGCAGGTATCAGTGATTTAGAAACCGCAGCTAATCTGTATAAAATACAAGGAAACACAGCTGCTTATCAGCAAGTTTTAGAAGCAATTAGAAAACGTCAGCGTTAGCAAGGAAAAAATAATGAGCATAGATCAAATGGCGCACTATCAACGTAAACTTGCGTATGAGATGGATTCATGGGATCTATACGTTGCCTTGAACAAAGGACAGGCGATAACTGTTGTTGATGGCCGTTCAGCAGATGCTTTTGCAGAAGAACATATTCCGGGAGCGTTGAACCTACCACATAAAGAAATTTGTTTCAACTCAACTGAGATGCTGGATAAGTCACGACTTTATGTTTGCTATTGCGACGGTATCGGCTGCAACGCTTCGACTAAAACAGCACTCAAGTTATTGACTTTGGGTTTTGAAGTCCGGGAACTTATTGGTGGTCTTGATTGGTGGAAACGTGATGGCTACGCTACTGAAGGCAAGAAAGCACAGCTTGGTACTACGATAAATTGTGGCTGCTAAGTCAGTCGGAAGAATGAGATTGACATACTCCCCGCAATTGA
>JAGKSW010000128.1 GCA_018993265.1 Nostoc sp. TH1S01
TTCCCCTGGCAGACTGCTGAGTTGATTACTGCTGAGGTAGAGCGATTGCAGGTTCACCAGTTGTCCAATTTCCCCTGGCAGACTGCTGAGTTGATTACTGCTGAGGTAGAGCGATTGCAGGTTCACCAGTTGTCCAATTTCCCCTGGCAGACTGCTGAGTTGATTACTGCTGAGGTCGAGCGATTGCAGGTTCACCAGTTGACCAATTTCCCCTGGCAGAGTTGTTAAGCCTTTGCCAGAAAGGTTTAATGCTTTCACGTTGTCTCTGGCAGCTTGTTCAATAATTTGCAGTAGTTCTTCGTTAGTCATAGTAAAGGGACGATCGCACCAGGAAAATCAATTTAAATAATAATTTAGCGCGTATAAACCCATCTCTGAACACGGTGCTGGAGGAGAAAATGCGATCGCCTTAGCTAACTCATTAATGAAATGCCGTCAAAAGCCTAGTACAACAAGGCAAAAGTCAAAAATCAAAAGTCAAAAGAAAAAATATTTATACCACGAGCCTTTTAGCAATTCCAGATAGTCTGTTTATTTACGCAGACCTGTACTAGCATTTCAATATTTATGCTTAACCTTATTACTAGTTCACATATAAATAAAAATACGTTTTTTCATCGGCTAATAGTATTATTTAAAATTAATTTTACTCTCACCTTCTTTTATGATTATTTGACCCACAGTTCAAACCTCAGATTGAGAACAGCAATATCCCCTTAGTGAGAAGCAATTTTTTTGAAATATTTTTAATCTAAAAAGTAATTAGACAAGATTATTTTTTCTGCTGAAATAAATTTTAGGTAAGTCTAATTAAATATTTCTCGTAAATCCATAAAATACTTAATTTGCGATTAAGTATATACAGCATATTTTGGGTACATAAGGTATAAGCGTAAAACCTAAAACTATGTAGAGACGTTACATGTAACGTCTCTACAGTATTTCACGAATATCGAAACTGCTGTATTGTCTGTTGGCTATCCTATTCAATTATTTGGAGGTTGGTAATGAAGAGATTAGTTTTGTTGTCTGGCTTGAGTTTAGCGATCGCTGCTACCTGTCTTCCTGCTCAAGCTCAAAGACAAGACATATCTTACAATAACACTGCTCCTCGAATTAGCAGTACAAGTGGTTACGATAGTACTCACACAATTACTGTATATACAGGAATGCAGCCTTTGTCTTACCTGATAGTTAGACCTTCAGATGCGCTAAAAGTTAGTAACGATATCGACGTTACTGATAAATCTGGTCGTCGCGTTGATGCTAGCATTTCCAGAGAAGATGAGAGAAGAATTAGAATCAACTTCTCTCAACCAGTTCCTCCTGGCACTAATCTCAATATTGCTTTTAGAAATATTGATTTTGCAAATTCTTTTCCGAATAGAAGCTTTGTTTACTATGATATTTCAGGCGGACATATCGGTTTATCACGAGAAGTTCCCTATGGTTTAGCCCAAGTTCAGGTATATTAATTTTTGGGCTAAAAGGTAATTAAAAAAGTAGAAGCATTGCACAATAATATTTCTACTTTGCTGAAAAACAATATCCCCGACTTCTCCAAAAAGTCGGGGATTTGAAGCTTGTTATAAAAAGCATATTATTATTTTAAATTATCCTATAATACCTCTAGATTAATAAATATTGTTCTTTTGATAACGCCAGTCGTACCATTGTTTAGCACTACGCACAGCAAACCACAGCATTATTAAAGCAATTAGTCCTCCTTGCCAAGGCGCACCAAAGGCAAATAATACTAAGGCAATGCAGAGAGTATCTTGCAGAAAAGCTGCCCACAAGGGTAAGCCACGCAAGCGATAAAACCAACCAACCTGCACCAGTTGTAATACTAAAGCTAATAATCCACCAGTTAAGGCAATCAACCAGTCAGGTGTATCTGTGGCGGAAGCGACAGCTAAACCCATAATTGCCCCTACAAGTGGAGATAACAATAGTTCAACTAGTTGTATTAGTCTTTGTCCTAGCAATTTTTTGCTGCCAAAAAATTCCAGTAATGACCAACTGGTGAGTAAGCATAACAAAATCTTGGGGGAAATGTGAGATAAAATCGGAGTCTGCGACCATAAGTTGCTGCCCTGCAACAGTCCGATAATTAATAGTGGTATGCCTATTCTTAATCCTGCTGCCGCAGAAGCAGAAAGCATGGCAAGTATTTCAACCATGAGGGCAATTGCTAAACAATAATTTGTTACTTATATTACCCAGTGTTTATCAAAATTCCAGCACACAGAGAAATAATTTAGCAATTGCTGTGATTTAAGTTACAAAAGCTTTCCTGTAGTGGAAAAGATTGGCTACTTGCACCTAGCTCTAGCGAATAAAATTCACACGCTCTCATCATCAAGACCATAGGTTTTATATCATTTCCGGCTAATTAGTGATAATTTCCGCCTAATCTATGCACAAAACCCAAAACTCTCCCTCTGCTGCCTTGAAAGTGCTGAGTGCTGAGTTAAAAGTGCTGAGTAAAAATACTAGCTGCTCTTTCATGCTTGGCTATGAAATAAGTTTCATTGGGACTGCCTTCATGATAAGTCTTTAAGCGGACACGATATTAGGGGTGAAGAGGTTTTAGATACATACACCCCTCATGATTGTCAACTTAAGGTAAAACTCCTGTCCCACAAGGAACTCAAGTTCCTTGCTCATAGCAAAAGTCATCTGAAGATGACTAAATATACTCAAAATTTTTTAGTCTACTTCAGTAGACTTGAGTTATTAGCCTTGAACTTGAGTTCAAGGCGGGTGACGAAGCCCGTGGTTAAGCTAGAAATAGCTTAAGGACACCAATGGACACCCCTATACCCCTACATCTCCATATTTCTTGAAAGAGACTAAATATCCAACCGCTGGTAAATTTCTTCCAAATGCTGGAGATGGTGTTGGGGATCAAAACACTTTTCAATTTCTGCGGGAGAGAGTTTTGCGGTGACTCGTGGATCTTGACTAATCAAATCGTGAAAATTGCCTTCTGGCTTATTCCAAGCAGCGTGGGCGCTTTGTTGCACGATCGCATAAGCTTCTTCACGGCTTAAACCCTTATCTACTAAGGTGAGTAGTACTCTTTGACTGAAGACTACACCGCCATAGCAGTTGAGATTCCGCGCCATGTTCTCAGGATACACCAGCAGATTCTTCACCAAGTCGGTGATTTCCACCAGCATAAAGTGAGTCAAAATGCAGGCATCTGGCAAAACTACTCGTTCTACAGAACTGTGGGAAATGTCTCGTTCGTGCCACAAAGCCACGTTTTCTAAAGTTGCACCAGCATGACTTCTGACTAAACGCGCCATCCCGGTTAATCTTTCGGAACGGATGGGGTTGCGTTTGTGCGGCATTGCACTGGAACCTTTTTGGCCTTTGGCGAAGAATTCTTCGACTTCGAGAACGTCTGTTTTTTGCAGATTGCGAATTTCCACTGCAAAACGTTCAATGGATGCAGCTAATAATGCTAATTGCTGCACATAATCAGCATGACGATCGCGGGAAATTACTTGGGTAGAAGCTGTGTCGGGTTTGAGTCCCAGTTTTTGACAAGCGATCGCTTCCACACGCGGTTCAATGTTGGCGTAAGTTCCCACTGCACCGGAAATCTTACCCACCGCAATGGTTTCCCGCAGAATTTTGAGGCGTTCTTGGTGACGCAATACTTCCGCTAACCAGCCAGCTAACTTAAAACCAAAGGTAATCGGTTCAGCGTGGATACCATGCGATCGCCCAATCATCACGGTATGTTTGTGTTCCCGTGCCTTTTGACGAATTACCTCAATCAAATCTGCCAGTCTTTGGGATATCACATCCAAGCTGGCAACTAATTGCAATGCTAAAGCTGTATCTAGTACATCAGAACTAGTCAGTCCTAAGTGAATATAACGTCCAGCTTCACCAACATATTCATTGACATTTGTCAAGAAAGCGATGACATCATGACGGACTTCCGCTTCAATTTCTAGAATCCGTTTCGGCTCAAAATTAGCCTTGGCTTTGATTTCTTCAACTGCACCAGAGGGAATGTAACCTAATTCAGCTTGGGCTTCGCAAGCGGCAATCTCTACCTGAAGCCAGGTTTTGAACTTATAAAATTCAGTCCACAGGTTGCCCATTTCGGGCAAGGTATAACGCTCAATCAACGTTCGCGGCAGAATACAACTATCATATTTTACATGGTAATTAGCCTAGATAGACAATAAGCAGGGAGTGGGGAGTTGGGAGTTGGGAGTCGGGAATTTTTTCAGAAACATTACAGTGTTTTTCATCCCAATGAGGTACCTTCATCTAGTCTCTAGCCCCTAGCCCCTATTAACTTGTACTGCACTCAACCGGAAAACGCTATATACGCGCTCCCTATTCCCCATTCCCTCCTATTGTGCTTTTTGTTTAGCTGGGGGAAGAGTGGCTGTTTCTGAGGTGATGATACTGATACCGCCATCAGATTCCATGTAAGCTAACTTCACTTCAGCTATAAATTCGACTCCTTGCTGACGTAACTTACTCATCAACTCATCTTCTGTAATTAGTGCTTTTTCCAGATGTCGGTAAATCATTTGTCCATTTTTCACCAACAGTAGAGGCGGAGGATTAAGAAAACGCTGAAATTTGGGCAATTTATAACCCAACCAGTTGAGAAAGTAACTCCAAAAAATGACTGTTCCTACAAGAATGCCACCCTCTGTAATTGATGTATAGTGACTGGCCATTGCATTTTGGGCTGCTTCGGCAAACAATACAACTACCAATAAATCCGTTATACCCAAAGTTCCCATTTGTCGGCTAGGAAGAAAGCGCAAAACAGCAAATAACGCTAAATAAACCAGCGAACCCCTAATAATTAATTCTAAAATGCTAATACTAGGAACAAAAATTTCCTGCCAATCAATATACAACCATTTATCCATTTTGAAGTATTTTAGTTTTGGAATAAAATTTATCTGCGATCGCTTTTCATCCGGTTAGATTTACCGTTATTATTCATGGGGATAGCATGGCGTGTTGGGCGAATACCGCTGCCATATCTTCTGGCATAAACTTGCGTAAATTCTGCACCAAAAAAAAGAATTTGGGCGGCGTAGTAAACCCACGCCAGAATGACTACTAATGAACCCGCGGCACCATAAGTTGAACCAAAACTGCTATTGCCGAGATATTGTCCTAATAAATATCTGCCTAAAGAAAACAATAAAGAGGTAATGATAGCGCCGATTAAAACATCATTCCAGGTAATTTTGGCATCAGGTAAAACTTTGAAAATTAACCCAAATAGTAGTGTTGTAATTGTAAAAGAAAGTAAAAAGTTCAGGATGCGCCAAATAATATCTACACCTGGAAGTAAGTTACTAAAATATCCGACTATTGCTGTCAAAGCTGTACTAATTACCAGTGTGACTAATAGTAAAAAACCAATACCCAAAATCATCGCAAAAGATAACGCACGCTGACGCACAACATTTTTCATCGCCCTTCCGGGTTTGGGTTGAACTTCCCAAATTGTATTCAAAGCATCTTGTAATTCAGTAAATAAACCTGTAGCACCCAAAAGTAAGAGTAAAATACTAATAATAGAAGCGATCGCACCTGTTTTTGGTTGGCTGGCGTTGCGGATAGCTATTTCGATAAACTCGGCTCCATCTCTGCCTACTAAACCTTGAATTTGACGGACAATTTCACCTCTAGCCGCCTCTTCGCCAAATACTGCACCAGCGATCGCAATTACAATAATTAGCAAAGGTGCGATCGAAAAAATTGTGTAATAAGCTAATGCTGCGGCTAAACGCGAAGCTTTATCTTCACTCCACTCTTGAAAAGTCTCTTCAAACAGCTGCACAATTGCCTGAAAGTTCATTTACCTAGTCTCCTTGCTGGAGGATATCGCTTTCTCCCTTGATATATTTGATACTGATTTGAGAAATTGCGACATCTTCCTAAAGGGGTTTGTACAGTTTCCTGGAAGAAGGATTTTAAGATGAACAATATCATGTCCGGCTGATTATAGCAGTCGAAGCATAGGTTAGGACTATGTTGGTGGCTGAAACTCATGAAAATACTTAGTTCCTACTCAGCACTCAGCACTCAGCACTTCACTATAATAGACTTCTTGCACGAATATTTGAAGAACCTGAATTTTCTGCCTTATGCAAAGGCGCTAATGATAAGTCTTTCACCGGACACGATATTATGAACCGGGAATCGTTATATCTATGGGTGTTACCTGTGTAGCCAGCTGAGTCAAAGGTGGTTGAATTGCAGTTTGATTTCCCACTACCAGAGTCACCATATTATTTGGTTTGAGATATTGCTGTGCTACTCGTTGCACATCAGCGGCTGTAGTTGCTGCTACAGCTTTTTGGGAGCGGAACAAAAAATCACTCGGATAACCGTAATATTCGTAGATCATCAACCGTGATAAGGTCTGGGCAGGGTATTGAAAACCGAACACAAAGGAGTTAAGTGTAGATTCTTTTGCTAAAGCTAGTTCTGCTGGTGTTACTCTTTGCTCTTGGATACGCTTGATTTCCGTCTGTAAAGCTTTGATAAACTGTACAGTAGCTTCAGAGCGAGTTTTACCATTAGCAACGAAAACTCCAGGATAATCGTAGTTTGGATTCCAAGAAGCTTCTACATCGTAAGCTAACCCTTGACGCGATCGCAATTCATTAAATAAACGTCCACCCAAACCATTTAACACCTGATTCATCACACTCAGCGCCCCATAGTCAGGACTCTCTCTTTGTCCGCCTAAGTGTCCCATACGAACAATACTCTGAGTTAATTGCGGCTGACTGACAAAAAAGAAACCACCTGTATTTGCTGGTGATACTTGGGGTAATGGAGGTTTAGCAATGTTAGGGTTAGACGGCCAATCGCCTAACTTAGCTTGGATCAGCGATCGCATTTTACTAGTTTCAAAGTCCCCCGTAATTCCCAAAATTATATTATTAGGATAAAAATATTGCTGGTAAAAGTTCAGCAAGTCTTCACGAGTAATGCGATTTATCGTTGCGTACTCTGCGGTACGCGCATAGGGACTATCTTTCCCATAGATTAATTTCAGAAATTCGCGATCGGCAATACTATCAGGATCGTCGTTACGACGCGCAATACTATCTTTGAACTGATTTTTAGCCATATCTAGCTTTTCCTGAGCAAATACGGGTTCTCGCAACACCTCAGCAAACAACCCAAACACCATTTCGAGATTCTCGCTCAGTGCTTCAAAGCTGACACTACCTGTAGTATCACCAATACTAGTTCCTACAGATGCGGCTCGTTGTTCTAACATCTCATTGAGTTCATCCGGTGAATGCTTTTTCGTTCCACCAGTTCGCATTACTGTTCCCACAACATCAGCTAAACCAACTTTATCGGCTGGTTCCCAGCGAGCGCCTGTACGCACCAATGCTGCACCATTCACAGACGGTAGTTCGTGATCCTCCGCCAAATAGACAACCATGCCATTTTGTAATCCAAACCGCTCGTACTTGGGTAGCTTGATTTCAGGTAATGGAGTAAATTTCAACTCGGTATAATGCTTTGCCGTTGATGTCTCTGCTATAGTCAAGTCAAAAGTGCCAATTAAAAAAGCAACAGCTAGACTCAAAGCATAAAAAAACCTCTTGCTTTTGAGAATTTTGAACTTTGAAAGAAGTCTCAACTGCTGTTTGTTCTGCTCAGAACTTTGGTGATTTTCCTTCTGCTTTCTAGTGTTCACCTTGTACCTGTGCATATCTTTAGTTCCTTTGCATCTTTTGTATTAGCCTGCAACAAACCTGGCGTGTCTCACCTCTGTTGCGGTAACAGCTTGCCAATAGTCCGATTTTCGGGCAAGAATGTTGCTTTTGCCACCCGCTGAATATCAGCAGGAGTTACTGCGGCAATTTGATCCAAATATTTAAACGAGTTCCGCCAAGAACCAGTTTTTGCTTCATATTCTGACAATACTCTCGCCATTCCCATATTGGAATTGAGATTACCTAATACAGCCGCTCTGATTTGAGTTTGCACACGTTGTAACTCAGTTGCTGAAACAGGCTCTGTCTTCAATTTATCTATTTCTTGGTGCAAAGCTGCTGCCAACTCATCTAGAGTATGACCAGAAGTCGTAGTAGTTGAGAAAACTATCAAATTTGGGTATTTGTCGTCTGGGATACTAGGGTTAGCAGCGACATCTAGTGCTAACTGTTGCTGTTCTACCAAAGACTTATACAACCGTGACGTACTTCCACAACATAATAAACCGCTAATGATGTCATAAACCGTATCATCTGGATGACTCAGCGCCGGACGGTGATAACCTTCGATATATAATGGTTGAGGTTGTAGCCGCAAAGTCACTTCCCGTATTTGTGTCTGCGGTGGTTCCACCGGAATTTGAGAATTTGGTTTTGGTTTGGCTGGATAGCGATCAAAGTAAATTTTTGCCAGTTTTTGAACCTCAGCCGGGTTGACATCTCCGACAATAGCGATGGTTAAATTGCTTGGTATATAGTAGGTCTCAAAAAACTGCTGTACATCTTTTGGTGTTAAATTGCGGATATCTTCTTCATAACCAATTCCTGGCCGTCTGTAGGGATGGACTGTAAAAGCTGTATCTAAAAACTTCTCTGTCATCAGTCCAGTAGGTGAGTTTTCCACCCGCAAACGTCGCTCTTCTAAAATGACATCTCTCTCTTTAAAAAACTCGCGGCGAAATTCTGGTTCTAGAAAACGCTCTGACTCAAGTGACATCCACAGTTCGAGCTTATTAGCAGGAAGGCTGTAAAAATAAACTGTTTTATCTAAATAAGTAGCAGCATTTAAATCTCCTCCTGTTTGGCTGACAATTTGAAAAAACTCATTTTCCTTCACTAGTTTGGCTGCTTGTGATTCTACTTGCTCAAACTCTGCTTGCAACCTTGCAACCTCATCTTGTTTACCATCGGCTTTTGCAGTTTTAATTTGAGCATTTAACTGTTCTAGGCGGTCTAGTAGCGGTTTCTCTGCTTGATAGTCTTTTGTACCAATGCGTGTCGTACCTTTAAATGCCAAATGTTCCAGAAAGTGAGCCATACCAGTTTTCCCATCTGGCTCATCCACCGCACCCACATCTGCATAAGTAACAAAAAAAACTACTGGCGCTTGATGTCGTTCAAAAACAATAAATTTGAGTCCGTTATCCAGACTAAACTTTGTAACTCGTTTAATCGCTCGATCTAAATAAGGCTGTATGGAACTTGGAACTGATGCAGTTTGGGTGTTGCTTATTTGCAGTAGTTGTGGCAGAGGAGATGCTGTCTGAGTTTTTGCTAAAGTAACTTCTGGCACTAATCTCCAGGAGAGAATTGTTACTATGATCAAGAGTGCCAACAGCCGACGCAATCTGACAGACACAGTAATTGCCCAAACTGAACTATAAATCAGGCGTTTCAGCTTAGCTAACAGCATATATTTCGCTATTTTGGTAGTAGCAGTTCGACTCAGCTAATCAGCATTCAACTGGGATTTTTATGTCTTAGCCAAAATTTAGCAGTCTCTAGCCAGCGGAGTACTTGCATTCTCAATTAAAAAACCGAAAATGGAAAGATATTTTTTAATTTTGCTTCAGTTAAATTTTGTATTTTCCTTCAAAATCTAGCTGCTTTGCTTGAGAGGCAGTTTTAGCACCATGCAGATCAGCTTACTATCTATTATTAATAGGCAAGTGTAGATATACTTTTGAGTATATCCATCCCCCAAATGCTGTATGCTCATGCTTGAGTTTTAATCTGCCTGTAGATAGCTGCAATTTTGCACTGATGATTACAGCATTCTATCGATGGTGCGATACTGAATCGCTTCAGCGACATGATGGGCTTGCAAGTCTTCTTCTCCGGCTAAATCTGCGATAGTACGAGCAACTTTGAGAATGCGATCGCTCGCCCTAGCCGATAAGCCTAATTTATTGATGGCAGCTTCTAATAAAGAACGACTAGCATCATCTAACTTACACCATTGTTGCAAATGTCGGCTTTGCATTTGAGCATTACACCGCAGACTTGTTTCTGTTTGAAAACGGTGAATACTGCGATCGCGTGCTTTTTGTACTCTTTCCCGCACAGATTTTGATGACTCTCCTGTGGGTTGTTGAGTAATTTCCTGGGGTTTGAGACGATTCACCGCTACTTGCAAATCAATTCTATCCATCAATGGCCCAGAAAGTTTCGCCCAATATTGTTCTCGTTGTCTGGGTGAGCAGGTACACTGTTGAATAGTATCGCCGTAGTAACCGCATGGACAGGGATTGGTACTCGCCACTAAAGTAAATTGTGCCGGAAAAACCACTGATTGTTTTGTACGAGAAATTGTCACATAGCCATCTTCTAAAGGCTGACGTAGGAATTCTAAAACATCTCGTTTAAATTCCGTCAACTCATCCAGGAACAATATACCTCGATGAGCTAAAGAGATTTCCCCAGGACGGGGAAAACTACCACCACCAACCAAAGAAGGGCCAGATGCGGAATGGTGAGGACTGCGAAAAGGGCGATCGCGCACTAAAGAACCACGATTTTTTAATAAGCCAGCGACAGAATGAATCCGAGTTACTTCCAATGCTTCCGAAAATTCCAACGGGGGCAAAATCCCTGACAAGCGTCTGGCTAACATCGTTTTCCCGCTTCCTGGAGGCCCGACAAATATTAAATTATGCCCGCCAGCCGCCGCAATTTCTAAAGCCCGCCGCGCATGAGCTTGTCCTTTAACATCGTGCAAATCGGCGATCGCATAAGGTACTTGTACCATATCTGCGGCATTATTGATCTGCACAGGTTGATAACGTCCAGGATTATTTAATAAATCAACTACTTCCGATATACTTTTACAACCATAAACAGCTAATCCTTCTACCACAGCCGCTTCTTGGGCATTATCAGCAGGCACAACTAAACCTGCAATTCCCATTTTTTTGGCAGTAGCAGCAATGGGTAAAACCCCAGCCACAGGCCGCAGACTCCCATCTAGCGAAACCTCACCCAAGAATAAATAATCTCCCAATAAATCAGCATTAATTTGCTCTGAAGCCGCTAAAATTCCCACACTAATCGGCAAATCAAAACAAGGGCCTTCCTTGCGTAAATCTGCTGGAGTCAAGTTAATCACAATCTTCCGCATTGGAAAGGCAAAACCAGCATTTTTTAAAGTCGCCTTTACCCTCTCTTTTGACTCCTGAACCGCGCTATCTGGCAACCCTAACACAATAATGCCTGGCAATCCTCCTGATACATCGACTTCCACCCCTACTTTTACAGCATCGATGCCAACAATTGATGCACTCCAGACTCTAGCAAGCATTATTTTATTCCTTAGTCATTAGTCATGCGTCCGTCTTATCATTAACAATTGGCAAATGACAAATAACACAATGACCAATGGCAAATCAAGACACGATTTTTGGTAAGATTATTCGTCGGGAAATTCCGGCCAATATAGTTTATGAGGATGATTTAGCCTTAGCTTTTAAAGATGTCAATCCGCAAGCGCCAGTTCATATCCTCGTCATTCCCAAAAAACCTATAGCTAAATTAGCTGATGCTGAATCTGAAGATGCAGCTTTGTTAGGACATTTGTTATTAACAGCCAAACGTGTAGCCGCAGAAGCTGGTTTAACAAATGGTTATCGCGTTGTCATCAATACCGATGCAGATGGCGGTCAAACTGTCTTTCATTTACATCTACATATTTTAGGAGGACGACCTATGGCTTGGCCTCCTGGTTGATGTTTAAACCCAGGACTTACTGGGTGCAAAGGCTTCGCCGTGAGCGTCAGCCGAACGGTGTAGGGGTGTAAGAGGATGTTTGAGAAGTCAAAATTCAAAAGTCAGAAAATTTTTGACTTTTAACTTTTGACTTGATTTTACTCCTTCACCCTCATACCCAACCTCGAAAAAAACTTTGTGCTTAAATTACATCTGTACATCCAGTTAGTCAATATGTAGTTGCTAGGAATACTAACAGAGTCCTAACAGTAATTAACGAATCAAACTTTCCCCAAGAAGTCGTTAACAATAAGTAAGTTTTTGTAAACATTTATTATCCCTGATCTAACAATCCTACGTGAGGTCTACAAATTGAGAGGCTCATATCCCCGACTTATCAAAGAAGTCGGGGATCTCGTTTTTCACAAATGATTTAGGATTGCGATAGTTCAAAAGGTAATAGAGAATCCGAAAACTGTTCTCTGTTCACTTACCTATTTACATATCTTCTAATTCAATGCCTTTGGTTTCTTTAATAAAAAACAGTACGAAAAACAGTGAAATAGCCGCCGCAATTGTATATATTCCGTAGGCTGCACCCAAACCGAAATATTGCAGAATGGGAGGAAATGTTGTGGAAACAGCAAAATTTGCTACCCATTGCATTGCAGCTGCAACGGAAAGTGCCGCTGCGCGAATTTTGTTATTAAACATTTCTCCTAACAGTACCCAGGTGACTGGCCCCCAAGAGAAACCGAAGCAAAATACATAGAGGTTGGCAGCTAAAAGCGCGACAAGGCCTGAACTACCTGTGAGGCTGGGGTTGCCAGCAGCATCTAATGGTGCAGTACCAAACATTGATGCCATTGTTCCCAAGGTGATGGTCATACCGATTGACCCAAGAATTAGCAAGGGCTTGCGACCAAATTTATCAACGAAAGCGATCGCTACTAATGTAGTAATAATATTGACCGCACCAGTGATCACGGTAATAGTAAGTGAATCTTTTTCGGAAAAGCCAACCGCCCGCCATAAAACACTGCTGTAGTAAAAGATGACATTAATACCGACAAATTGCTGAAGTAAAGATAAGCCAATACCAACCCAAACTATCGGCAGCAGTCCACCACTTCGGCGTAAGAGGTCAGAAAATTGAGGTTCGCGTTCTCGCAGCACTGTTTGGCGAATTTCTTCAATTTTTGCTAGGACGTTACCTCCGATAATTTTATTCAGCACATTGGCCGCTTCTGGTTCTCGTCCTTGGGCTACTAAATAGCGGGGAGATTCGGGAATCATTAAAGCTGCCATACCATACAACACCGCAGGCGGAATTTCTGTCCAAAACATCCACCGCCATGCAGCTATACCAAATAAAAACGGTGATTCGGCTGAACCTGCTGATACTGCTATAAAGTAGTCGCATAGCAGAGCAATGAAAATTCCAATGACAATCGCTAGTTGTTGCAGAGATCCCAACCTGCCCCGCAAATTAGTAGGAGAACATTCAGCAATATAAGCTGGGGCAATCACACTGGCAGCACCAACAGCTAATCCACCTAATACTCGCCAAAAGATAAAATCCCAAATGCCAAAGGCAATCCCGGAACCAATAGCACTGATGGTAAAGAAAACTGAAGCTAACACCATTGCTTTGACTCGGCCATAGCGGTCGGCAATTTTGCCAGCATAAAATGCTCCTATCGCCGAGCCTAATAGCGCCAAGGATACGGCAAGGCCAGTTAGTACACTATTTGCACTAAAAGCTGTAGATAAAGCGGCAACTGCACCATTGATAACGGCGGTATCAAACCCAAACAGAAAACCACCGAGGGCAGCAGCACCAGCAATCAAAATAACATAGAAGGTGTTGGATTTACGACGATTTGTGGTAAAAGTCATGGTTGTATTTGGTGGAAAAAGTTTAGTGTTGTTGAAGGGATTAGGGGTTAGAGGCTAGGGGTTAGAGAAGAAAGTTGTTTGTGTTCAATTGTTCTTAAGTGGTTGGACAAAATTAAATTCATTCGTAGTGGAAGGGAACAGGGAACAGGGAAAAGAAAAAATGTGTGTAATTAATTTTGTCTGGATACTTATGAGTAGTGCTAAGTAACAAACTAGTACCTAGTCCCTAGCCTCTAATTTCTCATCTCTAATCTCTAGCCCCTAGCCTCTAGCCTCAGTCCCTAGCCCCTAGTCTCTATTCCCTAGCCCCTTGCCTAACGTCTGGAACGTCTGCGGAGTCTGTCAATCATGACTGCGGCAATGATTACTAAGCCTTTAACAACTAGTTGCCAGAAGTAGGACATATTCAATAAGGTCAAACCGTTGTTGAGAACGGCAATGATTAATGCTCCTAATAGTGTGCCGCCAATTGTGCCGATACCGCCTGTAAAGCTGGTTCCACCGAGGATAACGGCTGCGATCGCATCTAATTCATAACCCTGTCCTAATACCCCAGTTGCACTATACAAGCGACTGGCACTCATAATTCCTGCCAAGCCTGCCAGCAAACCACTTACGCCATACACAAATAACAACACGCGATTGACTTTAATACCTGTTAATCTTGCGGCTCGCTCGTTACCACCCACTGCATATATCTGCACACCTAAAACAGTTTGGCGTAACACAAACCAACTCACGGCAACAGTTAGTAAGGCCAGGATGACTAACCAAGGCAGGGGGCCGACGTAGCTATTACCTATCCAAGCAAAGTTAATATTACGGTTAATAACTGTTGTCCCATTAGCAACTAAATAGGCAGCACCCCTTAAGGCTGTTAATGAACCCAAGGTGACAATAAACGGCGGTACATCCAAAAAGGTGATTAATGCACCGTTAAGTAAACCCAAAAGTAATCCTGTCAATAAAGCAGCAGGTACAGCCAACCAACCTAAAACTGGCAATAGAGATACTAACACTGCAACTACGGCAGACACAGCCAAGATAGAACCGACAGAAAGGTCAATCCCTCCTGTGAGAATTACAAATGTCATCCCAGTAGCCAGCACAATATTGATTGATGCCTGACGTAAGATGTTGACGGCGTTACCGGCGGTGAAAAAGTTGGGACTCAATAGGGAAAATAAGATGCAGATGATAACCAAAATAGGTAAAATGCCTGCAACTTGCAAAAAGTTGTTGATGGATTTACGCCGACTTGCTGGGGAATTTTGGCTATGTTTGTTGTTAACAGGTCTTAAGGTTTGACTCATGATACTGTTACCTCCGATGCTCCAGTTGCATAGTGCATAATGTTTTCTTGGGTAATTTCTTTGCCAGGGCTGTTATCTAGTTCGCCGACTAATTGCCCTTCGCGCATGACTAAAACGCGATCGCTCAACCCGACAATCTCTGGCAATTCGCTGGAAACCATGAGAATTGCGACTCCTTGGGCGGCTAAGTCACTAATAATCCGGTAAATTTCGCTTTTCGCACCAATATCTACGCCGCGTGTTGGTTCATCGAGCATCAATACTCTGGGATTAATGGCTAACCACCGCGCCAGCAGAAGTTTTTGCTGATTTCCTCCAGATAAATCCACGGCGCGAATTTCTAAGTTTGCTAGTCGGATATGGAAGTTTTCGACGGCTTCGGTGGCAATTTTATTGACTAAACCCCAGTTCACAATGCCACCTTTGGCATCTTGTTTGAGTCTATTCAGGCCAATATTCTTACGAGAACTCATCTCCAGAAATAAACCTTGGTCTTTGCGGTCTTCTGGAACGTAGCCAATACCGGCGGCGATCGCATCACTGGGCGAATTAATCTCTAACTTTTTGCCATTCAGGAATACTTCACCGCTAACTTTGCGGTCTGCACCAAAAATCAACCGCGATACTTCAGTCCGTCCCGCACCAACTAATCCCGATAAGCCGACAATTTCTCCAGCATGAATTTGAAAACTAGCTGGCTGAATTTTGCGCCCATCACTAATATTTCTGACTTCTAACACTACTGCACCTGGATTGGTTTGTCGTTGATGTTCGTAAAAGTCCTGCATAGAACGACCGACCATCATCTGTACCAATCGCTGTGGCGAAATCTCATCACGAGTCAGACTGCCAATATATTGACCATCACGTAGCACACTAATGCGGTCAGCCAGAGCATATATTTCTTCCATCCGATGACTGATATAGATAATGGCAATGCCATCGTTGCGGAGTTTGCGAATCACTTCAAACAAACGCTCAGTCTCACGGTCAGATAAGGCGGCGGTTGGCTCATCCATTACCAAAATCCGGCTTTTATCTTTCAGCGCCCTGGCAATTTCGACTTGCTGTTGTTCGGCGATCGCTAATGTACCTACAATAGTTTGTGGTGAAAAACTAGCTCCCAAGCTGTTTAGCACTTGCTGGGCTTCGAGTTCCATCGTTTTGCGGTCTAGAAATTGACCCCTCTGCAACTCGCTACCCATAAATATGTTTTCGGTAACGGTTAAATTGGGTGCAACGTTCAATTCTTGATAAATCAGGTTAATACCCGCTTGTCTGGCTGTACCTGGGTCAGTAATTTTTACTGGTTGACCGTTAATGCGAATCTCCCCTTCATCGGCAACGTAAGCCCCAGCGAGAATCTTCATCAATGTGCTTTTACCTGCGCCATTTTCACCCATGAGGGCGTGAACTTCTCCGGGATAAATGGTCAAATTCACACCTTGCAAAGCCGGAACACCATGAAATCGTTTGGCAATCCCTTGCATTTCTAATACAGGGGTGGCTGTGGAAGCCGGAGGAAAATCTGTTTCAATATTTGTTGTCATGATAAGTGCTGAGTGCTGAGTACTGAGTGCTGAGTTAAAGATTCTACTTTCCCCCTGCTACCTGCTGCCTGCCCCCTGCCTCTTCTACCAACCAGTAGAAGTGCTGACGTTTTCTTTCGTAATCAACTTGGCGGGAATCAAAATATCAGGAGATTCGGGTTTTTTTCCATGTAAGATGTCGTTGCCTACTTGAACTGCTTTTGCCGTCATCCCTCTAGGATTTTGAGTGGCGGTGGCAGCATATAGGCTATCGTTAGCAGCGATCGCTTCAATTGCTTCTGGCGCACCATCCACTCCGACAATGAAAAATTCTTTGCGTTTGGCTTGGTTGGCGGCTAAATCTACTCCCACGCCACTGGGGTCGTTGATGGCAAAGACAGCATCAATCTTCGGGAAGGTGACTAGCAAATCGCTCATGACTCTCAGTCCGCCATCTCTACTACCTTCAGCGTTCTGGTCTTTAGAAAGAATTTTGATATTGGGATATTTAGCTAACACTTTTAAGCAGCCATCGACTCGCTGAATTACGGAAGTTACTGGCGGCCCGTTGACTATGACTACATTACCTTTACCTTTGAGGCGATCGGTAATATATTGACAACTAATTTCTCCGGCTTGCACATTATTGGTAGTGACGGTAGCATCTACCTCTGCATCTACGCCTGTGTCTACCGCAATGACAATTGTGCCTGCTTTTCGCGCTTGCTCAATTGCTGGTCTGATACCTTTACTATCAGCCGCATTCAGAATAATCATGTCGGTATTCGCCGCCACGAAATTTTCAATTTGATTAAATTGCTGATTCAAGTCATAGCCACTAGAAACGACAGTAACTCTGACATCGTTACCACCGATTTTCTTTGCTTCTTTCTCCGCACCTTTTGCCATTACAACGAAGAAAGGATTACTTAAATCGCCAAGGGTAACACCAACAGATCGTAATTTAGTATTGCGATCGCCATTGTTAGTTTGTGGACTTGTATCAGATATATTTCTTGCTTCAGTGTTGGGAGAAACATTGGTGCAGCTCACAAGAGTACCACTGACAATACTTAATAAGGTCGCTGCGTAGACGCGCAGCGGCTTGTCTTTGGACATCGCTTTCTTATTCACATTCACCTACATCCTTGGAAAAAGCTGGGAAAAATGGAAATATGTTTAGAAATGTTAATTAAGCTAAAATCATCTTTTAATTTTGCCTGCTAACTCCTGTTTTCTGCTTTCTCCTAACGATAGATATTCACAGAATTTTGGATTTTGGATGGAAGATGCAAAATTCAGCAACAGTTTCTTTTCTAAGAACCTGTTGTTGTTAAATCTGATTTTCTTAAGTTGTAAATTAGTTTTATGCACAGGTGTGCATAAATGAGTAATTTTATTTTTGCACACCTGTGCATTAAAATTGTGTTAATTTTATTTAAGTTACATAAGACAGTGGTCAACATGAGTAAACGAAAGATTTCCATTGAAGATATTGCTCGCAAAGCAGGCGTTTCTCATTCCACGGTTTCACGCGCTTTACGAGACAGTCCTTTAATTAGTTCTAAGGTGCGAGAGGAAATCAAAAAACTAGCGCAGGAAATGAACTATGTACCAAATGCGATCGCTCAAAGTTTACAAAATCAACGCACCTATACCGTTGGGGTAATTGTCACGTCCATCGCCGATCCCTTTTTTGGTGAGTTAGTAGAAGGAATTGAACAAGTAGCGCGAAAAGCCGGCTTGAATGTGTTGTTAAATGCGTCGCATGGAGATTTTGAGCAGGAAATAGCCGCTATTGAGAATTTCCATTACCGCCGAGTAGATGGAATTTTAGTCGCTGACTCTCGCATTGGCAAACAATATAGCAAGCAGTTAACGCAATTTACTGTGCCAACAGTTCTAATTAACATCGACACGCAAGAGCAAAGCGAAACCTTTCACTCAGTTGCGATCGACGATCGCTTAGGTGGCATTTTAGCGGTAGAACATCTCATCGAGCTAGGACACACTCATATTGGTTATTTAGGTGTGGGTGATGGTAGTAAGGCTGATCAGCAGCGCCTAGAAGGATATCAAATAGCGCTAAATCAAGCAGGTTTACTACAAAATACAGATTGGGTGGCAATTCCGCATCGAGATGAGCAAATAATCAGTGATATTGATATTGGTAAAAAACTCCTACCTCAACTAGTAGAGCAAGGCGTAACAGGCATCTTTTGCTACAACGATATGGTGGCAGTTGGCGCTCTTTTAGCTTGTAAAGAACTAGGCATTTGTGTACCTCAAGATTTGAGCCTTGTAGGATTTGATAATATTGCTCTGGCCAGTTACATTACCCCACCACTCACAACAGTCAGTCAACGTATGGTAGAAATGGGCGAGTCGGCTATGACTATGTTGCTTGATTTATTCCAAGGGAAACCTGTAGACAATATTCTGTTATCTCCTTTTGTAGTTCAACGCGATAGTACCGCAACAGTAAAATAGAACAAAAAATTCAGTAATTACATTGAGGTCAAAAATTAAATAAGTGGTAAATTTTATAGTTATGTAACAAAAAAGTTACGGTTATTAGTGAGATGGTTAAATAACCTTTGTGGGTAATTTCATGTCCTTGTAATGATTTTTAACTCGATACATCTATGTAAAAACCGTAAAATCTTCTTCCTACTCCCCTTTTTACCTAAAACATCAAGCCTCTACAAAAAAATCACCGGAGCCGTTGAATATAAAACACAGCCCCGGTTAGTTAATTTAGATAAAATATTCACAGTCTTGCAAGTGGATTTACGCAACAACTTTTCTTGATAAATTCACTGTAGGCTATGATTTCGTCAATGCTGATGAGAAAAGTTGTTTAAATCAAACTTTATTTGTTCTGCAATGCTTATTAGCCAAGAAAAATAATAGAAGACTCTGGATCAGGGAATATTTGTAAAAAACTAGAAACTATAGCTTCAGAATGTTGGGCGGTAGATTGTTCTGTGTCCAAATTAAACATCCAAAAAATATACTCCCAATCCAAAATCTGAAATCATCGGCTGATTAGTCATTGTCCCATTGTTCACGACCAATCAGGTCGCCAATGCGATCGCGCAGTAGAAAATCGCATTTTTCCAACTCACATTCAACGCATACCCACTCTCTTGCTGGGATGTATTGGCAGAGTGTATATATTGGCTGTTGTCGGCTAACCATCCCCTTCTGCACCAGTCGGCGTGCTTCGTCTTGGATTACATCTAGAGAGTAGTAATTGATAGAGGGCACCGTATTCACACTCATGATTTGTACTCACACATTTATACGTAGATAGTATTCCCACTTATTATGGGAAACAAACATGACAGAGATTAGACTTGTGGCTAGGGTTTTGTATTTTGCTATACGGAACTAATTTCATTTTGACGCTACACACACTAAAATTATCTAAAGAAATGTTGAGAAAGTCAACATTTTCTGACATTAGTCTGAGAGATAGTCCATACAAAAATCCTATAGCAGTGAAATTTACCTCTGATAAAGGTTGTGTTATCTACCTTAAAGAAGTTCTAAAGCTTCACAGTAACTGCCTTCAAGCATAATTAAACAGAGACTCATAGTTCATACAGCAAATTTAGTTATGTACTAAATAGTGAGTCAGCCTTGTTTAAGGATGCTTATATATGTCCATAGCTAGACACCCGAAAAGTTTTTCGGTAAAATTTGAAGTATAAACTGTTGCCAAGGTATAAGCGATAAAGTACACCACGAAAACTTGCACAGCAGGATATATTAATCATTTCTTAAAGAATAACCGATGTTCTGCTTGTTAATTGCAGCACAGCGAATACTTTAATTCCCTAGATTAAAACTTATCGCTGTAGTGTAAGGGCATGGCAATTACAACTCAACATTCATTCACCTTCATCAGCAATGAGACAGAGACTTCACATTAAAAATATAAATTTTTATAGACCTATAAATTTTTAGTGACAGAAAATCTATAAAGCTCATAACATATTGAGATTTGTAACATTTTCGGAATTTCACCAAAGATAGTTAGGGCGTGTCATCTTAGTTTTGGCTTTTCTGTCAATGCGTAAGTCCTAATAAATGCGATCGCCTGATTTTGGTGCAAGCATCTGTACCATTAAATGTACAACTACCTGCGAACCTAAACCTTAATTGCAATCTGTCATTGGAAGAGATGACTTGAACAGTACCCTTAGAAGCTTTACTAGAATCGGGTTTAGAGTACATAGATTTTTCCTGGCTAGTACCTTGTTTAGTACACCCAATTTACACCCAAACTCACCGAAAAAGTGCTAGTATTTGTTTGTTACCACAAAGAAAAACATTGCTTTTAGTAGTAATCAGTCAAGATAAAACCACTAGGATACTTACTATATAAGGATTTTTTGAAAAGCGGGCGATGGGACTCGAACCCACGACGTTCACCTTGGGAAGGTGACATTCTACCACTGAATTACACCCGCGAATACTAACTGTTAGCTTTGACTTAGCTAACAGCTATTATACCACATTGATTAGTTTTGAATTTCGGATACAGATGTGTTGTTTGGCGATCGCACACCCCTAACTTCTCTTTCTGCCGCAGGTGGTTTTTTGCCAAAACCATAACGCAGGGTGTTCAAAATCCAAGTTTGGAAGTTATCAATATAGCTAAATATGACTGGCACTACTACCAAAGTGAGTAATGTAGAAGTGGTAAACCCTCCCATAATTGCAATTCCCATTGGTTGACGGACTTCGGAACCTGCGCCAATACCCAAGGCGAGGGGAAGAGTACCCGCAATTGTGGCTAAGGAAGTCATCATAATTGGGCGTAGGCGCGATACACCCGCTTCTATTAGTGCTTGGCGTTGGTTCTTGCCTTCTTGCATATTGATAATTGTGTAGTCCACCAACAAAATCGAGTTTTTGGTGACAATCCCCAATAACAAAACGATACCAATCAAGGCGTAGATCCCTAAAGGTTTTTGAGCAACCATTAATGCGACTAATGCACCACCTAAACAAAAAGGCAATGCTGCCATGATTGATAAAGGATGCAGAAAGTTGTTATACAGCAGTACCAGAATTGCATAGATGCACATGACTGCTAAGGCTAACGCACCACCAAACCGCCCAAATATGTCTTGCATAATTTTGGCACTACCGGAAGGTTGCTGGGCTACTCCGGGTGGTAAGTTTTGCATTGCTGGTAGTTGGTTGACTGCTTTGACTGCTTCACCCAGAGATATACCTTGCAAGTTGGCTTCTACCGCAACTTGACGGGCGCGGTCGTAACGGCTGATGGTAGCGGGGCCACTACCAAACTTGATATCTGCGACAGCTACAAGCGGAACTAAACTACCATTTTGGCTAGGAACTTGTAAATTTTTGATAGTGTTGATGTCTGCACGGGCTGTTGGGTCAATTTGCACGCGGATGGGAATTTGCCGATCGCTCAAGTTAAACTTAGCCAAGTTAGCATCATTATCACCAATCGTAGCTAAAGAAGCGGTACGAGCGATCGCTTGCACTGTTACACCTAAATCGGCGGCGCGTTGGGGATTGGGTATGACTAAAATCTCTGGTTTGACTAAACTGGCAGTAGAAGAAACTTCCACTAATCCAGGTAAGTTCCGCATTTGTTTTTCCAAGTCATTAGCCGCTTGGGTTAAAGCTTCAGGATTTTCACTCCGCAACACAATCGATAAACCTTTACGGCTATCTCCCGGCCCTTGGCTTTGAAAGCTAATTCTCGCCCCTGGAATTTCTTGAAACAACGGACGGATTTGTTCTTCAAATTGTTTTTGGGAAATATGGCGTTCTTCTTTGGGTTTTAACTGAATTGATAAGGTAGCGGAATTGATTTCTTCTGTAGCTAACACTTTTTCCACAACGGGATTTTGGCGAATAATGTCAGTTGCTTGAGTGACTACTTTATTAACATCTTCTAAGGTGGAACCGGGAGGAACTTCAATTGAAACGTTAGAAATGCCAAAGTCACCGTCATCGACAAAACCTTTGGGAATCAAGGGAACCAGCATCAAACTGGCGATGAAAAACGCCATTGCGATCGCAAGTGTGGTTAACTTATGGCGTAATGCTGTTTGTAATAAAGATTTATACGGCTGAAACTGATGTTTTGGTTTTTGCTTTTTGATTTGACGATAGAAGATTTGACTTAATCTGTTTTTGGCGTAGGTAGCACTAGATTTATGTGTTTTCTCTTTTAATAAATATGCCCCCATCATTGGCGTAATCATCCGCGCTACCATCGTGGAAAAAATTGTGGAAACAGCAACGGTAACACCAAAGGGTTGAAAAAACTGCCCAGGAACACCACCCATAAACGCCACAGGCAGAAACACCGCAATAATCGTTGCCGAACTTGCCATTACAGCTAATCCCACTTCGTCGGAAGAGTCAAAAGCTGCTTCCCAAGGTGATTTCCCCATTGCTATATGCCGTTCCATATTTTCAATTTCGACCACAGCATCATCGACCAAGTTACCTACAGCCAAAGCTAGTGCTAACAAAGTCATGTTGTTGAGGGTATATCCCAAAGCTTGCTGCACCGCAAAGGTCGGAATCATCGATAAAGGTAAGGCAACGGCAGTAATTAAAGTCGCTCGCCAGTCACGTAAAAAGATTAAAATTACGATGATTGCCAGTATCGAGGCTTGAATCAACTCATCAATGGTGCTTTGATAAGATTGGCGGATAATATCGGCTCGCGTAAAAATTAAATCTATTTTGATATCTGGGGGCAAAGTTTTTTGCAGTTCGGCAACTGCGGCTTTCACGCCTTGTTCTACACTCACCACCACACTGCCAGTACTCCGCAATACCTGAAAAGCCACCACGGGTTGATTATCCAAGCGGGCATTTTGTCGCACATCAGCATATTTATCCTCCACCGTACCCAAGCTGGATAAAGGTACAGAACCACCATTAGGCAGCAGAATTTCATAAGTTTGCAGCACATTCACACTGGCGGCACTACCAAGGGTGCGAATTGTTTGTTCGCTACCGCCAACTTCGGCACGTCCACCAGGTAAGTTAATGTTTAAAGCGCGAATTTGGTCATTTACTTGGGTGGCGGTGATGCCTAAAGATTGTAAGCGGTCAGGGTCGAGGTTAATCCGAATTTCGCGGTCAACGCCACCAATGCGCTTAACTTGTGCCACACCTTTGACCGCTAACAAGGCGCGGCTAATAGTTTGGTCTACGATATTGCTTAATTCTTCGACAGAACGCTGATCTGATTTGACTGCATAAAAGATAATCGGGCCACCGGCAAACTCTAAACGTTGTACTACTGGGTCATTGATATCTTGGGGCAGATTTTGGCGGATTTGAGCGATCGCATTTCTGACATCATTGGTAGCGCGATCGCTATTTGTCCCTAAAACAAAATTAATCGTGGTGGTAGACTTACCATCGCTGACACTAGAAATCATATTATCGATGTTGCCCAACCCAGCAACAGCATCTTCAATTTTTTTCGTCACCTGCGATTCCAGTTCTGCTGGCCCTGCACCCGGTTGGGTAACAGTCACAGAAACCGCTGGGACATCAATGTTGGGGTTGGTGTCAATTCCTAAAGAAATGAAAGATAACCAACCAACAACTGTCAAAATTAAGAATAAAACGATGGTGGGAACAGGTTTTTTAATTGACCAAGCCGAGATATTGAAGGACATCTGAAGTGTGAAGTGTGAAGTGTGAAGTATGAAGTATGAAGTGTGAAGTATGAAGTGTGAAGTATGAAGTATGAAGTATGAAGTGTGAAGTATGAAGTATGAAGTATGAAATTTCATCCTTCTGCCTCCTGCCTTCTGCCTCCAGGACAAATGACTATTAACTTTTAACCTTGACGCGATCGCCATCTTTGAGATAACCTGCACCATCAACGATGACGCGATCGCCTAATTGCAAGCCATTTTTAATTTCTACGAGTTCGCTATTTATTGGTTCTCCGACCTCTACTTTCTGGCTTTGGACGAGATCCTCACCGGAGAGGGTGTATACAATCGCACTGCCATCGGCTTGGGGTTGCACAGCTTTTTGTGGTACTGCCATTGCTAGTGCGGTGTTTGTTGTAATAGCTGCACGGGCAAACATCCCTGGCCGGAGTAAGTTGGTTAAAGGTAAGTCAATTTTGACAGTTGCTTCTCGCCGTTTATCGTTAACTAAAGGTTGTATTTCTCGAACTCTGCCTTGCAACTGCACACGATTATCAATATCGGAAGTAATCTGTACAAACGCGCCAATTTCTACTTGTGGTAATTGAATTTCTGGAACTTCGGCTTGCAGTTCTAACCTGCCATCCCGAATAATCGAAAACAGTTTTTGAGTTCCCCCAATCACCGTACCAACTTGAGTTTGTGGCGGTACACCTGTCACATCACCAACTCTTGCTAGTTTCTCCGCCACAATTCCCGAAACCGGGGCGCGGAGTACTGTTTGTTTTAATTGTGTTTGTAACTGGATAATTTTCGCTGCGCTGGTACGGACATCTGCTTCGGCTTTGTAAATATTAGCTTCCGCACTCCCGGTAGTGGCTTGGGCGCTAATCACATTAGCTTGGGCGCTGCGAATGTTTTCTTCAGCCAACCGTACAGCCTCTACCGCAGTTTTGACTGTGTAGGCGCGAGTATCCAGTTCTTGCAGACTAATTGCCCCAGCCATTGCCAATTTGCGATAACGTAGATAATTCTTTTGGGCTTCTTCTAACTTAGCTTTGGCCTGGGCTAAATCGGCTTTTCTTTGCCGCACGATCGCCTGATAAGATGCCACAGTTGCTTGCTGTGAAATCATACTTGCCTGTTTTGAACCCACATCAGCTTGTTTAGATTCGACCTCGGCTCTCGCTCCACTCATTTGGGCTTGCAGCATAGAATCATCTAAGATTGCCAGAACTTGACCTTTTTTGACAAAAGTACCTTCTTTGATGTCTTCAGGAATGATTTTGATCTGCAAACCATTGGCTTGGGGAAGAACCGGAATTAAATCACGGGCGGCGATCGTGCCTGTAGTATTGAAGGTGCGAAAAACACGGGTGGTTTCGACTGGGGAAACAGTCACTGTCATGACTGGGTTAGATTTAGGCGTGATTTTATTCGCTACAGCTTTTTCTTGCCTTGCTGGCAGTTGAGTTAACACACCCATACCACCTAATGCGATCGCTATCCCCAAGCTCATACCTACAAACATTGGCTTTAGCCAAGGGCTGGGTTGTGGCTTTGCTAATTTCTGCCATAATATCTTTTGCTCATCTGCCACAATTGCTTCTTGCTCTTTCTCTGCCATACTTTCGTCACTCACAGACGCACCTCCACTGCGGAAACACACAAATGTTTAGTTATTCTTAAGAAAGTTTTAGACAAATTACCATATATTAAATCTGACTTACATCTTAAATTTTGACTGTAATAATCCCCAATATGATAACCATGACATAAGTCATGTTTTTTCTGATAAATAAAAATAAAAAACCGTAATTATACGGAACTTTTTTAGCTGGGATAACTTTGTATTTTTATCACCCCATAGTTCTTATGAGGGTCACACATCCTTTGTATGCAGATCACATGATTGTGTGCATAAATATGAAACACTGTTGAGCGTAGGGTATGCCAAATAACATCTATTGGCAGTGAACTCAGAAAGCATAGCCTACCATGTCATCAAAATTTCCAGGCGACTAGCATTCACACCCTTACCTAAGTTAAAAAGGATGAATATCTATTCAAATACCAATCAAAGCTTTGATTCTGGCAATTTTGATCACAAACAAGAAATATTTTGATCTGAACTGAGCAACCAAATATGTTCAACGCCACTGAAATTTTAATTGATGCTTTTGTCAAGCAAATTCGAGACGGCTACAGTCGCACATACGGCTGCCTAAAAAATGATTATCAAGACATCATAGCCTGGGCTGGGAGCATGGCGTTGGAAAATATTGCCAATAGCGATGCTTTATATCACAATGTCGAACACTCTATTTTAGTTACCTTAGTAGGGCAAGAAATTTTACGTGGTAAACACATTCGCGAAGGTGGTGTTTCGAGTGAAGATTGGTTGCACTTTATTATCTCCTTGGTCTGCCACGATATCGGTTATGTCAAAGGAGTTTGCCGCCAAGACCAAGAAGCCGCAGGTTTATATGCCACAGGTAAAAACGGCAGAATGATTTCGCTGCATCCTGGCGCTTCTGATGCCAGCCTGACACCTTATCATGTCGATAGAGCCAAGCTATTCATTGATGAGCGTTTTGGCGGTCACAAACTCATAGATGCTGAGGTAATTAAAAGTAATATTGAATGGACGCGCTTTCCTGTACCTACAGCAGAAGATCATCAAGACACTGTTAACTTTGCTGGTTTGGTGCGTGCTGCTGATTTAATTGGACAATTGAGTGATCCCCGTTACCTGAAAAAGATTACCTCGCTGTTCTACGAATTTGAAGAAACTGGGATGAATAAAGTCTTAGGCTATGAAACCCCAGCCGATTTACGCAAAAATTACGCCAAGTTTTACTGGAATGGTGTGCATCCATATATTAAGGATAGTCTGCGCTATTTATCGCTAACCCAACAAGGCAAACAAGTGATGGCGAATCTCTACTCGAATGTGTTTGTCGTTGAACATGAAAAAAACCAAGAAGAACATCTATACATGATGGAGCAATTACATGCTTAGATTGTAGTCATTGGTCATTAGTCATTAGTCATGAGTAAACTAAAACAACAAATGACCAATGACAAAGGACAAAGGACTAATAAATTATGAATTGGTGGCAAAGACTCAAGAAAAACCCTTTGGCGAGGTTTGGGGCAATTTTGCTGTTAATTTTCTATCTAGCAGTGATTGCAGCTGATTTTGTAGCCCCTTATGATCCTTATGCTTCACAACCAAATGGTTCACTGCTACCACCAACAAAAATTTATTGGGTTTCCAAGTCTTCTGGGCAATTTATTGGCCCGCATATTTACCCAACAACTCAAGGTAACACTGATATTAAGACAGGCGATCGCCAATTAATTGTAGACTTTACAAAGCCATCTCCTCTACGTTTATTTGTATCTGGGCCAGAATACCACCTGTTGCAGTTGAGTTTACCACTACCACCCACATGGGATGAAGTCACGATTTTTCCGGGAATTCCGTTAACTTGGCATTTATTTGGCGCAGATAATGGCGCAAGGTTCAACATTTTTGGTACTGATGACCAAGGACGCGACCAATTCAGCCGCCTGCTGCATGGCGGTCGCATTAGTTTGTTTATTGGAATTATCGGTGTAATTTTTACCTTCCCCCTCGGTCTACTTTTGGGTGGTATTTCTGGTTATTTTGGTGGTTGGCTAGATAGTGTGATTATGCGCTTTGCAGAAGTACTAATGACCTTCCCTAGTATTTATCTGTTGGTGACATTGGGCGCAGTGTTACCTCCAGGGTTAAGTAGTACCCAACGCTTTTTATTAATTGTCATCATTACTTCTGTAATTAGTTGGGCTGGTTTAGCTAGGGTAATTCGAGGACAGGTACTTTCTCTTAAAGAACGAGAATTTGTCCAAGCCGCACGTGCAATGGGTGGAAATCCCCTGTACATTATCGTCCGTCACGTTCTGCCGCAAACTGCTACCTATGTAATTATTTCCGCGACCTTATCAGTTCCTAGTTTCATTGGTGCTGAAGCAGTATTAAGTCTAATTGGATTAGGAATTCAACAGCCAGATCCTTCCTGGGGTAATATGCTTTCTTTGGCTAGCAATGCTTCAATTTTGGTACTCCAACCTTGGTTAATTTGGCCGCCAGCAGTGCTAATTATTTTGACAGTATTAGCATTTAACTTACTGGGTGATGGTTTAAGAGATGCTCTTGATCCTCGCAGTTTGCAAAGATAAGGGAAAGGAAAGTGTGAAGTATGAAGTCTGAAGTGTGAAATTTCATGCTTCAGGCTTTTGACTATTGACCCTTGATAAATGACAAATGACAGAAACTTTGTCGTGTCATAATAATTCAAGCAATCCCCTTTGAAGAGATTGAAACTTATACCTGAACTGAATTACAGTGCGATAAACTCATGCAGCCTGAACCCAAAGTCAACATCCTTTTGGTAGATGACAAAGTAGAAAATTTGTTAGCACTAGAAGCAATTTTAGAAAGACTGGGAGAAAATTTAGTTAAAGCAACTTCTGGGGCCGAGGCTTTGCGGTGTCTGCTGCATCAAGATTTTGCAGTCATTTTGCTAGATGTGCAAATGCCAGGAATGGATGGTTTTGAAACTGCTAGCTTAATTCGTAGTCGGGAAAGGTCGCGTCAAACTCCAATTATTTTTCTGACAGCCTTTAGTACCAGTGACCAAATGTTATTTAAAGGCTATGCACTAGGGGCGGTTGATTATTTGCTTAAGCCCATAGATACGAATATATTAATATCGAAAGTTACAGTATTTGTTGAGCTATTTAAGAAAACTCAAGCAATTAAAGAACATGCAGCTCAACTAGCAGCAGTTAATGCAGAATTACGGCAAAGTGAAGAACGTTTTCGTTCCCTTAGTACTTGTTCTCCAGTGGGGATTTTTGAAATAGATACAGAAGGAAAATGTAAGTATACTAATCCTCACTATCAGGCTATTTGTGGTTTAAATGCAGCAGAAAGCTTAGAAACACAATGGCTAGAATTTGTGCATCCAGATGAGCGAGAACGGGCGATCGCTAGTTGGTCAAAATACTTGGATATTGGTAGCCAAAACTACTCAGAAGATTTTCAATTCCTCACAGCTAATAATAGTCTGCGTTGGGTACAGGTGCGCTCATCCCGCATGATTTCGGCTCAAGGAAAATTACTTGGCTATGTCGGAACTCTAGAAGATATCACCGAACGCAAACAAGCTGAAGAAGTTCGCGCTCAAGTTATTCGAGAACAAACAGCCAGACATGAAGCAGAGGCCGCCAACCGGATGAAGGATGAGTTTTTGGCTGTGCTTTCTCACGAACTTCGCACGCCTTTGACTTCTATGCTCGGCTGGTCAAAAATCCTGCGTTCTAAAAAACTAGATGATAAAGCAACTGCTAAGGCTTTAGAAGCAATTGAACGCAATGCTACATCTCAGGTGCAATTAATTGAAGATATTTTAGATGTATCGCGGATTATTCGTGGTCAGCTAAAACTGAATTTATGTGTGGTGAACTTGATTACGGTAGTGGAAGCCGCCCTAGAAGCAGTCCGCCCCTTAGCTGATGCTAAACATATTCAAATCAATACTATTCTCGATTCTTCCATTGGCTCAGTTTGCGGTGATTCAGTACGTTTACAACAAATAGTCTGGAATCTTCTGAATAATGCAATTAAGTTTACACCAAAAGACGGTAATGTTACTGTTCATTTAGAACTGATGCAACATACTGATGAAGAGCCTAGTGAGCTACTTCCAACTGGAGAAATTTTACTTTCATCGGGCTTGTCTCCGATTCGCTTTTTTAGCTCATCTTATGCTCAAATTCAGGTAATTGATACAGGTATTGGCATCGAACCCGACTTTCTACCCAAAGTATTTGAAAGGTTCCGTCAAGCCGACAGTACCACCACGCGATCGCACAATGGCTTAGGATTAGGACTAGCGATCGTCCGTCACTTGGTAGAATTACACAACGGCATAATTATCGCAGATAGCCCAGGGAAAGGCCAGGGAGCAACTTTTACCTTAAGACTCCCCTTAATGCCAAATCAAAATCTTGACGGTAAAGCAGATAATTCTATTACTTGTGCAGCAGGTACTACAC
Source organism: Nostoc sp. TH1S01 (assembly GCA_018993265.1). Lineage (GTDB taxonomy): Bacteria > Cyanobacteriota > Cyanobacteriia > Cyanobacteriales > Nostocaceae > Nostoc_B. Next base: position 30,255 of record JAGKSW010000128.1, read on the forward strand.
CCCTAGCTGGATTGAAAGTGTTGGTTGTAGATGATGAAACCGATAGCCGCAATTTTTTGGCTTTTATGTTTGAAGAGTATGGTGCAAATGCCTCAGCGGTGGCATCAGTTGATACAGCACTACTAATACTCGAACAAACAAAACCAGATATCCTGATTAGCGATATCAGTATGTCAGAACAAGACGGTTACAATTTAATTCAAACAGTCCGAGCTTTAGCACCAGAAAACGGTGGTAATATTCCGGCGATCGCTTTAACTGCATTTTCCCGCGAAGAAGACCGTTTGAAAATTTTAGCAGCCGGTTTTCAACATTACTTAACTAAACCTATTGACCCTGACAATCTAATTAATGTAGTTACTAGTGTCATCAAGAAGAATTCAGAAGTCAAAAGTCAGGAGTCAGATTAGAAAAGTTATGATGATGTTGGTTTTCAACAGTTTTACAGATTAATATCTTGCCAAGATTTAGCTTCAGTAAAGCGTTGCAAATGCTTACAGTTTGTAGTTGCGATGACAATATATCGCCCAGGAAACTCTTCTTTTAAAAGCTGCCACTGAGCCGCAATAATGATATCGGCATCAATATTTTTTTCATCGGCAGTTGGTATTCCTTGACTGCGAGCTTCAGCCCAAAGTAAAGCAGCTTTTTTCATCACATCTTTTGTTAAAGGAAAAAAATCAATAACTTGTTGAAGTTCATCCAGATTTTCTATCCCTTTAACTGTTTTGTTTATCAAAGAAGCTAAAATTAAACTTCTTCTAACCTCATATTCACAAATATCAGAAGTAATTACATAAATACCTCTAGCAAGTAAACGATAAAACCATTCCTTACATTTTATAGCATCTCCTTTATTACTAGGAGATGATAATAAACCCAGCACGCCTGTATCGAGAAAAACAATCATTCTTGAGAGTAAATTTTATTTCCTGACAGTCTTTCATGATCGACTATTTGTTTGAAGGATTCAAAATATATTTCTCTCTGCATTGATTCACACTCTGATACTTCTTCTGCCATCCATTTTTGCAAGAGTTTGATTGCAGCTTGATTTAGCCGCAATTGTTCTTCTGGCGTTTTTCCTAGATGTGGCAACAATGACGTGAGATTATTTTTACCTGTTACCGTCATATTAGATTCTTCCAATACTTTTGTAATTCCATTTTAAATTAGCTATGCCGCCGAGATTGCAAAAACCTACATCTATCGGCGGTTAATTTTCATTTATACAGCTAACTTACCCCAACCGACATAAGGCAATTTCGCAGCCGTAGAGCGAATTTTTTCAGCGTTAGCAACTAATTGACCACAAGCATCCCAACTACCAGAAACGAACATATTTCTGGAACCTTCAGCGATGAAAACTGGGGCTGTATAGTCACCAATCTGCACTTGTAAAGTTTCTAAATTTACCGTCACCGTTGCTTGGGGATTTGCTGTGACTAGTTCTTGTAATTGTTTGACAGTTGCCCCATCTGCCGTTACACAAGGCACACCAATAGCTACACAATTACCGAAAAAGATTTCCGCAAAACTTTCACCAATTAAAGCTTGAATACCCCATTTAGCGATCGCTTGTGGTGCATGTTCCCGTGATGAACCACAGCCAAAGTTACGATTCACAATCAACACGTTTGCGCCTTGATATTGGGGTTGGTCAAAGGGATGTTCACCCTTTAAAGCTGTGCGGTCATCAATAAACGCATTTTCGCCCAAACCATCAAAAGTAATCGCTTTTAAAAAACGAGCAGGAATAATCCGGTCTGTATCAATGTCATCGCCAACTAAAGGTACAGCCTGCCCAGATACTTGTTTAATTTCACTTCCCATAAATATCTCGTACTTTTTTCAGAACTAGCTTGAAAATAGAGGCTAGAGATTAGAGGCTAGGGGCTAGAGAAGAACATTTTTCAGGTATGGTTGTGAGATTTTCTCTTGATTTGCTCAGTACTTAACTTACGCAAAAATACTAGCCTCTAGTCTCTAACCCCTAGCCCCTATGACAGCAAGTCGCGCACGTCAGCAACTTCGCCTTTAATAGCCGCAGTCGCCACCATCGCCGGACTCATCAGTAATGTGCGACCAGAGGCGGAACCTTGTCTGCCTTTAAAGTTGCGGTTAGAAGAGGAAGCACTGATTTGTCTACCTTGGAGTTTGTCGGGGTTCATCGCCAGACACATCGAACATCCTGGTTCCCGCCATTCAAAACCTGCGGCGGCAAATATTTTGTCTAACCCTTCGGCTTCGGCGGCTTGCTTCACTCGTTCGGAACCTGGAACAACAAAGGCTTTGACTCCTTCAGCCACGCGACGACCTTGGGCAATTTTCGCCGCTTCTCGCAAATCGCTAAGTCTACCGTTGGTGCAGCTACCAATAAAGCAGACATCGATTTTTGTGCCTTTGATTGCTTGACCGGGTAATAAATCCATGTATCGATAAGCTTCTTCGGCAATAAAACGGTCTTCTTCCGCCAGTTCTTCGGGTTTGGGGATGAATTGATTAATGCCGATTCCTTGACCGGGGGTGATTCCCCAGGTAACTGTAGGTGAAATCTCGGTTGCATTGAACACCACAACATCATCGTATTCGGCATCGGCATCACTCTTGATGGATTCCCACCAAGTTACTGCTTGATCCCAGTCTGCACCTTTGGGGGCAAAGTCTCTATTTTGGAGGTAATCGTAGGTGACTTGATCGGGATTGACATAACCGCATCTGGCACCACCTTCGATCGCCATATTACAGACTGTCATCCGTTCTTCCATGTTCATCGCCTCAAAAGTAGTGCCGGCAAATTCATAAGCATAACCAACACCACCTTTCACGCCCAGGGTACGGATAATATGCAGAATTACATCTTTGGCGTAGACACCAGGGTTAAGAGTGCCGTTCACTTCTATTTTGCGGACTTTGAGTTTAGCGAGGGCTAGGGTTTGGGAGGCGAGAACGTCGCGGACTTGGCTTGTCCCAATCCCAAAGGCGATCGCACCGAATGCACCATGACTCGATGTATGACTATCACCACAAGCGATCGTCATTCCTGGCTGGGTTAATCCTAATTCTGGGGCGATGACGTGGACTATACCTTGATTGCCAGAACCAATATTATAAAAAGTTAAGTGATTTTCTTGACAGTTCTGTTCCAGGGCTTGAATCATTGCTTCTGCCACACTATCGGCAAAAGGACGTGCCTGATTATCCGTAGGTACGATGTGATCTACTGTCGCTACAGTCCGCTGGGGAAACAGTACCTTCAGACCTCGTTCGCGCAACATCGCAAAGGCTTGGGGACTAGTGACTTCATGAATTAGATGCAGGCCGATAAATAGCTGTGTCAGCCCTGAAGGAAGTGTACCAACGGTGTGTAAGTCCCAAACTTTATCAAACAGGGTGCCTTTGCTCATAGGTCAATCGTTATGTAACGAGTCGGAATTTTTATAGTATCAAAAAAGCGTCGGACTTTTGCTGTATCTCTTAACAATTATCTTGCATTTTCAGTGATTTATCTTTGCTCTTAATTGGGGCTGACGCTACAAACCTACAGCAATAATTAAGAGGATGTTTTATTTGTAGCTATTTATACTATTCTTTTTAATTCTTCAAATGCAAATCAATTATTGTAAACAAACAAAAAATATATTACGTAATTTCACTAAAAGATATGAAAAATTCCTAATTTTTCGACTAAATCAGAATTTATTTGGCTAGTAGCATTTATTTTATATCTAAAGCAACATAATATATGTCTTTTTTAAGACTTTTGGACTTTGGAA
>JAGKSW010000025.1 GCA_018993265.1 Nostoc sp. TH1S01
AATTCTTAACCGAGAAGTATTGCGTTACATGTAACGTCTCTACATAGTTTTAGGTTTTACGCTTGTACCTCATGTACTCAAAATATGCTGTATCAATGTCATATCTATCACTTTGTGATTGTAGCCTGGCTTACCTTTATGTTTTTTTCATTTGTGCAGAGTGAACAGAAACATATATGACAAGTTTGATACATATTTGTTAAGAATAGTTACAGCACCCGTAACACTAGGAAATATTTCTTCTTATGGTAGACTCCCTTGAGAATAACCCACCGCATCAAGTTGTGATTATTGGTGGCGGCTTTGGTGGACTGTATGCAGCAAAGGCATTAGCTAAGGCTAAAGTAGACGTAACGTTGATTGACAAACGTAATTTTCACTTGTTTCAACCATTGCTGTACCAAGTTGCTACAGGTACACTATCTCCGGCTGATATTTCCTCACCGTTGCGTTCGGTTCTAAGCAAAAGCAAAAATACAAAAGTCTTGTTGGGAGAAGTGAATGATATAGATCCCCAGACACAGCAAGTTTTTTTGGGTGATCAAGCGATACCATACGATACATTAATAGTGGCTACAGGTGCCAAGCATTCCTATTTTGGTAAAGATAACTGGGAAGATTTTGCTCCTGGTTTAAAAACTGTAGAAGATGCAATTGAAATGCGTCGCCGGATTTTCTCGGCGTTTGAAGCAGCAGAAAAAGAAACTGACCCTGAAAAACGTCGGGCTTGGTTAACCTTTGTAATTGTGGGTGGTGGCCCTACCGGGGTAGAATTAGCAGGTGCGATCGCTGAACTTGCTTATCAAACTCTCAGAGAAGATTTCCGCAACATCGATACATCTGAGGCGAGAGTTTTACTTTTAGAAGGACTAGATCGGATTCTTCCACCTTTTGCACCAGAATTATCCCAACAAGCAGAAGCATCTTTACAGCAATTGGGTGTTAGCGTTCAAACAAAAACTTTAGTCACCAACATTGAAAACGATATTGTTACCCTCAAACAAGGTGATGAAGTCAAAGAAATTGCTGCCAAAACAGTATTATGGGCAGCAGGTGTGAAAGCTTCAGCAATGGGACAAGTTTTAGCAGAACGCACAGGTGCAGAATGCGATCGTGCCGGACGAGTTGTTGTTGAACCAGACTTAAGCATTAAAGGTTATCCCAATATTCATGTAGTTGGTGACTTAGCAAACTTCTCGCATCAAAATGGTAAACCTCTTCCTGGTGTTGCACCAGTAGCTATGCAAGAGGGAGAATATGTTGCCAAGTTAATTAAGGAAAAAATCAAAGGTAATATTTTACCTGCTTTCAACTATAGCGATCGTGGCAGTTTAGCCATGATTGGGCAGAATTTAGCTGTTGTGGATTTAGGCTTTATCAAACTCAAAGGTTTCTTTGCTTGGCTATTTTGGCTCTTGATTCATATCTACTTCTTAATTGAGTTTGATAACAAACTCGTCGTGATGATTCAGTGGGTTTGGAACTATATCACCCGTAAACGTGGCGCAAGATTGATTACTGGAAAAGAAGCTTTGGCACAAGTAGGAAATGAAGCGCCTAGTACCTATTACAAAGCCACGCCACCAAGACAAACAGTCAACGCCTAAAAAGGTAGGACTTCCGCACCAACATTGTCTGTAGAGATTGGGTTTAGGAGTGAAAGGGTATGGGGTGTAAGAGTTTTGGATACATACACCCCTATACACATGTCTTGAACCTAGCCAAGACGAATGGAATTCGCGCGCCACTTGCTTCAAGTCGGGAAACCCGCCCAACGCAGTGGCTTGGCTATAAAAACGAAGTCCGCCTTCGCGGACTAATTGAAAATCAAGGGTTTTGAACCCGCGAAGGCGGGTTTTGTCTGTGTAGCCGCGACTTCAGTCGTTTGGTTCAAGATGTGAATATACCCTTTCACCCTTACCTATGATGATTTTTCGCTGTTCCCTTTTTAACAATCATTAGATAGTACAAGTTTGGGTATCGGCAAGTTTTGATTTTCCAGCAACTCACCTGCGGAAATTTTGTTTACACTTGTTTGCTGTAATACTGTCAATAATTCGGCACTTTGGCTTAATAACTCATCTACATTAATACCGCCATAACTATCTGGATAACGGCGTAGGCGGTTGCTACCTTCTCCGAGTAAAATAGCTGCGCCGCGCAAATTCTCATTTCTGAGATGATACAAGGCTACAGCAATTTGGAGAATGCCCTGGTAAAAAGTTTTTTCGGGTTCGATGGCTTCGATCCACAAAGCCTCTAAAGTGTCATGACAGGCGTAAAACTGTCCAGAGTTGAACTGTTCTACACCTTGCCAAAACTCTTGGGGCATAGTTTCGCTCATGCCATGCTATCTCTTACTTCTTTAATAGTTTCGATAGAGATTTCTTGGCTTTGACCAGCAAATTCATTGTCTGGTGTTAAAAACAGCATACAATGGCATTCTTTCCGTTCTCTCATTGGCACACAAGGACAGTTCCAATATGTAGCCTTAACTTCAGCCTCTTTGTCTTCGTAGTGGCGGCAGGGACACAAAGGTGAACCTAGTTCGTCTTTATGTTTGGCTAACCCTTCAATTACCACTGCGGTAACAGAAGGTTCACTACAGAAGTACGTTCCAGTACGCTTGGCGTATTGTTCGGAAAAATGCCGCATTGCCTCTAGGCTTTTATCGCTGGAATTTGTGTTAACTTCTGATGTGATCATGTGGATCGGCCGCTCATAATTTAAATATTTCTTTGCATTGTACCTCAGCCTCAAGGTGCTATTACTGGGGATATCTCCCCAACCTGAGCAGATTAAATGATGATGTTTGACAAAAACCTCAATAAATCAGCATTCATTGAAATATTGAATACATAGAATACTTATTTACAATGCTTGTAAAGGTCTTTGTAGTTGAGGTTGTAAAGCTTGTTCGCTTTGCACCACAATACCAGGGCAGTCACGATTGACAACCACTGATGCTTTATCTGAGGAATTATTATTTTGCCACAAAATCCAACGGCTGCCTTGAGGTAAAGAAGAGAGTGTCAGAGAATTTTGAGTTAACCAAATTAAAGGACTGTTTGGTATTTCTGTGGCGTTGATGTCCTCTTTAAATGTTGCCGCAGCTAGGGTTTCTAAGACTAGACGCTCGCCTTTCACCAAACTTGTTGCAGCTGTCCAGAGTTTGACAGGCATCCCCATACGCTGTGAATAAAAGTACAAGCTAGCTGCGGCAATTACGGCTTGTTCAAAATCATCTTCTTGCCATTTACCTGCACTATCTAAGGCAATAACTATTTCTTGTCCACCTGTGACAACTTCTAACTCCCTGACTCGTAATTCACCATAACGGGCGCTAGTTCGCCAATGAATCAATCTGGTGGGGTCGCCAATGCGGTAAGGACGCAGCGATCGCACTAATCCCGATGTCGCTGTTTGCAATGGGCGATTGATAGAATCACCTTTTTTGCTTTCTTCTTGTCCCATTTCATCAACTAACGGACAAGTGGTTAAAGGTAATACAGTCGGGTAAACAATGGCGATCGCTTCACAGTTTCGCTGACGACGACACCAAAATAAACCTAAAGGTGCGCCAGTCGCTAATTCAACATTGTGCCAACGATAAATACCTCGACGCTGGGTCGGGAGATAATAAATCCAACGGTAACTATTTTTACTCGGAATAACTTCTATTGCCTGTTTGATTGGCTCACCCAAAACAAAAGGCAAAATATCCTCGACTTGCAGCAAACTCACAGATTGTGCTGTGGGATTATGGATTTCTAATTCTACAGTCAAGTCATCCCCAGCCGAGACAGGCTGAATAGGACTGCGAGTAATAGTTAAACCAACAAGCGATCGCGGTGGTAAAACTGCTGCTACTACTAACACTGCCACACTCACACCGCTAATAGCATATAGCCAACCCGCCATTGTATTGACAGCCGCGCCAAAAAAACAAATAGCAATTCCCGCAAGCACCCAACCGCCGTATGTAGGTGTACTTGCCCGATTTTCTAACCAGTTGGTGATGGGTTTTATAATTTTCATGTTTCTTTTTTAACCCAACATCACCGGAAGTTCACAGTGGTGATGAGATCATTTCAGTAGCAGAAGTCAACTGGAAACCTGCACTTAACCTAATTCATGTTGTGATGTACAATCCGTTTTTTGCAGGGCCGACACGTGACAAATTGGATGTACCTTATATCAAAAAAGTAATTCAAGAAGCACTGCGCGAACCTTTATGTGAGCAAAATGGTATAACCTTGGTTTAAAAGGCAGATATTAATATTCCAGCCAAGAGGTAGAAGAAACTACAGGCGATATTCAGTAATTTGAGGCTAGTTGCTCAAAAATCAGGAAAAACGTCCGTGGTTCCCATTAAAGATAATAATCCTACACAAATTACCCCTTATGTAACTTATGGCTTAATAGCCGCTAATGTTCTGGCTTTTCTTTATGAAAGTAGCCTTCCGCCGCAAGCATTAGATGGCTTTTTACACCTTGCGGCTGTAGTTCCTCGCGAACTTAGCTTAAGCTTTGCTGGTGTTTCTGTACATCAACCAGTACCAGAGTGGGCTACTTTAATCACCTCACAATTTTTGCATGGTGGCTTATTACACTTAGCTGGTAATATGTTGTTTCTCTGGATATTTGGTAACAACGTTGAAGACAAATTAGGTCATGCCAAATACTTATTGTTTTATTTAGCTTGCGGTGTTTTAGCGTCTTTGACTCAGTGGTATTTCTCCCAAAATTCTAACATTCCGTCGTTGGGGGCTAGTGGTGCGATCGCAGGAGTGATGGGTGCATACATTCTCCGTTTCCCCAAAGCGGAAATTCTTGGTGTTGTACCTTTAGGAATTTTCTTCCCGACTTTCCGGGTTCCCGCCTACTTCTTTTTAGGATTTTGGTTTCTTCAACAATCTTTCTACGGACTTGCCAGTTTAGAAACCCCTACTAATATTGGTATGGAAAGTGGCGGTATTGCTTACTGGGCCCACGCAGGTGGTTTCATCTTTGGGGCTATTCTTGGGCCAATTTTAGGTTTGTTTAGCGACAAAACTCCCGAAGAATCGTGGTACAGCTAATACAATTTTGGATTTTGGCAAGGAATACTCCCTACTCCCTATTTTCACAGGTGCAATCTTCAAAATTTTTCAACTGCCAGCTACACAAGCTATATTGCAGTTAATTGATAATTAGGAAAAACACCTGTGTTTCCACTCTATGACGAAAATCCGACGCGAATCACACCGTATTTCACTTACGGTCTGATTGGCATGAATGTTTTAGTTTTTCTTCATGAAGTGAGTTTGTCTAATGCCCAGTTGAATTTATTTTTCAGTGAGTATGCTGTAGTACCCAGAGAATTAACCTACAACTTTGATGGAGAGTGGATCACTTTAATTACATCACAGTTTCTCCACGGTGGTTGGTGGCACTTAATATCAAATATGGTGTTCCTGTGGGTCTTTGGCAACAATATTGAAGACAGATTAGGTCATTTCAAATATCTAATTTTTTATTTGGCTTGCGGTGCTTTAGCCGCTTTGTGTCAGTGGGCGATAGGAATGGATTCTCCAATTCCGTCCTTGGGGGCTAGTGGCGCAATTTCCGGAGTTTTAGGCGCATATCTCATTCGTTTTCCTCATGCCAGAATTACAACCTTAGTTTTCTTAGGTTTTTTTGTCACTACAATTAGCGTTCCTGCACTGGTAGTCATTGGCATTTTCTTTGTGCAGAATGTAATATCTGGTCTTGCGAGTCTCCAAGCAGCTGCCCACATGAGTGTCCAAACTGGGGGAGTTGCTTATTGGGCGCACATTGGTGGTTTCGTTTTCGGAGTCATACTTGCGCCGTTGTTTGGTTTATTTAAACGTGACTATGAATAACCTCTTGACAACTCACTGCCCTAAAAGTGCGGTGATTCTTGGGCTGAATCTTGCCTCCACCAACAATGTTGATTTTGGTCTTACAGTCTCATATCGAGTCCGAAACACATCTCCCGATATGCCCCACTTATGGACTACTCCCCAAGCGTAACTTTCCTTGTGTCCCAAGGTAGTTTATTCAATTTCTATTTGCGTCCTTGCAGTTTGGATTTACTTTTACACCATTGACTGTTAGTAATTTCAGGATCACGGAGTAGGACGTTTTACCTGTTTCCTCATCGTTCCTGCGGTCATCGACCTATTAGTATTTTACCATACAAAGTCGCCCTAGAAGGGCGAGGTTTTAAACCCAATTTTTCGATAACAAAGTGCTGAGTGGGCAGGGGGAATTGGAAAAGATTCTTCTCCTGCCTTTTACTATCAGTTTTGCCCTGGACAAGATATGACTAGTACAAAAAGGCTGAAGTATGAAGTCTGAAGTATGAAATGAAAAAACCCTCATAGTGAGCTTTTCAGCAATTTATAATAGGTGCTTTATTTCCGCCGTACTGTACTAGTTGTAAGTATTATTCACACCTGCGGAAACTTGGTCAGTTTCTTCAGCAATTGTTGATTCTGGTTCTGATGAAGATGTGGGTAAGGGTTGTGTAGTTTCTGGTAAAGGAACTTCAATATCAGTACCATTGATAATCACCCCCAATAATCCCAGTTCAGCTTCTTGTAATTGATCGATCGCTTCACCTAACATATTCTCTTGTGTATAGTTTGGTCGCGCTACCAGAACTATGCCATCGCTGTACGGCTGAATCAACAAAGGATCATTAGAGTAACTTAAGGGGCTAGTATCTAAAATCACTAAATCATAACGCTCACGGGCATCTTCCATCAGCCTTCGCATTTCGCTAGATTCGATAATAGCTGGGGACTGCCGCACAGGGCCAGGGCTAGGAATAATGTATAAATTTTCAACATCAGGCACCAAGCGAATACAATCACTCAAGCTGGCATAATAACGTAAAGGTTCAATAGTCGCTTCGGGGTCAAGAGTAACTTTCAAGGATGCAGCCCGCGAAGGCGATCGCAAATCAGTTTCAATAATTAAGGTACGTTTCCCAGCACGAGCGCAAGCTACACCCAAGTTGTAAGCACTGACTGTTTTTCCTTCTTGAGCGCCAGTACTAGCAATTAGTAGTATCTTGACATCTTTACCAGCCAGACGACGTAAGTTACTGCGGAATTTTTCATAAAACTCTAAATAAGGCGAGTCAGGGGAAAATACCACTGGTACTGCATCTGGCGCTAAATTATCCACTGGCATTACAGGAATTTCGCCCAATAATACAACTTCCCGTTGTTTGAGACTGTCGCGGATATCCTCTTGGGTTTTGAATGTACCTTCTAGGGAACCCAACAAAAATATCACGCCACCACCCACCAACAATCCTAAGAAACCACCAATTCCTAAAGTAGCTGGCACACTCTTGACTTTTATGGGTTCGGGAATGATACTCGGTGAGCGGGCAATAGTCAAGCTACTAACAGTTTCTGCCTCTGCGGTTTTAGAATCGGTGAGTTTGGCTTGCATTTGGTCGTAAACAGCTTTTTTCAGAGCGACTTCCTGTTCTAACCGCGATCGCTCTAATTGTTTGTTAGGTATTAAAGAATACTCCTGCCGGAGTCGGACTTCTTCGCGGATTTGCTGTGCTAACTGTTGTTGTAGTGTATCCCGTTGGGTTTGCAGTGTCACCATTTGATTCGCTAACCCTTGTCTGGCTGGGTCTAAATTACTTTGAGCGCGAATCCCAGAAATATTTCCGGCAAAAGGTGCGGCTGCGCCATTACCCCCAATCACTTCGTTCGCACGCTGTTGAATTAATTGCTCTGTGGCTTCTTTTTGACGATACAACTGAATCATCGTCGGATGTTCAGGTCGCAAATCTTTCCGCAGCAAAGCGATTTGCGATTCTGTTTGATATAGCTGTGTTCGCAAATTATTCAGAATTGGGTCAGCACTTAAAGCCGAAGAAACATAAGCTTGATTGACATCTAAACCTAACTTTGCTCGCAAACTGCGAATTTGAGCATCAATGCCGGCAATATTTAATTCAATTTGCCGTTGTTGATTTTGGCTGTTAGTAACGGCTGCTAATAAACTACCATTCTCTGCTGATAATATTGCGGGACGTTCACGGCGATCGTACTGTTCTAATCTTTTTTCCGCTGTTTGTAATTCTGCTTTTGCCTGGGGTACACGTTCTTCGATTTTTTGAATAATTGCTTTTAATCGCCCCGTATTAATCTCAGTACTCAGCTTGATCATTGCTTGCATCAATTCCTGTACCACCTCTTGAGCGCGCTTCGGATCAGTATCTTTATACTTCAGCTCAATAATTGTGGATACAGCTTCCCCCGGCTTAGCTTTTTCTGGTAATTTTAAGGCGACATTTGTACCTATAGTTTTCGGCTTCACATTAACTTTTGTGGCTACAGCTTCAATAATCTGGTCTGAGAGCAAAGCAGCCTCGCTTAATTCCTGTCCTTGTTGCTGAATTTCATTACCTGTTAGCGAAAATGAAACTGGTGGACGATTATAAGTCAGTGCGCCATCTGCTATGTAGTTTGTTGGTGGATCTGGTTGTACAGCTACCACGGTCGACCCTGCGACTACTAGAGCAAAACTAGCTAGTCCAATCCACTTGTACTTCTCGAATGCAATTAGATAGCGTTTAACAATTGGTGGGGTCATAGCAGAGACATATAGAAATAAGCGAAAAACAGTTGGTTAATAGTTAATAGTCAATGGTCAATCAACAATCGTCAATGGTTTGAATATGTCAATTGTGTGCCATCAAGCGACAAAAAAGACATACACTAATTTGATCCACCGCCAAAAAATTGGAAGAAGCGGATAAAACTTTGAACATCAAAGAACGGCCGAGTAATTGTACTAAAGATATTGGTGATTCTAGTAATTAAGTTGCGACCAACAACGATCACATCATTATCTTGTAAAGGTACATTTTGAGATATATCACCAGAAAGTGCTTTTTTGGCATCAAGTCTTTGTGTAACTGCTCGACCTCTTTCTGGGTCAAATCGAATTAAGGCAATATCTCTCAGGTTCGCTGTATCTAAATTAATGCCGCCCAAAGCATCTACAAAAGTACTGCCATTAGGCAATGTTTGCGTTACCAATCCCCCAGAGGCGTAGTTTAACAGCCGGACGCGAATTTGCGGTACAGCCAAGGATGAACGTGCTATTAAATTGCGGTCATAACCATCATCATTACCTACCTCTCGACGTGGAATAATCACTGCATCACCATCTTGCAAACGCAAATTTGGAACTGAACTACCATTTTGCAATGCAGCATACAAGTCAATATTTTGCGAAATTACAGAACCATCCATTAATGTCCGGCGTACTTGTATTTGTCGCAGGTCGGCGTTCATTGTAGAACCGCCAGCTATCAGTAAAGCATCAGCGACTCTGGGGGTTGAAGAATTGACAGAATAAATTCCTGGGCGAAAAACTTCACCACTAATCGTAATTTGTACAGGTCTTGTTGAAAATAGAGCTACAGTAATCATCGGATCAACCATGACCCGACTTAAACTTAAGCGAATTTTTTCTTGAGCTTCTGCCAAACTCAAACCCTGTATAGATACTATTCCCACCTGTGGCACAACAATATTGCCTTCGGGACTAATTTGGGCTTGAAAACTCAAATCCTGACGTAGAGCCGTCAAAGACAACACAACTACAGGATTAATTACATAACGATTGAATAACAAACGAATTTTTTCTTGGGCTTCTTGTAAAGTTAAACCTTGTAGTGGCACTGTGCCTAATAATGGTGCTGAAATATTACCTTCTGGATTGATTGAAGCTTGAAAACTTAAATCTGGGAAGCGTTGAACTATCACACTAATAGAATCTCCCGGCCCTAAGCGATAAGCACCAGGAGGACGTTGAAATGTCACACTAATAGAATCTCCCGGCCCTAAAAGGTAACGGTTGAGTTGCGAAGAAGCTGCACCACTTTCGTTGGGAATTACACCATCAGCATTTGGTGGCGGTGCAGGCGGTTGTAGTGGTGATTGTTCCGTTGCGGGATTTGCAGGTGGTAGTACCGGAAATTGCCTTGGCAATGTTTCAGAAGATGGTAAAGATTGAGCAACAACAGGTTGAACAGAATTTGTTAGCCAAACACCTGCTTGAAAACTCACAAAACATAAAGTGCTAAATGCACGTATATAAGGATGGGAGACTATAAACATCGGTGCAGTAAAGCTGTATGGAGAATTGATTCTACCGAGTCGTTATTTTACGTTGAAAGTAACTTTTATATTTATTTTGAGTTGCATAATTGCTTATAGAAAAGAATCAAAATTTATAACTTATCACTCTCCGCAATTGTTTGCTCAAAGATAGCAGTTTCTCAACAACACTAGTTGATTTTGGATATTTGCCAACATGCTTGGCTATAAAGTATTTGCCATCAATGTAGTTTGTATTGCTTCACCCAGAGACTGAGCTAAAGACTTAGTAGTTTGCACATCACCCAAAGGCTCCATCGGTATCAGAATACTCACTGCAACCCAAGGACTACGATGTTTTTGCCACTGTGCCAATTGATCTGTTAAAAACCAGCGTAAAGGTGATGGATCTCCACCATTGCGGAAAGCATACCATTGCAAAGCAGCAAAGGTCTCTTGTTGGGTCGAAACACGAAAAAATCTCGCTTTAACTGGCACATCAGAATGAGAACTGGAAGTTTGGGACAGTTTTACCGGAAATTCCAGAGAACGATTTTGGGCTATATCCCATTTTCCCCAGCGTAACTTACCCCAGCCGTTAATCTCCGTCCATTCAACTTCCGGTTGATCCTTCGGCCCGTTTTGTGGCAGTAATAGCAAGATTACCTGAGTTGGCGAACTGGCTTGTTTAATAATTTGCAACGACCATTTATGCTCGCCAACCTGTTGTTCACTTTGTTGAATCGTTTCCCAACCAGGAATGGTTAATCCGGTTTTGCGTATTTTTCTTAATTCCTTGAGGGTGGTGACAGGTGGTGGCTGTTTCCATTCCCAGCGCCCTTTTAAGTAGCTGGGAACTGCGCCCATTGCCAAGAGCAGCAGCAACAATACCAGAGGTATTATATAAGTCACCTGTTTTTCTTTGAGAACCTTAGAAAAGGAAGTCATCAGTAAAATTTGCAAGTTTACGCAAGATTTTACTGAATAATTGGTACTCTGAGTTCAGTAAAAGTAGCAGTCTCTGATGATGGGGCCGTGGCGAAGACTAGACTAAAATGGCTGGCAAAGCTATACAGAGTAAGTATTTTAAATTGATTAAATACCAGATAGGACTTACACACAAAAATTATCTATCGAGATTGTGTTTAGGGGTGTAAAGGTTTTGGCAACCTGCACCCGTACACGCTTGCCACAAACCTTGATTTTTAGTTTTTATACGTTAGTCTTACAAACATAGATTTTTTGTTAATTTTGCTCTTCTATTGGTTCTGCAATTTCTGGATCTGCTAAAAAATTGTTGTTCATCCAGTTCAGTAATGGTACTAATAATAAAAGCATACAAGCAGAGTAAACATCACCACCCCAACTATCGTGTAACCATTTAAATCCAGCTTCGTTACCTGTGCCATGAAAGTAACTGAGAAAAGTGTTGCGGATGATGTTGGCGGTAACGCTCATGGCTAAAGCAATACACATAAACCAAGCACTAATGCGCCGTGAAACCAAAGCACCAGTCCAGTACAGCAGCATTAAGCTGACGTAGAGAGTCGTAAACAACATTTTTAGCCCCGCACAATAGGGTGCTACTTCAACAATGCGTCCGCCAACATAAATATTGATTTCATCAACGGTGACTTGCATCCCCATTTGATTGAGAATGAATCCGGCTGTACCAGCGATAAAGCTTTGTAAGGGTAAGGTGTAGGGAACTAATAAATAAGGTACAAAAGTGGGGGTTGCCAAAAATACTAATACCAGCGGAAAGGCTTGTAAGCGCAAACCTGCTACACCTTTAAACCATAGACACAATCCTGTCAGAATAATTGGCAAAGACAAGTTAACCCAATCGGCAAGCCCACTAAGATAAAATACTCCGCCGATTAACAGTAAAAAAGCACCCACAGGATGAGTGCTATCTGGTAGACGTTGCCATTGTTTGCGATTTAACCAACTCAGATAAGCAGCAAACGGTAGACCAATAATTCCGTGACTAAAATATTCGTGTTCGATGCTGATAGTTTTATGTAGCCAACCATCAAGCCAATGAAGCAACAGAGGTGTATACAGCAATGCTAAAACGCCAAAAATTGCTATGCTCAGTAATTGTTGTGTACTTCTAGTTTGAATTTGTTGCGGAAGTGCCATGATTTTAAAGTATTACAATAATTCAGAATTCAGGAGCCAAAAGACGATCAGATTCAAAGATTACGCACGAGTGTTTCACTTTTGATTCACCTATCAGGAGATAGAATTCAATTTTGAATTCTATCTCCTAGCGCCTGAATTATTTGGTGTTAAACGGATAACAACTGTTGTTGTTCACCACTCACTATTGATGTAATCTCTGCCACGACTTCTTTAATTTGGCTACTACTTAAACCAGGATACATGGGTAAAGATAATATCTGTTTGGCTAGTTTTTCAGATTGGGGAAAATCGCCTTGTTGATAGCCCAAGTAGGTGAATGCTGGTTGCAAATGGCAAGGAATGGGGTAGTGAATCCCAGTTTGAATTCCGGCGGCTGAGAGTTTGTCTTGAATTTGCTGGCGGCGTTCCGGTGAAAAAGCATCATCAATTTTAATCACATAAAGATGATAAACATGCCCTGCTCCACTTTGATTTTGTATGGGGATAATGCCAGCAGATGCTAAGGGGGCTAATTCAGTATCGTACTGTTGGGCAATGGAATTGCGATCGCTATTCCACTGTTGTAAATAAGGCAGTTTTGTCAGCAGTACTGCTGCTTGCAATGTATCCAAGCGGCTGTTTGTCCCTGATTCTACATGCACATACTTTTGGGCTGCACCGTAGTTGCGTAAGCGCACCATTTTTTGGGCAATTTCTGGATCTTTGGTAATTAGCATTCCGCCATCACCAAAAGCCCCTAAATTCTTGCTGGGATAAAAGCTAAAAGCTGCTGCTGTACCTACAGAACCAGCCCGATAACCTTCGCGTTCGGCTAAGTGCGCTTGGGCTGCATCTTCAAAAATCAATAGTTTGTATGTCGCCGCAAAATCTAATAATTGTTTTGGTGATACCATCTGCCCATACAAATGTACAGGAATAATTGCTTTCGTCTGGGTGGTAACTACTTTTGCTGCTGCTGCTAAATCAATTAAGGCTGTATTTGGGTCACAATCAACTAAAATTGGTTTTGCGCCAACCCGTAACACTCCAATTAATGTGGCGACAAAAGTGTTGGCTGGCAGAATTACTTCATCACCCACACCAATATTACAAGCTTGTAAACCGAGAGCGATCGCATCAGTTCCAGAGGCTACACCCACACCATATTGTGAACCAGATGCTGCTGCAAATGCTGCCTCAAAATCTGCGACTGCTTTACCTAAAACAAAGTCTCCTTTGTTTAATACATGATTAATGACTTGTTCTAATTGATTGTGAATTGGTCGATGTTGTAAATTTAAGTCAACAAAAGGAACTCTAACAGCCGTTTTATTCATTGATGATTGCGCCTCAAACTTTAGGTGTAAAACTTGCTAGAAATTTTTCTTCATGACATCCATGAATGACAAAAATATAAGCATGATGCTGATTTTTGTTCACGACGCATTTATACTTCTTGACCAAAGAATTTTCAAATGCATTTGAATTATTTACTAAATGCTAAAAAAACTCTATATTTTGCCTGAATACAACTAAAACATTTCTTTTATCTTGATTAAACTATTGACCGCATTTGTACTTAAAAATATTTTTTTAAGTAAACAATAATTGCGTAAGTACGACATCAACCTCCATTTTTACTCTATGTGTAGAACTAATACTGAGAACATATTTTTATACCAATCCTATGATTATATTACCCAGGTAAAGTTGAAAACTAACGCTGTCTAGCATCAAAACCTTGAGTAATCTTGACATCCTCCTAGCTCACCGTATTTTCCACAGTTGTATAAAATTTCTATGCGATTATTGTTTGTCGAGGGCAAAATTGGGGAATGCTTAACAATAGGAAATCATAACCCAGCAACAGTGGTTATATATATTACAATATCGACGAATTATCAAGGTAGCGGTGGTAATGGTAGAGCCTGAAAATAAATTATTTGCTCTTAAAGATGGTTGGGCTTCTCAGGAAACGAGAGAACAACAGCGCCTCACAGTGCTGTCGGAATTGGGTTTGCGGCAACCCGAAACAATACCAGTTTTTGAGGAAGCTACTCAAACGGCTGCCCATTTTTTGGAAGCGCCAATTTCCATATTGGGATTTGTAGATCAGGAACGTCACTGGTTCAAGTCAGCAGTAGGTTTATCTCGACTGGGATTGATGAATCATTTAGCGCAAAGCCGTCAGTTGTTGCGTCCAGAGTCTTTCTGCACTCAAGTAGTAGAAACTTGCAGAGAGTTAGTGATAAATGACACGCAAAAATTCAGTATTAATACTATTGCTACTAGTAAATTAGTACAAGAGTATGGCATTCGTGCTTACTTAGGAGTGCCACTAATCGATTCTTCAGGGCATTGTTTGGGTGCCTTGGCTGTGATGGATTTAGTGCCGCGCGAATTTAAAAATCGAGATATTGAATTTCTCCAAATCATCGCTCGTTGGAGCATGAGTGAATTTGAGCGCAACCGACTCCTCCAAAGTAGACCCGAAAAGCTCAATCACAAGAGTACGTCTACTTTGTTTAAAAATGAAGAAACCAGCAATGGCATAAAACTCACATCAGCAAGTTTAGAAAAAGAATCCCATTCTACTAAACAACTAAAACTAGAACTTTTAAGCCAACTTACTCAAGAGTTACGTACTCCTTTAACCTCTGTATTGGGTATGGCTAGTGTTTTAGGTAGAGAAATTTATGGGCCTTTGACAACAAAGCAAAGAGAGTATCTAGAAATCATCCAACACAGCGGTCGTTACTTACTTTCTTTAGTTAATGAAATTACTGAATTAGGCACAGTAGATGACAATTCACTGGCACTCAACTTAGCTCCAGTAGATATTGAAATGTTATGCCAACAAGCTATCAATAGCTTGGAAGAGCCAGCTAACCGTCGGGAGCAAGATATTCGCCTATCAATAGAACCTGGGCGTGGTCGCATTTGGCCTTTAGACAAAGACAAGGTGCGGCAAATACTTTACCACATGGTTTTTAGTGTTATTCAATTATCAGCTACAGGTAGTATTGTTCGGATTCATGTCTCTTACAAGGAAAATACACTCAATATTACTGTTTGGGTGTCACATCCTTGGTTGGGAGATGGTATTACTGAAGTTGATCCGTATTTTCGGCTTCATCCCCTATCTCTGTTGGAACTGGCCAATGAAGCCGCAGCCTACAGTCCTTATTCGGCTAACCAAGAGGATTTAGGAGGTTTCTCAATCGCACTAGAACAATCACCAAACTTTAGCGATTCTTACTCAGATTTATTAACTGTAAACCCTGATCTGGAGTTAGTTCAGAGTAATAATAGTTTATCCCGCGAAAGTTTGGGTTTGTTGTTAAGTTGTCAACTGGCAGAATTGCATGGTGGGCAAATTTCGATCCAAGGTTCGGCCGAATCAGGACACCGTTACGTACTTTCTTTGCCGTTACAAACTGCTAATACTACTGAAGCTGTTAACGATATTTAATCACAAACTCATTCTTTTGAATCCCCCAACTACTAACTAATTTGTTCCCTTCAATCAGCATCATCTGATGAATCATAACTAGTATGAAGAGGCATAAGTAAAAAGATTAAAAGCTTAAATTTCGATTTTTTGCCAATTTTTAGATGGAATATTCCTATTTTCGCCTAGATGCAATAGTGGCTTTGCACCCTAGCATCTTAACTAAATTTGCAATCTTCGTTGTTACCTGTTTATAATCACCCGCATTATGATTAAGGGCAAGTTCTGCCTGTGCAGATTTGCTCATTAAATACAGCGTGTTTTATGAATTTAGCCTGGCAACGATTTACTTTATCTGATTTACCACTCAAACAATACCTTGGAACGAGCTATCTACGCCGTTTTTCAGTTGGTTTACTCAACTCCTGGCGACAAAGCAGCATTTTGCTTCAGTGGGGAGACATCATTGCAGCTGGCTTAATCAGCTTAATTTATGCTCTTGCGCCTTTTGTGTCGAGTGTATTGATTGGGGTGCTGCTGACAGCATGTGTAGGATTTTGGCTGTTGTTGACTTTATCTGATGAACCAATACCAGCCAACGCGCCGTTAGTCACTCCCATTCACTTGTTGGTATTGCTTTATTGGGGTATTGCTGTAGTCGCTACAGCATTATCACCAGTCAAAAAAGCAGCTTTGAATGACTTGGTAACTTTAACACTATATTTGTTACTGTTTGCCCTTTGTGCTAGGGTACTCAGGTCGCCACGGCTGAGGTCTTGGATAATTACGTTATACCTACATGTATCGCTAATTGTGAGTGTATATGGATTACGGCAATGGTTTTTTGGCGCTACCCAATTAGCCACATGGGTAGACCCAGAATCACCTTTGTCTAAGACAACTAGGGTTTATAGTTATTTGGGTAATCCTAATTTGTTAGCTGGGTATTTAATGCCAGCTGTAGTGTTGAGTTTAGTAGCGATTTTCGCTTGGCAAGGTTGGGTCAAAAAAGCTTTAGCGTTGACAATGGTAATTGTGAATACGGCTTGCTTAATTTTAACGTTTAGCCGTGGTGGCTGGATTGGACTAGTAGTCGCTATTTTAACAGCGATCGCATTATTAGTTTATTGGCAGAGTTTACAGCTACCTCCTTTTTGGCGTACTTGGTCACTACCGATAATTCTTGGTAGTTTATTGGGATTATTGGTACTAGCAGTAATATTTGTTGAGCCAGTACGTCTGCGAGTTTTCAGTATTTTTGCTGATCGCCAAGATAGTAGTAACAATTATCGCCGCAATGTTTGGGATGCTGTCTTTGAAATGATTCGCGATCGCCCTATCATTGGTATTGGCCCCGGTCACAACGCTTTTAATAAAATCTACCCACTGTATCAGCATCCTCGCTATAGTGCTTTAAGCGCCTACTCGATTCTGCTAGAGGTAGCGGTGGAAACAGGTTTTGTTGGTTTAGCTTGTTTTCTGTGGCTAATTATTGTCACCTTTAATACAGCATTCCTGCAACTGCGGAGATTGCGCCAATCAGGAAATGTTCAAGGATTTTGGCTAATCGGTGCTTGTGCGACTTTGTTGGGGATGTTGGCTCACGGTACGGTAGATACAATCTGGTTTCGGCCGGAAGTTAATACCCTTTGGTGGTTGATGGTGGCTATTATTGCAAGTTACTGGCGACCATTACAGCAAGATAGTAGCCAAACAATTAATTCCTCTAACCCAGAGTCTGCTACTAGTTAATACTGGTACCAAGTTGCAGTTAAAAACAGTATTCTGGGGTGAGAGTAGGGAGTGGGGAGTGGAGAGTAGGAATATTCTTTCTCAAAGCAACTTAGTGTGAATAAATGGGCAAGTTTCCACTGCAACTTGCCCATCTCTTTTGTTGATGTTTCTGCATTCTATTTTGTTGCACTACTCCCGATAGCTAGTAGCACCAGGGGCATTAGGATCACGATAACGGGTAGGTTCATCGCTATGCTTTCTACCAGCTAAACCAGCTAAACCAATGAGACCTAATAATCCTAACCAACCCCAATCAAAATCATTGCGAGCGTAAGTTGTTGTTCGTGGCGCATCACCAGTGGTCGTAGTAGTATTATCCTGAGCTTGTACAGGCAAGGTTAAAGGCATAATTGCCATACCTAATGTTAGTACTCCGGCGCTAACAGCTTTAGTAAAGTTGCGTTTCATGGTGAAGTTCCTTGTTGGTTCCAAAGTTACTCACCACTGTATCCATTCCTAACGTGACCAGAATCAATCTGTAGCTATAAACTAGGCTATGTTTCAACTCACGCTGAGGGTATATAAGGAAAAGTATGAAGTCAGAAGTGTTAAGTATGAAATTTTTTCCTTATACTTCTTGACTTGAAGTCAGGAGTAGGGAGTAGGGGAAGGGAGAATTACAAATGACAAATGACCATTGACTAATAATTTTTCATTGCTCTTTGAATATCTCGTTGATCCTGACGACGTTTGAGGTCTTCTCGCTTGTCATGGAGTTTTTTACCTTTACCCAAGGCAATGCTGACTTTTACCCAACCTCGTTTGAGGTACATCTTCAAAGGTACCAGTGTCAAACCCTGTTGTTCAACTTTGCCAATTAACTTGCGAATTTCTTGACCATGTAGCAATAACTTACGTGTCCGTCGTGGTTCATGATTAAAATATTGCCCACTAGCAGTGTATGGAGAAATATGCACATTAATTAGCCATATTTCGCCATCACGAATCAAAGCATAACCATCTTTGAGGTTCACCTTGCCAGCACGAATGGATTTAACCTCTGTTCCAGTCAACTGCACACCAGCTTCATAGGTTTCCAAGATTTCATACAAATAACGGGCTTGACGGTTGTCACTAATGACTTTGTAACTTTCGCTTTTGTCACTCATTGAAATTTTTATAAGTTTAAATGTGTTGCCAAAATCGTTGAAATTAGCTTGTGAATTTTATAGAGGCATATTAAACCACTATAAATTAATTATTAGCGAATATTCAGTGTTATCCTATTAATTTAGCTTTTTACAACTATCAATTAAAATGTTTTTTGCCGCACCAGCTACTGCATTATGATTGTTAAAGTCAATATTATTTACATTATGGTGAGTGTCTACTCTAAATTAATTGCGTGTTGTTAAGAATTACAAAAGTCTCTATGCCTAACAAGCACTAGCTATGCAACCTAAGTTAAACTGCTTGAGCCACTCCTAATGATTTAAGATTTTCTTTATAAATTAACTATTCGGACAGTCATTAGCTGGTAATCCTGTCATAGTATGAAACATAAGAACACTATTACTGCCTGTGTTCACTGAAGAAGCTCATAGAAGCAAATTTCTAAGTAACAAAAATGCTAGGGGTGTACTGTCCATGCCCTTGACGATCCTTGTGGTGGATGACGACCTGGGCACTCGTCTGTCTATTAGCGATTATCTTGAACTGTCTGGCTATTCGGTGATCACGGCTAATGACGGTCAAGAAGCTTTAGCAATGGTAGAAGAATACCGTCCTGATTTAATTGTCACCGATATTGTTATGCCACGGATGAATGGCTATGAACTGGTACGCAGGGTGCGTCAACAACCAGGATTCCGTCTATTGCCTGTAATTTTATTAACAGCACGTACCAAAACCCAAGAGAGAATTTTGGGTTATCAGTCGGGCTGTGATTTATATTTACCAAAGCCGTTTGAATTGGAAGAGTTAGCCGCAGCTATTCGCAATTTGTTGGAGCGATCGCAAATTATTCAATCAGAATACCGGGTTTCTCATAAAGAAAATCTGACTACTTCTACCCCAGCAACAGCAGTAGAAGCTCAGAACTCTGTCTTTACCCACCTAGACAAACCAGAGTTTTTCTCGTCCCTGACTTCCAGAGAGCAAGAAGTCCTAGAACTGTTGACGCATGGCCTGTCAAATGTCGAAATGGGTCAACAATTACACCTAAGTCCCAGAACAGTCGAAAAGTACGTTAGTAGTCTATTAAGAAAAACCGCTACCAGTAACCGGGCTGAACTGGTACGGTTTGCAATTAAACATGGTTTAGTAGAATAGTTATTCGTCCTAAATCAATTAAGCTTGTAATTGCTGTTGAGTAATCTCCTGAAGTAGACCTTCACAAGCGTCAACAAGTAAATCAATTACTTGATTGAATCCCTCTACTCCGCCGTAGTAGGGATCTGGAACTTCTTTCAAATTATGTCGAGTGCAAAAATCACACATTAAGCGCACTTTATTGTGATATTTGCCAGTGGGATCAAGAGTCAGAATATCATCGTAATTGTCTCGATCCATCGCCAAAATCAGATCAAACTCTTGAAAATCGGATTTAGCAAACTGTCTGGCTCGACCACGAAGTTGAATTCCTAATTTAGCCGCCGCCGCCGCATTCATCCGACGATCAGGCGGACTACCAATGTGATAGCTAGATGTGCCAGCAGAATCACAGACAATGCTGTTACTTAATCCAGCCTGATCAATGAGATGATTCATGATATTTTCTGCCGATGGCGAACGACAGATATTTCCCAGACAGACAAACAACAGCTTGTAGGGCATAGATATTTTTTGTACTTTGTCCTTTGTCACTTGTCATTTGTCAATAGTCACTTGTCATTCGTTTCAACTAATGACTAATGAACGCCAGTTGCTTTAAGTCGGCAGAGCCGACGACAGTCGCCTCAAGTCGGGAAACCCTTTCGGCAGTTGCTTCAAGTCGGCAAAGCCGCCCAACGCACTGCCTCACCACGGCGCTGTCTCCCCAACGCACTGGCTCCTAATGACCAATGACTATTGACTAAAATCCAGGCAATTCCAATCCACTGGTCAATTCTTCCATGCGTTCCCGCATTGTGGCTGTGGACTTGTTGTAAGCGTCTTTCATCGCTACTGTTACAAGGTCTGAAAGTAGTTCTGCTCCTTGTGCTAAAGCATCAGGAGAAATTTCTACTCGCTTGGGTTCTTGGTTCCCACTGACAATCACCTTGACCAGGCCACCACCAGCTTCTCCTTGAATTTCCATTTGCTCCAATTCTTCTTGGAGTCGCTTTGCACCTTCTTGAACTTGCTGCGCTTTTTTAAAGGCTTCGGCTAGTTCTTTCATTTTACCTAAGCCAAAGCCGAATCCTTGTCCTTTACCTGTCATAATTGATTGTCCGCGTGTGCTTTCAATAACAAATCAAATTCAATTATAGATGCGGGCGGGAATTTGCCACTTTTGTTACTAATAATTAATGCTAGGGGCTACTCAAGAATAAAGGATGAAAACTAAAGCATAAAACTTCATACTTCATACTTCATCCTTCAGACTTTTCCGTCCTAGCCACAAGCTGCCTGAAACTCACCCATCATTTTGACTTCTGGCTCTAACAAAATCGACCAGCGTTCTTGTACTTTTTCTTGGATGTGATGAATCAAGCAGAAAATATCACTAGCCTTGGCTCCACCACGATTCACAATAAAATTGGCATGGAGTTGAGCAACTTGTGCGCCGCCAATTTGATAGCCTTTGAGGCCTGTTTGTTCAATTAACCAACCGGCTGCATAAGGTTTGGGATTACGGAAGACGCTACCGCAACTGGGGAAGTTATAGGGTTGAGTAGAGAGTCGATGCTGTTTGTGTTGTTTAGTCACGGCTAAAACTTTTGCGGGATCGGCACCTGGTTGCAGTTGGAATGTTGCTTGGGTGACAATGCGATCGCTACCTTGCAGTAATGAAGTTCTGTAGCTGTAACCCAATTGTTCAGGGGTGAGGGTTTCTAGTTTGCCATCTGGTGAAAAGACTTCAGCACTTACCAAGATATCTGCGATGCAGCTATTATGTGCGCCAGCATTCATGACTACAGCACCACCCACGGTTCCAGGAATACCAACAGCCCACTCTAAACCTTCCCAGCCCAGTTGTGCTGCTTCCCATGCTAGGCTAGGAATTGATTCTCCAGCAGCCACTGTCAATAAACCTGTCTCTGGGTCAAAGTGACTGTGGCGAAGATGGCGAGTGGCAATTACTAGCCCAGGTAAACCGCGATCGCTTACTAGCAGGTTAGAACCTGCACCTAAAGTTGTTACAGTTAAATTATGTTCTTTTGCATAATTCAAGCTTGCTTGCAGTGCTTCTAAATTGCGAGGCGCAACATACCATTCCGCTGCTCCTCCGACTCTATAGGAAGTAAAAGCAGATAACGCAGCCTGTTGCTTGATAATGCAATCTGTACCTGGTAAGTAAATAATTTTGCTATCTGATGATTTATCTGTTTCCTGTTTCTGTGTAGGTGTAGCAGAAACTGTGCAGATGTTTCCAGCTGCCTGGGAGATTTTCATTTTGACATCAATTTTGTGAAATTTTTACATTTTTCTGCCGCAAAAATACAGCAATAGATATGAATTAATAGCGCCGTTGCTCAACGGTTTTAAGATGTGGCTGTAGCAGCCTCACAAAGTGTAGTAATTAATTCCGGAATTACCTGATTGAGATTTCCTGCACCAAGAAACAAAGCTAAGTCTCCAGGGCGTAGCGTTTTCAGCAAGAAATCGCGCACTTGGGGTAAAGTTGGTTGATAAATTACCTGCGGATGGAATTTACCAACTTCTGCTGCTAACTGTTCACCGCTGATTTGCCCTAAGTTGGGTTCGCCTGCACTATAAATATCAGTCAGTACAACCAAATCAGCATGAGCAAACGATTCCGAAAATTCTTCTAAAAATGTCAGTGTGCGACTATAGCGGTGTGGTTGGAAGATAGCCACCACTCTTTGCCCTGGTCTTGCTTGAAGACGTGCAGCCGCAAGAGTAGCTCGAATCTCACTGGGGTGATGGGCATAATCATCAATAAATGTAATCCCATCAACTTCTCCGCGAAACTCAAAGCGTCGTCTTGCACCTTCAAAGGTGGCAATAGCTTTGGCAATTTCACCAAATTCTAAATTTAATACTCTACCAACAGCAACTGCGGCTAAAGCATTGCTGAGGTTATGACGACCTAGTAAGCGTAATTTTAATACACCTAAAGCTTTACCGCGCTCCCAAACAAGTGCTGTGGTGCCATCGTGACGATAGTCAATATTTGTCACGCTATAGTCAGCATTTGTATCTGGATGAAGGCTGTAGCTGATTGTGGGTTGCAGGCGATCGCGTACTGTTTCACAATCAATACTGCCTATTAAGGTCTTACAACCCCGTGCAAATTTTTGGAAAGTATCAACTACTTCTTCTAACGTGTCATAGTGATCAGGATGATCGAGTTCAATATTAGTGATAATGCCAATCTCCGGCGTATGTTTCACCAAAGAACCATCAGATTCATCTGCTTCTGCTACTAAATATTCACTTTCACCTAAGCGAGCATTGCCTTCCCAAGCATTGACTTCACCGCCTACCAAAATTGTGGGGTCTAAACCAGCTTGTAGCAGCATGTAACCAATCATGCTACTAGTTGTAGTTTTACCATGAGTACCTGCTACAGCGATGCTTTTATAATCAGCAATCAAAGCAGCTAGTACATCTGAGCGATGTAAGATCGGACAACCTAATTCTAAAGCAGCTTTATATTCTAAATTGTTAGTGTTAATTGCAGTTGAACAAATTACTTGAGGTAGTGCAGACGCAGGAACAGCTAATAATTCTTGTGAACTTAATGCTGCTTCATTCGTCATTACTTTGGGTTGAAAGAATTCAAGATTACTTGCTTCTTGCTTACCAAAAATATGTGTGCCGATAGATTCCAACTTGCGCGTAATATGATTTGGACGAACATCTGAACCTGATACTGGCAATTTACGCTTTGCCAAAACATATGCTAGAGCAGACATACCTATGCCACCAATTCCAATGAAATGGAATGGTCTACCGCCAAAATCCACAGCGTTACTCATTGATTACTCCTCTTACACCACACCATATTCACAAATGACACGCGTATCATAACAGGAATTTGTTTTTTACCGTAAATTTTTCTACACCTTTTTCAGGCTTGCTGTCTGAGAGCTTTTCCACCTTCGTTATGCGGATTGAGAATGATTTTACCTTTGTAGGAGGTTTTTGCTATTTCTGAACTGTTTTTAAGATTATTCTGCAAATTTACACTGCATCGGGAAAGAAATTCTTGTAATGAGAAATACATATTTTTAGAATCCTGACTGGTAAGGGTTACGATAATACATTCGTAACCAAATATCTTTTAAATTTCATCAAGCCAAGGCATGAATTGAGTACAATAATACATTGATAGTGAAATTGTGTTTCAAATGTACAAAGCCTAGGCATGATCGGATGCAGCAACTTGCAATTTTCGGGGGCACATTTGATCCAATTCATTGGGGACACTTGCTTATAGCCGAAACGGCTTTGCATCAACTATCCCTAGAGCGAATAATTTGGGTACCATCATTCAATCCTCCGCATAAACAAGCAGCACCATTTGAGCATCGGGTAAAGATGCTGCAACTAGCTACAAGAGAAAATCCAGCGTTTACTATCTCCTTAGTCGAGGCCAGTCGCTCTGGAACTTCCTATGCGATCAACACTTTGATTGATTTATCTGCTGTTTATTCAAATGCTCGCTGGTACTGGATTGTGGGTTTGGATACTTTCCAAACTTTACCTCGTTGGTACCGTGGACATGAACTAGCACAAATGTGTGACTGGTTGATTGCGCCCCGTCAATTAGGTAGTGATACAGTTCAAAGCGATCTAATCTGCCAAGAAGTGGAGCAACAACTCAGACAGCAGTCACTTACCATTCACTGGCAATTCTTGAATATACCCTTAGTAGGAGTTTCGTCAAGACTTATTCGCAAACTTTGTGGCGAAAGTCAATCTATTCAGTATTTAGTTCCAGAGCCGGTTAGATTTTACATCACGACTCACAACCTCTATTCAGAAAAATCTGAATAAAATATATATATTTTTTTTGGATCTAACACTTTATAGTTATTAATACTCCCCTCCTTTGCGATATGATTGGGTTCAAAGATATCAACTTATAGGCATAAATACAGAGGGCAAGACACTGTGATTAGAGTCGCAATCAACGGTTTCGGGCGCATCGGGCGTAACTTTGCACGTTGTTGGTTAGGTCGGCAAAATAGCAATATCGACCTTGTAGCTATCAACGACACATCAGATCCTAGAACAAATGCTCACCTCCTGAAGTATGACTCAATGCTTGGGAAGTTAAAGGATGTTGACATTACCGCCGATGATAACTCTATCATCGTTAACGGTAAAACCATTAAATGCGTATCTGATCGCAATCCAGAAAACTTGCCCTGGAGAGAATGGGAAATTGACCTGATTATTGAAGCAACTGGGGTATTTACTAGCAAAGAGGGAGCTTTAAAGCACGTAAATGCTGGAGCCAAAAAGGTTCTAATTACTGCTCCTGGCAAAAATGAAGATGGTACTTTCGTCATCGGGGTGAATCACCACGAGTACGATCACAACACACATCACATTATTAGTAATGCCAGCTGTACTACCAACTGTTTGGCTCCCATTGCCAAGGTGCTAAATGAAAAATTCGGCATCATCAAAGGCACAATGACCACAACCCACAGCTACACCGGAGACCAGCGTTTGCTAGACGCTTCTCACCGCGATGTACGTCGGGCAAGAGCAGCAGCCATCAACATTGTTCCCACCTCTACAGGTGCAGCAAAAGCAGTGGCGCTAGTAATTCCAGAACTCAAAGGTAAGCTGAATGGTGTTGCCTTACGTGTACCAACCCCGAACGTCTCAATGGTAGATTTCGTTGTTCAGGTTGAGAAGCGTACTATTACGGAAGAAGTAAACCAAGCCCTCAAAGATGCTTCAGAAGGGCCACTCAAAGGTATTCTAGACTACAGCGAACTTCAGTTGGTATCTTCTGATTACCAAGGTACTGATGCTTCTTCGATTATTGATGCCAGTTTGACTCTGGTAATGGGCAGTGACTTAGTAAAAGTTATGGCTTGGTATGACAACGAGTGGGGTTATAGCCAACGCGTTCTAGATTTGGCTGAACTAGTAGCCGAGAAGTGGCAATAATTTGTCATTTGTCATTTGTCATTGGTGTTAGAACTAATGACAAATGACTAAGGACTAAAGACAAACTCACTATTGACCAAAATGTTGAAATCCTTGACTAAGGCTGAGAACTTGGTCAGGGATTTTTTCATGTTCATCATGTAATAGTACTTGTGAACCAGATGTAATGGTTCCGATAATTGCTGCATCTTGACCAAGTTTTTCTACTAGAGTATTTGCTTGTT
Organism: Nostoc sp. TH1S01; assembly: GCA_018993265.1. Classification (GTDB taxonomy): domain Bacteria; phylum Cyanobacteriota; class Cyanobacteriia; order Cyanobacteriales; family Nostocaceae; genus Nostoc_B. Next base: position 25,980 of record JAGKSW010000025.1, read on the forward strand.
CTTTTGGTAAACACAGCACTAATTCAAAGTCTTCGCCACCATAAAGAGCATATTCTATTGCTTGTTCTGGTTTGAGCCAATGTTCAAAGGATGCAGGTACAGGAATTTTCTGGCGTTCGATGACAGCGCCTACACCACTGGCGCGGCAAATTTGTAAAATAGCATCTGCTAAACCATCGCTACTATCCATTCCTGTAATGGGGAGTGGGAGTTGGGGAGTTAAAATTTCCCACAGGATGGGTACGACATCTAATCTTGGTTGAGGGCGTTGGTGGGCGTTGATAAGAGCCGTCTTTTCTGCTGTAGTGAGATTTTGCCCTAATTGGGGATTCAAGAGCAATTGTAAGCCACCATGAGAGGCTCCATGAACACCTGTGACAACGATCGCATCTCCTACTTGAGCAGCAGAACGGCGGATAATTTTTTGGGGATCAACTTGACCAAAGGCGGTAATTGAGAGAGTGGTAACAGGCGATCGCACTACATCACCGCCGACAATTAAGGTATTGTATTTTTGCAGGCATTCTGTCATGCCTTGGTACAGCCGCTCAACCCAACTGACGTTTAAATCGCCAGGAAGACCCAAACCGACAGTAATACCTAACGGCGAAGCCCCCATTGCAGCTAAATCTGATAAATTCGCGGCTGCGGCTCGCCAACCTGCATCCTCTGGGGAAGTGGTAGCATCACTGAAGTGTACACCATCAACTAAAACATCGGTAGTTACTACTAGTGATGTTCCTGGTGCTGTTTCTAGAACTGCTGCATCATCACCAATAATTTCTGGGGGACAAAAGTTTTGTAGTTTTGCTAATAGTCCTTGTTCGCCAATCTCTTTAACTTTGGTCATTAGTCATTAGTCAATTGTCTTTTGTTATTTTCCCTTCCTCTTGTCTTACCTACACCTCTGCACCTTTACCTCACCTACTCTCCACTTTCTATTCTCTCTTCCCTCAAGTTACGATAAAGCTATCGTCTAGGGGTCTGTGGAATGGCCGCTACACCAGTAATAAAGCTTACGTTTGAAGAGTACTTAACTTACGATGATGGTACTGGTTTTCACTATGAACTAGTTGATGGCAGGCTGGAATTAATTAACATCCCCACGATAGAACATTTCTTAATTGCTAAATTCCTTGAGCAATTGCTGGATGCAGAAATCAAGCGGTTGAGTTTACCTGAGTTGACTTTTCAGCAAACTGGTATAAGGACGGGAATAAATAAGTCTAGGTTAACTGACTTGTGTGTGGTAAAACAGGAGCAAGCACGAGACTTACTGAAAGCCTCAGCTGTATTTGAGACACCCCCATTACTGATTGTAGAAGTGGTTAGTCCAGATTCGATTAAACGAGACTATCGCCATAAGCGTTCTGAATATGCGACTGTTGGAGTGCCAGAATATTGGATTGTAGACCCGTTAGAGGGAAAAATTACTGTATTGTTGCTGGAAGAAGGATTTTACGAAGAAACAGTGTTTACGGCTGACCAGAAAATTTTATCGCAGACGTTTCCAGAATTAGCGATCGCGCCTCATCAAGTATTCGCGGCGGGAAATCTGTGAAGTGTGAAGTATGAAGTGTTAAATTTCATACTTCATACTTGATTTAGGTCGCTTGGGGTTGGGCTAGGTTTTCTATGCCTTGAGTTACTGTTGCAGATTCGATTTTGTCACCAGCTTTGAGTTTATCTAAAACATCTTTGCCTTCTGTTAGATAGCCAAACACTGAGTAACGACCATCCAGCAAGTTACGTCCGGCGGGTGTGAGTTCTGGTTCAAACAAGAAGAAGAACACTTGCGATGAACCGCCATTGACTTCGCTTTCAGGACGGGCCATTGCCAATGCACCAAAGGACGAGAAAGGTAAAACAGGCATATCCAAATAACGACCAGCGTCTTCTAAGGTAATGCCGTAGGTTGGTGCTTTATCCCCTTCGACTAGGATTTCTAAAGGAATTGCCCTGTACTTGCCTGTTTTTGGGTCGATAAAACCTTGTTCTTTGCCTGGGGGGTCGCCTGTTTGCAAAACGTAAGATTCTTCAGAACGAGTAAATTCTAAGCCGTTATAAAAACCCCTTTGAACTAAATCTACAAAGTTGCCAGCCGTCACAGGTGCGCTGTAACCATCCACAACAACAGTTAAGTCACCTTTATTGGTTTTAATTGCAATGGTCGCACGCCCTTTGAGTTGGGGTAAATTGCTGTACTCTTCAGGTACTTCAAAGGGAAATTCCTGCACCATTGACTCTTCTAGTAAAGAAACTAAATTCAGCAGTTTGTTTCGCCCTTGCAGAATTTGTTCTTTATCTTTGGATTGTGTTAATTCTTGCAGTGTAGCTATACCAGATTTTAACTCGTCAAGCCATGCTTGGGCTTGAGGTTGGCGTTCTTCGGGGACGCTTGCTAAGATTTGTGAAGGCTTATCGAGAGCGCGAGATGCTTTGCTCAGGTCTTTGGAGACAGCACCCCAGCGTCGATTAGCCCGCAACTGAGTTGATATGTCTTCTAGACTGGCTTGCAGTTGGCGTACAGGTTCATTTTTGATTGGGAGTGCATAGCGCAACAAAGCTTTGCCGTCGGTAATTGCATTGCCAGAGGGCAAGGCGGCATTACTGGAGGGAGTCCAGCCAGCTGTATTGATGCCTAAAAATATAGTTACCAACAGTATTGTTACTAGGCTGGACTTTAGCCAGGATTTTATTAACTTAAGCATGAGTATGGCTCAAATGCAGCATGAATATTGTTGACTGGGCGTAACCCATCAATAATCTTCCCACAGTAGGAGTGCGGAGAAAGTGTGAAGTGTGAAGTGTGAAGTATGAAATTTCGTCTTTTCGACTTAAAAATCAAAATTTGGCTAAAAAAAGTTGCTAAAAGCTTCGCTCCTGTCTTATGTACCATTCTTACCATTTCAGACTTCTGACTTCATACTTCATACTTCAGTTGACTAATTAACCAATTACTCCGCTAGAAGGGTACAATAAATGCCGATTGTCTTCCAACATTTGAAAGCTTCATGATCTCTAGTAACGACTTTCGACCCGGTGTATCAATTGTATTAGACGGGTCTGTATGGCGAGTGGTAGATTTTCTCCACGTTAAACCCGGTAAAGGTTCGGCGTTTGTCCGCACCACGCTCAAAAACGTCCAAAGCGGCAAGGTTCTAGAAAGAACTTTCCGGGCTGGGGAAACTGTGCCGCAAGCAACTCTAGAAAAAAGCACGATGCAGCATACCTATAAAGAAGGCGATGAGTTCGTGTTTATGGATATGGAAACCTACGAAGAAGGACGACTCAGTGCTGCACAAATTGGCGATCGCGTTAAATACCTCAAAGAAGGTATGGAAGTTAACGTGGTTCGTTGGGACGATGTAGTTCTAGAAGTGGAATTACCTAACTCTGTGGTACTAGAAGTTATCGAAACTGATCCTGGTGTCAAGGGTGATACAGCTACAGGTGGTACAAAACCAGCAAAGGTAGAAACTGGTGCAACTGTAATGGTTCCCTTGTTTATTTCTCAAGGAGAACGGATTCGGATTGATACGCGTGAAGATAAATATTTAGGCAGGGAATAAATTTTCTCTTAAATTTTAGAGCTAATTGCGATTTAAATTCCTGTATAGGGTTTAAATCCCTGCCCTCACATAAAATAATCATTTTACGGACAGGTTGAGGTAATAAAAGCTGTGCCATTGGACTTTAATGAAATCCGCCAACTGCTGGTAACTATTGCACAAACAGATATTGCAGAAGTAACTCTCAAAAGTGATGACTTTGAGCTATCGGTACGTAAAGCTGGCAGCATAAACAATCACGCTGTACCGCAAGCTACTATTGGTGGTGTGGCGGCAGTGACGACAGTTGCAGCAGGAGGCGTGGCACCAACGCTCTCTCCAGAGCGAATGTTAGATACTGCTGTGGTAGGTGCTGGTCTACAGGTTTCAGGGAATGCGCCTTCAGCGATAGATCAAAGATTAGTCGAAGTTGCTTCACCAATGGTAGGGACTTTTTATCGCGCACCGGCACCGGGGGAAGCACCATTTGTCGAAGTAGGCGATCGCGTCCGTCAGGGTCAAACTGTGTGTATCATTGAAGCTATGAAGCTGATGAACGAAATTGAAGCCGAAATCTCAGGACAAGTTATGGAAATTCTGGTTCAAAATGGAGAACCTGTAGAATATGGTCAACCTTTGATGCGAATTAACCCTGATTAAGTATTAATCTATATATGAAATGAGTGATTGTTAACCTTGTCTGTTTTTACGGATCATTCCTGATGAAACAAGCGTTGCCTGTACCGCCGGAAGTGGTGCAACAAGTAGCCGAATATTTCAGCCTGTTAAGTGAGCCGATGCGTCTGCGGCTGTTGCACTTACTACGGGATGAAGAAAAATGTGTACAAGAATTGGTAGAGGCAACACAAACTTCGCAGGCAAATGTCTCAAAACACCTGAAAGTAATGTGGCAAGCCGGAATTCTTAGCCGTCGCAGTGAAGGAACTTGCGCTTACTACCGGGTGGAAGACGAAATGATTTTTGAATTGTGTAATCAGGTGTGCGATCGCATCGCTACAAGGTTAGAACAGCAAGCTCGTAACTTTCGCGTTCTGAATACAAAACTTTAGGTCATTTGTCCTTTGTCATTTGTCATTTATGTTTACTAATGACTAATGACTAACGACTAATGACTAAAGTGGATAATTTTTATCAAAGCTTTCACGAGTTAGAGGTTGTTCCAACTCTACACCTTCACCACCTAATACATCCAAAGGTTTACCGTTTACGTCAATGTAAACTTTGGCTTTGGGGTTCAAGCTAGAAGCTGTGTAAACAACTTGTCCTACACGTGCCACCATTGAGGTACTACCGCCTCCACTGGTAAAGCTATCGGATAAATTGACGTGGACTTCATCACCTTCTACTTTTAACCCCAGTAGCTTAGTACCTTTGGGAATGGTGGTGGAGTCTGTAGTGTCACTTGGCCCTGCTAATAATGCCTGAAAAGCTCTCTCTAAGGCTTGGTTCGGCTGATTAGCTGCTACTTCAACTGATTTAGGTACTAAAGCAATATTTCTTTCTTTAGGTTTCAACCAGTAAACTTGAGCAGTTTTTTCATTTTGTTGGGTAGTTGATGGCTGTGTAGGCTGTTGTTGAATGCTTTGATTGGGGTTAGCAGGGTTAGTTGTGACAGGAGCTTTTTGGGACTGGGTAGTCAACCAAGCTACACCACCACTAACTGCAATCACAGCTGCGGAGACGGCTGCAACTACACCCGAAGATACACGATTAGTTCTTGGTTCATCATTCATATTAAAAACCTTCCTGACTGACTAAGGGCTGAAATAATTTTTATGTGAAGAGCAGCCTGGTTAAGGACGATACTTATAAGTTGAGAGTTTCCAGAGATTTCATCAATGGCTCTATATGCCTAATATAATGCGATCGCTAAATCTAAATAGTCCTTATCTAATTCTAGAATTTGTACTTCAAATCCGTCATCTGTTAAATTTCATAAATCTCATTGTTTTGTAAGATTTAGGAAATTATTAAGAATTAGGCAATAGGGAACAGCGAACAGCGAACAGCGAACAGAATATTTATCTATAACCTGTACCTGTTTGTCTAATTTTAAGAGTTACATTTTTTTCAAGCTGCAAACAAATCTCAAGCTTGTTTAGTTGAGAATTTTAGCGGTTAATTTTTTAAGAAGTCAGCACTCAGAAGTCAGAATTTAAAAGCAAAGCAGTATAATTCGACTATTGATTGAGAAGAATTCGACTAAATTTTTCAACATTCTGACTCCTGGATTCTGACTACTGAATTCTTAGTTAATTTTTAACTTCTATAGCGGCGGTAATCCATTGTTTAAGTGTAGTTATAACTTCATCAATGGCAATTTCTTGAGATTGACGAGTTGCTCTTTCTACTACTTCAACTTTGCCGTTAGCAATTGCGCGTCCGGTAACAATTCTATAAGGTATGCCAATTAAATCAGCGTCTTTAAATTTAACTCCAGCGCGTTCATCACGGTCATCTAATAATGTTTCAATTCCGGCTTGATTGAGTTCGGTGTAGAGTTTTTCGGCTATTTGCACTTGTTGGGCATCATTAATGTTAGGAATTGTCACAATTGCGTGATAAGGTGCGATCGCTACAGGCCAAATAATCCCATCTTTATCGTAAGATTGCTCAACTGCTGCTTGTGCTAATCGAGACACCCCTACACCATAGCAACCCATCACTAAGGGTTTTTCTTCCCCTTGTTCATTGGTATAAGTTGCACCCATCGCTTGGGAATATTTTGTGCCTAATTGGAAGATGTGACCGACTTCGATACCTCTGGCACTAGAGAGAGTTTGTTCGGGATTGTGCAGGGCGCGATCGCCCGGTCTGGATTTACGCAAATCTACTACACTTTCTGGTAGCTTAAAATGCTCATTCCAATTCGCCCCAACTACGTGATAACCAGTTTCATTTGCACCAGTCACGAAATTTTTTAAATCAACGGCTGTTTTATCTACTAACCGCACAAATTTGGCGTGGACTTGTTTATTAGCTGCAATATATTCATCACTAATGTCTGGCGCAATGTAACCTAAAGGTAGCGATTTCGCCACCCATGTTTGTTGTGTTTCTGAACTTGGTACATTTAAGGCGATGACTGCTTTTGCGCCGTAGTTAGCTGCTAACCGCGTCAATTCATTTTGTAATTTAACTTCGTTGACTTCCTGATCTCCACGAATACTTACCAATACCAACACAGTCAAGCCATTATCATAGACTGTTTGGTAAAGGACATTCTTAACCACTTGGGTGGGAGAACATTTCAAGAATTGACAGAGTGTTTCAATTGTATCTGTCCCTGGTGTTTCGCGTTTTTCGTAGCTGATAAAAGCTGAAGTTTCCGCATCCGCAGGTAAAGACACAGCTTTTTCCACGTTAGCGGCGTATTTACCATCTTCAGTGTAGAGAACTTCGTCTTCTCCAGCTTCCGCTAACACCATGAATTCGGTAGAACCGGAACCACCAATTGCACCAGAGTCAGCCTCTACTGGACGAAAAGCTAATCCGGCACGCCGCAGCATATTGCTGTACGCTTGGTACATATCTTGATAGGTTTTTTTCAGGCTTTCTTCATCGACGTGAAAAGAATAACCATCTTTCATAATGAATTCTCGTCCGCGCATCAAACCAAAGCGGGGGCGAATTTCGTCACGGAATTTAGTTTGCAGTTGGTAGAGATGTAGCGGTAACTGACGATAAGAGCGAATCATATCACGAGCGATCGTTGTGATCACTTCTTCATGGGTCGGCCCTAATCCTAATTGTTGATCGCGGCGATCGATTAGGGAAAACATAATTCCCTCAGCTTTTGTGTAAGTATCCCAACGGCCAGATTCCTTCCACAAATCAGCAGGCTGTAATTGGGGTAGTAAACATTCTTGTGCGCCTGTGGCGTTCATTTCTTCGCGCACAATTTGAGAGACCTTTTGCAACACCCGCCACATAAATGGGAGATAAGCATAAATACCGCTACCGATGCGACGAATATACCCTGCACGGAGTAATAACTTATGGCTGGGAATTTCTGCATCAGCAGGATCATCCCGGAGTGTAACGAATAACATTTGTGACAGTCGCATCGTTTAATCCCTTTCCAAATCTTTTAAAGTATGAAGTCTGAAGTATGAAGTATAAAAGTGGTTGGTCAACTAAAGGCTGAAGTATAAAGTATAAAGTCTGAAATTACCCTAGTCATCAAGGCATGGGGTTTGAACTAAGAAAAAGGCTGTATTTTCTCACTTATTAGGAGGCTTGTCATAATTCTTTCTTCATCCTTGATTCTTTTGTCGATTAATAGTCATTTATCACAAGACAAGAGGCAGAAGGCTAAAGTCTAAAATTTCAGACTTCATACTTCACACTTTACACTTCATACTTCAGGAGAAACTTACCTTGTCAGACGTAATTTATCAAGCACAGCCACCTTTAGAATTTATTCCGCCAGCGTTTAATCCTTTATTTTTGCGAGTTGTTCACACGGTTCTACCTAGTTGGATACAATGGCAAACTGCTATTTCCCAGATAGAAGCTGACAACGTTGAGATTTTGGCGGATCTTTATCGTCAGTTTCAAGATCATAAGGTGCGCTTTTTGTTGGCGTTTCGTCATCCTAAAACAGATGATCCTTTTTGTTTGGTTTACTTGCTGTCTCAACTTGTGCCGAAGGTAGCACGAGAACAAGGTATAACATTACAGTCTCCCATTCATGCTCATTTTATCTACGATCGCGGCATTCCTCTCTGGGCGGGTAACTATGTAGGCTGGATAGCTTCACAGTTGGGTGGAACTCCTATTCAACGGGGTAAGGCTGACTGGACGGGGTTACGTTCGGCGCGTGATTTGTTCGCCAATGGTAAATTCCCGATGGCTGCTGCGCCGGAGGGTGCGACAAATGGACTATCAGAAATTATCAGTCCATTAGAACCCGGTATTGCCCAGTTAGGCTTTTGGTGTGCGGAAGACTTACAAAAAGCCGGACGCTCGGAACAGGTTTTAATTGTACCAGTTGGAATTAAATATAGTTATACTGCTGCGCCTTGGAGTGCGATCGCGCAATTATTAAGTGATTTAGAAGCTGCTAGTGGTTTGCCTATGAATGTGGAAAAAACCGATAATATTGCTTCGATGGAGTTACTTTATCCGCGATTATTAACTTTAGCCGAACATTTATTAACTTTAATGGAGCAATTTTACACACGGTTCTATCATCAAAAGTTAGCAGATGCTCAAACTGTCGCGGAAATTAAAGATAGAAATGAAGCCTTAGCATTTCGATTACAAGCTTTATTAAATGCCGCCTTGCAAATATCTGAACAGTATTTTAATTTGCAACCAAAAGGCACTTTAACAGACCGTTGTCGGCGGGTAGAACAAGCGGGTTGGAATTATATATTTAGGGAAGATTATAAAGATATAAAAACATTATCATCTGTGGAGAGAGCTTTAGGCGATCGCGTTGCAGAAGAAGCAACTGCGAGAATGTGGCACATGCGATTAGTAGAAAGTTTCGTAGCAGTTTCCGGTAATTATATAAAAGAAAAACCATCAGTCGAAAGATTTGCAGAAACAACTTTAATTTTATGGCAGATGATTGCCAAAATTAAAGGTGAAAAATCTTTTCAGCGTCCACAATTGGGTAAGCAACGAGTTAATATTACTATCGGTAAGCCGCTATCTATATCTGAGCGTTATTCATTATATAAAGAAAGTCGCGCAGGCGCGAAGCAAGCAGTTGCTGATTGTACGCATGATTTACAACAGGCGATGCAAAGATTGACCTAATATTTGATTAATTAAACACAATATGAGTATGAGATTAGCCTACTTAATACTAGCACATAACACCCCTAATCATTTTCACAGATTGATTAATGCTCTCAATACCCATGATGTTCATTTTTTTATCCACATAGATAAAAAAAGTTATATTTCTCCTTATCAAGAAAAAAATGCTATTAAAAATATTACCTTTATTGTAGACAGAGTATCTGTTTTTTGGGGTGAATTTTCTTTAGTAGAGGCAACACTCAAGTTAATGCAAGCAGCATTGAGATATCAAGATAAGTTTGACTATTTAATTTTAATTAGCGGCAGTGACTATCCTTTGAAAAGTGCAAATTACATCAAAAACCACTTTATTCAAGAAAACGGATATGAATTTATAAATTTGGTTGAAATGCCTAACAAGAAAGCTGATAAGCTATTAAATAGACTTTACAACTACCAACCACAAACACTTTATAATCACAGGTATTATAGTATAATTAAAAGAATTTTTGGGTTGGTAAATACCAGAATTTTTCACTGGCGACGAGATTATATCAAAGCCCTCGGAGATTTAAAGCCATACGCGGGTAGCGGTTGGTGGGCATTATCAGCAAATGCTTGTGAGTATATTTTATGGTTTACTCAAACTAATCCTAAAATAGTAAAGTTTTTCAAACATACATTTATTCCTGATGAATCTTTCTTCCATACAATTATAGGTAATTCTGAGTTCAAGAACAAAGTAACGAGGAATTTGACATTTACGAAATGGCAAAATCAGCTAAATCCAGAATTTATAAATATGGAAGATGTTCAAAATTTATTAAAGATGGATAAAGTGATGATAGATGATGTTTATGGATTGGGAGAATTACTATTTGCCAGAAAATTTTATGATGATAGTGCGAACCTGACAAATATGATAGATAAAATCACATTGAATTAAAGATATAATTAAATCAGAACAAATTTATTGAAAAACTTAGACAATCGTTAAATCAAATCTAGAGAATATTTTGAAGACAGTTTTTTGAGTGCTGCGATCGCATGTAATTTTACCTGTTGATTCGAGTCTTTTACTAAAGCAGTTAATGAGGGGATAGCTTGCTGATTGCCTAACTGTCCTAAAGATAAAGCGATCGCACTTTTGATATTGCTAATTTCTATGGCTGGATGATGTGAATTTAATAACTCTAATAAAATTTCTGTGGCTTGTGTAATTAATTGTGGTTTTTCAACTCGCCCTAAAACTGTAACAATTTCCTGCCACAATGTTTCTGATTTAGTTTGTTTTAATACCTGTTGTAAATATTCCAAACCAGATAGTGTCCCTACCCAAACTAAAGCGCGAATAATTTCTAGTTGTAAGGTTATGGGTGTGTGGGGTGACATCAGCACAGAAAATAAATGTTGGGTAGCCTCATCACCACCAAGACGAGAAAGGGCGACGGCTGTAGCACTACAAACGTCTATATTGAAGTCATAAAGCTTGGGTTGTAGTTTGGTGACTAAATCTAATTCCGCATTTAAATCGGGGCGGAAACTTAAACCCAGTACAGCAATGCGCCTAATTGTCGCCACCACATCATCTAAAGCATTGATTAGTACAGGTGGTACACGTTCATCATGAAAGCTGCTGAGGGCTTCTAGGGCGTTGGCGCGGACTGCAACTTCGGCATCTTGTACCACACTTAAAAGCGGTGTAATCGTTTCTGGAGTGCGAATATAAGCAAGCGATCGCACTGCCAAAAGCCTTGTATCATCTTGTTTTAACAGTTCTGAGAGTTCAGAAATTGCCAGACTACCCATTTGTCCCAAGGCTGTAGCTGCGATCGCTTTTAATTCTTCATCTTCGCTCTTTTTGAGTAGTTCTACCAAAGGTGCGATCGCATCTGGATGCTGAAATTCGCCTAAAGTCCGCGCCGCATACCAACGCAATTCCTCCTCTGCATCCTCATCTTCTAAAATCTCAATCAGTGGCGCAATAGCAATAGTTCCCAACCGCAGTAATACCTTGGTTATCTCCCAGCGTTGCTGAAAATCTCCCATTTCTAAAATAGGAAGTGCTAATTCCAGCAAATATTCTGAATTTTGCTTATCATCCACCAAAATCAACTGTTGCAGATATTGAATCAGCGATGACCAGTCAGCCGCATCATACGCTGTCTGTGCCTGTATCAAAAGCTGGTTAGTATTACCTTCCATAAAAAGTATGAAAAAAGTATGAAGTGTGAAGTCTGAAGTCTGAAGTGTGTTCGCCTTTGGCGTTCCCGCAGAGTAGTCCGCCTATCGCGCTTGCGCTGCGCTTGGCGCATTACGCATACTCACGTAAAAAAAGGGTTGGGAACCCGCGTAAGCAGGTTTTGTCTGTGTAGGTGCGACTTCAGTCGCTTGGTGCAAGATATATGCTATGAGTAGGTTAATTTTATACTTCATACTTCATACTTCATACTTCAATTAACTCTTAACTAAAACTGAACCGCCCTCAATTTTAGCGGTGTAAGTTTTTAGTGGTTTGGTAGTTGGGCCTTTTTGTACTTGACCATCAGTTCCATATTCTGCACGGTGACAGGGACAGGCAAATTTTTTTGCGTCGGCTTTCCAATCTACGGTGCAGCCTTTATGCGTACAAGCAGGATCAACAGCAATTAAATTTCCTGCTTGAGATGTGCCAACTACTAAAACATTTCCTACAGGAGAATTTTTGACTAAAAGTTGACCTTTTTGGTCTAATTCTTTGGCTGTACCTACAGTTTGCCATTTTCCAGATGCTTCAGATGTTGGTGTATCTGTCTGGGAAGAACAGGCAGCAATAGCCACGGGTAGGCTACTAGCTATCAAACCTAAACCAACCCAATTGATGAAATCACGACGTTTCATGATTGTGGAAATTATTTGTACTAGATTAACAGCGATCGCCTGCTCTACGGTTAGCGGCTGGCATAAAATTCACGCCCAGCATAAAATCTCAAATTTTTGTCCATGCTGATATTGTGAATCGGCGCTTTTGCATCACTCACTTTCTCAGTGTGATGCAGAAAACGCATTAATTTTATCCGTAATTAGCAATATTACTAATATTTTGTAGCTATTTATACGATTTTAGCAGAAATCTGACTTTAACCTTAAAAGTATCGAAATTGTTACATAAACAATTGCCGTGTTTGCTTGGTCAATTTCTCCAATGTAAAAGATTACAAATTTCCTCCCGGACTTTACGAAGTCAAGTTCAGTTTTAAACAGACTCTTGTTTGTTATGCATAACCAACAGATAAACCACCTGCGAACACACTTGAACAAGAGAAATCAGCCATAGATAAATATTTAATTTAAAGCTGCCAAAACTCGTAGAACCAACATCCAAACTACGGGTTGATTGATATTGGGTAAATACCGCCTGAAGTTCTCACTAGATGAGTAATTCGCAATGAGAGTTAGCTTATGACAGATACAGGAACCACTACCAAAACCAGCGTCAATAAGTTTGAAAAATTCAAAGCTGAAAAAGACGGACTCGCCGTTAAAGCAGAAATTGAGAAATTTGCTGCCCTAGGTTGGGAAGCAATGGACGAAACCGACCGGGATCATCGACTCAAGTGGGTAGGAGTATTTTTCCGCCCAGTTACCCCAGGCAAGTTCATGATGCGGTTGCGGATGCCCAACGGTATTCTCACCAGCGACCAAATGCGTGTTTTGGCAGAAGTATTGCAGCGTTACGGAGATGATGGTAGTGCTGACATTACCACAAGACAGAATATTCAATTGCGGGGTATCAGAATTGAAGATTTACCAGATATCTTCAATAAATTCCATAACGTTGGTTTAACCAGTGTGCAGTCTGGAATGGATAACGTGCGTAACATCACAGGCGATCCCGTTGCTGGACTAGATGCAGATGAATTGTTCGACACGCGAGATTTGGTGCAGCAAATTCAAGATATGCTTACCAACAAAGGCGAAGGCAACCCAGAGTTTACCAATCTACCCCGCAAGTTTAATATCGCCATCACAGGTGGACGGGATAATTCAGTTCACGCAGAAATCAATGATTTGGCATTTGTTCCAGCATTTAAAGAAGCAACATTCGGCTTTAACATACTTGTTGGAGGCTTTTTCTCTGCTAAACGTTGTGATGCGGCAATTCCTCTTAATGCTTGGGTAGCACCGGAAGATGTAGTAGCGGTATGTAGAGCCGTTTTAGAAGTTTTCCGAGACAATGGCTCACGCGCAAACCGCCTCAAATCTCGTTTGATGTGGCTAATTGATGAATGGGGTATAGATAAGTTGCGCGCCGAAGTCGAACAGCGTTTAGGTAAATCATTTTTACCTGCTGCGCCTAAAGATGAAATTGATTGGGAAAAACGCGACCATATTGGCGTATATAAGCAAAAACAACCAGGAATGAACTATGTAGGCTTTAACATCCCGGTTGGTAGATTGTATGCCGATGATATGTTTGAAATTGCCCGACTAGCCGAAGTTTACGGTAGTGGTGAAATCAGACTGACAGTTGAACAAAACATCATCATTCCTAATATTTCTGATGGCAGCTTAGGGACATTTTTGGCAGAACCCTTACTAGAAAGATTTTCCATCAATCCGGGGGCGTTAGAGCGATCGCTAGTTTCCTGCACAGGCGCACAATTTTGCAACTTTGCCCTCATCGAAACCAAAAACCGCGCTCTAGCCACCATTCAAGCTTTAGAAGCAGACTTAACATTCACCCAACCAGTCCGCATTCACTGGACTGGATGCCCAAACTCCTGCGGACAGCCGCAAGTTGCAGACATCGGCTTAATGGGTACCAAAGCTCGTAAAAATGGCAAAGCCGTAGAAGGCGTAGATATCTATATGGGCGGTAAAGTCGGCAAAGACGCTCATTTAGGAACCTGTGCAATTAAAGGTATCCCCTGCGAAGACTTGCAGCCAGTATTGCAAGACTTACTCATCAAAAACTTCGGCGCAAAACTCAAACAAGAAGCTTTGGTTGAAGTATGAAGTCTGAAGTATGAAGTCTGAAATTTTAGACTTCTGCTTTATTTCTGGAACTTACGCAAAACCTCTCAAACTCTCATTTCTCTGTGAACTCTGCGCCTCTGCGGTTCGTAACTCCTGCGTAAGTCCTACAAATGACAAATGACAAATAACAAAGGACAAATTAATGACCAATCTTTCCCGCAGAAAATTTATTTTCACCACTGGCGCAGCAGCAGCAGCTTCTATTGTTGCTCATGGGTGTAGCAATACAGCCTCCAATGGCGGGAATGCACCATCCGCCGCACCAGTAGCCAATGTCACCTCTGCTAATGCTCCCAAAGTAGAGACAACCAAAGCCAAGCTCGGATTTATTGCTCTCACTGATTCTGCGCCTCTAATTATTGCCAAAGAAAAAGGTTTCTTTGCTAAATACGGCATGACCGATGTTGAAGTTATCAAGCAAAAATCTTGGCCTGTCACCCGTGATAATTTGAAAATTGGTTCTGCTGGCGATGGTATTGATGGCGCACACATCCTCAGCCCCATGCCTTACCTGATGACCATCAACGATAAAGTGCCAATGTATCTCTTGGCGCGGTTGAATACCAATGGTCAGGCGATTTCTGTTGCGAATAAGTTCAAAGAACTCAAAGTCAATTTGCAAAGCAAAGCACTTAAAGATGCTGCAAATCAAGCCAAAGCTGATAAAAAATCCTTGAAAGCCGGGATCACCTTTCCAGGCGGTACTCATGATTTGTGGATGCGCTATTGGTTAGCTGCTGGCGGTATCAACCCAGATCAAGATATGGTTTTGGAACCTGTACCACCACCACAAATGGTTGCCAACATGAAAGTTAATACAATCGATGCTTTCTGTGTGGGTGAACCTTGGAATGCTCAATTAGTCAGCCAAAAAATAGGTTACACAGCCTTAGTTACAGGTGAGTTGTGGAAAGACCATCCTGAAAAAGCCTTTGCAATGCGCCAAGATTGGGTCGATAAAAATCCCAACGCTGCACAAGCAATATTGATGGCAATTCTAGAAGCGCAACAATGGTGCGACAAGGCAGAAAACAAAGAAGAAATGTGCAAAATCTGTGCTGACCGCAAATACTTTAACGTTGCTGCCGCAGATATTGTAGAAAGGTCAAAAGGTAATATTGATTACGGTGATGGACGCACTGAAAAAGAATACCCATACCGCATGAAATTCTGGGCTGATAATGCTTCCTATCCCTATAAGAGTCATGACATTTGGTTCTTAACCGAAGATATTCGCTGGGGTTATCTACCAAAAGATACCAAAGTTAAAGAAATTGTTGACAAAGTAAATAAAGAAGACCTCTGGAAGAAAGCTGCTAAGGCTCTTGGTGTACCTGATTCTCAAATTCCTACCAGCAGTTCTCGTGGTGTAGAAACTTTCTTTGATGGGGTGAAATTCGACCCAGAAAAGCCAGAAGAATATTTGCAATCTTTGAAAATTAAGAAAGTCTAATTTTTCACATTTATCCCAACTATCACAACCAAATTTAGTACTACTGAATTACCACGGAATAATAAAACAATGACAGCTATTACTGGAAATCGTACATTTAGAAAAAAGCCCCAAAAGGCTATTAATAAATTTATTACTCAAAAAGTTGTGCCACCTTTGGTTGCACTAGCTATCTTTCTAATTATTTGGCAGTTACTTTGCTTAAATCCTGGCTTTAAGTTACCCGGTCCAATAGAAACATTTTCGGAAACTTTTGACCCTTTTATTATTCATCCATTTTTTGATAACGGCGAAAGTGATAAGGGTTTGGGTTGGCAAATCCTCAGCAGTTTAGGAAGGGTTGGTTTAGGTTTTTCGTTAGCAACGGTTGTTGGTATTACATTAGGGATTTTAATTGGTGCTAATCAATTTGTATACAATGCGGTAGACCCTATATTTCAAGTATTGCGAACTGTACCGCCCCTAGCATGGCTACCAATTTCTCTAGCAGCATTTCAACAAGCTAATCCTTCAGCGATTTTCGTGATTTTTATTACTTCGATTTGGCCGATCATTATTAATACGACAGTGGGGGTGCAGCAGATTCCACAAGATTATGTAAATGTGGCGAGAGTTTTAAAACTCAAAGGGCCAAAGTATTTCTTTAAAATTGTGTTTCCGGCGACTGTACCTTATATTTTTACAGGTTTACGTATTGGAATTGGGTTATCTTGGTTAGCAATTGTTGCGGCTGAAATGTTAGTTGGTGGTGTGGGTATTGGTTCGTTTATTTGGGATGCTTACAACACGACAACTGAGACAAATTTGAGTGAGATTATTTTGGCATTAATCTATGTTGGTTTGGTGGGGTTGTTGTTGGATAGGTTGGTTGGTTTTATTGCTAGTAAGGTGGTAGCTGAACAGAAGTAGTCAAGAGTTTATATTCTCTATTAAACAAACCGCAAAGGACGCATACTTCGACTTCGCTCAGTAACCAGAGACGCAGAGAAAGAGAAGTTTATAGAGAACGAGTATTAGAAACAAATGACAAATGACAAAGGACAAATGACAAATGACTACTTTCGTTGAAGTTGACCACGTTGATAGAATATTTGATTTACCGAATGGTGGTAAATATATTGCTCTGAAGAATATTGAGTTAAAAATCCGCCAAGGTGAGTTCGTTTCTTTAATTGGACATTCTGGTTGCGGAAAGTCTACTTTACTTAATATTATTGCGGGTTTAGATAGAGCCAGTATTGGTGGTGTGACTCTAGAAGGTAAGGAGATTAGAGAACCTAGTCCCGACCGGATGGTGGTGTTTCAAAATTACTCGTTGCTTCCCTGGTTGACTGTGCGGGAAAATATCGCTTTGGCGGTGGATGAGGTTTATCAAAATAAGTCGAAAAGCGATCGCCTGTCCATCATCGAAGAGCATATCGATATGGTAGGCTTGCGTCTAGCAGCTAAGAAGCGTCCCAGTGAGTTATCTGGCGGGATGAAACAACGAGTTGCGATCGCCCGTGCTTTGGCTATCCGTCCGAAGTTGTTATTGTTAGACGAACCTTTTGGAGCGTTAGACGCGCTCACACGGGGTAGTTTGCAAGAGCAATTGATGAAAATCTGCAATGAGCATAATGTTACCTGTGTGATGGTAACTCATGATGTGGATGAAGCATTATTGTTGAGCGATCGCATCGTTATGCTCACCAATGGGCCAGAAGCGCACATTGGCCAAATCCTGGAAGTACCTATCCCTCGTCCCCGTCAACGTTTGGAAGTAGTTAATCATCCCAGTTATTACAATCTGCGGAATGAGATGATTTACTTCCTCAATCAACAAAAGCAAGCCAAGAAACGCAAAGCCCAGC
Organism: Nostoc sp. TH1S01; assembly: GCA_018993265.1. Lineage (GTDB taxonomy): Bacteria > Cyanobacteriota > Cyanobacteriia > Cyanobacteriales > Nostocaceae > Nostoc_B. The sequence goes on from JAGKSW010000025.1 coordinate 43,628, forward strand.
AAACAGTCGCACCTGTAGCGGTATCCCCAAGAGGTTTAGAAAAAGTCAACCTCGAAATTGGCTTTCTACCTTTAACTGATGCTGCACCTTTAATTGTGGCTCAAGAAAAAGGCTTCTTTGCTGAATATGGTTTAGAAGTCACTCTTAGTCGTGCAGCTAATTGGAATGAAATTGCTAAAGGCGTGGCTACAGGCAGATTAGACGCAGCCCAGATGGTTGCAGGGATGCCTTTAGCACTAACTTTAGGCGCAGGTGGTAAAACCCCAATTCCGGTTGTCAACGCGTTGAATCTTTCCCGCAATGCCAACGCTATCACCTTAAGCAAAAGACTGTATAGCGAAGGTGTCAGAAATCTAGGCGACCTCAAAGCCTCGATTAACGCCGCTCCCGACCAGATTTTGACATTAGGAGTTGTTCATCCTACATCCATGCAGAACTTAATTCTGCGTTATTGGTTAGCAGCTGGCGGTATCGACCCTGATAGAGATGTGAGTTTAACTGCGATCGCACCCACAGAAATGGTCGCTCAACTCAAAGCCGGAACCATTGACGGTTACTGTGCAGGCGAACCTTGGAGCCATATGGCCGTTCATGATGACGTAGGATTCATCGCAGCTACCGCCCTAGAAATTTGGTCAGGACAGCCCAAAAAAGTATTAGGAGTCCGGGAAGACTGGGCGCAACAGTATCCAGAAACTTACTTAGCCCTCGTTAAAGCCTTACTAGAAGCTTGCAAATACTGTGATGACCTCCGCAACCGCGAAGAAATTCTAGATTTAATTTGCCGCCCTGAATACCTCAATATCAATCCTGCATACGTCCGCCCAGGCTTCACCGATCCCTACGATCGCGGCGATGGTACCCAACCCCAATCACTCACAGCCTACAACCAGTTTTACCTCAACAAAACCAACTATCCCAACCGCACCGAAATCTTATGGATGGTAACTCAACTATCACGCTGGGGTTTAACACCCTTCCCGAAAAACTGGGTAGAAGTTATCGAAAGAGTTTGCCGTGCAGACATCTTTGGTGCAGCCGCCCGTGACCTCGGCTTACTCGATACCGGCTACGACGACCCAATTCACTTATTCGATGGTAAAATTTTTAACCCTTCAGAACCTCTAGAATACCTCAAAAGCTTAGAAATCAAACGCGATATACGTGTAGAAGAAGTCTTTATTTAGTCAATGGTCAATAGTCATTGGTCATTTGTCCTTTGTAACTCTCCGCGCTTCTGCGTGAAAAAATCATAAAATTAGAAAAATATCATGCAATTAGTAAATAAAACTCTCCAACAACCACAAACCAAAGCAGATAACTTCCTCGTCATCGAAGGCGTAAGCAAAATTTACCCAACCCCCGAAGGCCCCTACACCGTCCTTGATGGCATTGACCTCAAAATCCGTGAAGGCGAATTTGTCTGCTTAATTGGTCACTCTGGCTGCGGTAAATCCACCCTCCTCAACATGATTTCCGGGTTCAACACACCTACTGATGGTGTTGTCATGCTACAAGACCAACCCATCACTGAACCAGGCCCAGACCGGATGATGGTGTTTCAAAACTACTGCTTACTGCCTTGGTTGAGTGTCTTTGAGAACGTTTATCTGGCTGTAGATTCCGTATTTCCCAAAAAGCCCCAAGCCGAAAAACGCGCCATTGTCAGAGAACATTTAGCAATGGTGGGACTGACAGAAGCCGCAGATAAGAAACCGCATCAAATTTCTGGCGGGATGAAACAGCGAGTGGCTATTGCACGCGCCCTTTCCATTCGTCCCAAAGTCTTGATTCTGGATGAACCCTTCGGTGCGTTAGACGCAATCACCAAAGAAGAATTGCAAGAAGAACTACTGCAAATCTGGAGTGACCATCAAGTTACCGTCCTGATGATTACTCACGACATTGATGAGGCGTTGTTCTTAGCCGACAGAGTGGTGATGATGACTAATAGCCCGGCTGCTCAAATCGGTGAAGTTTTAGAAATTCCCTTCTCCCGTCCTCGCAACCGTCGCCGCATCATGGAAGACCCAGAATATTACAACTTGCGGAACTACGCTTTAGATTTCCTCTATCGTCGATTTGCTCATGAGGAGTAGTTATTTGTCCTTTGTCACTTGTACTGAGCGCAGTCGAAGTATTGGTCATTTGTAACTCTCACCCCTACACCCTTACACCCTCAAACCCCTAAACCCCTGCAACTAAAATGCTCAAAAATTTATTTTCATTCAGGGATCGCTACCGTATCTTACATCAGACTTGGTTTGCCTTTTTTCTCACCTTTGTCTGTTGGTTTAACTTTGCTCCCTTTGCTACCACGATTGGCAAGGAACTGCATTTAGCACCTGAGCAAATTAAAACTTTAGGAATCTGTAACTTAGCCTTAACGATTCCAGCACGCCTAATTATTGGAATGCTGTTAGACCGTTTCGGCCCCAGGATTACTTATTCGATATTGTTGGTATTTGCTGCGGTTCCCTGTTTAGCTACGGCGTTATCTCAGGACTTCAATCAATTAGTTATCAGCCGCTTGTTAATGGGAATTGTCGGTTCCGGGTTTGTCGTCGGTATCCGTATGGTAGCTGAATGGTTCCCTCCGAAGGAGATGGGAAGCGCACAGGGTATTTATGGCGGTTGGGGAAACTTTGGGGCTTTTGGTGCGGAATTTGCCTTACCAATAGTTGCTGTTGCTACTAGCTTTTTGGCTGGTGGTGGTTCTAACTGGCGGCTTGCGATCGCACTCACTGGTATAATTGCCGCTATCTATGGCGTAATCTACTTCAACACTGTTCAAGATACCCCTACTGGCAAAGTTTACAAGCGACCTAAGAAAAATGGTGCGTTAGAAGTTACCAGCGTTAAAAGTTTCTGGGCGATGATAGTTTCCAATTTTGGTTTGATATTCGCCCTCGGTTTATTAGCTTGGCGGTTAGAACAAAGAAATATTCACTTTTTAACTCTCAGCCAAATGTATTTAGTTTGGTTAGCATTAGCTGGATTATTTGCTTATCAAACTTACAAAGCTTACGAAGTCAACAAAGAATTATTAACTGGTAAGAAAACTTACGCCCCTGCACAGCGTTATAACTTCAGTCAAGTTGCAATCCTCGAATTTACTTACGTAACTAACTTCGGTTCAGAATTAGCAGCAGTTTCTATGCTGCCAGCTTTCTTTGAAAAAACCTTTGGTTTAGAACACGTAGTTGCAGCGATGATTGCGGCAACTTATCCATTTTTAAACTTAATTTCTCGTCCTAGCGGTGGCGTAATTTCTGATAAATTTGGCTCTCGCAAATGGACAATGACCATTATTTCGGCTGGCATTGGTGTTGGCTATTTAATGGCACATTTTATTAATGGTAGCTGGCCGATTGGCCTGGCGATCGCAGTCACTATGTTTTGTGCTTACTTTGCCCAAGCTGGCTGCGGTGCAACTTATGGGATTGTTCCCCTCATCAAAAAAGAAGCTACCGGACAAATAGCAGGTAACGTCGGAGCTTACGGTAATTTTGGTGGCGTAGTTTACCTGACAATTTACAGCTTAACTGATGCACCAACCCTATTTAGCACAATGGCTATAGCAGCATTGATTTGTGCTTTTATGTGTGCTTTCTTCCTCAAAGAACCACAAGGTTCCTTTGCTGGTGCGCCGGAAGAGTCAGCAGAAAATTCAAATCAACAATCAACAATTTTAGCGGAAGAATAACCTCGAAAAATCAAGGATGAAATTAGATAAATAGTTTCATCCTTATTCTTGTATTTGATTCTGTGTGCATCGGCGGTTAATAATTAATCTTTATTACTAAACACATAAATTATTTTGATAAAAACCACAGATGAACACAGATAAATTATCTGTGTCTACTCTTCAAAAATATTAAAGTGGTGTAGCTACATGAGTGAATTTACTAAAACTCTTTGTCCTTATTGTGGTGTTGGCTGTGGTCTAGAAGTTTCGCCGCCAGCGCAACCTAATAAAGCAACTAATCGAGATAGCAAAGGTAATCCAATTTGGCGAGTCAGAGGTGATAAATCTCACCCTTCTAGTCAGGGGATGGTGTGTGTTAAAGGCGCGACAATTGCAGAATCTTTAGATAAAAATAGACTACATTACCCAATGGTGCGGGACTCTTTAGATCAAGAGTTCCGGCAAGTTTCTTGGGATGAAGCTTTTAATCTCATCACCAACAGAATTCAAACTGTGCGCTTCACTCAAGGGCCAGAAGCAATATGTATGTATGGTTCTGGTCAGTTTCAAACTGAAGACTATTACACCGCCCAAAAACTTTTAAAAGGGTGTTTAGGAACTAATAATTTTGATGCGAATTCACGCTTATGTATGTCCAGTGCTGTAGCTGGATATATTCAAAGTTTTGGTGCTGATGGCCCGCCTTGCTGTTACGAAGATTTAGAGTTAACTGATTGTGCATTTTTAATAGGAACTAACACCGCCGAATGTCATCCCATCATTTTTAACCGACTGGCTAAATACCACAAAAAAAACCGCAAAATGAAAATGGTTGTGGTTGATCCGCGTCGCACACCTACCGCCGAAGCCGCAGATTTACATTTAGCAATTCGTCCCGGTACAGATATTGATTTGTTAAATGGTATCGCCCATTTATTAATGCGTTGGGGATACATTGACACGATGTTTATCGATGACTGTACCAGCAATTTCTCGGCTTATGCTGAGGTAATTCGCCACTATCCCCCAGAAGTCGCGGCGCGTCAATGCGGTATCAGCATTGAAGATTTAGAAACAGCCGCCCGTTATTGGGGACAATCACAAAAGGTGCTGTCTTTGTGGTCGATGGGTGTCAACCAATCAACTGAAGGTACAGCTAAGGTTAGAACTATTATTAACCTACACCTGATGACTGGACAAATTGGTAAGCCAGGGGCGGGGCCGTTTTCGTTAACAGGTCAACCGAATGCGATGGGCGGTAGAGAAGCCGGGGGTTTGTCGCATCTGTTACCTGGTTATCGCTTGGTAAAAAATGACCAGCATCGCGCCGAAGTTGAAGATTTTTGGGGGCTGAAACGCGGACAAATTTCCCCTACCCCTGGTTTGACTGCTTGGGATATGATTACAGGCTTAGAAACTGGTGATGTAGGTGTACTTTGGATTGCAGCTACTAACCCAGCTGTAAGTATGCCAGATTTGGAACGGACGAAGAAAGCCTTATTGCGATCGCCTTTCACTATTTACCAAGACGCATACTATCCCACAGAAACCGCCGCTTATGCCCATGTGCTGTTACCTGCTGCCCAGTGGGGTGAAAAAACTGGCGTAATGACCAACTCGGAACGACGGGTAACTCTGTGTCAAGCATTCCGTCAACCGCCAAGAGAAGCCAAAGCCGACTGGGAAATTTTCGCGGAAGTTGGAAGAAGGTTAGGTTTTGCAGATAAGTTTAACTTTGCCAATTCTGCCGAAGTTTACGCCGAGTTTGCCCAACTAACGAAAAATCGTCCTTGTGATATGTCAGGGCTTAGTCATGAACAATTACGCCAGCAAGGGCCAACGCACTGGCCACATCCAGGAGTGGGGAGTAATGAATTTCCTCATTCCCCACTTCCCAATGCATCGAAACGCCTCTACACTGATTTACGCTTCCATACTCCTGACGGTCGCGCCCGCTTTGGGGCGTATTACTCTAAAGGTTTAGCTGAACCACCAGACCCCGATTATCCTTTTGTGTTAACAACTGGAAGACTTTACGGACATTGGCACACTCAAACCCGTACTGGTCGCATCGAAAAAATTCGCTCAATGCACCCCGAACCGTTTATTGAAATTCATCCCCGTGATGCAGCTAAGTTGGGAATTACTGATAAACAATTGGTAGAAGTGCGATCGCGGCGTGGTCAAGCTCATTTTCCCGCAAAAGTGACAAAGGCGATCGCACCTGGTACAGTTTTTGTCCCTATGCACTGGGGCGCACTCTGGGCAAATGAGTCCGAAGCTAACGCCCTCACCCATCCCGAATCTTGTCCAGATTCTCTGCAACCAGAATTAAAAGCTTGTGCAGTGCAACTAGCACCAATTTCTCTAGAAGTTACAAATAAAAATTATCAACTCCAGTCATCGCAATGGTGATCTGCTTGTTATATCCTTAAACAAGAAATTGGTAATTTAGTAATTCAATCAATAGACAATAGTCAATGGTGATGATTAAAAATATTCATCTCCTACTCTTGACTATAAATAGGACATAATTTTTCTATGTCTCAATCCTTAATATTTACTCATTACCTCTGCTTTATTACCAATTTTCTGTTTAACTAAAACCAGGATGCAGCAGATGAAGAAACTATTTAAAAGTATTTTAGGATTAAGCACTGATGAAGGCTTTATGCACGTCATCGAACACATCGAGGTAATAGTTTCTAAAGTTCTATCTGTTTTAATGGTACTGGTAATTTTGGTAGCGATCGGAGATTTGGGAGTTTTCTTGCTTAGAGAACTTTTTGATACTCCTTATGGTAAATTCAATACAACATTATTTAAGATATTTGGATTATTTTTGAATATTTTAATTGCTTTAGAAATTTTAGAAAATATAACTGCTTATTTACGCAAACACGTTTTTCAGGTTGAATTAGTTATTGTAACTTCTTTAATTGCTGTAGCTCGCAAAATTATTATTCTTGATTTAGAAAAAGTTTCTGGAATTGATATAATTGGTTTAGGTATTGCTATTCTAGCTTTATCAATCAGCTATTTAATCATTCGTGCTAGTAATTATAATAAATCTCATTAATATATTTTTGCATCAATTCAATTGATGCTTTTAAAAAATTGTTAAATTAATTTAATTTTAAATAATAAATTTTTAAATTACTTAAAATATGGCAACTTTTTTTGAATTTGAAGCAGATTTCGTAACTTCTCTGCGCTGTATACCCATGCAAGTGCGATACAAATTAGATACTTGTGGAATTAAACTCAAGCTATCAGATTGGTTGCAAATGACTAAAGATGAGCGTGAAGCTTTACTTGAATTGCCTTGCACTATACAAACTGAAATTGAAGCTTACAGAGAATATCTCCAACAGCTAATTTTAGAAAAAACAGGTACACCTGTAGGACAACTACCTGTAGATGCTTATCCTGCATGGATGGACTCTAGTACTGTACCAGTTACCATACTAGAAAAAGCCCAAGAACTAGGTGTCAACTTGAGTTTAGAACAGTGGGTAGGTTTAACTCCCTTACAAAGATTTGCATTGATTAAACTCAGCCGTCCCAGCCATGAAAATAAAAATTTTCCCAATGCCATAGCTGAATTCCATCTGCTTTAATTTTAGTCAAGAGTAAATGCTCATTAGTCCATTAATCCATACCTAAAAATTGAGGATAAAACATGGCAGCTAAGAAAATATTGATGCTTGTGGGCGATTTTGTGGAAGATTATGAAGTGATGGTTCCCTTCCAGGCTTTGCAAATGGTAGGACACACGGTTCATGCAGTTTGTCCAGATAAAAAAGCAGGTGACAAAGTAAGAACCGCAGTTCATGACTTTGAAGGAGACCAAACTTATAGTGAAAAACCTGGTCACAACTTTACTTTAAACGCTACATTTACAGAAATAGATGTTAATACCTACGATGCGCTTGTCGTACCTGGAGGACGCGCACCAGAATATATCCGCCTCAATCAAAAGGTGTTAGAAATTACTCGTCACTTTGCTCAAAAAAATAAGCCAATTGCTGCGATTTGTCATGGCTTACAATTATTAGCTGCTGCTGATGTCCTACAAGGAAAGAATTGTACTGCCTACCCAGCTTGTAGTCCAGATGTAAGTGCGGCGGGTGGTACTTATGTACAAATCCCAGTTGATGAAGCCATAGTAGATGGAAACCTAGTAACAGCACCAGCTTGGCCTGCACATTCCCGTTGGCTAGCGGAGTTTCTCAAAGTGCTGGGGACAAAAATCGAACATCCAGAGGTTGCAAAAGTCTAAGGATGAAAGAAAAAATTGGTCAAGCCTTATACTTTTTTAAGGTATAAGGTTTCCTTTATTTTTGATGGATAATTTTACATTTTGTCAATTCCTCAAACTGTGGCAAATACTACTATAAATTCCAGCAATGACTGGACATTTTTTGGCTGTAGACTTTCCAGAAGATAAGATTTAATGTAATGTGAGAAATATTTCCTAGCAAATAGGCACATAAGATACTCCAAATAGCCAGGATGCTTGTCAATATTGAGTTAGATAATTTTAAATTTTATATGAGAAAATTTTGAATTTCTTAGCAGAGAGTAAAGCTATAGTGGATTTAGCAATTCTGCTGTTAGTATGGCTGAGGTTAAGTCATCCTGCCAGAATATCTTATGAATTAGTTTGGGAAGACACTCTAACTCGATGACAGGCAAAAACGCAAGACATAACGCTTTTCTGCGGCTGGTGTCTGGTAATGCAGCAGCTTTTGGCTCAGAATCTCGTTACGCGCTACATGCAAGTAAAGAGATGGTAATTGGACGTGATCCCAGCTGTCAGGTTGTCTTGGATGCCATGATGTATCGAATGGTATCTCGTCGTCATGCTGCGGTTCGCCCTCTCTCTTCCTCTCCAGACAATAAATTTACTTGGGTAATTTGTGATTTAAATAGTGCTAACGGTACTTATCTCAATGGTAAACGTTTTTATGGATGTCAAGAATTACAGTCAGGCGATCGCATTGGTTTAGGTAGTGATGGCCCACAATTTATTTTTGAGTATGACTTGATACCTCAACCTACAATGATGACGAAACAAAGTGCATCATTGCCTTCAGCAACTAACTACCAAAACCATACCCAAATTAAGCAGCCTGATTCAGTTAGCTTTACACAACTTTTTCCGATTATTTCTACTGGTAAGGATTTAACACGTAAGGCTTACCTTGTTCCCGGAATACTTACAGTAGTTTTTGTAGTGCTAATGTTTGCTACTGTTGGCAGACCACAGGCTAATCAAGTTATTGTTGCCAGTTACATCGGTTTTGTTGTCTACTATTTTGTTTATCAACTTTGTGGCAAGCAAAAGCCTTGGTGGGTACTGATTGGTACAGCACTGACTACAGCTTTAATTTTGCTCAGTCCTATCTTAGACTTATTTATTTTTGTGTTTCGCGGCGTTCTGCCGGGTAACTTACCTTCACCCCAGGATTCTACTACATTGACAGAGTTGCTAGTACGAATGTTCTTCGGAGCGGGGTTGATGGAAGAATTGCTCAAGGCATTACCTGTACTAGGAGCGTTTGTACTAGGCAGACAATTGCCTTCACCGTGGCGAGAACGCATCGGTGTATGGGAACCTTTAGATGGCATCCTCTTAGGAACAGCTTCAGCTTTAGGATTTACACTTTTAGAAACTCTTGGACAGTATGTACCAGATATTACACAAAATGTTAGCCAACAGGTGGGTATTGGTGCTGCTGGGCAATTAGCAGGTTTACAATTGCTAATTCCTCGTATTTTAGGCTCTGTAGCAGGTCACATGGCTTATAGTGGCTATTTGGGATATTTTATCGGTCTGGCTGTTCTCAAACCGAGGAAGAGTTGGCAAATTCTCTCGATTGGTTATTTAAGTGCGGCTGCACTCCACGCTTTATGGAATGCGACAGGTTCTATTAATGCTTTGTTGTTAGTAATTGTTGGAGTTTTATCTTACGCTGTTTTAATGGCAGCAATTTTAAAGGCAAGGGCATTATCTCCAACGCGATCGCAAAATTTCGCTACTCGCTTTCTCGGACCTAAATAAATATCTTGAAAATTTAGAAGCTCAGGGGTAGAAGTAGCAATTCTGCTTTCTGCCCGCTTTCTCCTAACATATTCTGATATGAGGTTTGATTAACTCTTAGCTTTTTCTATCTGGAGATAGATTGCTTTGTTGGGAAAGTTGCTTTAATTTGAAATTATTCTATGAATCTTCTATCTCAAGAAAGATAATATTTCGTTTTAGAATCGGCACTACAAGCACTACATGAGATAGAATCCGGTTCTGAAGGAGATTTAATCTCAGCCAGTAGATCAACAATCACAGCAAATTTTAATTAAGCTTCAGTTTCTAATGTGTCTAACTGTCTAAGAGCATAGTAGGCGATCGCAACGCTGACTTTGGCTTGCTCAATTTCCGATAAAGTTGCCCAATCCCGATTTTTAATTTTATTCATCACTGATGTGAGGTTTTGCTGTTCGCTACTACGCATCGCATACGCATAAGGGCGAACAAACACTGCTATATCGTCGGTTTCCCATCCAGGTAATACAGTTTGAACACATTGCACCAGTCGTTCGCTAATGGATTGTTGTATAGCGGCAACTTCTGTAGCTTTTTGTGCGATCGCATTCAGCCAACCTGTAGGTACTCCAGCAGCAAAGGTATTCTGTAAAGTTTCACAAAGACTATCTAAAATTCTAATTTCTGTAGTACATTTGTAATCGGCAGAAGTTGCAACTTGAGACCATAAATTATCTAACTTTCCGTAAAAAGATTGCGCTCTTGTATGTAGTTCTTCATCCAGCACATCTTGCATAGGAAACTGCTGTTCTAATTCATCAAAATATGCTTCTGATTGATCATCAGCAGGATTCCAAGGATAAGCCGCATCTTCAGGTTGTAGCAGTAATTCTAGGAACTCCAATTCTACTTGAGTTGCCGAAGGTGGGACATTGTTGGAATTGTTTACTTGTTTAATCATTTTTCGACTCCTGATGAATTATTTAGCAGTACTGACTGCTACAAGTTCTAAATTAGAATTTCCGCAAAAATGAAACTGATTTTATTTAGTACTTGAATAAGAAAAATTATGGCGCAGCAAGTATAAAGCACGAATTATAAAATTGATGGCAATTTTTATCCTGAAAGTATGCTTAATTTTCAATAATAAACTCCCAAGTTTCACTGCCGGAATTTCCAAACTTTAGCTTGGCTCCAGATTGTAATGGTACTTCCTCCCGAAGGATTTGTTGCCAGCCATTAGATCCTAAACACCAAGTTGTGCCGTAAGTCGAAAGGTCTTGTAAATAGTAAGTTTGGACTGGAGTTGTACCAGTAAAAGTATTCCGACATAAAATTTCGGCATGACGCTTAGAAACTGATGGTTCGGGAATCACAATATCATTATCTTGGGTGCGCCCAATGCGAGTTACACCTGCTCGTAAAAACCAAGTTCTACCTCCTGGTGCTAGCGATCGCAAACAAGCTCTAGAAGTAGCAAAATTCACATTGATAATTGAAATATCTGGTAATTCTGTAATTCCTTCATCAAAACTTTTCACAAGTTCGCCATCAAACTCTGGATGTAAATACAAAACTGGTAAAGTCCAAGCAGGTTGGTTGAACTTATACAGTGTTAACATTTCTTGCCGAGCTTCTGCTACAGCTTCATCAATTGGTTTGCGCGATCGCAAAGCTGCCGCAAAAGCTTTAATAAAACTATGACTTTCATGGTCAGCAATGACATCGCGCATTCCCAAAACGGCTGGTACGCCATGCCTAATTAGTACTTCTGCTAAACTACTAGCTGGAATTGCTTGGTGATTAACTGCTGCTGGTTGCGCTCCCCAACAAGCGTTGAACACAGCTAATTTTAGTCCACTCCGATTTAATACTTGCGCCAGTTCTATGCCATTGAGCGTCTTGTCAGGACGCAAAAATAACAATCCGCCATCTGGGCCAGGCAATCCATGACCAGCATAAAAAAATATATTGTACGCTTTAGTTTCTAATTCTTCAATCAACTCTTGGGGTGTTGGTTGAATCAGCGTTTTAACCATACAAGGAGCAAACCCTGAGTAATTGCGGTTGATTTGCGCTTGATTCTCCAGGATCTGCTGCAAGATAGTTGCTTCTTGTTCTAGTTGCAAATTTTCATCATGACCTAATACTAGCAAGATATTTAAGGCCTGATCCGTGCGTAAAAATGGCAACGGCTCAACTTCACTAGTGGTACGACTAAACAGCAAGTCCTGAGAAAGAGAAATCGCTGATTGTCCGGGTTGACGCTGCATAATTTCCCAAGGTAAAGCAATCAAATCTGGATCACGAATTTCGATTTGAAAGCGCAAACGTTTATTTTGTCCCATCGCAATTCCACAACTGCGTTCGAGACTGCTGAGAATTGGCCCATCAAATACCCAACGCCACAGATACAGCCCCAAATATTGCATCAGACGACCGCTATAACCAGGCATTTGACCAGTATTAGCAGAACCTAAGTTCAACGAGAGCGGGTTAGCAGATTGAGGCGCTGTGTTGGCTGTGATATTTAAACCGCTGTGTCCAGCAAACATTTGCTGCCACTCTTGCCAAACTTGATTTAGTTCGGAAGGCCATACACAGTCACGCAGAACATAGCCACTAGGATAGGGCGCTTTGACCACCCAAATGGCAAAGCTATCTGTGCCAGTATTGATGAGACGGGCGATCGCTAAGTTCAGGGATGGCATGGGTTCTTTAAATTAAAATGTAGAAACCAAGGACTTGCGATAATAATTTTCCGTTAGGAAAACTCTTAACCTGGAATTTTTCAATCTGGTTATTATGTATTATTCCAGGCTTCTACAAGTTTATCGAGTATTTGTCGCATTTTCACTGATATTGTTCTCCCGTAATTGGGCTATACACAGGAGTTTATTTATCTGGCAGTTGGGACAAATTTTCACAACTGCTGGCTTCGTTTGATTTTAATACAGAGATGCCTGGACGTTGGAGTTGAGCTAGTTTTACTCGAAGTGTTTTCTGAGGTTGGGTAGATGCACTATTTTCTGAGGAGCAAAGTCTCAACTCTACTACAGATTCTTGAGAATTGGGTGTATCACTAGGTTCTGACTCAACGACTTGCAAAAAACTGCCAGGTAGTAACTTCTGATTATCTAAAGTAATTTCTTGGCTGTTTGTAATTACCCAGCCAGGGGCCAAGTTATTTAGCGATCGCTCGTTAGTTGGAGCAGCAGTAGTTGGCGGTACACTAGGGTTAGAACCAGTAGGAACTAATGGCGATTGCCAAAGCAGTCCGCGCACCAACAGTCCTAAAGAACCTGCTGCGATCGCTATAATCATTGGCACAATTAAATGAAGAGGCAGTTGTTGCAAAGAACTAGGCTTATTTTCAGGAATTAAAGTTTTTTGCTCAGAAATATCTTCTAATAAAGTTGGTTGCAGCGGCTTAGGTGGAATTTTTGCGGTTGTGGTGCTAGGACGCTCAACAATGGAGGCTTTGAGAGTTAGCTCTGGCTCAACATATTTCACTTGATAATGAACTAGAGCGATCGTCACATTATCGTGGCCATTTTTGGTGTTGGCAATTTCCAGCAATTTGTCAGCAACTGTGACTAAATCTGTTTCTTCAGTCAAAATTGGTAAAATTTCTGTTTCCCAGTATTCTTCCACACGGTCAAAGTCACTTAAGCCATCAGATGTCAGCAAAAACACAGCATCTTCATCCAGAATAAACCGCTGTGCTGTTGGATGTAATGCCGCACTAGAACTCATTCCTAATGCCTGAACCAAGGAACCAGAACCACTCTGCTGCACAGCTTCCCGGTAAATGGCATATCCCAAACGTACTTCTCTAGAAGCAACATCATCATCCAAGGTGACTTGGTAGCAGCCATCGCGGGTAATCCAATAAGCGCGACTATCACCAACATGGGTAATATACATTTCATGAGCCACTGGCAATGCCATCACCAAGGTTGTACCCATACGTTTCCTCCCCTGACGATTTTCACTGTCATTGCGCTGGCTGATTTTATCATTAGCAACTGCCACAGCTTGTTCTAAATCTGCCAGCAGAAGTGAGGGGTCTATATGGTTGTAAGGAACTTTGGTTAGTTGTTGTACTTGTTGCTGAATTGTTTCAATGGCTAAATTAGATGCGACATTACCACCTTCATGCCCACCAATTCCATCACAGACAATAGCCAGGGCTGTAGCTTGTGGAGGTTTACTTAACAGTGTCCCACTGGGTGGATAACAAGCATCTTCGTTGCGTTGGCGTTTTGGGCCAGTGTCAGTTTTGGTGATAATCTTAATTTTCGGCGATTGTAATTCTCCTAATTCTGCTAATCCGCGGTCTAACACTGAGATTAGCACTTCCACAGAATTGATTTCTCCCTGAATCAGATAACTACTAACTTGGTTAACAAATTCTGCGATGACTGGTTTGGTATCTGGTAATAATTGCTGCCAAAATTCTCCTAAATCTGATAATTTCGGTGTTGAGGTGTCAAATCGCAATTCTAACAACCGGACTAAAAGCCCTTCCACCCTTAACAAGTGAGTATCAAGTAAGCTAGAAGCAACACCTTCACTGACTAAAGGTTGCCAGAGATGCGCTAATTGCCATAGCCAATTCAGTTGACGCATAGATGTAGCATTGCGCCAAGCAGTAGTTAACTGGGGACACAACCGTAATTGTGAATCTGTCGTCGGGTCTGTTAATAAGGGTGGTTTTTCTAACAGTAAAATTCCTTTGCGAGAGCGTCCATCCTTAAGAGGCAGCACTCCATATACCTGCGGTATATGTAAGCTGTAGGGAATTAGCCTCAAATAAGCTCGGATGGTTTGTAAGTTTTCTGTTTCTAATCCTTGGGGAAGTAATCCAGGCTTAGTATCCAAAACAACAGATTTATTTAGGACTAAGTAGCGATCGGCTAATATTTCTCCAGGACTACCCACATTTAGAACATCACCCACAACCCACAGATATCGTTTGGGTATGGGTGTAGAACATCGTTGGCAAAACTTATGAGTCAGGGGATTCGCAGCCTGACAAAGTTCATTTGGGCAGTAGAGGGTTGCCGCATCATTTTCCATAGTGTTCGCACTGATTAGCGATTGGCAATTTCTTCAAAACCATAGGCAGTGAGCAGTAATCTAGGCTGCTCTTTTTTCTGCAAACAGACGCATCCCACTGGGGATCATGATTCTAGCTGGGAAATACCAGCCAATGCTAATACTTGGTTTAAAGAATTTATGCAAATATCACACTCCTTGGCCAATTCTACAGCCTCATCATAACTTTTATTATTCTGTGACTTTCCGTTGCCAGAGCAACTAACTTTAATTCTGTCAACAAAGCTTAACCTCTACTTATCTGTAACTGTTTACTTTGAATCAATTAGAGCATTAAAAAGCAGCCCAGAATACAGCTGTTTCTTTAATTTATAAGTCAATATGGTTTAGTTAGAGTTAAAAATCCCAAATTTCAACAAAGCTAATGTATTTTACTGAACTATATTGGGCGATTAGTTCCCAGGTTTCAATTAATTTTATTTAAGAATTAAAAAGTTAATTGTTAAACTAGCTAAATTACAGTTATTAATCTGCTACAGCAAGGAGAAAATTTCTAATGTAGATAAATTTTTATTCAAGGCGCTCAATCAGCAAAGTCCTGTAGCTGGCGGTTAAGGGTTAAGAACTTTGTTAGGTCAAATTAGAGTAATCATGAGAAGAGTAGGACGAGCATTTAAGTCAGATGATGACCTTATAGTTTTTGTCTTTTATCAGACTGGGTAATTTCGATAATTATCAAAAAAGTAAAAATACCCATTTTCTGCTAAATTCTCTCAAAAGGTTGACTGATTAATATGTGCTGAGATAAAAACCTTTATTAAAACTCACAAAGCGGAAAAATAGCTGAGATTAGCTTGGTAACTGTATATCACTAAATAGTTAGGAGTGAGAAGACACATCACTCCTAACTATTTAACTATTGAATAGAGATACCCATGTAAAGAGAAAAGTGGAGTTTATAACTCTTAATCAAACGGCTGAGTATGGGAAGTCTCCTTAATTTTTGATTTGTACTTCTGTCGGTTGCTGTACAGGTTGCTACTACTTCTCGTCTACGGCAACTTGGGGAACTCCCATACTGTAGTTGGTAACACGAGCAGATAGATTGTAGCTGATTTCGCCTTTTTGGAGGAGCGAGCGCAGATAATGCTCTAAATCTGAGCCAATGCGGCGCAAGTTGTAGTCTGTCAGGTCTGCACCACTAGAAGATTCTACCAATTCGTCAAACTTACGGTAAATTTTTTGCAGAGCATCTTCGTTCCAGTTAAATTCGTTGTCTGGGTCAACATCCAACGTTAAAACTTGATTACTGGGAACTAGTTCGCCATCCCGGTCAATTTCTGCCGCAAAAATGCGGATGTGTCGGGTTGTGGACTTGAGCAGCATTGGGTTGTCCATAGAAGGGTGTAAGGTTTAAGTTGATTACACTGAAATCATTGTAGACGGTTGCCCAGTCCTTAAATCTGCTCTATCCATAAGCTTTCATTAATTAGTCAGTAGTGAATTGTTATTCTCCCCATGCACTTGTCTCTTCAGTCTAAAGTTTGGGTAAGATTTTTGAGTGTTGCGACGGCTAGTACTCCAAAACTCGTTTTTGTGCATATAAATAATGTTCATCTATATACCATTACCTAAACCATTAATTTTTTATTTTTATACGTAAGTTATTACTGGGCTTTTGATTACTGAAATTTACCTCCAGTAGTTGTCTTTTTTACGAGGCACAAAGTTGCAGGTTTTTGATGTAGATAAATTCTGCGTTTTGCACTTAATATTTGTGTGAGGTAATGTATATTTTCTTACTAAGAAATATGATTTTACTCTTAATAAATTTATTCATCAAAATCTCCTGAGATTGTCGATGAATAAAATTAACATCAAGTGTTTTTACGTAATAATGGTAAAGCTTCCTCTGCTGTTAATTAAATTGAAAAAAGACAGCGGATTTACTTACGTACAATCACTAGAAATTAAGTAAAAACTCTAACTGTTATTGACGTTAAGATAAAGTTGATGTAAAAACCTTTAAAAAGCTAGAACAACTTCTTACAAAAACTTTATTGTATAGAATCTTAAAAACTGAATAATAGTGATGGCTTACCTAAACCACTTCTGGCGGAGGAAGATCACAACTTCAGCCGTAAAAGACTAGCTAGAAAAAACACAAGAGATAGGAATGAAATCCATAATGATATTGAATTGAAAAAATTCTTAATTGCAACGGTATGGATTCAAAAAAATATAAAGGATATTTGCAGAGGATAATAGTTCCTCACTCTGATGACCACCAAGTAAAGGAATTCGCAAAACTATGAACTCGAAAGCATTACCACGCCAGATAAATAATCTTGAAGTCGGTGTTTATGAATGTGAAATACATCTCAAATTCCGATTGATTGAGGAAAAGAGCCTCTTGGGCGATCGCGAGCAACTGTTACAGGTTCTACTAGACGCTTTGACTGAAGGTTCTGATGACTTTTTAGAGACACTACAAGCCTCTGTAAAAGCACAGGAGGTCTCGGAATTTAAAGCCTCCCCCCAAATGCGTCGTCAACTGATGCGCTTACGCAATGCTGCTGATAACACTCAATAGTTGGCTTTAAAGCGCTTGATCGATTGGTTAGCAATAGTTTATTTCTTGAGCATTGCAAAGGTAATTTTTGAAGTTCGCTCATTCCCTGCGCTATGCTATATCATCACTAAATTGATTTTTTACCTCACTACAAAGCTCCAAGCCTCTATTTACGTTGCTTTTGGAAAATTTCATCAAATCATCTACAGTAGCTTTCATCCTTTTTACTAAGGAGTAATTTCGTCAGCTAAGTAATAGGTTGATGCGGTGTTTTCTGAGCAAGTTGAAGTTGATGAAAATTTATCTACCAACATAATTTTGCTAACCAGGGTGCTGCTTTGCTAAAAACCAGTATTAGTTATTAACTTAAATTGTGAACAAACTAACTAATTCAAAGAATTTGTAAAATTTTGATTAAAAGCTCATATATTTGAGCAATTTTAGCTTAAATTTGAAGCCAAACTTCTCCTTTCAAGCTGGCAAATAACTTATTTAATACACCGTCAGTTTAAGTTGAGTTAGATTTAAAGTCTGTCAACAATTGGTAAAAAATAGGCCCTATCATTGTCAATCTAGAGCGTAAATAAAATTGTTAATTAACATCAGGAATTTAGGGTTTGCCACTTTCAAAGCAGCAGTTAGCTTATAAGCAATATTTGCTTTTTATAACCTGCCTAAGCTTAAACCCGATTATACGCATATATATCCGATATAAGCTATTTTTTACCAATTGTTAGATAAGCCAGCAATCAGTTGATAACGGTTGTCCCAACCATTGATTTCTGGTATATACTCAAAAATTTAAAAATTAATCCAAAAAATTTATTTAGCAAGACCGTGTTCTAATGCAAAACGAACTAACTCTGTACGGCTGTTTGTGCCAGTTTTACTGAACAAGCGGCTCACATATTTTTCTACATTACGAACACTGGTTTCTAAACGACGGGCAATTTCTTTATTCATTAACCCTTCAGCCACTAAGTTTAAGACACTTTGCTCTCTCGGTGTCAAATCTATTTTGAAGGGAGCCGGAGATTGAGTGATCGCACTTTTTTGCGTTAACAATGCTTTGATTTGGGCTATCTGATTTGCTAATTCGGCAATATCTGGAGTTTCACTATCTTCACCTGTAAACGTAGGTTTAGCAAGACGACGAGAAAGCAAGTTTTCAACTATTGCTACTAATTCATCTGGATCAAAAGGCTTTGGTAGATATGCGTCAACACCAGCTTGATAACCTTGAATGCGATCGCCTGTCATTCCTTTAGCAGTTAAAAAGACAACTGGTAATGCTTGAAAGCGCGGATCTTCTCTTAGTTGCTTCAGAAACTGATAGCCATCTACTTGGGGCATCATGATATCAGAAATCACTAAATCAGGTGTGTTTTTTTCCATCAACTCCCAGCCTTCACGGGCGTTACTGGCAACTTGAACACTAAAACCGCTTTCTTGTAAATAATCTTTCACGGCTTCTCGTAATCCTGGTTCATCATCTACCAGTAACAGTTGTGCTGACATTTAACACTTCCTTAAGTCTACTTCTTACAATTTAGCGAAAGTTGGGAGGCAATGGTCATAAGTTAAGACTCAAAAATGGTTGAATTACCTGAGGAAAGCTCCTGGTCTATGTGTAATTAAGAAATTACCTAAACCTCCTTAGAGCTTCAAATCATATCTATGTTGATTGTTCAGAAAGCTTATAGGTAGAGACTTATGAAGCGATTCAAAAAAAAGGGCAAAAAAAG
>JAGKSW010000129.1 GCA_018993265.1 Nostoc sp. TH1S01
AGTGTCGGTGATGCTGCTACCCGCGAACTGATTTGCGGTGGGTTCACAGGTGGCGGTAGCCATAATGCAGCTTGGGCGATTTCTTCTGGTTACTGGGCAGGTAATTCTGCGGCTCAGTATGCCTTAAATTTAGGACAGCAAGCAAATCAACGTCGGGTTCGGAGTGTGGGTGAAGCAGCGTTGCAACCAAAAGCCGAAAACGCCTCTAGCCCAAACATCAACGAATTTATCCAAGCAGTACAAGCTGAAGTCTTCCCCTACAATCGTAATTATTTCCGCACAGAAAAAGGCTTAACTGAATCCCTGACAAATCTCAATAGCCTGTGGCAAATAATCAGCGATACCCACGTAGAAGACAGCCAACTCATCCGAGCGCGTGAAGCTGCCGCAATGGTAGCCACAGCGCGATGGATGTACAACAGTGCCTTGGAACGTAAAGAAACACGGGGAATGCACAAACACCAAGACTATCCCCAACAGGATGCTAATCAACAACATTACTTAATTAGCGGTGGTTTAGATCAAGTTTGGGTCAAAACTCAACCACTCACTAGTGCTGATAAATCTTTATCAATAGCAGGAGTAGCGGCGTGATTGAGTTAGTCAGCGAGTCACGATGCATTCAGTGTAATCTCTGCGTTAACGTTTGCCCTACCAATGTATTTGATACTGTACCTCATGCACCGCCAAAAATTGCACGGCAGAATGATTGTCAAACTTGTTTTATGTGCGAATTGTACTGCCCCGCTGACGCTCTTTATGTAGCACCAAATAGTGAGCTACAAACCACAGTTAACGAGGCAGAATTGGCGGCGACTGGATTACTTGGTAGTTATCGTCAAAATGTCGGCTGGGGAAAGCAACAAACTTCCACCGCCAAAACCGACCAAACATTTCAAGTTTTAAAGCAGATGAAATGATGCAAAATTTGCACTGATAACGCCGAAATACTAGTCTCTGTCACTGAAAATTAATGATTAGGAACCAGAAAAGCTGAAGAATAAAATTGCACACTTCATACTTGCATTCAGTTGTCTACTCGTTAACTCTAGGGTGGACATAATTAAATGTCCACCTTACTTTCCTAAATTCAAATGGTTCTGAAGTATTAAAAACAAGGCAAAAATCAAAATTGATATCTCACTAGCACGATATTGTTGTGGGTTTATTCCTACTTTCTTACCTCAATTTTTTGAAGTTGCCTCCTAATGGTTGATTGAGTTTTCAGTCCCTCATCGAGTCAATACAGGATGGGTAATACCCGCCCTATTTCCTAAACTCATTCTCTCAATTTAGTACTAATTTTTATCCAGGCATTACTCATCGAATTATGTCAATCTCAGCAGAAAAATTTAATTTACTGAAAAATTTCAAAATCACCCATCGTTCTCTACTATTTGTAGCTGGTTATTCTTTGACATTATCAACTACTCTGTTTAGTTGTAATGCACCTTCTAATAATAATCAGCAGCAAGCAGCCGCACCAACTAACACTGAAAAACAAGTGGTGCGAATTGTCCGTTCAAAACAACTTTCAGCACTAGCGGTTTTAGAAAAACAAGGTAATTTAGAAAAAAGATTAGAACTTTTGGGGTTTAAAGTAGAATGGCCGGAATTTGCTGCGGGGCCACAACAATTAGAAGCTTTAAATGCAGGTGGACTTGATATTGCATCAACCGCAGAATCACCTCCAGTATTTTCACAGGCCGCAGGCACACCTCTTGTATATCTAGCTACTACACAACCTAGTGGTAAAAGTATTTCTTTATTAGTTCCGGCTAACTCCCCTGTTAAATCTATTGCTGACTTGAAAGGTAAAAAAGTGGCTTTTCAAAAAGCATCAATTGGTCACTATCTTTTAGTTAAAGCCTTAGAATCAAGCGGATTAAAATTAAGCGATGTACAGTCTGTTTTCTTACCTCCACCTGATGCTAACGTAGCATTTAGCCAAGGCAAAGTAGATGGGTGGTTTATTTGGGAACCATTTGTAACTAGAGCCGTACAAAAGAAAGTTGGTCGCGTACTTTTAGATGGGGGAAGTTTACGCGATACAGGTAATTTTTACTCAACAACAAGAGAGTTTTATCAAAAGCATCCTGATGTCATCAAAGTGTTTTTTGAGGAGCTAGAAAAAGCAGAACTCTGGACTAAGGAGAATCGTGCAGAAGTCGCAAAATTACTAGCTCCAGTGACTCAGCTTGATGCGCCTACCCTAGAAATTATGCACGAAAAGTATGACTATGGCTTGAAACCAATTACCGAGCAAGTAATTGTTAAACAACAAGAAGTTGCAGATAAATGGTTTGCATTAGGTCAAATACCGAAAAAAGTAAATGTTCGAGACGGATTTTTAACTCCTGAAGAATATGCCAAAATCACTCCGGCGGATGTGTTGGCTAAAAAGTGAGGAGTAGGGAATAGGGAGTGGAGAATAGGGAGTGGTGAGTGGGGAATAGGGAATTTTGTAGAGATTTTTAGTGAAACAGTGAGGAGATATTATGCCAACTTTGACTTTAACAGAAGTAAAAATTACACCTATCGATGCACCTTTAGGTGCGGTAGTAACTGGGTTAGATGCGAGTCAACCTGTTGCACCGGAAGTAATTTTACAACTAAAACAAACTTTGCGCGATCGCCACATTTTAATCTTCAAAAATCAAAAGCTGACTGATGAGCAACTGTTGAATTTTGCTTACTATTTTGGCGACCTATATGTACCCCCAGATGATATTCCTGTGTTGGCTTCTCAACCAGGTGTCACACCAGTAGTAATTAATGTTTCTAATGTCGATGGTGGCTATACAGGTACAGGAGAATTAGCTTTTCATTCCGACCACCATTGGACTCCGCGTCCTTCTGCTGGTTCGTTGCTTTATGCTTTGGAAGTTCCTCGTCAAGGTGGTGATACTTATTGGTTGAACCTGAATTTGGCTTATGAAACTTTGGATGAAGCAACTAAACGCCGAATTGCAGATTTACAGTTAATTACCTACAATCCATTTTTACGGGAACGTAACGCACCTAAAACCAAATACCGACTTGACCGCAATATTCCTTTAATTAGTCCTGTATTCCCTCACCCTCTAGTCAGAACACATCCTGAAAGTGGTAAAAAAATTCTTTATTTGGATTACGCCACAGAAGTTGAAGTGGTCGGTTTAGAACCAGAAGAGGGTGCAGAACTCATTGAACAGTTGCGAGAGCATTTAAATCAGCCTCAGTTTTATTACCAACATAAATGGTCTGTAGGTGATATTGTTTATTGGGACAATCAAGCTACATTACATTATCGTCAAGCTTTTGATGCAAATGAGCGTCGAGTCATAAAGCGAGTTAGCCTCGCAGGTAGCCGTCCTTTCTAGATATTGAATTTCCCAAGTACCGTACCGCGTGATTTTTTGGAGTAGGTTGTGCTACTCCAATTTTTTATTGTTGACAATTAAGTGAAACTTTTTCTCAAAAGCTTCTTAACGTAATTGATATTTATTTTTTAAAAGTATATTCTTCTTAACAGACGCTGTAACTTGCACAATCACAAATAGAGTAATGTAACTATATCAAGACAAATGAATATAATTTTTAGCTTGATATTTGTCAGGGGTCGTTATAAGATGACAGAGTTTAGTGATAATAGGTGGCAATAACTATGAGCTTTTCCAGCATTGCTGTTGAGCAACGTTCTAAAGAAGCTCAAGCTCTGAAGTTTGTTCTGGGTTACAGTTTGGTGGGTTCTCTGGCGTTGCATATTGCACTGCTGGGTTCAGGTATAGGTAACTTTTTGACAAGATTACCCGCTGATGATAGTGAACCAATAGAATTAGCGATCGTTGATACTCCAGCTACTCCAGAAGCAGAAATAGAAAAAGCTCCGATAGAAGAAAAAAAGGAGCCGCCTCAGCAAATTGTGTCTCAGCCTGAAACTCAGACTATTGAAAAGTCACCTGTTATTCCTCAACAACAGTCAGTAGCAGTTGTTCCAGTCCAAAAATTTGTGGAAAAGCCTCCAGTTCAGCCTGTTCCACAGCAACCAAAACAGACCCTCCAATCAGATAAACCTTTAACTACTACTGCCAGAACTATTCAGACATTTACAAACACTGGTGGTGATTCTGGTTCCAGTGCTACATCTGAATCAACTAGCACTAGTAACAGTGGCGGTTCAGGATCGAGTGGCGGCACAGGAATTTTAACTGGCAGTGGTAGTGGTACTGGTATAGGTATTGGTAGTGGCAGTGGCACAGGCACTGGCATCGGTAACGGTAATGGTACAGGTACTGGCACTGGCACTGGTACTGGTAGTGGCAGTGGTACAGGCACTGGCATCGGTAACGGTAATGGTACAGGCACTGGCATCGGTAACGGTACTGGTACTGGTACTGGTGATCCTGTAGCGGTAGCACCTAAGCCACCCAAAATTGCAGCACCAGCCAATCGTGGTAATGGTAATGGCCGTGCAGCCTGCCGTCAGTGCGATAATAAGTATCCCGAACAAGCACGACGCAGAGGTATTGAAGGCAAAGTGGAAGTTGCTGTTGATACTGATGCTAACGGTAATGTTACTAACGTTAGATTAACTCGTTCTAGCGGCAATCGAGAGCTAGATGAGGCCCATCTAAGACAAGCCCGTGATTGGAAGTTGAAGCCAAATGAAGGTGGTAGACAAGGCGTATCAATTTCTACCGACTATGCGATTCGTGGCTCCCGAAGATATCGAGAAGTTGAAGAACGCAAGCGACAAAGACAAGCCAGAGAAGCCGAACAAAGAAATCAACCAACAGCAAATGCAAATCAAACTGCAACAAGTGAAACTCCTAGACGCAGACGGCGTTTAACTTCTGGAACTATTGTTGATGTTCCCCCAGAAAGAAGACAGATAAGAGAAGCAGCAGCTACATCCGAAAGTACTCCGTTGCGTCGCCGATTGCGTCAACGTACTAACACCAATACACCACCATCGCGTCCGAGCCAAGCAGCTACATCCAGTGGTGAAAATAATGCGCCAAGAGTGCGTCGTCGCCGTCGCCCAGATTCTGCCACTACATCCGATAGTGCTAGTAAGTTGCGGAATGCTTTGCGCCGTTCTCGACAACCATCTGAGTCTGCACCTGCTGCCCCTGCGTCAGTACCCAATAATAATGAGTAATATAGCAATTCCTAAGCAAGTGAAGTACAGAGTTTTTATTTTTAAACGCAGAGGGGCGTGGAGGAGAGCGCAGAGGGGCGCGGAGGATTTTTACTTAGTACCTCAGTAGGTTAGAAAATGCTATATCAAGTTTGCTGAAAGAATTATGGACAAGAAGTAGAATAACTTTGAAAAGCCTTGGCGGTAGCTTTGGGTAGATGAGAAACCAGTGTAACTTTTCCTTGGTTGTCTAACACCCAACCTGTAGCAGGAGATATTGCCATAACATCAACGTCTTGACTAAAATTCTTGATTTCTGACCATTTGCGTGGTATTACCGCCTGCCTAGGAAATGCAGATAGACGAGTATCTGACCACACTACATCACTATTGAGAGTATCATTTGGATTTGATGGTAAACCGCCACGTCCAATGATACTAAACGAGCTATCTGAAATTTTTTGACAGGCATTTTGGGCAATGAGTTCACTGGAATCAACCAAATTTTCGGGCAATTCAATTAAGCTGCTGTTAGGTTCGTTGATGCTGTTAATCTGCACTTCACCCTGTGCGCCAAACTCGGAAGTAACTGTAAAATCGTTGCCGGCAGTTTGCTGTGGCTGAAATTCAATACCAAATATGGCTTGAGAGTTAACGCTAATCCTACCACCGTTGCCAAATTCTGCGTTAGCAATGATGTCACTACCTTTTGAACCCGTTGGCGGTAAAGCAATTAAGAATTTGGTATTAATATCAATGTTGCCACCATTTACTCTACCGTTAGCGGTAGCAGAAATGAGACTTTCGTTTCTCAGCAATAAAGTATTAAGCCTTCCTAACCTAATATTGGCTCCGCCTTGCTCTCCAGAGCCAGTTTCTGCGGTAATGCTACCTCGATTGAGAAATAAAGAATTAGCCGCTATTTCTAAGTTACCTGCTTGTCCTTGCGGACTGCTCACGCTCACTCGTGAACCATCAGAGATATTAAACTGATTTGTATTGACTGTTAAGTTGCCAGCATTCCCACCTGCGGTAGCTTCTACGGATAAATTACTGTTACCGCTTACTAATACTGATTCTGTGGCATTAATGCTTAAGTTCCCAGCCTGACCTCTAACAGTAGAGGCAGTATTTTGACTTTCATTGAATGCTGTTAAAGAATTTGTTTGGCGCAAGTTAACATTCTGACTAGCACCAGCGATATAAGAAGCAGATACCTCAGAACCATCTTTCACACTTAATCTTTGGGTATTAATAGTCACGTTGCCACCATTACTGTTAGTTCTTGTGGCTTCAGAAGAAATCCTACCCTGGGAAAGAGAAACTGATTCTGCACTCTGGATCAAAATATTACCAGCATCACCTGCGCCAAATGTAGCTGCCGATACTTGCGCTCCATCGTTAATGATGAGTTGTCTAGTAGTGACTGTTAAATCACCTGCATCGCCGGTGGAGCCTGCTTCGGCAAGAGTGGCAAGGTCACTGGGAAGCTGACCATCAGCAGATACACCCGTTAATTCTACAGTGTCAGTAGCATTAATAACCACGCTTCCGCCCAACCCGGAATTGGCAGTTCCTGCTATTAATCGTGAACCGTCACGAATGCTTAATTGGTTGGTTGTAATTTCCAATTTTCCGGCATTTCCAGGGCCAAGGCTACTAACTGCGATCGCAGCGCCGTTGCGGAGATTGACTTGATTAGCATCAATGGTTAAATTACCTGCATTTTCGGTACTCAAGGTGGCTGTGACTAAGCCTGCTAAACCCTGCAAGTCAACTTGGTTAGCGTTGACTGTTATATTACCTGCTTCTCCAGCAATTGTAATATTAGCTAGCTCACTCTTGATAGTATTAATTATTTGTGTACGAAGAGGGATTGCCGCAGGATTGTTTAAAAGAATTTGTGAATCCACAAAGGATTCTACAATGTTTGGATAAGCTGCGGATAAAGAACTGGCTGGTATTGAACTTGTTGTGACTGCTGCACCATCTTTAACTAATAATCTACCAGTATTAATGGTTAAATTTCCTGAATCGCCGCTACCTATGGTTCCTGTGGAAACTCCTGCTGCTAGTTGTGCAGTAGCTTGAACAGTTTCAAAACTAAGTCTAGGAGTAAATGCACCTGGTTGGTTGCCAATTAATTCTACAGATTCTGAGGCATTAATTGTAATATTTCCGCCACGTCCAGTTTGAATGTCTGTAAGATCAAATAAAGAGTTACGCGCACCTGAAAAAAATTCCTGTAAATCAGCAAGAGTAATGATAGGAAAGCGTTGCACAAAAGTTGTAATACCTCTACGAAATGCCACTATAGTGTTGAAATCAAGGTCTTGAGAAGGAAGAGTATTCTGCACTAATAAAGTGCGAGTATTAACTGTAATATTGCCAGCATTACCAAGACCTGCGGTAGTAGAAGTCAAACCACCTTCATTAATTAGTTGTACTTGATCAGCGTTAACGATGAGATTTCCACCTTGTCCAGCACCAACGATCGCAACTTCGGCTCGACTGCGATTTTCTAATATAATTGAAGGAGCGGTGAGGGAAATGTTACCTCCTGGCTGTGAACTAGTACTACTGCCGTCTTGATGGGAAACACTGTTCACAAATCCACCATTAAGAATAGAAAGAGTATTACCGCTGGTAAGAGAAATATTACCGCCTGCGCCTATCAATGAATTAGCGATAACTCCTTGAGGTATGATGAAATTACCTCCAGGATTCGTGGGAATATTTCCGGTAATTGTGAGATTACCTCTAGCATTAATGGCAATATCTCCAGCATTAGATTGTGCAGAACTAGTATCAATAAATTGTCTGATGTCAATGTTACCGTTGGTGCTGGTGATATTAATATTGCGACCGGGATTAATAATATTGCCAGTGGTAATATTTTGATTGGCAAGTAAGTTAATTGTGGCGTTGTCTGCTCCAATCAGATTAAAACCTGTGGTGTTAATTGCACCAGAACCAACAGGTGATCGCAATCTTACGTGGTCGGCAAAAATTACATCTCCTGCCAAAGAAATCCTTCCACTACTATCAGCACCACCGATAGTAATCAAGTTAAAACCATTTTGTAACTGGTTAATTTCTGGGCCTGTAATATCCAACGTATTAGCACTACCACTATCAATACCACCAATAGCGATCGCTTGCTGAGGATTACTCGGTTGCAGTGTCAAGTTACCTAAGCCAGAAACCGTACTATTCAAATTAATTTCGTTACCAGTCAGGGTAATATCACCCGTTCTCAACACTGTATCTATATCAGTTAAATGTCTAGCATTAATTTGCTCAACATTGATGCTGCCATTTGTAGCTGTAAGATTAATTGCGCCACTTCCCGCACTAGTGACCAATTCTTCTCTCACAATCAAGCTACTATCAATGTTACCTAGAGTTAAATTCGCTCCAGAAATGGCAATATCTCGTCCGTTACTGCTGATGGTATCTGTGAGATCATCCATGACAAAATTACCAACGCCATCAGCATCGGCATCAGCAGTAAAACTAATTCTGCCAGCACCAGGCGCTAAGTTGAGGGTGTTATCAGCTAAATTTTGCAGAGTAATATCGTTAGTAGCTTGCAAAACAATATCGGTATTTCCTGACAACCTTTCTAATTCTGATTCGTAGATAGTGATTGGTGCAGTATTATTGATCTGGTTTAAAGGAGTGCTAAGTATAGTCCCAGCAAATGTATCTGTACCATCTCCAGAGCCAGAACCATTAGCAATAGTAATATCTGTAGGGTCGAGCAGTAGTTGTCCGAAAATTCCCTGAGCAGCACTAGTATTCACATCACCACGAAAAATTAAGTGTTGTTTACCAGAAACTTCTACAAAACCACCGTTACCAGAAACGTTACCACCACGGGCGCTAATATTGCCATAGAAGCCAGTGGCTTCATCTGCCCAAACTACTACTTTGCCACCATTACCTGTAGTCAGTGCATCAGCTGTAATTGAGACATTCGGCCCAATATAAGTACGTGCAGCATTTGGAATTGCACCTCTACCTTGAACATCTCTACCAATCAAAACTGTACCGCCACCAGTCTCGCTAGAAACATCTATACGAGCATGATCAAACAAACCTATTTGCTGGCCTAATACTTGAACTGTGCCGCCTGGAGCTGTTAATGAGCCTGTATGATTAACCGTACTACCTAGTAATGTAATATTTTTCCCTTGGTTAACAGTTAAACTGCCAGCGTTACTAATATTGTGAGAATGAGTGTTTAGTTGTAAACCGATGGGGATACTCACAGATAGTAATGGCGAGGTTTGAGCAACCTTATTACTAAATTGGGTACCATCGGCAAAATTAATACTATGCGCTGTACTCGCTACAAACGAACCACCCACATCTAACCGTGCATTGGGGCCGAAAATGATACCGTTGGAGTTGAGTAGGAATAAATTGGCTATGCCATTGGCTCTGATTAAACCATCAATATTAGATACTTCACTACCAGTAACACGACTAAATATATTTTGGATTGATGCCGCGTTATTAAAATAAGCTGTATGACTGGTTGGTACAGAAAACTGCGTAAAGCTGTGAAATAAGTTGTTACCAGCTTGTGTACCGCCCTCAATCACAAAGGTTTTACCGGAGGGTTTAACAATTGAATTATCCGGTAGAGTCTGATCTGGGATAGGTTGGGCTTGGATGGGATTTTCTCTTTCAATTAGTACACCCATGATTAAGGCAGATGAAATAGCTGCTTTTATCCAGTGGGTAAACCAATATGGTTGCACTGACCAACTGCGAATAAACACTGAGTTAACCCTGCCAGCGTAGTTTTTAGCTAGTTAGAATCAGTGTATATGATACTTGAAAACTTAATTAACCGAATTTATTTGGGGCAGAAGATTTACAGCAGAATTCAGAATAACAATAGGCTCTCTATCTAGCTTTGAGAGCTATACGTATACTTCACTGCTGTAAATTTGAAACAACTTCAAATTGTTAGAGCAGTGAAACAGAAAATCCTGCATTTTAGCAAGGGAGGTAGAAAGGCGCAAGGATTTACGCCTTTATAGCCATCGAAGCATAGTTTAGGACTATGGTTGTGCCTGAAACTCTTGAAAATACTGAGTTCCCACTCAGCGAGAAGTTGCGTGCGGGGGTTTCCCCCGTTGAGCAAACTTCGGTGACTCAGCACTTTCCTATACCTCTAGATTGCTTAGTGTTGTTGTTACCGAGGATATCTGAGACAAGGAGACTTGTTATCTGTGGTGGCTTCATCACCATAAATTGCTAAAGTATGATACCCAGGGTCAGAATTGGTATAAAGTACACGAAAAGTGTAAAGCTTACTTTTACCTTGTGCTTCTGTAATCACTGTTAACAGTGTTTTATCTGTGTTGGGTAGTCCGGGAATTTTTAATTTAGGAATGCGTCGGAGTTGAATAACATTGGCGGCGGAGTTTTTACAATCTCCAGAATTGAAATTTTGATTTTGTCCGAACTGCGTACAAACTGGCCCATCAAAGTCTATGGTTACTTGTGATGGGTCATTTAACCAGACTTTTTTAATTGTTTCGCCAGCAGGTAAAAAGCTTAAATTTGTACCTTGCAAATAAGAAACTGTAATAGTTGGCTCTACACCACTTAAACCCTGTGCTTGACAAGAAAGCATAGAACGCAAAACTACATTTTGGGCTATGGCTCGGCCAGCTAACAATATCACTCCGGTGGAAACAATTAAGGAGGCCAGAGACAAGAAAGGAGGAAATTTGACATTTTTCATGACTGCGATCGCTAAACTAAATCAAGATTAAAAATTAAAACTGTAACTGCTGATTTACGTATACTTCCACTTCTTTACCAGCAGCTATAAACCACACGTTAGTTTGTTGGGTTAATTGAGCAATTGCTTGCTGGTTACGTTGGGAAATTTGGGGAATTACAGAGTTAAAACCACCTTCTAATACCCCAGCTAAAAGGTTGCGTCTGGGATTAGTGTTACTCACAATCGTACCTGTAGCTGTTGTCGTGACAACTTGAGCTTCTGTACGGTTAAATAACTCTGCGGCTTTACCAATACCACCCAAGACAAATAACCCTAAATCCATACTTGCAATTGAGCCACTGGCATTAGGAAATTTATTTGCTATTAACGGTCTACCTTTCACACCCCGAATAATAATGGCATTTTTGGGCAAGCTTGTTTCTGTCAGAACACCATCTTTTTGCGAGACAATTTTGGTAACATTCAACTGCAACAAACCTTGATCAGACAGCGATTTAATTTCAGCTAATAACTCTGTTTTTGCTGGAATGGCAACTTGACCATCGATAGATTTTAAAGGTTGTTTTAATTGAATGACAAATACATTTTTATCATCATCATCATCTCTGGCGTTACCTCTGGTTCTGGTAGTTTCCCCAAAAATCGCTGTAGCCACTACAGCCTTGGTACTAGTACCAACTGCTACCGTCTTTGGCCCTTGAGTTTGAGCTGTACCAAGTCCCGGATTTGTCTGAGGTTGTGGTGGAGTTTGGGGTTGTGTTAGCTCTGGTGAAACAACTCTATCGTTGTTATTGGCTGGAGGAACTTGACTGATATTTACCCCAGATGTCCCAGTTGTGGAAACCTGACCATAACTGCCTAACTTAGCTAATTTTGCCCACTCTTGGAGCGGATCTGGTGGTGCTGGTGGAGTTATGACTACTGGTTGGGGTGGTGGGGAAAATTCCGGTACTGGGCGACTTTCGGGGACGACAACAGGTGTAACAGCAGCAGGTCTTTGTATAGCCGGATTAACTGGACGCGGAAGATACACTACCCGCGTTGGTGCTTGTACTGCTGGGCGAACATTTCTAGCTGTGGTTTCGCGGTTAGGTCTGGTATCTACTGACGAAACTAATCTGACTGGATTTCTCAGACTCTCTTGTGATGCTGCGACTTCATCGGCTTGTTCAGCCAAGGCTAATTTTGTTTTCAGATCCTCAATTTCTTGCTGTAGGTCTTGCTGACGGGGAGCAGTAGTGGTTGTAGGTGGAGTCGGAACAGAAACAGAATTTTTTGCTGACTTTTGACCGCCGCCGCTCATGATTTGGGATAAAAAACCACCAGCTAACAAAACTACTACTAAGGTGGCGGAGCCGACTAAAGTTAACTTGGCAAAAGGATTCGCAGACAGAGGTTGAGTAGTTTTAACTTCTTGTGGTTCTGAAGTTAAAGCTTCCGGAATGTCTGGCTCTTCTGTGGCTTCGACATTCACAGTTTTTGATTCATCTTCAAAACCTACTAATCTGGCGATTTTTGATTCCCAGTCGGAAGATTCTGTTTGTTTTTGTGAATCAGGGTGAGGGCGATTTGCAAGACTTGGATGAGGCAGTTCTGAAGAAATGGAATATGAAGTCATGGCACACAGCTTTGGTAATAATGTTTTAAGAGCAATTTTTGTCTTTTATGTCACATATATTGTAAATTTGTAGTCTCGCTTCGCCAAGGCGGTAAGCAGCTAAATGCCACGATAGCGGTTTGTCAGGTAATGATGTTACTGCTTCATCGACAGTGCGGACTAAAATTTGTTTATTAAAAGGACTTGAAACTCCTAGTTTGTCATAATTAGTAAAACTTAATTGGTGAGCATACATCTCTAATTTCCAAGCTCCGTCGGCGATTTTGGTGGGCTGAGAAATACTATCTATTACTAATACATATTCACTACCTTTATTAATAGTTTCAAATTGTGAGCCTGATTTTAAATTTGTTATTTCTAAAAGTAATTTTTGGTTAATGTTATTAGATATCATCTGAGAGCTAATATCCCAGGCTGTTTGCGGTGGTTGTTGCTCTGACCAGGTGAGCATCAGACTCATGGTTTCTCCAACAAACCGCCGAATGGTTTCGGGATATCTTTCAAAGCTGGGTTTAGGGTCTACGGTTATGGCTTGACCATCTATAAGTTGTACCAAACTTTGCGGTGTCAATTGTTTTTGGAGAGCCTGTAACATCGACCCATGAAACATTAATAATAGTAAAGCAAATATATTTAAGCCGCATGTAGCGACGGCGAATAAAGGTAAAATGTTGCTTTTTTTATTTTCTGTTTTGAGTATTTGCATGAATAATATTTAGTGGGAGTCGGGAGTGAGGTTTAAGTATGTATAAAATTTACCTAATAAAACTACTGCGAGGTCTATTATTTAGACATTGATTTGTTTTCTCCTCTGGAGAACTATATTCATCTATCAAACATAAATTCCGAATTTCATAAATTTCTAATTTATCTGTGCGAGTGCTATATATAGATTTTTGTAAGTCTGTGCTGTTATCCGCAAGCGGATAAGGAAAATAATCAACTGCACGTACTAATAAATCTTTATTAAATGCTGTGACTTTGCGACGGTTGTCAGAACGTTTGGTTTGCACTAAGTCAGCCACCATCCCTACACGCCACTTACCAGGCGCAATTTTTTGAGGAGGATAAAGGCGCTTGATAACTAATTGGGCTGTAATGCTTTGGCTAGGGTTGTTAGCAAAAACTTCTGGGGGTGTTAGTTCGGCGATCGCACTTAATAAACCTTTACGAAAGTCTTCGGAAATCGCAAAACTCGCTATCCAAGTACTAGTAGTCACGTTTCTGTTACCACCTTTGAGAGTTCGCACTTGAATTCCTGGGTCTGGTTTAGGTTTAGCGACTTCTTCGATGGTTTGAGGTGGTAAAGTTCCCGACCAGTTAAACATGGCGGTCATAGTTTTACTGACGAATCGATTAATCGTTTCTGTGTCTCTTTCTAACTCATCAGTGGCTGTGGGTGTCTTACCATCAATCATCTGCACAAAGTTAGGTGGTTTTCTCAGACTCAGTTGGCGAATATTTAAACCTTGAATAATAAATAAAATTAACACTAAGATTTGCAAACTGAAAGTGGCGATCGCAAAAATTGTCAATACACTTCCTGTTTGTTTAGCTTGTCTTTTTTTAAGTAAATTGACCATACGATCTAGGGAGTAGGGAGTAGGGAATGGTGAGTAGGGGAAGTCTGTGTTCAAATTGCTGAAAGCCTTACTTGCTCTGAGAGTTTCTTCATTTCATACTTCAGACTTCAGACTTCATACTTTTTTTGCTATATTCTATTCCTCACTAAAGTTTCAGTATTATTAATCGCGCTGAAAACTGCGAACCCTCCAGCCGCAGCTAAAAATAAAGATAACAACGGCGCTAAAATTCCCAAAAAGATAATAAACCACATTAAATCAGGACTGGCGTTAATATCTTGTCCGGGGCCATTAATAATCACTGCGGATGTTAATGCAGCCACAATATTAAAAGAAATTTTGGCAATTCCCGCCGCTAAAAATCCAGTAATCCAAGCAAAAATCGGCTTACCAGCTACAGGTAATAATGAAGCCCCGACTGCTATGGGGCCTAAAGCTGCTATCAGCAACATCGTAGCTTCTAGCAAGTTTTGAAAAGCATATTGTAATGAAATTAAAAAGTTTTTAATAGTTGTTTGTCCTGTATTTCCTAGCAGCGCGTTAAATGCTGCATCTGTGACAATTCCTGTACCAAATTTAATTTGATTAACTTGATTTTCTAATCTATCTATCCAAGTTCTATTTCCGTATCTATTTCTATATTCTTGCCAGAGGTCATCAATTTGGTCAGTGGCTTTATTCAAACACTCAGTTTGTTGTTGACCAGTCAGTGCTTGACAAGGACGCAATAAAGAACCTGCAACTTCTTCCGCCACACTCATATTGATTGCTTGCTGATAAGTTTGTTCTGCATCTGCGGTGGCGACTACTTGCTGATTTACTGTATTAATAAAATTCCTTACACCCAAAGTCAGGTTAGAAAGGGCGCTACCATTGCCTGGGTTACTTAATAAAACTACCACCACAAAAGGCCAAATCAACCCAGAAATGGGGCGAGAGTATTCACTGTAAATTACATCTTTGAGCCATTGCACCATAAAAAATAACAGTGTCCCAACAGCAAAGAATACACCTAAATTGGTGATCGCTCCATATAAGTTATTACTAGTGTTATTTTGTAATAAATTCACCCATTGATTATCCCAGCTTTCGGCAATACTTCTAGCTGTTGTACTGCCATTTTCTAAAGTATCTGTAATGCCAGGAAAAACCTGTGAAAGATAAAGCTGCATGTTAATTCACATTTTTTGATGATTAATGATCATGGTTCACGTCCAAATAAATCTGTTTGCGAAGCAGTTCGTAAAAGTCTTGCTGCTTCTGTGGCGGAATCAACCCGACGAGCGCGGTTTGTTTCTTCAACTTGCTGAGAAATATTCGCTAAATTTAAATTTGAGTATTGTAATGATTGATTTGTTTGGATTGTTTGAGCCAAATTTTCGGCAACGATTTTGGATTGTTCTTGGAGGATTTTAACAGTTGTATCTTGTTGTATACTCGATTGACATAAAGCTTGATTAGCAGTAGCAGTAGCAGTAGCAGTAGCAGGATTTATATTTGCTGCTTCACACACTGTGTCTTTAATTTTATCCAGAAAGCTATCAGCATCTTCAATAGTCTGGGCAATGCTTTCTATACTTCTTTCTGTATCTTCTAATTTAGTTTTTACGCGTACTTGTCCCTCTCTACCCAGAACACCAACTACAGCCCCACGTGTAACTATGCGATTAACTTCATTACTCACGCCTGCGCCATTGACTGCGGAATTATTTTCATATCTTCCTGAGATAGAGTTAATAATAATATCGTTGCGTACTTGTCTCCCAGCCGAAACTGGATCAGGCAGATTTAATTCACCACTATAATTACTCAGCGCACCTTGAGTTCTAATATCTAAAGGTCTAAAAGTTTCATTTACATTATTTCTGAGATAGTTTTGTAAATCTACAGAATAATATTGAAAATCAGTCCAAACTTTGCCTAGCTGTGCCATTGCTGGCATAATTAATAAGCTAGAAAATAGTAATGTAAATAAAGTTGTTTTCCGCATAATTTTTAATTGTCATTTGTTAATTGTCATTTGTCATTTGTAAGAAACTAAAAATGAGTTAAGTTTACTAAACTAGAATGTTATCCACCCCGCAAAGAAGCTAATAATTGACGGGCAAAGATAGAAACGGCTTCGTACTTATCACTGTGTTGTTGCATGGCTTTTCTCCGGGCAGTTTGCTCATTGGGGTTATTAGCAACTACCGCTAATTGTTCGTAACCTGGATAGTAGCGGCAAAATGTATAAATGCCGTTATCATCTAATAACCATTGGCTGTAAACTCCTTCTTTGCGCGGAAAAAAGCTTTCGGAGGCATTACGGGCAATAATATCGC
This sequence comes from Nostoc sp. TH1S01, assembly GCA_018993265.1. Classification (GTDB taxonomy): domain Bacteria; phylum Cyanobacteriota; class Cyanobacteriia; order Cyanobacteriales; family Nostocaceae; genus Nostoc_B. The sequence continues at coordinate 16,415 of JAGKSW010000129.1, forward strand.
GGGGATATTTCAATATATTGATGAAACTATCAACGGCGACTGGTTGAATCCGACCGATTAGTCTGGTGGATAAGTTTTGCAGAATTTTGGATGAGGCTTTAGATTTAGCAATGGTATCGGGGTCTTGGGCTGATAAGATAACGCGAATACCCGCCTTGGCACCGTTAGCGCAAATTCTGCCCACTAAGTCTGCAATTTGGTCAAATTCAAACAAAATTGGCGCTTCATCAATAAAGAAGATAGAAGCTGGACTACTTAAGGCGCGGCGCAAGGCGGCGGAATAGGCGCTTAAGGAAAGGACGGCTGCATCTTCGTTATCGGCTAGGTTTCGCAGAGCAAAAACCAACAGTTGAGCATCGGTAGGAAAACTGGATGGTGCAGAAATTGCTTGTCCTACCCTGCTGGATAACCAAAATCGCAAGCGCAGTTGAATTTGACTGAGTGCATCTTCGACTCGACCACTCACAGAATCGAGACGCAGATGTTCTGGTGAACAGAAATAGAGAAAATCTTGTAAAGTTGGGGTTTTTTGCCATTCTGGGCTGCCAAATCCGCCGTTGATGGCGAGGCGATAGCGTTCTTGAATACCTTCATCGGCAAAAAAGGCTCCTAGTGCGAGGTTGAGGAGAGAACGGACTGTTTGCGAGAGGAGTTGATTTTCGCTGGATGAGCCTAAGACCATTGTCATTAAGGCTGATTCGAGAAAGGCGACATAATCCAGGAGGCGATCGCGTTGTTCTTCCGCAGAGAGCGATCGCAAATCTGGTTGTTCAAATAAGTTATTCGATTGTTTGGAAATATCAAAGTACGCCCCATTCCCTTCCATAAACTCGGTATAGTCGGTAAAGGTCGATGACCCATCGGGTTTAGGGAAATCTAGGGCGACGACTGGAATATTATGAGCTAAAGCTTGGGTTAAAATTCCCGATACCAACACCGATTTACCTGCGCGGGTAGTAGCAAACAACGCTAAGTTTTTGTGTTGGTGAAACATATCTAAATGTATGGGTGTGCCACCTTCTTCAGCTATTAACTCAAAGCCATATTTATCGCCGGCTTTGGTCATCACTAACGGCATTAACCCCGGCACTTCACTTGTTAAATACAACTGTCTGCGGTTAAAGGGTTTAACTAACAAACCTTCCCAAACTATCGGCAGAGATTGTAACCAAACTTTCCAGGCATATTCTGTTTCTCGAATTACCTGCGCTGGACGTTGAAAACAGTTTTCAATATATCTGATGGCTTCATCTAATTTTGCCTGGGTGGGACGATGTACGAAAAATGCAATTCCCGCATGAATCGGTACGGCTCCTTCATACAATTGTTCTTGGGCTGCTACCGATTTTTTTAATTTTAATTGGGCATTGACATCAATTGTTTTACTTTTTTCTTGTGCCAAGAGTGCTGAGACATTGGACTGTTTCAGCACGCGTTGTAATGTGGTTTTGACTATGGCGGGGTTGGCGGCGGTTAATTGACAAAAAATTTCTGTATCAACTACGCTTTCTCTCGCTAATAATTCCCATAAGTACCGCAGTTGCGAAAATTTATTCGGCCAACCACCTGGTTTTTCTAAGAAGGTCATCGCGCCGACGTAGTGATTGTTGATATATACCCAACGGCGATCGGCACAAGGTACGCTGGATTCCATCAGTAAAGTTGTACTGTGGATGTTTTCTACCAACAATTTGCTACTAGCTAAATCAGAGTTAACTTGCTCGTGTAATCCAGTTTCATCTAATGTAAGTAATTGCGGAATTTCTATGGGTGGTGTATCGTTCAATCTCAACCAAACTTCTTCCCAAAGTTCTTCTGCATTTAAAGGTTTAATATCTAAACCCATTTTGTTAGATAACAATTGTTCCCAACGACAAAATCCTTGTTTATAAGCTTCAGTAATAACAGTTTCAATGCGTTGATTTTCTATCTCTTCCAGTTCACCTTTAAATTTGAGCCACCAAGATTCTGCTCTCGCCAATAGTTTTTCAATCCAATCATCGGCATTAGTGGAATTTGGTTCTACGGTATAAGTAACATAAATTCGTAAAAATTTCGGCTTCCGAATACCAGAAGTAGTCAGTTCTCTAATTCTGGCTCGTTCTGCCATAACTAAATATTTAATATCATTCGATGGAGAACGTTTAATTAAATCTGCTAGTTCTTGTTGACGCTGTTTATCCGAACTAAACGACCCCATATGTAAGGTCATTCTTTCACCTTCCGGGATATCTTTCAGCCCAGATTCAATATTATTAAATATAGTATTTATTTGTTCAGTTCTTAAAGTGGTATGGATGCCTTTACATTCAAAGCCAAAGACAAAGCAGAATCTATCTCTTTGAGTACCTTTTGCCAAAATGTATGCGCCAAGATCACGTCCATCCACTGCAATACGGAGCATTGTTGCTAGGTGTAAAGCGTCTTCAAATGGCGTTAATCTACTTTCGTTTCCTGGGGTGCCGATGCTCTTTTTTCCGATTTTTTGCTTCATGATTAATTTCCAGCAAGCTTTGATAACGAGCAAAGCCTCTAGTCCAAGTGGGAACTCCGATAAATTTGCTTAAAAAACGCCAACTCCTACCACCAGATAATATCCACCACGTTGCGATTCCCCAACCAGCAATTAAAAATGTCCATAGCCATTTTTGAAATTCATCGGAGAACAAGCCGCCAAAAACGCCATTGATAATAAAGTATGAAGTTAGGGCAATTACTAACCAAGGAAAGATTTGATCGGCAGGAATTGGCCCTAATGATGGTTGTGCGCCTAAAATCTGATTGACTGGACGAAAATCTTGCTCCCGCTCTTCAGACATAGAATCATTGAATCATTTACTACAGATTAATTAGTAGAGTTATTTCCAATCACGAAACCTGTCATGACATCGGCAATTGTGACAGCTAGAACAACTAATAAGGGTGTTCTGGCGATACTCTGCCAATCTTCATCTTTCCTTACGGCATTAATTACCCCAATCAAAGAAACTGCAATATAAAGCAAATAGATGCCTCGCAGGACGTTAAATATTAAACTAACTGCTGTTTCCGTGCCGGCACTATTAGTATTGGCACCTTGTGTCAAATTAGTTTTGAAAAACCTTTCAGCTTTGCCAAAAAATTGAGCTTGTGCCGGGGTTGCCAAGTAATCTAACCAAAATAAACTTAAAATTACGACTGGTACCAATATTTGTAGTGCTATACGCCAGCGTCGTGGTAAATTGACTTGTTGCCCAATTTGTTGTATTGATATAAAAATTAAACTACCAATTAATAAACAAAAAACCAGGACTGGACTTTTTAAGCTAATAACGCTCAAAAACACAGTGCAAGCCAGTAAAAATGGCACTGATTCCAGAAGGGTAATGCGCCAAAATTCTAAAGTACTTTTAATATTAGGCAATGTTTTGTCAACGCTATTATTTACAATTTTCCGAATGTTGTCTGCTCGATAACCCTGTCTAGACATTTGTGAGTTTCCTTAGTTATTTTTTAAAAATTTCAGTTGTTGCCCTTGAAAAGCTATGTTAATTTATCACAAATGATGATTCATATAAGAAAAATTATGTACTAAAAATATGATATATATTCATCATCTTATTAATTATTAAGAACTAGTTAACCAATTCTTAATCTTGGGTAAAACCTAAACATTTTAGATTTTTTTTAAGATTTTGTTTTAGGCGACAATTATCTTTTATTAGCTTATTTATTGCATAATTAATCGATTAAATCACAACTTTTATCTCCTCATAAAGTTACTAATCATAAAATTTGTAGCATTAAGGGCGCTATTTTTGCCTGGATAAATGCTAGACGGTTAACAAATTTGTGATTGATGGTCTATTTCTGGCACATGTATAACTCCAGATGTGTACTGAAATAGAAAGCTAGTGTAATTGTGCAACAGTTGTCAATGAGGATAGTAGATGCTGTTTGCTGAAATCATGGCTAATTTTTACACAGCGATCGCCTCTGGTTCTATTCCTTTGGACAGATAACCATTGTAGAGTTAATCTGTGATCATGCTTAGATATGAGACTCAACTTTAGAACTTTTTCATCAACGAGCGATCCCCTTTGATACTGGTTATATTTCTCAGTAATCAAGCTTTGCTCTACGTGATTACCCGCAATTTTATTGAGGTTTATCTGGAGCATTGGCACGTTTTTGTGAAAGAACTGTAATTTGTCAGTAATTTTGTCAAGTCTAGCACAATCAGGATTTGATTTTTTACGTAAAAAGAATAAACAACTTACCTTGTATTGAACTAAAGCCACCTCCAGCAACTCAAGCCTACACTGATGCATAGCACAGTTGTAAACGGGAAATTTACGGTGAATAGAAAACATAGAATTTTAAATTCACCCAGTAAACTACTGAATTAATCGTCACTTTTCCGCAAATAGCACTAGGTTCAGTTCGGTAGTTATAAAAATTCTCAAAAAATCTAGATGAGAGTTTTATCTGCACAGCCATATTTTCAATTGTGTCAGAGATAACTCATAATATCTTCACATTCTAGCTGATAATTCTCAGAGTTTGAGATGAATACTAATGCTCGTTTACAAGCAATTTTAACTGACACACCTATCGGTACTGTATTACCTGCGATCGCGCAAGTCAACTTACCTAACTGGTGGTTAGCTGGGGGTGCAGTCCGTAATAGCGTTTGGCGGGCAATATTTGGCGAAAACTGCGCCTTAGTCATCAATGACTTTGATATTGCCTTTTTTGATGAAATCGGCGATCGTTCTCAGGAATTAGCGGCCAAAACCAATCTTACAGAGAAATTCCCCAACTATAAGTTTGATGTCAAAAATCAGGCAAGTTTTGCGCGGTGGCGGACAGGTAAGCGTCCTTACACTAGTACAGAGGATGGGATACAAGATTGGTTACACACAGCAACTGCTGTTGGTGTCAGACTCAATATCCAAGGTGAATGGGAATTTTTTACACCCTACGGACTAGATGACTTGTTTGCTGGCATTATTCGACCAACACCAGCCCATATTCACAACCCAGATGCTGAAAACAAAGCAGCAACATTTCTCGCTAAGTGTCCCCATCTGAGATTGGCATAAGTAGTTGCATAAAATTAAGTTCATTTGTGGAGTTAGGGAATAGAGAACAGGAAAAGAATGTGTGTAATTAACTCTGTGTGAGTACTTAATTTATGGTTTATCAAGAACAAATTACAATTCCGACGAAAGGTCATGGCGAAATGCACGATTTGACTGAGAAAGTCAATCAAATCGTCAAAAAATCTGGTATTCGTGCCGGAATGGTGAATGTATTTAACATCGGCAGTACGGCTGCTATTGGTGCGATTGAATTTGAACCAGGGCTACAACAAGATTTACCAGCCATCCTCAACAAACTCATTCCCCCCAGCCGTGATTATGGACATGAAAAAACTTGGCACGATGGTAATGGACATTCACACCTACAAGCTACTTGGCTAGGCCCTTCCTTCACCGTTCCTGTGCAGAATGGCAGGTTAGTTTTAGGTACTTGGCAGCAAATTTTTCATTTGGAATGTGATATTAAACCCCGCCAACGTCAAATTATGGTGACAGTTTATGGCGAGTAAGCTGTTAAAAACTTAATTTGCTGATTGAGACAGCAGGGGAGAATTTTTGCAGCGTTTACTTACAATTTCAATCGTGTAAGTAAGTAGGCACAAAAGATGAATTTGGTATTAAGTAAGCAATCTATGCTGATTTTTTGTTAACTATGTATGAACTTTGCAACATTTGTTAATCAATCATATTAATAATACTTTGCTAGCTAATTTTGAGCAGAACAGCTATTAGTTTGTTATCAGTATTAACTCTCAGGAGAACTTGCCTACTAGTTTTGATAAAGAATTGTATTGTTGGACAAACATATACTTATTGATATTCCTATACTGGATATTAATTTCCACACTGTGCGATTTGCACTAGGGGGTTCCAATGGTTCATACTTTTGAGGTATTGGTTGATATTAAGGAATATGCCGATCAAGCCAACAGTACCTATCAATGCGGAACGTCAAGATACGAGATTAATGCTGAGTCAAAAGAAAAAGCGGATGGTATGGCAAGAGTTCAGGCCAGAACTGAACATCCAAAAGGCACTGAATATGATGTTAGAGTAACCAGACTCCTGAAATAACTGATAGTCTGGATTCCACAATAAATTTATTATTTTTTCTCTGTTTGCAAGTAATAATAAATAACCCTTAGTTGTGCAGTTTTCCAAAAATAATATCGATGTTTTGGGCAGATATTTGTTGCGATGAAGAAAGTTGCAACAGATTAATATCTACATCATTACTGGAATATTGCATAACTTTACTAAGAGACACTATCACTTTCAAGATTTTTGCAACAAATACATAACTAACTGTTCGCCTGCGGTATCGATATGGCGTTTTAGTAGCCGCACAGCAGTTTTTGTATCTTTCTTTTTGCAAGCATCTAAAAGTTGATAGTGTTCTTTTTGAGAACTTTCTTGATAGTCCATTTGTGCCATCTGCACACGCACATAGCGATCGCAATTTATATGTAGGTTTTTCACCATTGCTAATAGTCGTGGACGTTCCGCACTGGCGTAAAGTGTGGCGTGAAATTCCCAGTTAAGTTGCGCTAACAAACCTGCATCAGTGGTTTGATCAGTTGTCTCCAAAATTACTGCGGCTTTTTCTAAATCTGCTGTGCTTAATTTCGGGATTGCTAACTGCATCGCTTTCACTTCTAAAGCACTGCGAATCTCACAAATTTCTTGCGCTTCATTGGCTGTGAGTACCGATACCATTGCACCACGATTGAGATGCAGCGTCACCAAACCTTCCGCTTCTAATTGGCGCAAGGCTTCCCGCACAGGAATGCGACTCACGCCAAATTGTGTGGCGATTTCATCTTGTCTAAGAGATTGTCCTTCTTGAAAAATGCCGCGCAAAATCGCTTCCCGCAAGGCATCGGCAATTAAATCGGGGGTGCTGCGTTGTTGTTGCAGCACATTAGCAGCTAAATCATTTAAGTTCATATTTTATATTGTATACAATTTTAGAAAGATTGTATACAATATCCAAAGTTACAGATAATTCCCTTCAAAAAACGGGAGACTAGTTATGAGCATTGCATCTCAAGCAACAGACCGAGTTATTATCTTCGACACCACCTTGCGGGATGGCGAACAATCCCCAGGTGCAACCCTAAATGTAGAAGAAAAATTAGCGATCGCTCATCAACTAGCTCTCTTGGGTGTAGATGTGATAGAAGCGGGTTTTGCCGTCTCTAGTCCGGGAGATTTTCAAGCCGTCAAAACCATTGCCGAGCAAGTCGGGAAAGCAGACGGGCCAATCATTTGTAGTTTGGCTAGAGCCACCCGCAAAGATATTCAAGCCGCCGCCGAAGCTTTAAAACCTGCCGCCCATCCGCGCATTCACACCATGATTTCTACATCTGATATTCACCTGCAATATCAGTTGAAAAAGTCCCGCAGTGAAGTTTTGGCGATCGCCCAAGAAATGGTCGCTTATGCCAAATCCTTTGTCGATGATGTCGAATTCTCGCCAATGGACGCTAGTCGGACAGAACCGGAATTTTTGTATCAGGTGTTAAAAACTGCGATCGCCGCAGGTGCAACCACAATCAATATTCCTGATACCGTTGGTTACTGCACACCCAAAGAAATGGGAATTTTGATTCAAGGAATTCGGGACAATGTGCCGAATATTGACAGAGTAATTCTTTCCATCCACACTCAAAATGATTTGGGTTTAGCAACAGCCAATGCTTTAGCTGCCATAGAACATGGTGTGCGTCAAGTAGAATGCACGATTAACGGCATTGGCGAACGTGCCGGAAATGCCGCATTAGAAGAAATTGTCATGGCCTTGCAAGTGCGGAAACACTACTTCAATCCTTACTTTGGTCGTTCTGTGAATTCTGATGCACCCCTCGCCAACATCAAAACCCAGGAGATTTACAAAACTTCTTCCTTAGTTTCGCAATTAACCGGAATGCTGATTCAGCCAAATAAGGCGATCGTTGGTGCAAATGCTTTTTCCCATGAATCAGGCATTCATCAAGATGGCATTATCAAGCATCGTCAAACCTACGAAATTATGGAAGCTGCATCGATTGGCTTACCAGAAAATCGCATAGTTTTAGGCAAACACTCAGGACGAAATGCTTTCCGTACAAGGCTGAAAGAATTGGGATTTGAATTGAGTGAAGCCGACTTAAACAAAGCCTTTAACCGTTTTAAGGAAGTTGCAGACAAGAAAAAAGAAATCTCTGATTGGGATATAGAAGCGATCGTTCGGGATGAAACTCAAAATCAAGCAGAAAGCGGTTTTCAACTAGAACATGTCCAAGTAATTTGTGGTGACTGCACTTGTCCAACAGCAACCATTACAGTTGTCACCCCCGATGGCAAAATCCTCACAGATGCCAGTGTCGGTACAGGGCCAGTAGATGCAGTCTACCAAGCAATCAACCACTTAGTTCAAATTCCTAATCAATTAATTGAGTTTTCTGTACAGTCTGTAACTGGCGGAATTGATGCCTTGGGAACAGTCACAATTCGCTTGGCATATCAAGATAGAATCTTTTCTGGTCAAGCATCCGATACAGATATTGTCGTAGCCGCCGCTTACGCCCATCTCAATGCTTTAAACCGCCTTTATCGTTACTTGCGAACTCAGAAAATTCCAGCGCCAGTGAGCGAGTAGAAATTCACTTGTCTAATAAAAACGGGATGATTAACTCATCCCTTTCTCAAACCAACTTTATCTACACCCATGACAATTAGAAAACTCGGAAAATAAACGGATAACGGAACGGTTCATCAGGATTACTGAAACAGTGCAGCAGCGCCACAATTGTTAGTCCCCAGTGTAATAAAAAGCCAAAAGCCACAACGGGAAAGAACAAAATTCCACCAATACCAAAAGTCAGCCAAGATAAAACGGCAATTGGTACACCAATTAAAGTTGCCCAAAACCAAACATTGAAGTGGAAATTAATTGATTCTTTGGCATTACTTTTAACAACAGGATCATCCGAAATAATGTTAATAACAATCGGTACACCAATCGAAAACAAAGCTGTACTAAAAAAAATCGCCCCATGACACAGAGATGATAGCAGTTTGCGCTTATCAGAATCGTATGAAACTTGCATCCTGCGCGGCTCCTCAATTTGCTTCTTGTCTTTTATTGTAAAGGCTAACTGTTAAGTATTGTATGGCAGTTTACCGTACTCAGTAAATTCTCGACTATTTCTTAACTATTGATTAACTTTGGCAGCTATTCATTAGATATCAATGATGGTGTTTACCGTACCTCTATGTTTGAAGGTGATGATTTTTTAAAATTGATATTCATCAATTCCCCATGTTTTTATAGCATATTTATAACCATGTACAGTGCCTTCACCTTTAGCAAAAGTTAATTTGCGAAGTCTCACATCTTCAACCCATCTTGGATTACTCTTTTCAGCTACTACATTGGCAATAATTACTCTTAAATCTTTTTCACTCATTGAACGTAATTCTTGAGTTTTTTGCTTGATGAGTGTCCCATGCTTTTCTGGATGAATCCCACCATTCTGCACTTCAATATCAAAACATAAAGCAATTCCCATTTCAGTTTTGAGATTGTATATTTCTGCTTTAGCTTTAGCACGTTCCCAGTATTTTTGAGCATAATTTATCTGAATAGCCTGCACTTGCGGAAAATTACCAAGTTTTTCAAAAGCAGAGGCCCAGTCAGAACGCACCTCATATTTTTGATTTCCCACAGAAATTTTATTAGACCAACTAAGCTGTTTATCTGGTGTATCTTGAATAATACTCAAAAGCTCAGATTTGAGAGAACCAAAGGATGTGTCTAAAAGTGATGGATAATTTTGATTAATTTCTTGGATCATCTTGGTAATCTCACCATGTTTGAGAGTAAATCCAATAATTCCCCAAGTTATCCCTGCGCCATCAAAATTACCAGCCACTTTGGTAAAGCTGTGTCCTTCAAAATCAGCAGTAACTTGTAAGCTGCGCTCATATATACTTGGTATTGATGGCATAACTAATAATTTCCAAGTATCATCATCTATCTTGCCTGTAGTATTTAAATTATTCTCTTTTTGCCATTTCAATAAAGCCGTTTCTGTATCATTACCATAAATTCCATCAATTACTCCAGGGTTGAATCCTGCTTCTTTGAGTTTTTGTTGAATATTCTTAATTAATTGACCACGAACTGTACGATATCCACTGCCTGCTCTTTCAAATAGTATTCTGGACATATATTTGTACCATTTTGACGGTAATTTTGATAATTTAAATGCTGCTACTGGAGATTGACAATGAGATTAAATAATAAATGTGAGGATTGTTTGAGGAACCTAAAATAGGTAACATCCCAGTTTTTATCCTTTAGCCGAATAATAAACTTGTCATTGCGTTCGCGTAGCGTCTCGCAGAGAGGAGGAAAGACGTAGACACGAAGTGGCTTCCCGAAGGGTAGCAATCGCATTAACTCAGAAAGATTGATTGCCCAATTGCGATCGCTGGGCGTTGAACCTGATTTAGACTGATGAATGTTAAATAATGCACTCATCAATGGCACAGGGAGAAATTTTACTGAAGCCTGGCACTTTATGGACAAGTGTCCAAGAAAGTACCGAACATGCTTTAAAATGTGGGGCGTTGCTGTCCATCCCGACAGAATTTGAATTTGTTGAGCAAGACGGCGTTAACTTTTTAGTCCGAATTTTATCTAACCTTGCTCGTAAAGACGCAGCTAAGAAACAGCAAGACAAACAAACCGCTGCTGGTAAGGACTTTAACCCTTTCCTTCCCTACGAGAAGGATTTGTTCGTTGCAGATATTTCCGACACTCATGTCTGTATCTTGAACAAATTCAACGTTGTAGATTATCACCTACTCCTCATCACCCGTGCTTTTGAAGAACAAGAAAGCCTACTTACCTCAGAAGATTTTGCTGCTTTGTTGGCGTGTTTAGCTGACTTTGATGGTTTAGCTTTTTACAACAGTGGTAAAACCGCAGGCGCTAGTCAGCGACACAAGCACTTGCAGATAGTACCTTTACCACTCGCTCCTTCTGGAGTGCAGATACCCATTGAACCATTATTAGCATCAGCAGAATTTGAAGATGGTGTAGGAAAAATATCGCAACTACCGTTTGTTAACGCTTTTGCAACTTTAGATCCGCATTGGGTGGAATCTCCGTTAACCTCAGCAGAAGCTATCTGGCAGGTATATCAAAATTTATTAAGTGCCGTGAAGATAGAAATAGTTGATAGTCAAACACCATCTGCTGCGTACAACTTGCTAGTAACTAAAGAATGGATGTTAATAGTACCGCGATCGCAAGAAAAATTCCAATCGATTTCTGTCAACTCATTAGGATTTGCTGGCGCTTTACTAGTACGAAATGAACAAGAAATGCAACTCCTCAAAAACACAGGCCCAATGAACATCCTCCAAGAAGTCGCAATACAAAATCAATAGTCATTTGTCAATTGTCTTTAGTTAAAAGGCAGCAGACACAAAGAATTTCATACTTCACACTTCATACTTCACACTTTCTCCTCCCATCAAGCCTGTCGTCCACTCTCCCCTTTCACAACCGCAGACGCTATCAGATGCGACAAACGCAAAGCCTCCGGTACATGACCACAGTCTGTCAATTGCTTCAGCACTTGAGCAGTCACATCAGGTTCTGCACCACAAACTTGGAAATAAAACGGCGGATATTCATAGACAGGGCCAGCATGACCTATAATTTCTAAACGTTTTTCTGGATGGGGCAATCTTTGCATTGCGTATATCATCGCATTTAGCTTAGGTTGCTTTCGCATCACAGCAATGCAAGGTCGCTCTAACGTTTGGGCTAACAATGGTAAATCAACTATATTGAAGCCACCTAAAGAAATTCCATCTAACAACACCACATGCAGATGCGGTAAAAACTTGCCACCAATGAGCAACTGACACAGCTTTTCTGTTGCATCCCAACCATCAGGCTGTATTTCTCCCCAAACCATCCCCTCAAAGCGAGTATCTGCACATATCACACCGGCAACACCCACAGGTTTATTTGCACTCCGAATAAAAGGAGCATCATCAAAACCTACAGATCGAATGGTGCGGTGATTTTTGAGCAGAGCTTCTAATTCCATCAATATCTTTGATTAAGTTGATTCTCAGAGAGCCTACAAAACCATGATTATATTAAAATACGGTTCAGTTAAGAAAGTTTCTCTGTGGAGGTAAGGGAACAGGGAACGGGGAACAGCAAAAGAAAAAGGCTTATCTGAACTGTATTGGATTATATTAAACCTTTTCGCAATAAAGTTTTTTGGCTAAATAATTAATAATCATGAAAAAAGCCCTCCATATAGGAGGGCTTTTTTCATCACTCTTTTACTTTACGAGACTCTAATATTGTCGTCTCAGCAAATTAACCATTGATAGCAGGAGCGGAGATAGCAACAGGAGCTTGCTCGCCGCTAGCCAAGTCTAAGGGGAAGTTGTGAGCATTACGCTCGTGCATTACTTCCATACCCAAGTTAGCGCGGTTGATGATATCAGCCCAGGTGTTAATTACACGACCTTGAGAATCAATCACAGATTGGTTGAAGTTGAAACCGTTCAAGTTGAACGCCATTGTGCTTACGCCCAACGCTGTGAACCAGATTCCGATGACAGGCCATGCAGCTAAGAAG
>JAGKSW010000026.1 GCA_018993265.1 Nostoc sp. TH1S01
TGCCAAAAAAAACAGTAGTTCTCCTGTGTAAAGTGCTGAGTGCTGAGTGCTGAGATGGGTGTAAAGGGTTGAAAGTGATACCAAATATATAATTAACGCCGTGTGCAACTTTCCCTTAAACCTAACCCCCAACCCTTTACGCCAGTTGCTACAACGGGGGGAACCCCCGCAACGCACTGGCTCCCCTACAAGGGAATGGGAGCAAGACTCAAAGCCTCTCTCCGCTTCGGGGAGAGGTTTGGAGAGGGGTTTCAAAAATAAGTTGCACATTGCGTTAATTAGCCTGCAAAGGCAGGCTTTGTTTGTATAGCCCCAGACTTCCAGTCTGAGGGGTTTATATGCAGATACCCCTAAACCCATACACCCCTTAAAAATTTAATTTGCAACTGTCTTTGCTGATTGGTTAAACAACAAATTGCGGGATTTTTCTACATCTAATGCCTGATTTTTGAAAGCTTCAGCTTTCTCGTAGGCGCGAATTGTGGCTGGACGAGCTTTAATAGTTTCAAACCAGCGTTGGATATTGGGGAAATCTTCTAGTTTTTGACTTTGCCGTTCATAAGGCACAATCCAAGGATAAGCGGCGATATCTGCAATGGAATAATCGCCAGCAATGAATTCTTTATCTGCTAGTTGCTTATTTAGCACTGCATATAAGCGCCCCGTTTCGTTGACATAACGGTTAATTGCATATTCAATTTTTTCGGGAGCATAGCTGCTAAAGTGGTGATTCTGTCCCGCCATTGGCCCCAAACCTGCCATTTGCCAAAACAACCATTGCAGCACTTCTACCCGCTTTCTGAGATCAGCAGGAATTAATTTTCCAGTTTTTTCTGCTAGATAAAGCAAAATTGCCCCAGATTCAAAAACTGAAACTGGCGCACCGCCATCTGCTGGTTCATGGTCAACGATCGCCGGGATACGATTGTTAGGAGAAATCTTGAGAAAGTCTGGTTGAAACTGCTCCCCAGCACCTATATTAATAGGCACAATTTTATAAGGTAATTCCGCTTCTTCCAGAAACATCGTGATTTTATGACCGTTGGGCGTTGTCCAATAGTAAAGCTCAATCATGATTTGATTCCCATGAAGTATGAATTATGAAGTGTGAAGTATGAAGTCTGATACTTCACACTTCATACTTTTTCTAACCTTGATATGGATTACCGACTCTATCTACAAATACGTTGTAAGAAAATGGTAAGCGGCCGGGATTTAGGCGAGGTTCTGCGGCATAACCTACAGGAACGATAACAGCGATCGCTAAATTTGGATCATCTGTTGCACCAATTACTTCTTTCACTTTGTCTTCAATCCAGCCATTCATAAAGCAGGTGGATAAACCTAAGCTTTCAGCGGCTAATACTAAATGAGTGGAAGCAATAATCGCATCTTTGATGGCATATTCCCGGCGCTTGTCTCCTAAACCAGCTTGGAATTGTGGAATAGAATTTCTAAAATAGTTGACTGTGCCTTCATTCCAAGCACCTGTTTGCAATCCCTGTTCTAATATTGGAGTCAAATCTTGTTCGCCAGCACTGGAATCAGCTGCGAACACAAAAGTTACAGGTGCTTCAATAACTTGCTTTTGATTCCAAGATGCAGCAGCTAAAGCTTGTTTTTGCGCTTCATCTTGCACTAAAATAATCCGCCAGTCTTGAATGTTAAAACTGCTAGGTGCTGCTACTGTTAACTCTACCAGTTGCTTGAGTAATTCTGGTGCGATGGGGTCTGTTTTAAAAGTTTTGATAGAACGACGTTGAAGAATAGCGGTAGGTACATCAAGAGCTTTTGTTTGAGTGGTCGGATTCATGAGATTTTCCCCTGAAAGATAGGTTACAGGCATTATATATTTGGCTACCTGCTGACTCGCAGATTTAACTATTGATAAATATTTGCCTATTTGGCTTAAATATCTATCGTGAGAAGAAAGCAGCAGTATATTTTTACTTTTATCTTCTCTAGGCTCTAGCCTCTAATCTCTAGCCTCTATTTTCCAACTCGTTAAATAATTGACCGAATTACGCCACCATCGACCCGCACAGCCGCACCATTCGTTGCAGAAGCTAAAGGACTGGAAAGGTAAGCTACGAGTGTGGCGACTTCTTCGTTAGTTGCAAAGCGTTGGATAAGAGAACTAGGACGTACTTTTTGAAAAAATTCCGCCTCCACTTCGCTGGCGCTGATTCCCTTTTCTTTTCCCATTTGGGTGATAAATTCTTCAACGCCTTCTGAACGAGTTGGCCCTGGTAGCACAGAATTTACTGTAACTGCTGTACCGACAGTCATTTCTGCTAAACCCCTGGCGAGGGAAATTTGAGCCGTTTTCGTCACACCATAGTGAATCATTTCTACAGGGATTTGAAAACCAGACTCGCTGGAGATAAAAATTATTCGTCCCCAATTTTTTTCCAGCATCTTTTGCAGATATTTGCGACTTAAACGGACTCCGCTGAGTACGTTTACTTCCAATATATGCAGCCAATCTTCGTCACTAATCTCGAAAAATGCTTTCGGTTCGTAAATTCCCAGATTATTAATCAGGATATCAACTTGCGGAACTTGGGCAAAAACTTGCTCGATTCCGGCTGTTGTCGCTAAATCGGCAACAATACCCGTAACTTTCGCATCAGGATTAGTTTGCTTAATTTTGTCAATGGCCTGGGTGACTCGTTGTTCACTGCGACCATTGACAATCACTGCTGCACCTTCTTGTGCTAAAGTTTGGGCGATCGCAAAACCAATACCTGTGGTCGAACCACTAACCAGCGCCGATTTATTCTCTAATTTCAAATCCATATAGCCTCCCCTCTACAGGTGAAGTGTTGAGTGCTGTACACTGAGCAGACTTGTACTGAGCGCAGTCGAAGTAGTCGAAGTGTGAGTGCTGAGTCAGAATTTTACCCCTACATCCACACCCACACTTCACACTACCCTCCGGGAAGCCACCTAAAGGGTGTCTACATACTTCACACTTCACACTTCACCTTATTGCTGCGGAATATGCTGTGCTAAAGTCTTAGTTAATGTAGATTTTGGCACTGCACCGACAACCGTATCTACTTGTCGCCCACCCTTGAAAATCATGAGTGTGGGTATGGTGCGAATACCGTAATGACTGGCAACAGTAGGATTTTGATCGGTGTTCACCTTCACTACTTTTACCTGTCCTTCGTATTCGCTGGCAACTTCATCGACTACTGGCGCAACCATCCGGCAAGGGCCACACCAAGGAGCCCAAAAATCTACCAAAACTGGAACTTCACTTTCTAAAACTTCTGGCTTGAACGTGGCTTCTGTGACATTTGTAACAGATGACATAGTTGCCTTCCTGTTTTAATTCGTTTATTCGATAAAATCGAATAATTAAAATATACGCTACTTTAAGAGATAATACAAGTATGAGATTTTTATATCACCCAGACAGAAAAGATATATCGTTACCGTCAGTGTTGTATGCGTTAGGCGACCCAGTGCGGCTAGAGATTGTGCGATTGTTAGCAACCAAAGGGGAGCAATGCTGTGCCGATTTTGATTTTGCGATCGCCAAGTCTACCATGTCCAACCACTTCAAGATTCTGAGAGAGTCAGGAGTAGTGTTGACTCATAAAGAAGGAACCCAGCACATTAACAAATTGCGGCGCGAAGATTTAGAAGTGTTATTTCCTGGTTTATTAGAAGCAGTATTGCGATCGGCTCAACCATTATTGTGTCAAAAATCAATGGTCAATGGAAGTATGAAGTCTAAAGTCTGAAGTGAACTCGCCCATCAAGGAGTGCCAATAGTCATACCGTATCTGGTAAACGACTTAAGTAGGTCGGTGTAAATAATTATTGTTGAAATAAGGCAGGGGGCAGGGAGCAGGGGGAGAAAGCATTTGAGCATTATTTACTTTTCTTTACATAGTTTGGTTTTATTGCATCGACTTACTTATCATGAGTCATCATATAAAAAACAAAATTTCACACTTCATACTTCACACTTCAGACTTTTTCACCTATGTCATCATAGTTAAGGTTGAGCAATTCTGGAGATAAGACCACGGTTTACGCACGTCCTTTAGCACGGTTAATTGAGCAGTTGCAACGCCTGCCAGGAGTTGGCCCCAAATCAGCCCAGCGACTGGCTTTGCACATTTTAAAGCGACCAGAAGCGGAAGTAGAGGCTCTGGCGCAAGCATTGGTTGATGCCAAAAAGCAAGTAGGCTTATGTTCAGTCTGCTTCCATTTATCTGCGGAACCAGTTTGTGAAATCTGCCGAAACCCCAACCGCGACAATCAAACTATCTGCGTTGTAGCTGATTCCCGCGATGTGATTGCGCTGGAAAAAACCCGCGAATACAAAGGTAAATATCATGTTTTGGGTGGAGTGATTTCACCGATGGATGGAATTGGCCCAGAACAGTTGAATCTCCAACCTTTGGTGCGGCGAGTGAGTCAGCAAAAACCCCAGGAAGTGATTTTAGCTATAAGTCCCAGTGTAGAAGGGGAAACCACCACACTATATATAGGTCAACTACTAAAACCTTTTACAAAAGTTACACGCATTGCCTTTGGCTTACCTGTAGGTGGAGATTTAGAATATGCCGACGAAGTAACCTTAGCCAGAGCCTTAGAAGGACGGCGAGAGTTAGATTGAATTTTTGCAGGAATCAGATTTTCAATCGTCAATAAGCCTAAGAAATGTTTGAAAAGTATTGGGCGAATAGAATTCGCTACTACACAAGCAAAGTCCAACTGCGTGGACTAACACAAAATCAAGGTTTTCAAACCCACGTAGGTGGGTTTCGTCTGTGTAGCCGCGATTTTCAATCGCCCAGTGAGTAATAATTTAGACTTTTCAAACAACCTCTAATATCGGATGAGGTAGTAAAGACATCTATACTTTTAATGTTCTCAGATGTTTTAGCTGATTCAATTTTGTTTTCTAATCAATGGAAAACTGCTGTAATTCACATCAGGCGTATAGTTTATTTACCAATATCATCCCTCTTGAGTTAGATAACTAGATTTTTCCGAGCAGTGTAAAATACCCTTACAGGATGATATGTTGACTAATGAATTTTTTACCAACTATTCCCACAAGAAGAGATTGCGGGAATTTAAAACTTCTATGCTTGGAATATGTATTTGTCCCAAGAAAGTAATCCAGCACTCACAGAAGCTGATGTATTGATTACAGAAACACTGGCTGAGCGGTCAACAAGGCAGCCAGACTTAGCGGCTGAAAACAAAGCTCTTCATGTTCTTTCCCAACACCTGAGTGAAGAACCGCGATCGCTCCTCAAAACCCTGGTGCGAATTAGTTTAGATTTATGCCAAGCCGATACCGCGGGAGTTAGTTTACTAGAAACAGATTCGCTTGGGGAATCTAGATTTCGCTGGGTAGCGATCGCAGGTGCATTGCAGGGTTTAGAACAAACAACTACTCCGGCGAATTTTAGCCCCTGTGGTACTACACTTTTTTCCAGAAAAGCACAACTTTATAGTTATCCAGAACAATATTTTACTTACTTATATCATCCTCATTTCCCAATTGTTGAAGGTTTACTCATTCCGCTGTACATCAACAATCAACCATTAGGCACTCTTTGGATTGTCTCGCATCGAGAAACACGACAGTTTGATAGTGAAGATTATCGCTTGATGAGCAGTTTAGCAGGCTTTAGTGCGGCAGCACTGCAAAGTCTCCACAATCTGCATCAGCAAGCAGAGGATGCTATTCGCCACGAGCAGGCAACCCGTGAAGCACTTTATTACGCTCAATCTCAGTTCGAGGCACTGGTAGCAAATGTCCCAGGTATAGTGTACCGTTACTCGCCCTGTACAAATCATCCACATCGGTTTACTTTTGTCAGTTCTGGTTGTTGTGAAATATTAGAACTGGCAGCACAAACAATTGTTCAAGATGGCAATTCTTTAATCCAATTAATTCATCCTGAAGATGTAGCATCGTTTCAAAATTCAATTAACCATGCTGTCGAGAATTTTTTACCTTGGCGATGGGAAGGACGGATGATTACGCCATCAGGTAAACTCAAATGGATTGCTGGCAGTTCCCGCGCTGTACCTACAACCCAAGGCAATGTCTGGGATGGCATACTAATTGACATCACAAAACATAAACAAGCAGAAGCGGCATTACGCCAAAGTGAAGAGTTTAATCGACAGATTCTTGAGAGTAGCAACGACTGCATTCAAGTATTAGATTTATCGGGAAAACTGCTGTACATGAGTCCGGGCGGTCAGACATTACTGGGCATTGATGATATTACGCCATTCCTCAACCGTTCTTGGGATGAATTTTGGCAAAATGAGCAGCAAACCGCACTACAAGCGATCGCTCAAGCAAAAGCAGGCCAAATCTATACTTTTCAAGGTTATCTTCCCAGCCAAACGGGCGAACCAAAATGGTGGGAGAACAAAGTCACTCCCATTAGAGACGCTGATGGACAAGTCGAAAGATTGTTATGTATCTCTCGTGATATCACACTTCGCCGCCAAGCTGAACTGGAGCGAGAATATCTTCTGGCCAGTGAACGACATTATGCTCAACAATTGCAAGGATTAACAACAGCAGCATTAGCAATCAATTCTGCTCTTTCTGTAGAACAAGTTCTGCAAGTCATTACAAAACAGGCAGCATCGATTATTGGCGCTCATCAATCTGTGACCAGTATGACTGTTGGCGAAAATTGGGAACAGGCTATCAATGCCATTTACCTGTCTGATAAGTATGCCCAGTGGCAAAATTACGATGCTAAACCAGATGGGTCGGGAATTTATGCCTGTGTGTGTCATTTGAATCGCCCAATGCGGATGACACAAGCTCAACTAGAACGTCATCCGCAATGGCGAGGTTTTGGCAAGGAAGCCAAGAATCACCCGCCTCTGCGGGGTTGGCTGGCAGCACCTTTGATGGGGCGAGACGGACACAATATGGGGTTGATTCAGCTGTCAGATAAATATGAAGGTGAGTTTACTGCCGCCGATGAAGCTATTTTAGTGCAGTTGGCGCAAATGGCATCGGTGGCAGTGGAGAACGCCCAGTTATATGAAGCACAGCAGCAAGCACGGTTAACAGCAGAAGCATTACAAGAAGAAGCCCAAGCTGCCAACCGAATCAAAGATGAATTTTTGGCAGTGCTTTCTCATGAGTTGCGCTCTCCGCTCAATCCCATCTTAGGTTGGGCTAGTTTGCTGCAAAACTACAAACTTTCGGAAGCCAAAATAGCCGAAGGTCTAGCAGCTATTCAACGCAACGCACGGTTGCAATCAGATTTAATTGCGGATCTGTTGGATGTGTCCCGAATTATGCGGGGCAAACTCAGCTTAAATGTGGCAGTTGTTGATTTGAAGGCTACAATTAGCGCGGCAATAGACACAGTAAAGCTAGCTGCTCAAGCCAAGTCAATCACCCTACATACAGTACTTGACCCGAATATTGTTCAGGTGATGGGTGATGTAACTCGTTTGCAACAGGTGATTTGGAATCTGTTATCCAACGCTGTCAAATTTACGCCTTCCGGCGGACAAGTAAACGTTTGTTTAGCAAAACTTGACACTATGGCTCAAATTACTGTGAGTGATACAGGCAAAGGTATCGCTCCTGATTTTTTGGCTGAGATTTTTGACTACTTCCGGCAAGAAGATGGCTCAATCACCAGAAAATTTGGTGGATTAGGATTAGGTTTAGCGATAGCTCGTCAATTAGTAGAACTGCATGGTGGCACAATTAAAGCCACAAGTCCAGGCATTGACCAAGGAGCCACTTTTACAATTTGCCTACCGCTTCTATCTGATGAGCCAGCCACAACTCAAGATAGTACACAGATGGATTTATCTGTTGATTTGAGTGGGATTAAAATTTTAGTAGTTGATGATGAGCCTGATACACTAGAATTCACTACATTTGTGTTAGAGCTAAATAAAGCTAGTGTAACTGCCGCTACTTCTGCAAAAGATGCCTTAATTTTGCTGAACCAGTCCAATTTTGATGTCTTACTTAGTGATGTTGGGATGCCAGATATTGATGGCTACATGCTGATACAGCAAATCAGAAATTTGTGGCCACAATATAAACAGATAAAAGCGATCGCTTTAACTGCTTATTCTGGTGAAATGAATCATCAACAAGCACTCAAAGCTGGTTTTGATCAACATATCTCCAAGCCAATCGAGCCAATAGTTTTAGTAAAAGCAGTTGCTAGCTTAGTCCGCTCTCTTGACAACTCACCGCCCTAAAAGTGCGGTGATTCTTGGGCTGAATCTTGCCTCCACCAACAATGTTGATTTTGGTCTTACAGTCTCATGTCCAGTCCGAAACACATCTCCCGATATGCCCCACTTATGGACTACTCCCCAAGCGTAACTTTCCTTGTGTCCCAAGGTAGTTTATTCACTTTCTATTTGCGTCCTTGCAGTTTGGATTTACTTTTACACCATTGACTGTTAGGAATTTCAGGATTACGGAGTAGGACGTTTTACCTGTTTCCTCATCGTTCCTGCGGTTATCGACCTATTAGTATTTTACCATGCAAAGTCGCCCTAGAAGGGCGAGGTTTTAAACCCAATTTTTCGATAAATAAACAATGATTTTGTTATGCAACCTCCTCTCCCACTTGCTGACTTAAGTATTCTCGTAGTTGAGGATGATGACGATAGCCGCTTTTACATTACTACTGTCTTAGAAACGGGTGGAGCGACTGTTGTCGCAGTTGCTTCGGCAATCGCAGCATTAAAAGTCTTACCTGAATTGCAACCTGATGTCTTAATTAGTGATATCAGTATGCCTGGAGAAGATGGCTACAGCCTGATTCGGAAAATCCGCAGCCTCAAATCAGATGTTGGTGGACGAGTTTTAGCTATTGCCTTAACTGCTTATGGCGATCGCGAAAGTTGCGTTCATGCCTTAGAATCTGGGTTTCAAACTCATGTATCTAAACCAGTTGATCCAGAAGAGCTAGTTGAGATTGTCGCTAATTTGGTTGCATGTTGTCATTGGTAAGTGTGAAGTACCACAGGTTACGCTACGCTAAACCTGTGGCTTCCTGTCCTGAACCAGTATCCCGGTTCATACCTAGTCTTTCAACTAGCTGATCAGGCGTAGATTTCCCTTCTTCCAAGGGTATTTTTAATTCCGAGAACAGCATCAGGTTCAAGGCAGCATTTATATCTCTGTCCCAGAATTTACGGCACTCTGGACACTCCCACTCACGAATAGCAAGTGTTAAGTCTTGTTTGATGTAACCGCAGTTGGAGCATCTTTTAGAACTAGGGAAAAATCTATCTACATAGTGAACGTCGCAACCGTAGATATCCCCTTTGTATTCCAACATCGTGAGGAAGTTACCCCATCCTACATCACTTATTTGTTTGGCTAATTTGCGGTTTTTTACCATCCCTTTGATGTTTAGACTTTCTGCTGATATTCTTTGGTTCTCTGATACCAGTTTCAGACTAATTTTGTGCTGGTAATCTTGCCGTTGATTAGTCACTTTTTCATGAATCTTAGCTACAACTAATCTAGCTTTACTGCGATTACTAGCAGCTTTCTGTTTTCTGCTTAATCTCCTCTGTCTTATCTTGAGTCGGCGTAAAGACTTCTGAAAATATCTAGGGTTCTCAAACTTCTCACCTTTTGAAGTAATCGCAAACTCCTTAAGTCCAAGGTCAAGACCTATCTTGTCTCCATTTAAGGGAGCATGGGGAATGTCTTGTTCCGTTACTATTGATGCGTAATATTTACCAGATGGTGTTTTAGATATAGTGACATTTTTTGGTGTTCCCAGTATCTCCCGATGAATCACAATCTTAATTGGTGTCATCTTAGGAAGCCTAAGAAACCCATCATTGTCTATTAAAAAGTGCTGCGGCACTCTAAAAGATTGCCGATTACTTTTCTTTTTAAAGTTTGGGAATCCTCCTAACTTCTTAAAAAATCTCACAAATGCAGACTCTAAATCTTTGAGAGTTTGCTGCAATGCTTGGGAATTAACTTCCTTAAGCCATTCAAATTCTGACTTTAAACCTGTTAAAAGCTTTGCCCATTCTTTATAACGCAGTGATTTCTTCTCCTGGGCGTAGACATCTGTTGTGAGTCTTAAAAAATGGTTGTACACAAATCTGGAACAACCAAAGCACTTTGCCAGAAATGCGGATTGCTCTTTATTTGGATACAGTCGGAATTTGTAAGCTTTGTTTCCCATAATGCTTACTATACAACGTTTATCCAATTCAAGTCAATTAGTTAAGTACCGTATACGCTGACTTTGCTCTCATCCCCGGTTCCGGTTTCACCTACACCTGGGGTCTTCCCGCAAAGATGATAAAAAAGTAGATAGTATGGCAGGAGATAGAAAAGACCAGTCATACCGTTACCAATTGTTACTAAACCAGACAGCGTTAGTTTTGAGGATTGTGATATGTCAGAATCCAAGGTTAAAATATTAGTCCTGTAACTAAGCGATCGCCTAGTCCAAAAATCAAACTATGAAATATTACATTTGCGACTTGGAAGCGACTCCAGAATGGCTGACAATGGAATCCATCGATTATATTGCCGAGTGCCTAGAAGCTTGTGAATCTCTAGAAATGGTAGCTGACTTACGGACAATCTTCCCCAGGCGGGCGCTACGCTCGGCTAGCATTAAGGTATGCGAAGCACAACGTCAAAAGCTGGTTCATTGGTTACAGGTGTTGAATCAAGCAGAAAAAGCTGCGTAGAATTTTTCAAACATACCTCTAAATCAACACTAAGCACTTCCAGATTATAAATATGTAAATCACTTTAAATTTCTACAACAAAAAATTGAAATTACATTTAGCAAATATCAACACTCTTCTGCCAAGGAAAAGGGACAATAAAGACACGTATCCCTAAGTTTGCACATGCATGAGCTACTGCCTTAATCCCCGTTGTCCCAAACCTGAAAACCCGGCTGATGTGAAGTTTTGCCCTACTTGTGGTTCTAAGTTGCTACTCAAAGAGCGCTATCGTGCCATTAGGCCGATAGGGCAAGGTGGTTTTGGCAGAACCTTTTTAGCTATAGATGAAGATAAACCTTCAAAACCACGCTGTGTAATTAAACAATTTTATCCTCAAGCCCAAGGCACCAACACAGTCAAAAAAGCTGTGGAATTATTTAATCAAGAAGCGGTGCAGTTGGATGAACTGGGTAAACATCCGCAAATTCCTGAACTTTTGGCATACTTTACTCAAGATGATCGGCAGTATTTAGTACAAGAATTTATCAATGGACTAAATTTAGCCCAGGAATTAGCACAACATGGGAATTTTAGTGAAACGCAGATTTACCAATTATTGAATGATTTATTATTGGTATTAAAATTTTGCCATGCTAGACAAGTCATCCACCGAGATATTAAACCAGAAAATATTATTTTGCGTGAAAGTGATCATAAACTAGTTTTAGTTGATTTTGGTGCTGCTAAATCTGCAAGTGGTGCAGCCTTAAATCAAACTGGTACTAGTATTGGTAGTCCTGAATATGTTGCACCAGAACAAATTAGAGGTAGAGCAACATTTGCTAGTGATATCTATAGTTTGGGAGCTACTTGTATTAACTTATTAACTGGGCGATCGCCTTTCGATTCTTATGACACTAATCATGATACTTGGGTGTGGCAGCAATATTTAACAACTCCCGTCAGCAATCATTTGACTCGCATTCTCAATCAGATGCTTGAAAGTATCCCAGTTAGACGCTACCAAACAGTAGATGAAGTTTTGCACGACTTAAATACACAGTCGCCAGTAGCTCATAAAGTTCAGATACCAGCAAAACCTCATGTTCAGTCATCACCTACCTTACCTCCGACAGTTGTTAGCAACACCCCTAGCGAAATTGATTTAGAACTAGAAGAATTAAAAACTCAATTTATGGGTGGGAAACCTCAACCAAATCAAGCACAGCCAACAAATCCAACATCTCAACCTGCTAGTAACAGCGAAATAGATCAAGAGTTAGAAGAATTAAGAGCTAAATATTTGGGTAACAATAATTCACAAAATCCATAGTTATGATTTTAGTAGTACAAAAAGTATTTAAAAAACATAAATTCCACTCACATTAGTGAGAATTGGACAGATATGATACCAAAATTTTTGGTAATTTGAGTCTAGCCGAAGTGAATCTGGTCTTTTCGCTACATACAGTCAGACTAGGCTAGACGTTTTATCATGTTTAAGGATAAAATACGGTAAACCAGTCGGCTTACAGTTCTATTTTAAGCACTGTAAAAAATCTGTTCTTCATCTTCAACAAGGATCATCACTTACCACCAAGAGCTTTGTCTAGCACTTGGCGGTAGTTTCTCTTGCTTTGCTGTAAACAGAGGTGATTTGACCAGAAAACCGCGTTTTTGGAAGGAGTATGGATTATTTATTACTGCCAGTATTAAGCTTCTTTGTGGGCATCATTGTTGGTTTAACAGGAATTGGTGGAGCCTCTCTCATCACTCCTATGTTGATATTTATTTTTCAAGTTCCACCATCAATTGCTGTCAGTTCCGATGTTGTAGCGGCTACCTTAATGAAGGTAGTTGGCAGCATCAAGCATTGGCAACAACAAACCTTAGACACTGAAGTAGTCAAGTGGTTAGCATTAGGTAGCGTTCCTGGTTCCCTATTTGGCGTAGGGATATTGCATTACCTCAAGCACACTGGAGAGCATAACTTAGATAGCATTTTGCTGCGCTTGCTAGGGGTGACAATTTTACTAATTACTGTACTGGCGCTGGTACAACTGTTACTCTTAACGTTCTTTCCTAAGTTAAGTTTGCCGGAACTGCCAAAAATAGACTTAAATACCAATTTAGGTCGTTTTTTCACAATGCTCTTGGGGGCGGTTTTAGGCTGTTTGGTTGGGCTGACGAGTGTCTCTTCCGGTTCCATGTTTGCCTTAGTACTAATAGCCTTTTTTCGCTTAGATGCACGCAAGTTAGTAGGAACAGATATTTCACAAGCTTCAATTTTATTATTGTTTACCTCCCTCGGACACCTCAGTTTAGGCACAGTGAATTGGAATTTGGTATTACCGATATGGTTAGGCTCAGTTCCCGGAGTATTATTAGGTGCAAAAATCTGTCAAATTGCCCCACAACGCCCACTGCGGTTTATTATCTATGCCATCTTAATGATGGTGAGTTGGAAGTTGGTTTATCAAGCTTAGTGAGAGGCTAGTACAAAAAGGCTGAAGTATGAAGTCTGAAGTATGAAATGAAGAAGCCCTTAGAATGAGCTTTTCAGCAATTGATAATGGGTGCTTTATTTCCGCCGACCTGTACTAGTGTTTATAGCAAATGAACTATGGGATTAATATTTGATTTGGGACAAAAATCAGTGAACCTAGACAAAATTTCTTTCCTACTCCCCACTCCCCATTCCCTACTCCCTACCTACACAAGTAAATTCGGAAATCAAAGCAGATTTCTAAGGTAGTAAGTTGAATGTACCTCTTTCATACATAATGAATAAACCTAAGCCAATTAAGACGAAAGGTACAATAATTTTACCGTAGCGACTTAAAAGATAAGCAATGGTAGTGTGTTGGCTTAACAAGTACGCAAAAGCACACCAAACTCCTACCATTAAAAAGAATACACTTAAAATGACTCCCAAACTGGCAAGGTTTTGCCCAGCAAATAAGGGAATATAAATACTAATATTATCCCCACCATTGGCAATTGTTACCGCTGCAACTTTATAAGTTTGGGGATGCAGAATACTCAAAATTAAGGATAATAAAGAATTAACTGGTGAATGCTGTTTAAAGTCAGTGTTTACTTCCTGAATTGCGATAGTTTCTTGTTCTCGGTTGAGCAATTGCATTAAACCGATCGCTATTGGTAATATTCCAAGTAATCCAATCCATTCACGCTGTACAACTAAACCACCAAAAAATCCTGGTAAGCTGGCAATGATGATAGCTGCAAACCCAAGATACTGACCAAATATAATATGCCGTCGTCGAAAATTAACATCTACCTGAGAGAATAGTAGTAGCAAAATCATGATGTCATCAATATTAGTAGCTGTGAAGGCAATAATTCCTTCAATAAAAGATGTACCTAGGTTACTCATGCTGAAATTTTAGCCCCAAGGAAATGGATGATTTAATTAGTGCAATTAGTACAGGCGTAGTTGCATTTATCGCCACTAATATTGATGATATTGTGATTTTGCTACTTTTTTTTTCGCAAATCAATGCTGAGTTTCGACCGCAACATATATTTGTTGGACAGTATTTAGGTTTTATTGTCCTAGTAATCTTCAGTTTATCTGGGTTATTTGGTGGTTTTGTTTTAGGAGCAAACTGGTTGGGATTACTGGGTTTAATTCCCATTGCCGTAGGTATTAGTAGTTTGATTAATCCAGAAGATGATAATACAGAAGAGTTGGTGGCAGAGAATATCACACCTTCAGGAGAATATACTACTAGTTTTATTTCACCTCAGACTTATAGTGTAGCGGCAGTAACTATTGCTAACGGTAGCGATAATATCAGTGTATATATACCATTATTTGCGAGCAGTACATTAACTAGTTTTTGGGTAATTATTGGAGTATTTTTCTTATTGTTGGGTATTTTATGCTATGTTGCATATAAATTAACTGATCAAAAGGCGATCGCAGAAATTTTAACTCGCTACATTAATCAGTTTGTACCTTTTATTTTAATGGCTTTAGGTGCTTTTATTGTTTTAAAAACTGGGGCTTTAAGTTTAATTAAATTGGCTGCAAGTTGTTGCTGCTTAATAGTATTGATGAGAAATAATGAAGCCAATTAATTTGGCTGACTTGTAAGTGCTGAGTACTGAGTCACCGAAGTTTGCTCAACGGGGGAAACCCCCGCACGCAACTTCTCGCTGAGTGCTGAGTAAAAATCTCAGTCCCACTTTCATGCTTGGCGGTGAAACTTGTTTCATTAGAACTGCCTTCGTGAAATTTCAATTATTGATGTTTATCTATAGCAATCTTATCTGAGTTGTGAAAAATATTCTTTTTAACGAACCGCAAAGGACGCATAGACGCGATAGCGGCTTCCCGAAGGGTAGGACACAAAGAAAGAGAAGAAAGAGAATTTCACAAATGATTTAGGATTGCTATAAGTAAGTCTGTGGGAATAAAGCAAACTATATTACGAAGCGTAAATATTCTGGAAACACTTACCAATGACCAATAACCAATGACAGCCCTCACTAGTTATCTTTAATTGCACCGACCTACTTACTTAGATATCTTCTGTGCTAATTTACCTATTTTCATTGCACTCTTGACTC
Organism: Nostoc sp. TH1S01; assembly: GCA_018993265.1. GTDB lineage: Bacteria > Cyanobacteriota > Cyanobacteriia > Cyanobacteriales > Nostocaceae > Nostoc_B. Next base: position 15,304 of record JAGKSW010000026.1, read on the forward strand.
TGGAGTATAGTCCATAGTTTACGCTGAGATTATATTGTGTAACCCAGGAGTGCTAAGTGAAAGCGATTTTAGTAACTGGCGCATCTTCCGGTATTGGCTACGGAATTGTTAAAGAATTTGCCAAGCATGATTATCATGTTTTTGGCAGCGTTCGTAAACAAGAAGATGGCGATCGCCTAAAAACTGAAATTGGTAGTCAGTTTACACCTTTGTTTTTTGATGTGACAGACTCGAAAGCTGTGCAAGATGCGGCTAATAAAGTATCTGCACGTGTGAGTGATGCGGGATTGGCTGGACTAATTAATAATGCTGGAATTGCCACCAGTGGGCCGTTAATTCATCAATCATTAGATGAGATTCGTTGGCAGTTTGAAGTCAATGTCATCGCACAAATTGGTGTGATTCAAGCTTTTTTGCCACTTTTAAAAGCGAGGACATCGCCAAAATCACATCCTGGGAGAATCATCAATATTAGCTCAGTGGCTGGCAAGATTTCCTCACCTTTTATTGGTGCTTATGTTGGTAGTAAGCACGCATTTGAAGGAATTTCTCACAGCTTACGCCGAGAATTACAACTTTATGGCATTGATGTGATTATCATTCGTCCCGGAGCCGTGAATACGCCAATTTGGGATAAAGAATCTGCACAAGACATGAGTCGATATGCCCAAACAGAGTATGCCACATCTTTACGAGCCTTTCAAAAATATATGTTAGGAATTGGGAAACAAGGATATTCTTCTGATGTTGTTGGGCAATTCATCAGGAAAGTTTTTGAAGCTCAAAAGCCAAAAACAGAATATGCAATTGTTCCCCAGCCTGTAAGGAATTGGTTGATTCCGCGATTTTTGCCTGCTCGTTGGTTAGACAAAATTATTAGCAATCGCTTTAACTTGTGATTAATAAAGTAATTGTTTAAGATGTATCGGTTTCATACTTCAAATTGAGCGTAACAGTAATGTTTTTACCTCCTGAATTGTCAGTGCTAAGTGCTGAGTGAAAATACTAATCTCTAGCCTCTAGTTTCTCTTCCCTTTTTCATTCATGGTTGTGAATCTCGTGCCATAAAATCAGCCATCAAACTTGATTCACCGTTCAGTATCATCTGGTTGTTTGAATAGGGGAGTGCTGAGATAGCGTTCACCAAAGCTCGGCTGTACCATCACAATCAAGCGTCCGGCGTTTTCTGGTCGTTTTGCAACTTCCAGTGCAGCATATAAAGCAGCGCCAGCAGAAATACCAGAGAGTAATCCTTCTTCTTTGGCTAAACGTCGGCTATAAGCCATCGCCTGATCATCGGTGACTTGAATGACTTCATCTACCAGTTCTAGGCGGAAAATTGCTGGGATAAAACCAGGGCCGATACCTTGAATTTTGTGTGGCCCTGGTTTTCCGCCGATGAGTACGGGACTGTTGCTAGGTTCAACTGCGATCGCCTGAAAAGTTGGTTTACGTTGTTTAATCACTTCTGCAACGCCGGTAATCGTCCCACCAGTACCGACTCCCGCCACTAAGATATGTACTTTCCCGTCGGTATCTGCCCAAATTTCTTCGGCTGTAGTTTGGGTATGAATTTTGGGGTTAGCTGGGTTGCGGAATTGCTGCAACATATAAGCATCGGGGGTTTGATCCACAATTTCCTCAGCCCGTGCGATCGCACCGCGCATTCCTTCCACACCAGGCGTTAACTCTAGTTGAGCGCCATAGGCTCGCAGCATTGCCCGTCGTTCTTGGCTCATTGTGTCGGGCATCGTTAGAATAAGAGGGTATCCCTTAGCCGCCGCCACCATTGCCAGAGCAATGCCCGTATTACCAGAGGTAGGCTCAACTAAAGTAGTTTTGCCAGGGTGAATTAAGCCTGCTTCCTCTGCGGCTTTTACCATACTGATACCTATTCGGTCTTTTACAGAAGAAGCCGGATTCATACTCTCTAGCTTCACTAAAATCTCTGCAACTGCCCCTTCAGCTTGGGGAATCTTATTTAATCGAACTAAAGGTGTTCGTCCAATTAATTCTGTAATATCTTTTGCTATTCGCATCAGAGGACTCCTATGTGTTGATATTGTCTTGCTAAAAGCTTGATAGATAGTAATTTCAGACTTCAAACTTCATACTTCTTAGATGTAATACATCGGACTCTGTTGTAAACGAGCTTCTCTTTCTTGACACAAGTCTTGAAGAGTATAACGATTCAACGCTTCCATAGAGGCCACGTTGGCTTGTTCCCAAACTTCGTGAACCAAGCGCCTTTCTAATGTGGGAGCCTCAGATTGTTCTTTTTCTTTGCGTTCACCTTCCACTAAAGTGACAATCTCCAACACAGTAATCTGCCAAGGCTCACGAACTAACACAAAACCACCTTTCGAGCCACGTTGACTTTGTACTACACCTGCACGCCGCAAATTGGTGAGAATTTGCTCTAAATATCGCTCAGGTATAGGTTGCTTAGAGGTGATTTCGCCCATAGTCAGAGGTACTTTTTTTTCGTGGTGGCTGGCCAGTTCTAAAAGTGCTAAGAGTGCGTATTCAACTTTAGAAGACAGATCCAGGAGAGCGTAATTTTGGCTATTCAAGATTTGTACTCAATCAAAATACTACGGTTAATCGGTTGTTTTTTCGCATTTTATGCGAAATTAATTTTTCTTGGTGTTGGATGTGCTAGCATCCCACTTATCAAGAATTAATGGACATAAGTCTATCGGTTTACCGTAGATTATCCTACAAAATGTTCCAAATGAGTTCATCTTTCACAGGAATTATTTTGGTTTCATGATTTTTCCTTCATCTAGCCAAAACATATCTAAGCACGCGCAAGCAAAATGACCGCACTGGCTGACTAAATCCGATTTCTTTGCCCACTCACAACAAACCCAAAAAAGTATGCTACTAACTGACTTGCAAACAATTTATGAGCGCGACCCCGCAGCCCGTAACTGGCTGGAGATTTTGTTCTGCTATCCTGGACTCCAAGCCTTAATTTTGCATCGTTTAGCACATTGGTTGTATAAAAAAGGCGTTCCTTTTGTTCCCCGGTTTATATCGCATCTCAGCCGATTTTTCACAGGCGTAGAGATTCATCCTGGTGCAGTTATTGGCAAAGGAGTATTTATCGACCACGGTATGGGCGTAGTAATTGGAGAAACAGCAATTATCGGTGATTATGCGTTGATTTACCAAGGTGTTACCCTTGGTGGTACTGGTAAAGAAAGTGGTAAACGCCACCCCACATTAGGCAGTCATGTGGTTGTAGGAGCGGGTGCGAAAGTTTTAGGCAATATTAATATAGGCGATCGCGTCCGTATTGGCGCGGGTTCTGTAGTGTTACGCAATGTGCCTAGTAATACTACTGTTGTAGGTATTCCCGGACGTGTGACTCGTCAAAATAACATCAATGTTGATGCGTTAGCTCACAACAAAATCCGAGATGTCGAAGCCGAAGTCATTCGGGCGCTCTTTGAACGCGTCAAAAATCTCGAAAAACAACTAGAACAATTACAAACTCAGTCCACATTAGAATTACCAACTGAGGTACATAGTGAACTCGAAATACTTTACAACAGTAAAATCAATAGCGATTCTGTAATTGAAGACTTTCTGGATGGTGCCGGCATTTAGTTAAGAGCAGAAATGCGATAAATCCTTTCTCTCAATATACAAGGGTGGGTAAGTAATACCAATTCACCAAAATATTGATACACATACAAGAACTTGTAGGGGCGAACGGCCGTTCGCCCTTACACCTATATTTGGATCATCCATAAAGTGAAATGGTATAAGTCGGCATAAAAAATAAGGATGGGTGATAAAACCCATCCTATAAAAATCACTCCTAATTGTGCAATACCAGATTTTGATTATCTAAATATTAATAAATTAGAAAATCTGGGCCATAATTACCACTACCGTCAGGTAAAGGAATTTGCATAAGTTGAATTGCAGGTGTTTTAAAACTAAACATCAATCCAATTGCGCTACTCAGCTTATCTTGATTGCCAGTAGTCCAAGCTAGTTCGAGTTCATCTAAAACTGCTTTAAAAGCACTATTAAATAAATTTAACAGTTCGCTGACTTCTGGTGATGGATTTTGCCAACCACCTCCAGGAACTTGGGCCATTGGGTATGTATCAGGAAATGGCACAACTTCACCTGCATATCGCCAAACACCATCAACTTGAATTAATTTCCGACCGTGAGAAATTTCATCAAATTTATAGTAATGAGCAAGTTCACCGCCAAATCCTTCCGCATCTGGTGATAACGCAGTTCCCTCTCCTTGTACCTTAATTTCGTTAATTGCCGTCTCTACATCAGCTAGTGTATTGATAGCATATAACTTAAATTTCGTTAATTGCCGTCTCTACATCAGCTAGTGTATTGATAGCATATAACTTATGTCCTCCAACTGAATCATCAGTTAGCTGATTAGTGCCAGACATTTCTGGTTTGAGTTCTTGAAATGCTACAAGAATTGCATCATAGAAAGCACCAATAGTAGGGTAAGTTTCACCAGCAAAGAAAGCGATTGGGCCACTTTCAGGATATTCGATTTGCTTACAAACTTCGTCTAAATAAGTCTTGCTTAAACCTGCTAAATATACCGTTAATTGAGGTCGCACACCTCCTGGTAAATTGCCAGGATAGCTTGGTAAAACTGTGCTGATTTGTGGTGTACCTCCGATAGTCGTCAACATATTAGCGACTAATGCCATGTGCAGCATTTCTTCCATCAACACACTACGAATTAACTTAGCCGCAGGTGCTTTGTCATCTTTAATCGACCACCACGCGCAGAGATATGGTGGTAAAGTAGCTAACTCTAGTTCGATAGCAGCATTTAAACTATTTTTAAGCCACTCAATATCTCTATTTGCACTTTCAGTTAGTAAAAGTTCAGAAATTGAAGTGTTCTTAATTGTGGTGAAACCCATAGGTGTGCCTTGACCATTACTTGTAGGAAATCAGTCAATACACGGAAATTGCCGTATATTCCGGCTACAGGATAGCTTTAGCTTGATCATTCAGCCTTCAGTGATCATACGGATTAGATGGCAGACTAAAGTCAAGATTTATTGATTAGACTTGTCCAAAATATTAAGTTATGAAAATTTTAAATAGCGATCGCCTAATTAGGACTTACACAGTGATACGAAAAATTAAGGTTTGGATGCAGAATGTGGGCTATAGGTGTTTAAAACCCTTATACCGCTACTGTTCAAAAATCAAGTAGGAATCCTATATAAATTACAAATATCAAAGTAAACAGAGGTTGGTCTAATTTTATTAGCAATGTATTAAGTACCTCAGCAGATTAGGAAACGCTATACATTACTCTGAGTGCTTCATAGCAACAGGACTAGTGAAATGGGAGCACACACTTGAGAAAGCTTTATTAAAAGCGACAGGATTGATTTATAGTTGAAGGAATTCCATAGCGCACCAGTTGTAAAAATCCGCCATCGACGATTTCTTTTGCGGGAAATTCTGTTGGTTTTCCTGGCGGCTGATTCGCAATCAAAACAGTTCCTTGATTAGGATTTTCGTTTGGTTGAGGATTATTGATATCTGTAGGAGTAATCCGAATGTAATGTCGTTTGATCCCAGGAACTAAGGTGCCTTCGGTAGTAACTGTCCAGTCTTCAATATGAGATTCTAAAAAATCTGCGTATTCTTCAATGAATTGTGCTGTTGCTTCATCACCAGTTTGACGCACAAATTCAGCAGCACAGATTAAGCCTGCAATATTAGCTGCGAGTGTGGATGGAGAATAGCCGCTATTTTCTTCCCAGCGTTCTTGCTGGGTTGCTGTGAAGGATTGGTTTGAGTGGGCAAGACAGCAAAGGATTGTGATTGCGATGTTGGGTGAGGTCGTGTATACGCCGGATGGTGAGGCGGTAGCGGTGGCGGAGATGATGCGGCGGTTTCCGGTAGGGGAGTAAATACTGCTTACTATGTCAACTACCTGCATATATAACTACAAATATAAATTTATTATCAAGCAACTAGTTGGGTATCAAGTGTTTTAATGATGGCTGTTAACTGTGTTAACTTTCCTTGCATTCTTTTGAAAATCGTGAAATATTAGAACCATAAAGTGCGCTATCGATAAACTTCAAGCGGCTTCCACCAAAGTATTTGTCACGTTGGACATTGAAGCCGGACACTATATGTGCTGGTGCAATAATATTCTGCCCAAGTCTAATGTCTTGAGGCGAATGCTATTGTGCGCCCGTTGTCTTTTACGTTGACAAAGCCTGCACCTATATCCCGATACATAAAAAATCTTTGTGATGATTATCGCATCATTTTTTATGCAGGATAAAGCTTGCTCATTTGTTATTTTTGTTTTTCGATAGGAGGAAGATATGTTTCTAACAAGACGATTATTCTTAGGTGCTTTGACATTATCTTTAATTAGTTTGACTAGTTATCCATACAAAAGTTTAGCTAAGTCTCAACTATCTACAAAGTCTTTACCAGAATTTTCCACTGCAACCCTAGTAAGTTCTCTTCTAGATCCTCTTCTAAACCCTTATAGATGCCCTACCAAATTAAGAGTTATTAACGCTGCGGTTGCTACTGCATCACCAGTTGATGTCATTGTCAACGGTAAAAAAGTTTTGGAGAATGTAGATTTTCGTCAAGCTAGTAAATATGTAAATGTAACACCAGGAAATATTCAGGTACGTTTTGTGCAATCTGGTACTAGCAGTACAATTGCTCAAAGAACCTTTACAGGAGCGCCTAATAGTGCTTATACAGTAGCGGTAACAGGAACACTACAAGGCCCTTCAGGTCAACCATTATTTAATCAATCACCCTTTGTGATTCCAGAGGATTTAACACAGCCTAATCCAGGAAAATTTAAAGGACGTTGGTATCGCTTTTCGGAAACTAGTGCTGTTATAGATTTCCGGATTAGCAAATCCTCTAGCCCAAATGTGGATGAAACTCGGATCACAGACCTGACACCCAAAACTGCTATTCCTTACCCAGAACTTACAGCTGGTACATATAACTTCAATCCAGTTCTACCTGACCAATTTGACCCATTGATCAATAATGCCTTCAATCCACCAATCACAGTAGAAGTTGCCAATCAACAAGTCCCTGAAGGAGTCATTTTTGATGTAATTGCTACAGGTAATGGCTTAGGCCAAGCACCTAACTCACTACTACTCACAACTGCCTCAACACAAACAGCGCCTCCTGATGCTAATGGGTGTTATCAGATTGTGCAGTAAGTAATATCAATTTAGTGCGGCATTTTTAGCCATAGGAATCTTATTTAATTTTTGAAAAAATCGTATAACTATTGAAGCGGAAGCGGCTGATTGAATCAGACCCGCTTCAGTAGTTATTAATTAATGTGACTGCCAACCAACTGACCACAAGACAATTGAATAATAGTTGGGTAAGAATACATCCGTCATAATAGTTGAATAATGTGGTTAATTGATTTTTTGGGAAAACTTAGGTTTATATGGTTTCAATTGGGTAGAAGCTTTGCATGGGTGTCAAGCATGGGTCGAGGAACTGGTTGGTTTCAGTCGCAATAAGCAAGCATATTATCAGCGAGGGTTAAGGGCTATACAGCTTATACAACAAGCACTTTAGGGGGCTTGTCGCCCCTATAACCTCAGATGCTTACCTGTGACAGAAGGCAGAAAATTAGCTGGAATTATTACCCGCAGTGATATTATCCGCGTAGAAGCAGAACGGCTGAGTGGCAATACACAACAGGTGGAACGGAAATCAGCACCTGCTTATGTAATTTACCAAACTCATGCTCCGGCTACAGGTAAAGGCAGGTTATTAGTACCGCTTTCCCATCCCCAAACAGCCGAGACTTTACTAGAAATGGCAGATGCGATCGCCAAAGATCGCAATTACGAAATAGAATGCTTACAAGTAATTCTTATTCCACCTAGTCGCATCCCATCCCAAACACCAGTGGAAACTGCCAAAAGCCTTCGCCTGTTGCAGCAAGCAATACGTTTAGGCGAAGAATTGCGGATTCCGGTTCACACTCAAATCAGGGTTGCTCATAATGTCGCTGGGGCAATTTTGGAGACTGTGAAAGAGCGACACATTGACTTAGTACTGATGGGGTGGAAAGGAAGTACAGCAACTCCGGGTAGAGTTTTTAGCCGAGTAGTAGATACTGTAATTCGACAAGCTCCTTGTGATGTTGTTTTAGCTAAATTGAATGATAAAAGAGTCTTTAACCGTTGGTTACTGCCAATGGCGGGAGGCCCCAACTCTAAGCAAGCAATTAAATTATTACCTGCCCTTGCTTCTTTGAGTACATCACCGCAAATCAAGCTATGCCAAGTTTTCCAATCTAGCGAATCAATTCCTGACACCACATTACTAGAAAAGTCGGTTCGCTTTCTGAAACGCCGAGTCAGAGGTAAAGTAGTGGCTACTCCCGTCAAGGCTGATTCTGTGCCTGAAGCTGTACTTGAATGTGCCGAACAAGATAATAGTGATGTGATTGTATTGGGAGCTAGCCGTGAAAGTTTACTACAACAAGTAATGCAAGGCAATATTCCCGAAAATATTTCTCGCAAGAGCAATTGCACAGTGATTATGGTGAAAACTTAACGATTTAAGAGGGAATAGGGAACGGGCAACAGGTAACAGGGAAATCCGTTGACCTAAGCCGGAAGGTCGCCCTTCCGACTCGGCTTCAAAACCGGACGTGAGAGTTTCCGCTCATCCGGCTCCTCTCCAGGTTGACCCTTGTCATGGGTACTAATTTGCGATGAGAGATTGCCTTGTCCTTGG
>JAGKSW010000130.1 GCA_018993265.1 Nostoc sp. TH1S01
AAGTCCTGCTAATATTTTCGGTTGCCGACAATCACCAATCACCAATTTATCGATTAACTCTGGTAATTCTGTAATTTCCCAAGTGTGAGTATTTACCTGTTCAATTGCATTAACCTTAACGCCAAACTCCTTCAGCACAGATACACAATATTGTCCTAAATTCCCCAGTCCACATACTAAGAAAAAGTTCGGATCTGCTGTTGTATTGTGTTCCATATATTTGATGTTAGTCAGCAGATTTTACTTGACTTTTTTAGTTTGTAGGATGGGCATTATAATGCCCATCCTACGGTTGCTGTGTGAATTGCTGCGAGCCATGTATAACAGCCAAAACCTCTATTTGTTCAGGCTTAATGTAATAAATAATTCTATATGAACCTTCAATGACTTCACGAATCTGCTCAGTTTCAAACTCTGGCACAATTCTTCCAGATAAAGGAAAATTAGATATTTGTTCCGAACGTCTGGTAATTCTGTCTACTATCCGTGCTGCATATTGTGGTGAGTTTTGGGAAATGTAAGTGTAGATAGCTGATAAATTTTCTATAGCTGTTTCTGTCCAAAAAACTTTCACTCTGGTAGTCCGAATTTTGCCCTAACTGCTTGTACAGAAGTTACTCTACCAGCCTGAGAGTCAGCAAGTCCAGCCTCAATTACTTGTCTGACATAAATCTCATACATTAGGTCATCCCATGTACAATTATCAGGCAATTGCTCAATTAGTTTTTTGGCTTCTTCTTTAATGTTTAGTTTTTCCATATATGTTTAAACAATCACTTTATGTCTATATATATTGTAGGCGATCGCAATTGCCTTATCACATTCCCCAAGATACCCGACTTCTTCAATAAGTCGGGTATTTACACCTAAAAAATTATCCCAACCCAAATAGTTTAGAAATTACAGGTAATAATTTATTTGCTGCTTCTACCAATGTGGCGACAGCGGGTAAGCCAGAAAATAAACCTTTTAACATCGTGATGGCTGTCTTTGCAACCTTTTGCTTAGTAGGTTCTTGAGGATTTTGGCCTGCTTCAGCTAAAGTTTTAACTTGTTCTAAAGCCTCGGCTTTATCTTCATCAGATAATTCTGAAGATTGAGAAATTACCTCTTGTAATTGTGTGAGTAATTCTTTAATTCCTGGTTGTTCACTATTGGGGGAATCGGGTAACTCATTAATAGCAATATTTACATTGCCGCTAATTGTTCCCAGGTTGGCGACAGAACCACCACCCGCAATACCACTAACATTACTACTATTTTGAATACTAATGCCGCTAATATCAGACACGTTATTATCTCCTTCTATATAATATTTGGGCTGCTTGAGAGCAGTTGTCAGCATAGTTTCTAAACTACGAATGCGATCGTCTTTTTCTATAAGTAATAATTGCTGGCTCTGAGATAAAGCTTTGAGTTGATTATAATCTGCAAAATATTCTGCACTCAGTTGCGATTTATTAACACCTCCCGCAGTTTTGGCGCGGAGTAATAATTTATCATCGCCGCGTTTCTCCATTGCGACGATTTCTAACTCAGCTTCGGGATGATTTTCTGCTAATTTTTTAAACGCAATCGCAATGGCGCGGGGGTCAACGCCTTGATTGTGATAAAGGTCGAGGGTGTCAAAAATTGGTTGAATAAATTCGGCAAAGTCGCCGTCTTGAAATACTTCTTGCTGATTATCTGGTTTGCGGAGGGGGTCGGGATTTAGTTTGGTGGGTAAGCGCATGAAGATATATTCACACCTCACGCCATGTAATTTAGTTTCTCTGGTAATACCCCAATCTTCAATGAATGCACCTGTGAGAGTTGCGCCTGTGAAATCGGTTGCGTCTAGTTGGGTTTGTTTGAGTTTGGCTCTCGATAAATCAGCATCTTGCAAATTAGCTTCACTGAGGTCAGCACCGATAAAACTGGCATCTGCTAAGTTAGCTTTTTGTAAGTTAATTCCTCGCAGGTTTTGACCGTCAAAGTTTTTGTCTTGCCCTTGACCTGTGACTAAAAATTCACGTATTTGTGGGTTTTGCAAATAAGTTAAACCGGGGCGAACATAGTCAAGCATTTTAGCTTCACCCCACGAAGTACCATTAAGGATAGCATTTCTAAAATCTGTACTTTGGAGTGTTGCTTGGGAGAAATCAGCATTAGTTAAATCAGCGTTACGAAAGTTTGTACCACCTGTAGCTGCGAAGGTAATAGCAATCTTACGAATTAAGGAATATTTTTCATTTCCTTTCATCGCTTGCCAAGCAACATAAATGCTCAGTAACGTTCCGGCATCAGCTCCAGCAAAGGATGCACTTAAGTCTGCAAAGGATTTAGCTCCACCTAACGCTCCTGCGAAAGCAAAGACAAAAGCATCGGTTCCTGATATGGCAAATGCTCCACCTAAAGGGCCTGCTAAAACTAAGGATAAGGTTCCTGCTCCGGCTACGGCGAAACTGCCTAAACCTGCTCCTCCTCCGGTCACGGCTACGCCAAAGGATGCAATGGCTATGGCTATAGCAAAGGCTATGGCTAATAGACCAGCTGTTACTCCTTGACGAATTATGAGAACGAAGAAAGCAATCAAAATGATTAAATCGATTAAGCCCGCAATCTTAAGTAAATCAATGAAGCTTGCAATCTGAGTGTCTTTGCTGAGGAAGTAATCAAATATTGACAGCACTAGGATACCATGAAAAGCCCATAAAAATCCTGACAGTCCCGACAGCAGGCACAAGACAAAACCAAGAAAAATTACCCAACGGTATTGGAGTCCAGCTTGGGCGTGAATGAAGTTTGCCCCTGTCAGGTTAGCACTTCTAAAGTTTGCGCCTCGAATATCGGCATAGCTAAAGTTTGCACCTGCAAGGTTTTGTCCTTTGAAGTTGCGTCCTCGGAGATTTTGACCGGAGAAGTCTAAAGCCATCTGTAGTTTTACGCATTTAGGCAAATTTTACTACACGCTTCAGCCTGTTAATTTCAATATTTCTCGGTTTAGCTTTATTAGTCTTCACAGATCCCTACAACCTCTATTACACAGGGTAAGGTATACTCACAAGTCGTATTACCCCCCTTAATCCCCCCTTGTAAAGGGGGGAAATAGAGAAATTTAGTTCCCTCCCCTTTCCAAGGGGAGGGTTAGGGTGGGGTAAAACTGATTCAAAAGCATTAAAGGTTCTCGCGCGAGTATCAAAGACTCATTCACGAGTATTCAAGACTCTCGCGCGAGTGTTCAAGACTCATTAATGAGTATCAGAACTTCATTAACGAGAATTTAATCTTGGCACAGAACTGCGAACATTAGACTTTCTCGCCTGATATTGGGGAATTTCCACAACGGCGCTTGTTCCTTGAACACCATAACGAGTCACCGCCGAAACAGCGACATCTTCAACTTGATTATTATTTAACAAAGTTGAATTCTGCCCAGTCGGTAAAATATTGGTGTTCCATTCATTACCTGTTTTGGTTTGCACAACCCATAACCAAACTGCTTGTTTACCTGTGGGTTGCCATCTGAGGACTGTTTTAGTCCCAGTCACATCTTTTTCTAAACTCACTTGGGGTTTTTCAGGTGGTGTATTATCTAACCAAGGTGATGCCGGGACTAATGCAGGATTGTGATAAACATCTTGGGGTAATAAATCTGCAATGCCGCCGCGATTTTGCAGCAGAGGTTTCATACTAAAGTGAATATTGCCATCAGAACCAACATGACCTTGAGTGGTTTTAATTTGATAGACAATTTCTTTAGCAGGCCAAGCTGTGCTGTTGTTTTGACCAACGCGGCTAGTATAAATTCCCGGCCAAATATGCCTAGCTTGGGTGTTTTGTTCTATCCACCAATTCAACAATACAGGATAGCTTTGTTGTTTCTGTTCAATTTTCCAATAAAGTTGTGGTGAAAGATAATCTAACCAGCCATTCATTAACCATTTGCGAGAATCAGCATATAGCTCTTGATAAGCATTAAACGCTTTTTCATTGCCTATTTGTTTGGGAAATCCTGGTTGCCAAATCCCAAAAGGACTAATGCCAAATTTTACCCAAGGTTTAGCAGTTTTAATGCTTTGATAAAGTCGTTGAATTAAGGTGTTGACATTTTCGCGTCGCCAGTCACTGCGAGTTGCTGTACCTCCTGATTTTTGATATTTTTCCCAACTAATTTGATCAGGAAAATCAATTGGGCGATTTCTCCTATCTTTTTCGGGATAGGGATAAAAGTAATCATCAATGTGAACACCATCGATATCATATCGATTGACAACATCCATAATTACTGCAACTGTGTAATCTTGAACGGCTTTTTCACCGGGGTCTAACCAGAGATATTTGCCATAACGTTTGACTAATTCGGGATGGGTTTTGCTGATATGATTCGGTGCAACAATTGATTTTGTTTGCGGATGACGAGCGCGATAAGGATTAAACCAAGCGTGTAATTCCAGTCCACGTTTATGGGCTTCTTCCACTGCAAAAGCCAAAGGATCATAATAAGGTGCGGGTGGTTTACCCATCTGTCCTGTTAAAAATTCTGACCAAGGTTCATAACTAGATTGGTATAACGCATCACAACCAGGACGGACTTGTAAAATTACGGCATTGAGTTTTAATTTAGCCGCGCGATCGAGTATTGTAATTAACTCGGCTTGTTGTTGGCTGGTGGTTAAACCTGGTTTAGAAGGCCAGTCAATATTAGCCACACTCGCAACCCATACACCCCGAAATTCTCTGCTGGGTGATGGGGGGATGATAGCGGCTGGCTGGGGTGAGGAGTCAGCAATTTGAACTGGAAGGAGGCAGAAAGCGGAAGGTAGACCCACTAAAATTAGTTTTACCGCCAAGGATGAAAGTGGCTTTTTCCCGACTCCCGACTCCCGACTCCCGACTCCCAACTGACCATGCTGGGCTAGACGTAAAAATCCACTAAGAAAAATGTCTTTGATGTTCACAAAAATTCTGGAGGAGCGTTTAACAGATTAAACTATAGCGTTATGGAAAAGTCCTCTACACCATCTACGCGCCTTGCTTCCCTGGATGTATTTCGGGGAATTGCGATCGCCTCTATGATTTTAGTGAATAATCCCGGCAGTTGGGATTATGTCTATCCACCTCTCGACCACGCTAAATGGCATGGTTGCACGCCGACAGACTTGGTTTTTCCGTTCTTTTTATTTATCGTCGGTGTCGCAATGCCGTTTTCTTTCGCCAAGTACACTTCAGAAAATCGCCCGACGGCTACTGTTTATCAGCGCATTCTCCGCCGCGGCTTGATATTATTCTCCCTGGGCTTGTTTTTGGCTTTGTTTTCTTTAACCCTTGACTGGTTAATTAAAGGCATACCACCCAATTTCAGCACACTGCGAATTATGGGAGTGTTGCAGCGCATTAGCCTCGCTTATGTACTTGCAGCCCTAGCAGTTCTCAACCTTTCGCGGCGCTGGTTGTGGATACTAGCAGCTGTTGTTCTCATCGGTTACTGGCTGGCGATGCAATTTATCCCCGTCCCTGGTTTTGGCGCAGGAAATCTCTCACCCGAAGGTAATCTTGGCGCTTACATTGACCGGATAATTCTCGGTAAACATCTTTATCGCGGCGGCCCCTTTGACCCGGAAGGTTTATTTAGTACTTTACCAGCCGTTGTAACAGTTGTTTTGGGATATTTTACAGGTGATTGGTTACGCACTCAGCCAATTAAAAGCCGCACGAGTGTCAATTTAGTAATTTTTGGCTTAATTGCCCTGGTAATTGGATTATTGTGGGGATTTTTATTTCCTATTAATAAACAACTGTGGACAAGTTCTTATGTTTTATTTACCGCAGGTTGGGCATTACTCACTTTAGCTTTATGTTATGAACTCATAGAAGTCCGTAATTTGAGACGCTGGGGACTACCACTAGAAGTAATGGGGCTAAATGCCATCTTTTTGTTTGTTGGTTCTGGCATATTCACCAGAATCTTACTGAAAACTAACATCGGCAGCAGCACCACCTACACTTGGATTTATGAACACCTATTTCGCCCTTGGGCTGGGACTTTCAATGGTTCGCTCATGTTTGCCATAGTCATGGTTTTATTTTGGTGGACAATTCTTTATGGTATGTATCGTCGGCGTTGGTTTTTCAAGATTTGAAGTGCGATGAAACCGAAAAATCAACAGTTTGAATCAGGTGGTAGGGGTGTAGGTGAACAAAAACCCTTACAAAATACCCCTATACCCCTACGGGGAAGTCAAAATTCAAAAGTAAAAGGATGTTAATTTTGACTTTTAACTTTTATCTTTTGACTTGATTTTGCCCTTTCCATCTTTCACCCAGTCTCCACAGACAATCTTTGTGCGTAAGTCCTGTACATCTCTCAACAATGGCGATGTCTTCGGAGCAGCATCCCAACTCCAATCACACCCATAGCAAGTATTGTTGTATTAGTTCTCGGTTCTGGAACTGTTTGAATAAATCCAGTCACGGAAACCCTAGCTCGGTTAGGAATAGAAGGATCAGAACTGAGTGTATCAACTTCAAAAAAGTTCAGTGTACCTCTAGCTCTGGCAAATAGTCCTTCACCGCCAATAATATTGAAAATACCAGAGGTTGTTGCTGTATTGGTTGTAAAGTCAATTTGTCCAACAGCACTATCTGTACCAAATAACTTGTTGACTCCACTTCCAAATACTATCGACACAGGTGGAAAGCCTTGTAAGCCAAAACTTGTTGGGTCTGTGTTTAAACGCAAAACACCTGTAGCAAAGTCAACTTGAACGTAATTTAAACCACTAATTGTGTTAAGACCATAGGGAGCGTCAGTACTTTCCCCTGAGAGAGTTGCTAATGATACGTTCTGTGTGATGGGTGTGGAAGTAGAAAATAAATCGTAGTTAGCACTAAATGCGTAAGTAGTATTGGCTAGAGCTTTTGTACTATTAGAAGTAAAGTTGAGCAAAGTCACAGCTATAGGAAGTAACCACAAGCTATGTGTACGAGGTAGAAGTTGCATCTCTGAAATAATAAGTAGAAAAAATCACTTTAATTCTACAAAAATAGTGTGTCATATCAAAAGAATATTTTCTTCAAAGTCATCCGGAATTGAAAAATTTAGTTTTGTAGCTCTCAATGTCATAACAGCAATCATTCTATTCCTTAATCTAAAAATTACTGACATGGCAGTCAAGCAATTATCTCAACTAAATCTCGCTACTTATACTACGAACACAACATTTTATCCATCTCCAAATGCTTGGGAAGATCAAGTGTTTTATTTTATGATGCTCGACCGATTTTCCGATGGTAAGGAGAATGGATATAAAGATAATGCCGGAAATGTTGTCTCTAATGGTGTAACTCCCTTATTTGCTGGTGATCAAAATAATGCTACCCGCACACCAGAAGGTGCAGCACGTTGGCGAGAAGCAGGTATAAAATACGTTGGTGGTAATCTGAAAGGACTAACTAGTAAAGTTGGTTACTTAAAGCGTTTAGGCGTATCAGCAATTTGGATTAGTCCGATTTTTAAACAGGTATCTTTTCAAGAAACATATCACGGCTACGGTATTCAAGATTTCTTAGAAGTTAATCCTAGATTCGGTAGTCGTGAGGATTTGAAAGAGTTAGTGCAAACTGCTCATGCTAATGGCATCTATGTAATTTTAGATATTATCCTCAACCATTCGGGTAATATTTTTAGTTACGAAGCTGGTACTGTTGATTACAATGGTACACCTTATCAAGTTAAGGGCTTTAATGATGCAACAGGTAAACCTAGCATCCCATTTCGCAAAACTGACCCCAACAATCCCGCAACTTGGCCGCAAGAAAATGAGGCAATTTGGCCAATAGAATTTCAAGACCCATCTTTATATACGCAAAAAGGACGCATTAGAAATTGGGATGGCGATCCTGAATTTTTAGAAGGAGATTTTGAGGATTTAAAAGATATTCGTCATGGCTTTGGCGGACTGGATGATTATGTACTATCTCCGGCTCTAAAATATCTAGCTCAGGTGTATAAATATTGGATAGCCTACGCAGATATTGATGGTTTCCGCATTGATACTGTCAAACACATGGATAAAGGCGCAACGCGTATTTTTGCTTCGATGATTCATGAGTTTGCCCAAAGCATTGGTAAAGAAAGATTCTTTTTGGTTGGAGAAATTACTGGGGGTAGACGTAGAGCATTTGAAACTTTAGAAGAGACAGGTTTAGATGCTGCTTTAGGTATTGATGATATCCCCGACAAACTTGAATATTTAGTCAAAGGATATCGTAACCCTAGAGATTACTTTAGTTTATTCCGTAATTCTTTATTGGTACAAAAAGAGTCTCACGTTTGGTTTAGAGATAAGGTCGTAACGATGTTCGACGACCATGACCAAGTACGTAAAGGACAAAACAAAGCGCGGTTTTGTGCGGATAAAGATGCATCAAAAGTAGTACTAAATGCTATAGCGCTCAACGCTTTAACGCTGGGTATCCCTTGTATTTATTATGGTACAGAACAAGGTTTTGATGGACATGGAGATAGCGATCGCTATTTACGCGAAGCCATGTTCGGCGGTGAATTTGGCGCATTTGGTACTAAAGGCGTTCACTTTTTTAATGAAGAGAATTACATCTATCAAGAAATATCCAAAATTCTTCAAATTAGAAGAGAGAAAAAAGCCTTAAGTCGCGGTCGTCAATATCTCCGACCTATTTCTGGTGATGGCGTAAACTTTGGTTTACCCCAAATGATTGGTAACGAAATTCGTTCTGTTGTACCTTGGTCTCGCATTCTCAGCGACCAAGAAATAGTAGCGGCGATGAATACCGATTATTATCAACCTCGTGAAGCTTGGGTGACTATTGATAACGAGTTACATAATGAAGGCGATTTCCTGACTTGTATTTACTCCACCGATAAACAGCAAGTAGGTCAAAAAGTGAAAATTGAAGCCAGGAATGGTAAAGCTGTGAAAATTACTGTACCTGCGGCTGGGTTTGTCATTTACGAATAAATTTCTGTCTGCTGCTCCATTTTCTCTCCTTGTAGGGCGCATATATATATGCGCCCTTTTGTTATTGGTATTGAAGGAGCGATCGCAATTACCAAACTTTTGGCACTAAAATATTTTTGAGATGGATATAATATGCGAAAATAACTGATTTAAGCATACAATTTTTCACTAACCAGAAAAATTTATCCTATGTCAGCATGAAACAAATAATTACCAACGTACATGGTAAGTAACGAACATTTAGATGTTATTAGTCGTAGTGGTGAGCATTTATTGGCTTTAATTAATGATGTTTTAGAAATGTCTAAGATTGAAGCTGGGCAACTTACTTTAAAAGAAAGTTACTTTGACTTGTATCGTTTAATTTACTCAATTCAAGAAATGTTTGCCCTCAAAGCTTCAGATAAGGGATTAAAGATTATCACTGAGTTTAGTCCAGAAGTAAATCAATATGTTTATGGCGATGAAGGTAAGCTCAGACAAATACTAATTAACCTGCTCGGCAATGCTATTAAATTTACAGTGGCTGGTCATGTGGCATTGCGAGTAGCTTATGGTGATTATGCTTTATTGTCTAAAGAATCAGGCAAGATAAATGTAGAATTTGCAGTTGAAGATACTGGCCAAGGAATTGCCAGTGAGGATTTAGAGTTAATTTTTGAAGCATTTGCACAGGCTAAAGGTGGACGACAGTTTATGCAAGGTACAGGCTTGGGACTAGCCATTAGTCGTCAGTTTGCCAGATTAATGGGGGGTGATATTCGCGCTCAGAGTATTTTAGCTCAAGGTGCAACTTTTACTTGCAGCGTGCAAATGACTGTCGCCGAGAAAGTGGATGTTTTGCCTTCTACACAAGTAACTAAACGAGTCATTGGTTTAGAACCAGACCAACCTAGATACCGAATTTTAATTGTTGAGGATGTTTTAGAAAATCGGCAGTTAATGTTAAAGCTGCTGGAATCTGTTGGTTTTGAGGTGTGTGCAGCGGAGAATGGTCTTAAGTCAAAATTCAAAAGTCAAAAATTCTCTGACTTTTGACTTGATTTTGCCCTTATAAGCTAATGGTCATTTAAATTCTGGAAGTCCCAAATACATATATAGGAATCATATTTGATTTCTGCGAAGCTAGGTACACCTCTGTTACTTCTTTTCCTGTTCCCTGTTCCCTATTCCCTACCTACACAAGTAATTTCAATAATCAAGTCGGATTCCTATATTTGTACATAGGTTGCGTTGCTAAATGTTCATATAGCCACCATCAACTACTAAATCTGCCGCAGTCATATAAGATGACTCATCACTAGCGAGGAACACTACCGCCGCCGCAATTTCTTCGGGTTTACCAAAGCGTCCCAAAGGTACGGTTTGTTTAATATAATCGCCAAAATTTTCCAGGGCTGCTGGTGATAAACCCATTTTGGTCTGAAAATCAGTAGGTATTAAACCAGGGCTAATGGCATTCACTCTAATTTGGCGAGATCCTAATTCTGCTGCTAAATTGCGAGCCAAGGAACGCACAGCCGCTTTTGTCGCACAATAAACACTGCCCATCGCCATACCCTTTTCATTAACTGATGAAGCATTTAAGATGACACTAGCGCCGGGATTCAGTAAGCCAGAAAGCTTTTGTACAGTGAAAAACACACCTTTAACGTTAATATCAAATTGATTGTCAAACAACGTTTCGTCCATTGCTTCTAAAGCGGCAAAAAATCCGATACCAGCGTTAGCAAACAAAATATCAAGACCGCCAAATTCTGATTTGACTCGTGCTGCTAAATTATCAAGTTGAGAAAGCGATCGCACATCTGCTAATACTGGAATTACCTGAGAATTGAGTGCTTGGGCTGCGGTGTGTAAACGTTGTTCATCTTGGCCAGTAATAATGACTCGCGCACCTTCTGCGACGAATTGTTTTGCCGTTTCAAAACCAATACCCGATGTACCCCCTGTAATTACAGCAGTTTTGTTATGCAAGCGTGCCATTTATAATGCCTCCTGGTAGAAAAACAATTGCTTAAGCGTGCCAATTTTATATTTTGGATTGTGACGTATGGAATTTTTAGGTTAAAGCCCCGCCTCTAGCTGGCAGCATAAATCTAAAATTGCAAATCCAAAATCCAAAATTTATTGACCTTAACATTAATGTCAAGGTTTAACGTGAGATCAGTCGTCAATGAATTCACTCTCATGCTTTACCCACAGCATTTCACCAAATTCACGAAAGAACACGCAGATATCTTAGCAGCCTTGGTTTGTGGACTGTTGTTATTTCTGGGATGGTTCGCCTTACATCTGGGTTGGTTGGGATGGGCAATGCTGTTGTTACCTGCTGCTTATATCATTGGTGGTTACGAAAGCGCCCGTGAAGGAATAACTACATTAATTAAAGAAAAAGAACTAGATGTAGATTTACTGATGATTGTGGCGGCTGTTGGTGCAGCAGGTTTGGGTTTATGGCGCAGAGAATATCACCTAATTATTGATGGGGCAATTTTAATTCTCATCTTTGCAATTAGCGGCGCGTTGGAAGGCTATGCAATGGGACGCACTGAACGGAGTATTCGCAGTTTGATGAGTTTGACACCAGATACAGCCAGGGTTTTGCATCAGGGAGATGAACAGATGCTACCCATTAGCCAATTAAAGGTGGGGGATGAAATTATTGTCAAACCCGGAGAGCTAATTCCCACCGATGGCATTATTTTGTCTGGTTACAGCACCATTAATCAAGCGGCGATTACTGGGGAATCTTTACCTGTAGAAAAGACAGTCGGCGAGGAAGTGTTTGCAGGGACACTTAACGGCTATGGGGCGCTGAAGTTGCAAGTTCACAAACCCGCTGCGAGTAATTTGATTCAGCGGGTAATTAGGTTAGTAGCAGAAGCCCAAGAATTAGCGCCACCTTCCCAAGAGTTTATCGAAAAATTTGAACGGGGATACGCCAAGGTAATTGTGATGGCTGGCATATTGCTGGCAATTTTACCCCCATTTATTTGGTCTTGGGATTGGGAAACGACGATTTATCGGGCTTTGACTTTTTTGGTGGTGGCTTCTCCTTGTGCTTTGATGGCGGCAATTATGCCAGCATTATTATCAGGTATTGCCAATGGCGCGAAACAAGGGATTTTGTTTAAAAATGGCGCACAGTTAGAGAACATGGGCAAAGTTCGAGCGATCGCTTTTGATAAAACTGGTACTTTAACTACAGGACAAGTGCAAGTATCTAAAGTCATTTCTACTGAGGAATATACACAAGCAGATGTGTTAAAACTAGCAGCAGCGTTAGAAGCATCTTCCGAACATCCTATAGCCAAAGCCATTGTCCAAGCAGCGAGTGATTTAAATTGGGAACGGGGTACTGATGTGCAAGCTATACCAGGACAGGGTATTGTGGGAATGCTCAACAATCAAAACATTACCCTGGGAAATGCCGCTTTTATTCAGCAATATGTCACACAGTTACCAGATAAATTACAAGATTTAGCTCATAGTTGGGAATCTGAAGGAAAAACTGTGGTTTGGGTCGCCCAAAATGCGGAAGTTATAGGAGCGATCGCTATTGCAGATATGATTAGACCAGAAGCCGCAGCTACCATTCGCCGTCTGCGTCAGTTGGGAGTAGAACAAATAATCATGATTACAGGCGATAATCAGCTTACAGCCCAAAGTGTCGCTCACGCCATAGGCATAACTCAGGTTTACGCCCAACTACTACCAGAAGATAAACTCAATCTCATCCGCAGCTTGCAGAAACAGTATGAAACTGTAGCAATGGTGGGAGATGGAATCAACGATGCACCCGCTTTAGCCCAAGCATCTGTAGGAATAGCAATGGGTGGTGCTGGTAGTGATGTCGCCTTAGAAACGGCAGATATTGTTTTGATTGCAGACAGACTAGAAAAAATAGTTGTAGCAATGGAACTAGGCAGGCGATCGCAATTTATTATTAAACAAAACATCGCCTTTGCGCTGACATCAATTATTTTGTTAATGCTGGCTAACTTTTTGGGGAATATTAACCTACCCATCGGCGTAGTTGGTCATGAAGGTTCGACAGTATTAGTTACTCTTAACGGCTTGCGATTGTTGAGGAGATTTTAACCAACTCTGAGTGAATTAAGGAGTATAAGGTGTAAGTGTTCAAAATCCGTACACCCTCACACCCTTACATCCATTCTTCACTAACAACCTGCGTAAGTCCTGTTTTTGTAAAGGTTTAGCTCTGCTAATGGCTGGCAGTTTGAAACTATCTCTGATTTAGGCTCTGGCTTGAATTATCAGAAAAAAGGACTTCAAAAGCTACTACGATATGGCGTTTACGCCCTTTAACCTTCTTGCCACCATCGAAACCGTAGACCTCCCCTTTTTTTCCGTTGTCTTGACGGATTGAGAATCTGCGATTGGCGCAGCCATCGCTCGTTTTTTTGCCCGACTTCAGAAAATCGCGTTGCTCCCACCTGAATTTTCCTGAGTTTGCTGTGATTTGAGCCTCTACCAACTCCTGAATTTAACTCAACTTTGAATTTTCAAAACACAGTAAAAATATTAAGTTCCGTGAATCTCAAAGAGATTTATTTGCTTGAATTGGGCAGTAAACAAGCCCAATTCAACACCTAAAAGGAGCATGGTTGCTTCGATTGTTTTTCTCTTTAAAGCGCAAAATCAGGCAAAAAAATCATAATATTTTGCTTAGTTAAGTTAAAAGTAATTGACACGCATCTATCTAAAGTTATATGCTTCTTGTAATCTATAGAGCTTGATAGTTGACCCTTTATAACAGCGTAACAACCACGCTCCAACTAACTTCTATCTTTGCCAATTTATAGGGATACGTTTTTCCACTAAAAGTAAGACCAGATTCATAAGTATTTATCTATTTGTCTGGATGGGATTTGCTTTGGTATAGCTACTGTGGCTCTACCACACACAGATATCGGGCTGCTATCGTTGCAACACGGTGATTTTACTAGCCACAATCTGCGTCTGTCCAGATAGATGGGATTTTAACTACTTAGACAAGCAGCTATATCGAGAGATTTAACAACACTCTACGGCAACGAGTTGGACGGCTAGTTCGTCAAACATTGTCGTTCTCTAAAATGCTGGACAACCATATTGGTGCAATTTGGTATTTTGTCCATCACTACAATGCTAATTTAAGATGCTAAATCATTACAATGCACTACTACCGTAATTTAAAATTGCTGTTAAGCTTGAAAAAATGATTAGTAAATTACATTTTAATCCTTCTTACTCTGTTGAAATACTAGAAACGAACAAACTATTTCTTTTATCTGAACGAGAGGGAATTGTGTTAAATGATCTTCTATCTTGTCAGATAGCTTCTTTAGTAAAAAAAAATCACTATAACCTTGATGAAATTATTGATATAATTCAATTATCCCTAATTCAAAATCAACAGCTTTCTCCCGCAGACTCTCAATTTTTTGATAATCTGCTTGAGGTTAGTATCAAGGCTCAATATGCTCTATTTCAAATGCAACAAGAAGGTTATCTGGTAGAACAGGATGACTCACTACCTTCAAACTTAGCCATCTTTTGCCATCATCTGAATATTTTGCCGACACCAGCTGCTCAAAGGTTGCAATCAGTATCTGTTGCTGTCAAAACTTGTGGTTCTCTTCATCAAAATGAGTTAATTGTCATCCTTAAATCCTTGGGTATTCAAATAGCAGATACTGGAGATATCACTATAGTTTTAACTGATGATTACCTTAATCCTGAACTAGAAGAATTTAATAAACAAGCTTTACATTCTCACACGCCCTGGCTACTAGTTAATCCTTTAGGAACAATTCCGTGGATAGGGCCGATATTTTATCCATACAAAACAGGATGTTGGGAATGTCTAGCAATTCGCTTACGGCATAATAGACCGATTGACAGCTTCATTCACAGACACAAACAAATTTCTTTATCTCCTCCATTGGGATTTTTGAACTCTACAATACACACAGTATTAGGAATGGTGGCGACAGAAATATTTAAGTGGATTGTGCAAGGTGAAAATCAAAGATTAGCAGGGACTCTGATCACCTACGATACTTTGACACTCCAAACCCAAGAACACATTCTTGTCAAGCGTCCCCAATGCCCTAGTTGTGGAGAGCAAGGCAAAATATTAGACAAACAACCTCTGCCTATTGTTTTAGAAAATCGTCAGAAAACTTTTATTTATGACGGGGGACATCGTACTTGTTCACCTCAAGAAACTCTCAGAAAATATCAACATCATATTAGTCCGATTACAGGTATTGTCCGAGAATTAACGAAAATACCAGTAAATGGGTTGACACATACATATATTGCCAAGCATCATTTTCACAGTATTTTTGATGATATCAATAGCTTACGTCAAAATATCGGTGGTAGAAGTGCCGGCAAAGGTAGGACAGATATTCAAGCTCAGGCAAGTGGTTTTTGTGAAGCGATTGAGAGATATTCTGGAGTATTTCAAGGAGATGAAATCAGACATAAAAACAGTTATCAAAAACTGGGAGACAAAGCAATTCATCCCAATGATTGTATGAATTTCAGTCAACAGCAATATCAGGAGCGAGAACAATGGAATACAGAGTGTCAAGGTTGGTTTCAAAAAATTCCGGCACCTTTTGATATAGAAAGAGAAATTGATTGGACACCAGTTTGGTCTTTAACCTATAAAGAATTTAAATATCTACCAACAGCTTATTGCTATTATGGCTATCCTCAATCTGAGGCAGCAGAATGTTGGGCAGACTCCAATGGCTGTGCGGCGGGTAATACCCTCGAAGAAGCTATTCTTCAAGGATTTTTGGAATTAGTTGAACGGGATTGTGTAGCCTTGTGGTGGTACAATCGCCTGTCCAAACCTCAAGTAGAATTAGAGAGCTTTGATGAGCCTTACTTTCAAAGTTTGACAAAATATTATCAAGCTATTGACAGGCAACTGTGGGTGTTGGATATTACTAATGACCTCAATATTCCCGCCTTTGCTGCTATTAGTCGCAGAACAGATCAAGAAGTAGAGGACATCATCTTAGGTTATGGCGCTCATTTTGATCCAAAGCTGGCAATTAGTCGAGCTTTAACGGAGGTAAACCAGATTCTACCGAGCGTGATTTCGGCAGACGCGGATGGTAGTACTCAATATCCATTATCAGTCGATCGCCTAGCGATCGAATGGTGGAAATCTGCAAAGGTAGCAAATCAACCTTATCTCCTTCCTGATGAGCGAACTACGCCTAGAGTCTATGCAGATTATCCCCAACTGGCAAGTAACGACCTCCTAGAAGATGTTCAGCTTTGCCAACAAATTGTCGAGCAGAAAGGTCTAGAAATGCTTGTTTTAGATCAGACTCGTCCCGACATTGGATTAAGAGTAGCCAAAGTAATTGTACCGGGAATGCGCCATATGTGGAAACGATTAGGTTCGGGAAGGCTTTATGATGTTCCCGTAAGAATGGGTTGGTTACAACAGCCTCTCACAGAAGCACAGCTCAACCCCTATCCCATGTGGATGTAGTTGAATCTGTGCTTCATTTACCGAAAAATCGTTGTAATTACGAATTAGTCTAACTATGTTGCATGGATACAAAATTATTGATGCTGATTCCCATGTGATAGAGCCTCCGCAGATATGGACAAAGTACCTCCCCCCTGAATTTAAGCAGTTTGCACCTTCAGCAGACATGAAAATTTTAGGAGAGGACATTGCACAAAAAATATCCCAGCAAGTCCGAGACGAGGGAAATAAACAGATGATGCAGGCTCACCCCCAGGCTTATCTCAGTCGTTACGATGTAGAATCTCACGTCCAAGCAATGGTGCAGATGGGGGTCGATATCGCCTTTCTTTATCCTACTTATGGATTATGGCTGTTTGCTATTGATAATATGCCCGCAGAAGTCGTAGGAGCCTTCACCCATGCCTACAATACTTGGTTATATGAAGAATTTTGTAGCTACGCTCCAGATAGGTTGAAAGGAGTAGGAGCAATTAATCTTCATGCACCAGAGCAAATGGTGACAGAGCTACATCGTATCGCTGATTTTGGCTGGAAAGCTGTCTTTTTGCGTCCCAACCCTGTTAAAAACAGATTATTGAGCGATCCTACCTATGAGCCATTTTGGTCAGCCTGCGAGGAGTTAGATATCGCCGTCGGGATTCATGAAGGAACCCATAGCCGCTTACCAACCACAGGCGCAGATAGATTTCAGACTCGTTTTGCTATGCACGCTTGTTCCCATCCGATGGAACAAATGATGGCCTTTTTAGCCTTAATTGAAGGCGGAGTCTTAGAACGTCACCCACGTTTGAAAGTTGCTTTTCTAGAGTCTGGTTGTGGTTGGGTTCCTTACTGGCTCTGGCGACTAGATGAAGAGTACAGAAATTTACATTGGGAAGTTAGTGATTATGTGAAAATACCACCATCAGAATATTTCCGCCGTCAATGTTTCGTAGCCATTGACCCTTCAGAACCTTACTTAGCTCAAATTATCGAGTACATCGGTGCTGATAATTTAATCTTCGGCTCTGATTACCCTCACATGGATCATCAGCCAGACATTGTGAACAAACTCGTAGAGCTTGAAGCGCAGTTATCTCAAGAAACAATACAAAAAATTGTTTGGGATAATACCTGCCGTTTCTACAACTTGCCTTAAACATTACAAAGGATACATTAGGAATATGCAAGAAACACTAGACAATCAATGGATTAAGAAGGATACATATTATCAAATCCTTGTAGTTAGTCCCATTAAAAAGGAAGAAAAGGAAGAAAAAAAACTAAAAATAAGACCACATATACAAACAAAAATAGTAGTTAGACGTAAGGAAGAATTTGAATCTGATTATCCGCTTTATCTTCCAAAACAGGATGGTAATGAAAAGAATGTAGGCTCTAAT
Source organism: Nostoc sp. TH1S01 (assembly GCA_018993265.1). Classification (GTDB taxonomy): domain Bacteria; phylum Cyanobacteriota; class Cyanobacteriia; order Cyanobacteriales; family Nostocaceae; genus Nostoc_B. Next base: position 17,895 of record JAGKSW010000130.1, read on the forward strand.
TTACCCTCATCTGGAGTAGAATTAACCGAAAAATTTCTGGATAAATTAATTGAGCCTAACAAAAAAAGGGATGAAGTTATAAAAATTGTTAATAATTTTTATGATTCAAGCCGGAATCTATTGCAGCTACGTAAAATTTCTCAGCTAATTGCTCAAACCTGGTACTCTTTTTTAAAGGCACAAAAACCACAAACAGGTGAAATAACAGCTTGGCAGAATTTTGTAAACGGTGAATGGGGCAAAATCGATAGTGAAATTTTAAATGGACTCATAAGCAGAGAGATTTTCTTTATTGATCAAAGCTATTACCCATCTTCTCTTGATCCAGAAAATCTTGAGATGTATTATCCACTATATGGTCTAACCAAAAAAATAAAAGATCAAGTTGGAAAAGATCAAGAAATTACAAGATTCTTGATTTTACCCAATAGTCTAGCTTGGCAGCGAATTACTTTAAGTCTTTTAATAGCAGGACAGGCGTATCGCGAAATTTGTGTAGATGGCACAAAATACTATCAACGAATTTGGGAACCTATTTTAAGTACAGGCGAAATAGTTAATAATTTTGCGCTAGATGTGGACTGGTGTGCTTATGTGGGTAAGTTCAAAGAAGTACAACTCAGTTCGGTAAGGTTTTCTAGTTATTATCAAGTTTGTATTCCCTATCCTCCCATACCTTCTGAAAATAATCTATCTTGTGAAGAGATAAAAAGCTGGGCTATAGCTCCTGATGAAGGAGGAGATTTTCCATTCTACGGATCAGGAGGCGAATATACAGATATAAAATATGCCTCGCCTCCATTCCCCTACTTACCACTATCTACTACATAGAAAAATTGGGAATTAAATAACTGAACTACCCCACGGATAAATACGTGGGGAATCAAGATCAGCAATTCTCATTTTGAA
>JAGKSW010000131.1 GCA_018993265.1 Nostoc sp. TH1S01
ATATTAGACCTGAATCCTTACGTAAAAACTACAACCGTAATAATTTGAATTAATTGGTCAATAGTTTCAATTCTCTCTGGCATTCCTTTAACACGTCCACCATCTTGAGCAACTAATTCTCTTGCCCAATTTTGTAATTCATAATCTTCGCTTAAGTCTTGGGGCGTTTTGTAATACAGTTGCAAATAGTCTGTAACAAACTTGTGCATAGCATCCCAAATCAACATACCATCATCCCGGAACGGAAAATGCGGTAATACTTCTGGAACATCCATGTTTTGACTTTTCATTAATGTCGGGAAGACAAATTTATCAACACTCCATTCTTGGTAAGTTTTAACTACAAAAGTTAAAGACTCTTCCAAAGAACCAGCCATAAATTCATCGACTGGGCCACCTGGCTGTAGAAAATGAGTCCGTCCCAAATCGTTATCAAATAACATGAACCGGAAGTGCGGTTTTAGTAGTAAAGCGATGGGATGATTGGCGGCTAATTGGCGTGCTGTGGCGATGCAAAAAGGAGCCATCACGGCATGAGTATAAGCAAAATGACTGCCTAATTCTTGATGATTTCCGTCAGCAATTTGCACACAAGTTTTCGCTAATAACCAATCTAAATAAGGGTCATCGGGAGTGTAAATCAATCCATCCGTCCCAGCATCATTATTTAATTTAATCGCCACAGGACGTAGAGAACCACCGTTTGCTAAACCGTTGCTCTGCCAGTAAAATAAAGCTTGAGGCTTAGGTAAATACTTTCTCACATTTTGAGAAGTACCACCTTTAATATCAAATAGTGTGGGATAATCTAGTAGATAAAGTTTAACTTCTTTGAGAGCCGCTTCTAAACTACTTTCTGTCCCGACAGATTTTTGAAAATGGGCGTTTGTAATCCCAAGCTTTTCTGGTAAACTATCAATTCTCCGAATTGCTAAAGGGTTAGCACCTGATAATCTTTGCTCGGCAAAACATGAATCTGTTTTATAATTGTTCATCACTGCTGGTTTTGGTAGCAGTGTCAACAGTTCTTCGTATTCTTCTAATTCATCTAAAGGGTCAAGAAAATTTCTGGCTTTGGCAGCTAACATATTTGGTGCTAGATTTGCCATACTCGCAAGGCGTTTAGCTGTATATTCTGCTGAGAATAGTTCTTGATGAGGGACTTTATCAATAACGGGAATGGGAGCTAAATAATCATGATTAAATTTATAATCTTCTCGATTTTTGACTAGCTCATCTTTGCGAATATTCGGGTTAGGGTCTACCTGGGGTAAGTATGGTTTCATGATAGTTTTTGGGTAGGGAATTTATATTTATTAGTAATCGTAATTATTCAGACTGTTTCTTGATGAAGATACAATTTATCAAAACAAAATTCAGGAGTCAGTCGCCAGAATTCCGAATTGAAGTCTGTGCAAGTGGTGGATGAATATGTGGGTTTAAAACCCCCACCAAATTAAGAATTTGGTGGTCTTCAATTAGTGGTGGGTTGAATCTCCCATTAATTGATTCTGACCCTTCGACAAGCTCAGGGCTTCGCTCCTGAATTCGTCTTCAACGGTTGTTGTAGAGACGTTGTATACAACATCTCTACAGGATTTATAGAGTGCAGCTTCTCATAGAATTGATATCAGTTCAGTCAATGTTAGTTTAGGCGTAGTAAGAGCAAAACCTCATAAAGCACTCAATCTACTGAACTTGTGCAGGTATCTTGCTTACACCACAAGAGTTAAACTGGCATAGAACGAGAAACTGAAGTAGATTTGGGAGCCTCGTGTTTTACAATTTGAATGATTTTTTTAATGACATCATCGTTGCGCCAGTAGCTACCATGTGGATTGTCGGGTAGTAGGGACAGCAGTAAAGGTAAAGGGGTTTGTGCAAATAGAGGTAGTCCTGCTAGATTTTCTAACCATCCTGTACTTTGGGTGAGGACATCTTTAACCTCTAGGTCTTCAGTGTAACCATCTACTAAACCTTCCATCAGTTTTTGAAGTGGGTAGGCGATAGGATCACCAGGATGTATATAGTTCCACCAAGGTAGTTTTTCCCTTGGGCGTGCTTCTTGCAGAGATTTCAATAATGTTTGCAGTTTGGGTGTAATGTCGTGGCTACTGCGTAAACTAGTTTCATTGTGACCCATGAATGTTTGACCGTTGGGTGTAATGTCGTGGCTACTGCGTGAACTAGTTTCATCTTGATCTGATTTGACATCAGTCAAACTAAAGATGGCTACAGGCGAACCCATTGTGTGAATACTAGCAATTTTAACCCCGTGATCACGATCGCACTTTTCTCCGTCTACGCCAAAAATGACATCGCGGATGGCCATCACATCATCATGGCCGGGTACATTCTTATCTTCCCAACGACTAGCAAACAAGATGTCAAATAAAATGACTGTTCCCCAACTGTGGGTAACTAAATGCAACCGGTCTTCGTCTTTGGCCTTATCCAGTCCACCGTCAACTGCTTGCATTTTTAGTTGGTGAACAACTTTTGCACCTACATGACGACTGATATAAAGTGCAGCATCACCAGTAAATGGAAGAATTGTCTGTTCTCGAAAGTCGCGGAACCACATCTGATTCCAATCAGATGAACTGTGAAGTTCTCCTAGTAGGTGATTTTCGGCTGGTGTATTGACATCGCCCCAGTAAAGAGCGATTTTTTGGAATTTGCGATCGCCAGCACTTTGTTCTAAACGTTCAAACAGTTTATCAGCATAGTTCCTGTTGCGGATAGTCACACCATGAATAAACAAAACATAGTCTGTAGCCATTACAACACCTCTTTTCTGTAAGTTTGAGCGAAACGACAATGCTGCTTGGGTCTACAAAGTTTTTAAGTATTCAATCAGTGCTTTTTTATCGTCACTAGGCAAATCAGTGCCATAAAGATGTCCCTGATTGGAATTGGCAGCAACGGTCGTATCATATTTAAAACCTACACGTTCAGCTTCTTTTCCTTCGGAAATAAAGCCAACTTTTTGCGAATCGTAAACATCGTAACCCCGATAAAAGGTTTTCGGACGATTTTCTGGTTTTTCTAACAAATCTTGCAGAGATGGGACGGAACCATTATGTAAATATGGCGCTCTAATCCACAGTCCATCCAGAGATACAGCCACATAGCCATCAGTTTTCCGTAATTGGCTAAAGTCCCAAGGATAGCCGTCACCAAAGTGATTGTATGTCTCAGCTGCTTGTTGTGTCCACATATCTAGCCGATGGCGGTCAGTTCCCACTTCTTCTACAGCAATTACTGTACCTGTTCTTTCGCCGCCAAAGGCGTGACAAGATGCACAGGTGTTAGCAAAAATTTGACTACCTTGCGCCGCCAATTTCTCATCCACAGGGAAAGGATATTGAGGGGGCGAGAGTTGGGTGATATAGTCTTCTACTCGTTGCAAATCAGCCACAGGTAAAGAATCTTTGGTTGCACCGTCGCCAATTGCTCCCGTTTGCACCGTTTCTTTTAAAGAAGTTTCTAAACCATCCCAATGCAAGGCAAATCCCTTGTGCAGTTTCTGATTCCAAATTGGCATCATATCGGAGTTACCGATGGTGTCATCTTTGGGCAGTTTTAAGGTGTTAAATTTGACTGGGTTAAACGGGTCAATTCGACCAGGCCCCCAGTTGGGACGAGAATCCATCCAAGCGAAATCGGCGTTTTGTTGCAGCAGAGCTTTTTTAGTTTGGGGAATAATCAAAAAGCGATAAAGTAAGTTTTCTATCCAAGAAAACTCATGATTATATTTGATTTCATCCAGGATAGAGTCGGCATTAAATCTGGGATCTTTGGCGGCTGCACCGAGAAAGCGAATATATCCTTGCAAATCAAATTTATTGGAAGGCCCAGCCGGAAAGATGTGGGGTTTTTCTAGAGGACTGGTTCTATAGGTGGCGGTATGACATACTGCACAAGTTATACCCACTCGTGGAAAACCAATGGTTTTTTTAGTAAAACCAACTGGTGTTTCTTTGCCTTCTTCCCAAGTAATTCCTAAAGAAGTATAACCACCAGGATGGGGTAGTTTGTCTGAAAAGATACGCGGTAATACTAACCAAATCCAATAGGGTACACCTTGAGAGGATTCTGTACCAATGGAACCATATTTAAAATGTTCTTCTGGCGATTCGTAGGTAAGCGGCACATCTCGGAACAAATGATACCAAGCTGTGTATCCACCTACCCCGACTAACAAAACAATAACTAAAGCAATGCTGGCGAGAATTCTGCCTAATTTCTCTTTGAATATTTTCATAAAATTACATTGCTCCTTGGTAGAAATTAGGAGAATTGTTTGGCTGGTTCTTTGGCGATCGCAGCAGCATTTTCACTCCGCGTCGCTAGAGTTAATAAAATTGCTTCTACTACACCAAAAAATAAGTCTACAAAGGCAATCGATAAAAAGCCTTTATCTTGCCCAAAAAAGAAAACGGCACAAATAAAAAATGTTGAACCAAAGGCTCTAGAGGGGAATATTGATATCCAAGCAGTTGCTCGATAGCGATTAGGATCAATTGCACCTGGAATGTAAAACGCACTAATGATAAATAACAGCATTCCCGCCGTTCTTACCCAGATAATTGGGTCGGGTTGGTGCATCTTTAAAAACCACAACATTAACTCTGGAAAGAAGCATGAGGGAATCACAAACAACATATTTACAATAATTCCCAGCCAAGTTACACGGCTAAACCACTTTGCATAGATATTCATTTTTTACTCCTAATTACAGTTGCTTCATGTACTCAACCAACGCATCTTTGTCTGCTGGTGAGAGTTCAGTTCCATATACATGGCCGCTGTTACTGTTTCCAGGTTTAGTCGTATCAAATTTAAAATATTTCTTGCCGTTTTCTTCAGCAACAGTTGACACAAACCCAACTTTTTCGCGATCAATCACATCGTAACCCCGATAAAATTCTTTGGGTCGATTCTCTGGTGTTTCTAGCAAGTCTCGCAATGTCGGAACTGAACCATTATGTAAATAAGGGCCGCGTAACCAAATACCATCTAGAGGTGCATTAGCATAGCCATTCGTTTTGCGGAAATTATTAAAGCGCCAAGGATAACCCGCATACAAAGTATTTTGGTTAGATATAGTTTCGTAGGTAAAGGAATTTAGGCGATGGGGGTCTGTACCAATTTCTTGAATGGGTACTACTTTACCTGTATATTTTCCGCCAAAAGCATGGCAACTAGCGCAATTATTTTCAAACAGCTTTTCTCCGGTAGCGGCTAAAGTTTGATTAACTTGATAGGGATATTTGGGTGGCGGTAATGTCCATAGCCAATCAGCTACTCGTTGAATTCTATCTAAATCAATTGTGGTAGGTGTAACTCCTGCACCTAAAGCGGCACTTTTGTTACGTTCATCCACAGATTTATTATTCCCATCCCAGTGAAGTTGCAATCCTTCACGCGGTTTTTGATTCCAAACGGAGGGGAAATCTGATGTGCCAATTAATTCATCCTCACGCAATTTATCCATTGGAAAATGAAATTGAATTGCTTTATAAGGATTGAATGTATCGACTCTACCTGGCCCCCAATCTGGTTGATTATAAATGAAGGAAAGCCTATCTCTTTGATTAATTAGTGCATCTCGCGTTTGAGGAATGGCAATAAACTGGTAAATTAATTTTTCAATTGGGTTCAAACCACCACTAATTTTTTCAATTTCTGGTAGCATTCGGCCAGCAGTAAAGCGCGAATCAATTGCCACCTCTGATAAAAATTTAATGTATCCCTGCAAGTTGACGACATTAGCAGGCATAGTAGTAATGATTTGGCGATCGCTATTTGGTGTATCACGTATTGTCCCGGTATGACACACCGCACAATTCAAGCCGACACGGTTAATAAAAACTCGCCGTTGCGAAAACCCAATCGGTAAATCTTTTCCCTCTTCTTGAATAAATCCCAAGGAAGTATAACCTTTATCGGGCAATTTATCAGGAAATAATTCTGGCAGAACTTTCCATATCCAGTAAGGAACCCCATTGATTGGCTCACTACCAATGGAACCATACTTAAAATGTTCTTGGATATCAGCATAATCAACTGGCGAGTTAGATATGACAGGCCAAATTAAAAATACAATTACTGCTACAACTCCCACAATTGCAGCCACAATCCACTTAAAAACCGCCTTCGTTCCCTTAACGACGGTGGGAACTAGCGTAGGGCTTGTTTGAGTCATGACAAGATTACTCTCTGGTTAATAGTCAAGAGTCAATAGTGAGCCAGTGCGTTGGGCGGGTTTCCCGACTTGAAGCAACTGGTGAACCCGAAGGGTCATTTGTCATTTGTAAATTAATGTTGTGTGCAACTTTCTCTAAAGCTAACCCCTAACCCCTTCCCTACGAGGAAAGGTTAGGGCGTATACACAAATTGAATATTTTTATGTTAAAGCCATTCCCGCCTAGAACTAAAGTTCCAGGCTCATAGCCAAAGTCCACTCAAGTGGACTGAAATAAATTTTTTGTGGAGTCCTCTGAAGAGGACTTGCGCTATGAGACTCGGAATAAATTCCGAGGCGGGACAGGTATTTTAGCAACATTTGTGTGTACACTGTAGCACTGCTACGGAAATAGGTTTGGATAGGGCTTTTAAAAATAAGCTGCACACCACATTAAATCTGAATGACAAATGATAAATTAAACATGTAATGCTGGAACTTCTGTGTTGTGTTTTGCCGACTCATCACCATGAAAGACTGACATAACTTCTGCCATCATCGCTTCATAGTTATCAAAGCGACTGAGTTCATAACAACCCAAGGGATTTTCAATGACATTCAGCAGGCATTTATTACAGTAAGTACATGGTCTGTCTGGCAAGTCTTTACCTTGTTGCAATTGTTTTGGTAAATCGTTATTGGCAATCAATTGTCGAGCAATTGTCACACCATCACAATAGCCTTCTTCAATGGCTTTGCGAATAAACGAACCTTGTTGAAAACCACCCGTACACAACACAGGAATATTTATGGCTTGTTTAATTGCTTGGGATGAAAGTAAATTTCTACCTTGATTTTCTGCCAATAGTTTTCTCATTTCATCATCGGCGACATAATCACCAGTAAATGCTGGCGGTGGGAGTTGTTTCTTCACCCGATTCCACAAGAATTTGAAAATTGGATTTAAGAGTTTGTAACGAAAGAGAATGTAGTTGCGTGTGGTGTAAATACCACTGGAGAGCATTGCATCATAAGTTTTGGTGATGACATCAAAATTAAAATCACCAATGGGATTGAGAGGATGGGGAAATAAGCTCCCTACAGATACGTGAACAGCATCAGCGCCAGCTTCTTCTGCCCATTTACAAATTTGTACAGATTCTTCTAAAGAATTTCCCCGTTTTTCCCAAGGAATCACAGCATCATTGTAATCAATGGCACTAATTTTAAATTGCAAATGGAAGTCTTCGCCAACTTCTTTACGAATTGCGCGAATTACATCTAGTAAAAACCGCGCCCGATTTTCGAGTGAACCACCATATTCGTCGGTGCGATCGTTAATTCCTGAACTCAAAAATTGGTTAAATAAATAACCATTAGCACTGTGTAATTCTACACCATCTAAACCAGCTAAACGCGCCCGTCTTGCACCATCAGCAAACATTTGGATGGTTTCTTTAATTTCTGCCAAGGTCATTGCTTGGCAGCGCAAGCCGTGAAATGATTCAGTAGTACTGGTAGAACTTAATCCTTTTAAACCGTCGTTTTCTACACCACCAATATCTTGCTGTCTTCCTGAATGGCTGAGTTGCAAAATCAATTTACAGTCGTATTCATGGACTTTTTCACCTACTTTGCGCCAAAAAGGAATCCTATCATCGCAGTGAATTGTGGCGTAATTGGGCATTATTCTGCCGCGAATTGCTACAGGTACAAATGAAGTAATAATTGCGCCAACTCCACCACGGGCAAATTTTTCTTCCCAGTTAATTCTGGCTTGAGTACCTGAACCATCATAGTTATCCCACCGACCGGATATACTGGAGCGAAAAATCCGGTTCTTGACCGTGAGATTCCGAAATTGCAATGGCTTAAAGATAATATCGTTCTCCATACTCTCCCCCCTGTTTGCAATAGAATCAAGTATTAAAAGTATTACCTTGTAAACAAAAAGTACCCAGATAACTACCATTGATAGATACTCTGGGGGTTCGTTTTGAATACTTACAAGTTCAAGATTGAGTTTTTCGGATGTGATGTAGAAGATTAAGTTTTTGTTCCTTAGTTTGCTTCCCAAATATTAACCTGAAGGCTTACCAGCTAAAGGTTTAGCCCTTAAATCAGAATTTTTTATAATTGAGTGAAACTAGCATCCTCAACAAATCAAATCTTAAGAAATCATTTTTTTGATACCAAGGTTAACGCAAAATTAATACAGGCTGCTGCACACAATTTGTTACAAAATTAACCTAGTCTAAAATGTCGCTTACAAGATAACAAATGAAATTTATGATGCCAGGATAAATTTACAATTTTTAAAAAAAATCAGTTCATAAAAGAGCCGTTTTTTTAGTGACGTTTGCCAAACTTGTGTAGTAACTTCATAATATGACCGTGCCTAGATTAAGGTGCAAGATTATTCATTCGCCAAAAATATCTGAAGGATAAATCAGGAAAATGGTGAATTAATGGTGAAGCTTTGCTATTAAGATGCACCTGATTAGGTTGAGGTGTTACTCATAGAGAGTTATATGAATAAAATACGTCTACTGTGGAAGGGCTGTTTGGTGGTCTTCGCCGCGATCGCAATTATAATTTGCGGTTGGTACAGCACCCCAACAGCTCTAGCTGGTGAGTATGGTGAAACACCTGCTCCCATCTCTAAAGAGTATAATGATGCGGATTATGCTGATAACTGCGATGGTATCGGATATCTCCCGCCATATACTAAAGAAAATCTCACCGACGCTGAAAAAAGAGGTCGTTGTACTTGGTACTTATGGACTGGTGGTAATGGCGAATACTATCGGGACATTGCCAAGCGCACCCACGGCAACGTTGACTTACTCCAGCTAATTGACTCGAAATACCATGATGAGCGTTTGAAACTCTTTGGCGCAATCAACGACCCCGGATGTGAAAAAGCCAAAGAACCAGATGAATATGGGTTGTTGTTGGATAAGTGTAAAGACCCTCTGTCTACTGGTGTGATTGGGTTACGCAAGTTCCCCAACCCCAAGTTTGACCCAGCAAAATGGGATGCTAAAAAATATGTCAAGGATGTATCAATTGAGCCTCCATATCTGATTGGACAGTCTTGCGCTATTTGTCACGTTGCTTTAGACCCACTCAACCCGCCCAAAGACAAAGAACACCCCCAATGGGAAAACCTCGTTCCAGCTTTGGGTAATCAGTACATTAAGGAAGCTGCATTATTTTCGCTCAAACTCAGGGATGATAGTTTCATCAAACAAGTCTTGATGGCACAACGTCCCGGCACATCTGACACCTCAAGAATTGCTACAGATCATATTAATAATCCAAATGCGATTAATGCCATTTTTAATTTAGGCGATCGCCCCACATATCCGGAAGTGATGAACGATGGTTCCACCAAAAACGTTAATCACATTCTCAAAGATGGTGCAGACTCCACAGGGGTAGCTACAGCGTCTTTACGTGTGTACGTCAACATTGGGATGTGTGGTGACTATTGGTTAACCCTACACGAAGCCATGTTAGGCAGAACTCCGCAACGTCCTTTTGATATTGAAACCGCCAGAAAGAATTGCGAAGGCTGGAGACAAACAGAAGCACGGATGGGTGATGCAGAAGCATTCCTCAAAACTATCAAACCGATGCACCTCAAAGATGCACCCGGTGGTGACGCTTTCTTAACCAAAGATGAAAAGGTTCTCGAACGCGGCAAGATAGTTTTTGCTGATACCTGTGCGTCTTGTCACTCTAGTAAAAAGGCACCTGTTGAAATTGCAGCAGACCCGGAACAAGCGAAGAAATGGTATGAACAATCAGTACTGAGTAGTGATTTCCTCGACCACAACTTCTTATCTGATGACCAACGCTATCCAGTTACACTGCTTGGTACTAACATTTCTCGTGCTATAGGAACCAACGCTACTAAAGGCCATATTTGGGAGCAGTTTTCTTCTAAAACTTATAAAGAACTGCCTTCTCCTGGTCAATTAACGCTGTATAATCCCTTCAACGAAGCTAAACCAATAAATTTCCAAATACCAGAAGGCGGCTTAGGATATTACCGCACACCTTCACTCATTAGTATTTGGGCAACTGCACCATTTCTCCATAACAACACTTTAGGTTTATATAACGAAGATCCTTCTGTGAAAGGTCGGATAGAAGCCTATAACGATGCGATGGAAAAACTGCTTTGGCCAGAAAAACGTGAAAACATTATCAGCAGAACTGACCGCAAAACTAAATTAGATTTGCCACCAGGAGATCCAAATCCAAGATTGCGTTTACCTGTACCTAAAGGTATGCCTGTAAACTTGCTGGCAAACGTCAATATGCGAGAAGCAATTACTTCTCTTAATCTGGGGAACTTATTCCAAGACTTAAGGCCAGAAGGTGGCATCAAAGGTAAACTCGCCCGCGTATTATTGAGAGCGAATAAATCTCCTGACTTCATTGAAGATAGAGGTCATACTTTTGGTTCTGATTTGTCTGATGAAGACAAAAAAGTACTCATCGAGTTTGTGAAAACTTTCTAAACAACTCGTCATAATGCTTGTCATTTAACTAGTCGTTCCTAAGTACAACTTAGGAACGATAAATATTTTGATAAGAATCAATGGTCAATATAACAGTCCTAAATCATTTGTGAACAACGAGATCCCCGACTTTTCAAAGAAGTCGGGGATCTGAGCCTCTCAATTTTTACAACTCACGTAGGATTGCTATAGTCACAGATTTTCTTCGACGAAGGGCAAATGACCAATGACCCTTGAATGTTGTGTTAGGAAACATGATTGATTTTGCTGTAGTCATTTATTAGTCATGATTAATAATCAAACTGTTGTTGTTTGCTAGATTTTTATTAAGGTAAAGTTATGCAAGGCGATCGCAAAAAAACGGCGCTAATTACTGGTGCATCTGGTGGGATTGGTTATGAATTTGTTAAGTTATTTGCTCAAGATAAGTACAATTTGGTTTTAGTTGCCAGAAGTGAGCAAAAACTCTATCAAATGGCAGATGAATTAAAAAGTAAGTTTGGTATTGATGTCAAAGTTATTGCTAAAGATTTAGCGAATCCATCTGCACCAGAAGAAATTTTTTCGGAGTTACAACAAGCATCAATTAAGGTTGATATTCTCATCAATAATGCAGGATTTGCCAGCTATGGTTTGTTTAACGAAACAGATTTGACTGCGGAATTGCAAATGCTGCAAGTTAATGTGATGTGTCTGACTCATTTAACCAAACTGTTCCTCAAAGATATGGTGAAGCAAGGTTATGGCAAAATCTTGAACTTGGCTTCGACTGCGGCTTTTCAACCAGGCCCTTTAATGGCGGTTTATTATGCAAGTAAGGCTTATGTATTATCATTTTCAGAAGCGATCGCTAATGAATTAGAAGGTACAGGTGTGTCTGTAACTGCACTTTGTCCAGGGCCGACAGAATCAGGTTTCCAAAAACGCGCGGCGATGGAAGACTCGAAACTTGTCAGCGGTCAAAAAATTATGGATGCGGAAACTGTAGCCAAAATCGGCTATGAAGCCTTGTTTGATAACAAAACCGTAGTTGTTCCTGGCTTGAAAAATAAACTACTCACTGAAACTGTAAGATTCACACCCAGAAAGCTTGTCACGAAAATAGTTAGAAGTATGCAAGAAAGTAAATAGCTTTGAGGTGTTTCACGCAGAGTCGCAAAGTCGCAGAGAGGATGAGAGGTGTTATCTCAGCACTCAGAACTTTCAACTCAGCACTTTTCTCGCATCAGGATTTACACTAATACACAAATTATTCCGTACGGTGTTAGGCTGAGGTATTCAAATCAACATCAATGCCAACTGTGTAAATTCTGATGCCATGTCTAAATTAGTATCAGCTTTATTAATTACCGCTACTTTGCTATTAACTGCCAGCAACGACTCTAAGATTTCGGTGGCTGGAACTTGTGCTTCCGATTGTGGCAAAGCTCCACTTCAATTTATACCAGGACAACGTATCCGCGTGGAAGTAGTTAACAGCACACCCCGCGTCCTGAAACTACAAAAGCCTTCAATTACTGACCCGATTTCCCTAAATCCTGGACAAATTTTAAACTTAGATCAGATAGAAGGTACAGAGCCAAATACATCTTTAATATTTTGGGATGAAACAGGTAGGTCAATAGAAGCAAATCTTTCTAGACCTAATTTAGCCACGTTGCGCGTAGAACTGCATCCGACTTGGCGCGTTCCTGGCGATCGCTCGGTTTACATTCAAGATGATGGTAGGATAAACGTGTTGTAATCCTACATTATGATTCTGGAAGCAGTAATGCTCAATGTCAAAACTGGCACAGAGCAAGATTTTGAAAACGCTTTCAAACAAGCCTCATTTCTCATTTCATCTATGAATGGCTACATATCCCACGAACTTCATAAATGTTTAGAAGTCAGCGGGAAATATTTATTGTTGGTGAAATGGGAAACTTTAGAGGCGCATACAAGCGGCTTTAGAGGTTCTCCTGAATATCAGGAATGGAAACAACTTCTCCACCATTTTTACGAGCCGTTTCCGATAGTTGAACATTTTGAACCTATTTTATAGAGTCAGGTTTTGGTTAATTAAAGGGTGTAGCTTCAAGTAGTTACACCTTTTTAACTTTATTGCGATCGCATTTGTTATATCAGAAGTCGCTAATATAGATTTTGCGATCACATTTTCTTCCATCGTGCTAGACCGACCTTTACCTGAACGTTCACAAATTCGCAGACGCTTACCTAATCAGCGTTGGCAAATTTACCCACAAAAAATAGATTTAGCTCAAAAACTGGCAATTTCTATCAATCTCTCCCCCATCATCAGCCAGCTATTAATTAATCGTGGGATTGAAACTCCAGCGCAAGCACAAGCATTTTTAGAGCCAGAATCGATAGTTTTACCTTCGCCTTTAGAAGAATTTCCAGATTTGGCGATGAGTGTGGAGTTGTTGCAAGAGGCGATCGCATCTCAAAGTAAAATCGCTATTTGTGGAGACTATGATGCAGACGGTATGACTAGCACTGCATTACTATTGCGGAGTCTGCGTGCTTTAGGCGCACAGGTAGATTATGCTATTCCTAGTCGGATGCACGAAGGTTACGGTATCAATAAACGTATCGTCGAAGAATTTCACAGCGAAGGTGTCAAACTAATTCTCACTGTTGATAATGGTATCTCTGCTTATGAACCTATCGCTAGAGCCAAAGAACTCGGCGTAAAAGTCATTGTCACCGACCACCACGACATTCCGCAACAATTACCCCCAGCCGATGCTATTCTTAACCCCAAACTCATCGCGGAATCTTCACCTTATCGTGGTGTCGCTGGTGTTGGTGTGGCTTACATTCTGGCGGTATGTCTCGCACAACAGTTAGGAGAAACTAGAGGCTTAATTCAGCCAATGCTAGAATTATTCACCCTGGGAACTATTGCAGATTTAGCACCGTTAACAGGTGTAAATCGCCGTTGGGTAAAACGTGGTTTAAAGCATTTACCCAAATCTAAGTTACTAGGAGTGCAAGCATTAATTCAAATCGCCGGAGTACAAGCCAAGGAAGGCGGAATTTCTAACCTACTCCCCACTCCCCACTCCCCACTCCCCAGTTCCTCACTCCCCACTCCCAAATCCCTCAAACCTGAAGATATCGGCTTTCGTCTCGGCCCACGCATTAATGCGGTTGGGCGTATTGGCGATCCTCAGACTGTGATTGATTTGCTGACTACCGATGACATGGGAATTGCGCTGACAAGAGCGATGCAGTGCGAACAAACCAACACCAGCCGTCAGCAAATGTGTGAAGAAATTGAACAAGAAGCGATCGCTTATGTAGAGACGTTATATATAACGTCTCTACAATATGATAGGGTATTAGTTGTTGTGCAACCTGAATGGCATCATGGGGTGATTGGTATTGTCGCCTCCCGTTTGGTGGAACGCTACGGTGTGCCTGTATTTATTGGTACTTATGAAGATGAAACACATATACGCGGTTCTGCACGCGGAATTCCTGAGTTTCATGTGTTTGAAGCGTTGGAATATTGTCGAGACTTGTTAGGCAAATTCGGCGGTCACAAAGCGGCGGGTGGATTTTCTTTACCAGCAGAAAATTTAGAATTGGTGCGATCGCGTTTAATTGATTTTGCTAACCAGTGTCTAGAACCGCAACACCTCAAGCCACTCCTCAAGATTGATGCTCAAGCTAACTTTAACCAAATCAATTACCAACTGTTCCAGCAGCTAAACGCTTTGCATCCTTGCGGTATCGATAACCCTGATCCAGTTTTTTGGACACCAAATGTCCAAGTTATCGAACAGCAAACTGTCGGCAAAGGTCATATTAAGGTGACACTCGCTCAAACTATTGATAATCAGCAATATACAATTAAGGCGATCGCTTGGCGTTGGCGTGATTATTACCCCTTACCACAACGAGTTGATATTGCTTATAAGTTGCGCGAAAACACTTTTAACGGCAACACTACCATCGAGTTAGAATTACTCGGCGTGAGATTAACAAAAGTCTCATCTCAAATCTTTTACACTGCTTCACCGAACCCACTCAGAGCCACTTTTGAGTACAAGCAACGTCAGTACACTTGTGGTATTTATCAAAATAATTCTTTCCCAGAACTCAGAATTAAAAATCCTGAAGGTAAAATCCTAGTCATGCAGCCAGAACGCACAATCGGCTTGTTAGGAACCAGTCGTGAAGAGGCAATAGAGGTTGATGTGTCTCAACCGCAGTATGATTCCATTATTCAAACAGCGTTGCAAGCTTTATCATACATAAAGCAGGGAACAGAGAACAGGGAACAGGAAACAGGGTTGTAAGTTCCTTAAAATATGACTTTTTGGTAAAATTTTTACCTGATTCACCCGAAATATTCCATAAATGCTGAGTCATGAATACTGATGTTTCACTCAGCACTCACAACTCAGCACTTTACACTCTTACAGGTTGCCGTTGCGAAAAGCCAGGACAAAAATTACAGCTGGGCCAGCAATGACAATTAATGCAACAGAAAGCAGTTGGAAAATAACTTCCCAGTTGATGCTGGTGAAAGTGCTAATAATACCGTCTAACATTTTTTCTCTTTCCTCCCAATTGTCTTAAAAAGTTCGATAATCAATCAGTTGCAAAACCCGCAATTGATCATATCCGGGAACGGTGTGTGATTTTTAATTTACTTAACAAAATTATAGGAAAAAACACAAAATGGCAAACTGGCAATGTGTCAAGCAATGTGGAGCCTGCTGTAATCTCGACCCCGCCGACCGTCCCGACTTGGACGAATATCTCGCGCCAGAAGAGTTGGAACTGTACCTGAGTATGGTAGGTGAAGATGGTTGGTGTATTAATTTCGACCATACCACAAGAGAATGCCGGATTTACCCCAACCGTCCGCGCTTCTGTCGCGTAGAACCAGAAGCATTTCAAGATATGTATGGGATTGAACCAGAAGAACTGAATGATTTTGCCATAGATTGCTGTCGCCAACAAATTGAAGGGGTATATGGCGATCGCTCTTTAGAAATGCTGCGCTTCGACAAAGCCGTTGGAATTTAAACTTATGTGAAGTTGATTCTAATCTACAACATCTTTTGTAGGTTGGGTGGAGGCGCACCAGAAATATTCGCAGCAACATGGTAAATGTATATCGCGCCGTAACCCAACACCAAATCATGATGTTTTTAGAGCATCTTTTCAAGTTCCACCAAACCTATGGACGAGGCGCTCGTACTAATTTAATATTTCCTCTATTAGTTTAAAGACATCTATGAAATTATGAAAGTCTTGTTGTGTTCCGTTAGTACACAACCAATTGCAAAGATTTTTTTTCTCATCTTTGTTAACTTCCCACTTTTCTGGTACTGTGACAGTTATACCCCTTTCTGTTTTTGTATATTCTGAAGTTATATCAATAAAAGCTGGCTTTACTGATAATTCTTTTTTCAATGTTACCTCCCTGAAAAGATTTTCAATTCCTTTTTTTATAGGATTTGTCTCTAAACAAAGCATTGTTCTACGAAATACACTACCTTTTTGTTCTGATTTTTTATTAATATCACAATCGTAAAGTAAAATTATTTTTTGGGGAGTAACCTCAGCAAGCTTAGTATGTAAGGATTCAGGTCTAATATTGTGGAAGCAACGAAGGGTGAGATTGAGAATTATTAGAATCAGCAATTAGAGCCTGTGCAAAAAAATCAATGACAGACCTACTTTGACGGCGACACGGCAGTCGCTTCAAGTCGGCAAAGCCGCCCAACGCGCTGCCTCAAGTCTGCACCACCGTCAACAAATTGGCAGTATGTTGAAACCGCTCCATCGAACGGGAACCACCACTAACTTTACGTTTTGTCACAGCTAAACGCAGCGATCGCTCGGCTTGATTATTATCAGGGGGAACTTCAGGATTTTCAAGA
>JAGKSW010000132.1 GCA_018993265.1 Nostoc sp. TH1S01
ATGTTAGTTTGGTTTAGGTTAAAGAATTTAGCTTATACCACTGGTCAAACTATTTATCAAATCAAGCATAATTTGCTGTCTAATTATTTAATTCAGCAACTAAAACGCCCAAGTATTCTTATGTGCTTGGTTTGATTTAAATTGTCCCCTGGTAGGGCTGCGCCCTGCCCACTATTTGTGCCAGTTGCGTAAGTCCTGACTGTAAAACCTTAACTAAAGGTTTCATCTCTGGTTTGACTCGCTCTAAGATTACTTCTGCTAGTCCACCAAAGGGTGAAGCTGCTAATTCTGGTAAAATCAGGTATCCCCAGCTTTTAGCAAAAGACTGGAGATTAGCATGACCAATTGTTCCCAGTAGCCGTTCTCCAAGACCATCAGCACTAAAGGCATAGGCGGCTTGTAAAACTCCCATACTGACTCCGAACAATCCCAAGCGACTATCGCTGATGCCGTAGCGTTCACAGCAGAAATCACGTATTCTAGCGATGTCAACTGCAATCTGGCGAAAGATTTGCAGGATTAGCTTGGTGTCAAAGCAGACACCCCGCTCAATTAATGGCCTAATCTCATTTTCCACTACAGCAGTGAAGCTACGTACTAGGCTACGCTCACCGGACAAGGGTGTATCGAACAAAGCTACAGCTATGCCCATCTGTGTCAGAGTTGGCACGATGAAAGCGTTCCAACCATAAGGGGCGCACATCCCTTGTAAACCAATCACCAGAGGCGTATGCTCTACAGGTCGATTCTGTGGTAGGAAGACGGCAACAGGAAAGCCGCTTAATCGCTCATCAATGTCAGCTACCCCAGTATAAGGGAAAGGCTCGTCAAACCAGTAGCGATGACCATTAACACCTTCAAAATTAATTACATCTGGGCCGTAGATAGGCATCGTAGATAGATATTATTCGAGTTAGTTAAGTTAATTCCATGAGACTAGTATCTTTTATAACTCAACGCTTAATACCCATAAAAGTTAATTATTCAAATAAGTTGCTTGCTTTAATATACTTCTGGATTATTAGTAAACTAAAGAAATTATAGAAGTAAACAGCCCATGATCACCAAAAAAGAAATTACCATCAAAGTTCCCTTAGAAGTAGCAGAAGCATACCGCAATGCCACTGAAGAACAACGTACACAATTGCAACTTAAAATTGCCACAATTATGCAGTCTCAATTGACAACGAGCAAACAAGAAGCCATCGCACGGTTGAGAAATACGATGGATGAAATTAGTCAAGAAGCACAAGAGCGAGGATTAACGCCAGAAATCCTAGAATCAATTTTAAATGATGACGAATAATCGCCGATTTGTTTTTGATACTAATGTACTGATTAGTGCATTTTTATTTAGTAAAGGTAAACCCCGTCAAGCATTTTATCAAGATCAGGATATAGGTATCATCATATTTTCTAATGCTGCTTTTTCGGAGGAGCGAAGAGGTTTTATACCGGACAAAATTTGATAAATATCTCCCGCTAGAAATGCGGCAAGAACTTCTAGATAATTTAATAGAAACAGTTGAGTTTATTGAAGTGACTGCTCAGATTAGTGAATGCCGAGATCCAAAAGATAACAAATATCTGGAATTGGCGCTCAGTGGTCAAGCAGAATGTATTGTTACTGGAGATGATGATTTGCTGGTGCTAAACCCTTGGAGGAGCATTGAGATTCTCACTGTCGTTGAATTTTTAGCAAACAATTAGGATAAATTAAACTTTCCTATAAAACCAGTCAGAAGATAGCATGAAAAGTACCCCGCACCACTACAGAGGTAAGTTTTATTTACAGTTGATTTCCGTCTAGACATAGTGTAGACGCTGGTGCAGAAAAAAATGATATCCGTTTTGATAGCAACGATTTATCAACCAGGGGTACAGAAGCGAGTATAGACAACTCAGAGCAGCCCCAACATCAGCGAATCCTATTGGTGTGGATCATACCTGTAAGTGGTCATCGTGATGCAAGGATAAGCAAGTTTAATCAATCAACGAAAGAATCAGGGTTGTGGGCGGTGCGATTGATAAGCCTGAGTTAAGTGTGTAGATGAGGTGACGAAAGATTAACCTTTCCAGGGATAATAGAGTGTAATAGTAGGTTTCTACTCATCATACGCCTGTTACCCAAATGAGAACGCTGACTGAGTTGGTGGAAGAGTGGTTGGACGTGCATCACGGTAAAACTAGGGCTTCTTATCAAAATACCATTCACAAGTTTCTAAGTTTTACTTCCGTTGAGGCGATCGCTGACATTCAGATCCGTCACGTTCGGGAATGGTTAGATTCTCTGCAAGAGGCAGACACGACTAAGGTTAAGCATCTTAATATTCTCAAGGCGTTTTTTTCCTATGTGACCAGTATGGAGAAACCGCCGATTTCTCGTAGCCCGATTCCTAAACAGTTCAAGTTGCCCAAGCCGAAGGATACCTTGGTGGAGCGTATTCTTGCACCGGAGGATGTGGATGCGATGATTGCGGCGACGACTGACAAGCGCAATCGCTTAATTTTAAAAACTTTGTATTTAACTGGAATTCGGGTGTCTGAGTTGTGCGGGTTGCGGTGGAAAGATGCGATCGCTTCTCGTGGGGGCGGTGGACAGATTAATGTTTACGGCAAGGGTGGGCGGACTCGTAGAGTCCATGTTCCCCAGGAGCTATGGGTGGAGTTAATGTCACTGCGCGGTGAGGCGTTGAAGGATGCGCCTGTGTTTGCCAGTGCTACGGGTAGACCTTTGGCTCCTTCTCATATTGACCGAGTGGTGAAGCGGGCGGCGGCAGCAGCAGAATTAGAGAATGCGATGAATGTTTCAGCCCATTGGTTTAGGCACAGTCACGCTACCCACGCCTTAGATGAAGGTGTTCCGGTGCATTTGGTACAGGCTACTTTAGGGCATACAAGTTTAGATACCACGAGTAAATATCTGCACGTTAGCCCTGATAGGAGTTCTGGGGAGGTTTTGGTTAAGCGATGGTCTGAGCCGTTTTAAATTTTCAGCTTTGAATTGGTTGCACACTCAGGCGATAGCCGAGATGATGCAGAATAAGGCTGATGGTTCGCAGTTCGGGGTTGCCTTCTGGCGACAAGACTCGGTAAAGATTCTGGCGGTTCAAACCCGTTTTTTCCGCAAGGCTCGTCATCCCCGAACGTGCTTCCACCACGTTCCGTAGTGCTTCCAGAAAAAAACCCAGATCGCCATCCTGCTCGTACTCTTCAAGGGCAACGTCCAGGTACGCTGAAGCCATTTCCGGGTTCAGCAGCTGCTCTTGAACAACCTCGTCATGGTTTCTCAGTTTCTTGCTCATCCTGTTCCTCCTGATAAGCCTGCCAATATTCTTTAGCTTTTTCTATGTCCCTCTCCTGGCTGTCCTTGTCGCCACCACACAGGAGAATCACCAGATCGTTCGCGGATTCACCAAAGTAAACGCGGTAGCCACTGCCAAAGAAAAACCTCAGTTCAAGCACGCCATCTCCAACCGTCTTGCAATCCCCGTAATTGCCTTGCTTGAGTCGCTCTATCCGTCGAATTATCCTTGAACGGATCACATAGTCCTTCAAGCTTAAGAGCCATTCGGTGTACGGCTCCTTGCCGTCTTCTTTGGCATAGACAAGCAGTGTTTTTTGACGAACGATATCAGCCATAGATTATAAATCGTAGCTTAAAAGCGACAAAATTTCAAGAATGACGCTGCAACACCAGATTTTCGCAATAATTGCAATGCCATTTCAATGACTTGGGAGCGAGATTTACAGTCATGGGCTACTTTGTAACCTTCAATATTTCTACCTCTTTGGATAAAAGAAACTTAAGTAACGACTGACCTTGGAATCGGCAGGTCTGCATTATTCCGAGGAGAAGCAAGTATTGAGGAGTAAAGGATTCAAAAAAACTTCCTGAAATCTTTCTTTGTACAGCCAAGTGTCTAAGCCCCCGCTCTCCCGCATTATTGTTCCAGGGGATGCCATCTTGCTTAAGGAAAGTAAACAAACTGTCTTGATAACGCACAAATCGCTTTTGGTATTTGATTGCTAAGTCTGATCTGTAGCTTTTATTGATTGTCTCTTTATAGAATTCATTAACATTGGCATTAAATTGATTGAGATATTCTCTCTTTAATCCATACTCTTCTACTGTTTGCAAAATAGGCACAATCAGGTTTCGCATTTTTAACACGAAATCTTTAAATTCACTATCAAACGGAGATTTCCATAAATCATCATTAATGTCTCGAATTAAATGCACCCAGCATTTTTGTTGTTTGCATTTTACAGAGTCATAGCCAGGATAAAAATCTGAAATCAAAGTCCCATCATAACCACTCAGAAACTGATGAACAACTTCTGCCTCTCTTGTTGAGGTTAGTTTGAAAACAACGTGGCTTCCATCCGTGAACACCCATACATACTGTTCAACTCCTTGGATGTTGATTTTTGTTTCATCAACATGAACAAAAGGACTTTCTAAAATTTTTTGAGTAAGAAGCCGCTCTGTTTCAGAGTAATAAGTACTAAAGTATCTCAGAAAATTTATAATTGTACCTTCGCTGATTTCCTCGCCAAACTGATCCACCAATGTCTGAGTGATAACTTTGTATGGTAAACGAAGAAATAGCCTATGGTATACAACCCATGCTTGAAAACCATGACCGTATACTAGATAGTTTGATTTCACTTCAAGTGGGTTATAGTGGCGGTGACATTTTCGACAAAACCCCTTCTTTCCTATATATTTTGTCACTGTTTTCTTGATTCCCGACTCTATGAAGATCAGGTCAATGATGGTGCATTCGCCGACTCTCTCTGATTCCTCAAGAGGTTCACCTTTGTGTTCTGGGCATTCTGTCCTCATTGGCACACAAATAACTTTATCTGCTGGAGGAATTAATTTGGTAGAACCTGGATGTCCCTTTTGTCCACCACGCTTTGGTTTTGTCTCATTATTTGTCCTGCTTCGCCGCAGACTAATCTTGTTCTTGTCATAATCAGCATGGGCAAGTTTTAAAATTGTTTCAAACTGATTATGAAGCTCAGTGCTACCCTCTGATGCCCATTGTTTGGGCTGATCGGCAAAATCAACTTCTGGCAGTGCGTCAGCAAAATTCTTGATTCTACAAAGCTCATTAGTTAATAATTTGAGAGCTAGGCAATCGTCTTGATTGTAAGTGATTAACAGATTTCTATATTTGGTATCTTGGGTATTGTCCCAATGGCAACGCCAAACAATACTTTGCATTCCAGAGGCATCTGGTGATGTCCAGGTGGCTCCAATAAACTTGCCGATGTCTTTCAAGCTATTGGAGTAAACCGGGAAGTACACCAAACCATAAATGTAGGTATTGACGTTAATGAGGCGGTGATTAATGTCCTCAATATCCGCTCCATAGCGTCTTGCTAGTTTAGCAAGCGCACGCACCTCGTAGTCCCCATAATGATAGATGGGAGCGCCAGGATAATGGTTGATTTCTTCTGTAAATTGTTGCCATATCAGGGCTTCATCCTCACAAGTATTAGCCCAAAAAGAATAATACTTGCATGGGGTTGTTTTACCACAGACAAGCAATCCGATGAGATAATTGTATTGCTGGTCAGGAATGCCTTCAATATCCAAGAATAGTTCAACAGGCTCTGTGGTTAGTTTAGGTAATTCTTGGAGATAGGTCTTGCCTGTTCTTATTGCCAAAGCTTGCAGTTCTAGCTTATGTAACGGTAATGCTAGGTTCTTAGCACGCTTGTTGCGTCGTCGGGGTTTATACAAATAGGAAAGCTGCTTGACCGTAAATATACCTTTTTTTTCGTATTGCTGAAGCGATTTGGCCGTAGCACGATCCAGTAAACTCAAATTGTCATCTTTTTCCGCTTGTCCTCGGCATAAATGTTCAAATTGGCAGTATGGACAATGCTTGTTTAAGACCAAAGGTGGCGGTTCCGGGGACTTAGCTTGAATCAATTCTTGTAAGTCTTGGAGTATAGGTGTCAAAATTTTGTAGCCATTCTTCAGACTGACCTTGTGTGGTTTTAGCTCTGTACCGATAATTCTGCCTATTGCAGAAGATTGACCCTGAACTTGCTCCAAAACATAGCTGACAAAGATTAACTCCAACTTCTGATCACTATAAATTTGGTATGTTCCAACAAAAATGGCTGGCTCATAGCTGTATTCACCAAGTGATGATGGTAATGCCACTTTTGCTAGAATGCTGCAACCTGCTTCAAAAATTCTACTTTGAAGTATTCCATTAATGAGGAAACTGCTCCCGGTTTTCAAGTTTGTGCTGTTGTAAGGTCGCACATCGGGATACTGCTGACTCAAGCTATCTAAGTAGGCGTTCTGGTTGATGAACTTTTGCTTCTCAAGAAGACATATATATTCGTTGGTTCTACCTGTCTCATTGGAGTGCAACAGCAGATAAGCCTTGCGAGGACATTGGCCATAAGCAACCACGATTTCAGAGGTGATTGTTCTATTCATGATTTTGTCCAGTTTTTTTGTCTCTAAGGCGGAGCGAATTTCTTTATATTGCCAATGTGTTCAACTAATCGCTTGGTTTTATAGCTAGCTAATTCTAGTTACCTGAGATTACCGACAAAAAAATAATTCCCGTACTTATGAGGCTTTATTTTTAATATTCATTTTTATTTTCACCTTTAGTATATAGTTTTTTAACTGCTTCTATTTCTGCTCATCCGATTAACCAAACTCAGATAATCGTCTAATTCTTCATATTCATCTAATTCTTTTTCTTCATCTGGAGTTAGTGCGAATTCTTTTTGCTTAATTAATAATGCTTCAATTCGCCCCTTTACTAAGCTGGAAGCTCGAAATATAAGCACTCCTTCTACTAGCTCGATGCGGACAGCACCATCTAATGGTAAACTTTGGGGCAAGTGTGAAAATTTCATCGGTAAATTGGTTGTCATAGCATCTATCCCAAAATATACAGGGCATCTATAACGGCACTGCTGTTTCTAACATTTCCTTGCGGAAAGGTTTTCTAATACTTTTCTCATTAGCAGCGAGATACACGTCTTTAAAACCAAGTAATTCTTGTAAATCTAATAAAAAATTAGATTGAGCAAATATACCTCGTTTTGGCTCTACATCAACAATAAAAACTACTTCATTTGAGCCTTCAGTTTCTGGCTGCATCCCTAAGCCAAACACTCTTATATTTAAAATGCCATATTTAGCAGCAATCTTAAAAATTTCTTCGCGGTTTGCTTGAAGTTTCGCCAAGCGTGCAACCGGATGATTTTTCCGAACTACCTCTTGTAATAGTTCTAGCAAATGCAGTTGCTCCAAGTAGTTCAATTTTTCGGCTTGTTGAATTAACTTTTGCACTTTGTCTTGAGCCATTGCTTAATTCTTACTTTTATTCTCAATACGTTTTAGCAATTACTTTCTCCATAATGTCGATGAGATAATTTTAGCTTCCTTGTCATCTAAATAGAAATCATAAACAGGTTCTCCTGATAAGGAGCAGCGTAGCGGTTCAATAATTTTAGTGAACGGATTCCAAACTGCTGTT
Organism: Nostoc sp. TH1S01; assembly: GCA_018993265.1. Lineage (GTDB taxonomy): Bacteria > Cyanobacteriota > Cyanobacteriia > Cyanobacteriales > Nostocaceae > Nostoc_B. The sequence continues at coordinate 7,527 of JAGKSW010000132.1, forward strand.
ACAGTTCGTTTTGCTTTCTTTCGTTGTAATTCACATTGAATATGTACGGTAGGTAGATGAAGAATCATGGCACTGTGTAACCAAGCTTCTACACTCATTGCATAACGCTCTTGGATATCTAACAATTTTCTTGATAATTCTCTTTCGGTGGCTTCAATTCGTGCTACTTCCTTATCTTTTTCATCACCCACCAAATGTTTTAACTCAATTTTGTTGCGAATTTCTGAACTAATGGTATTGTAATAAGCTTTGAGTCTGTCTTCATCTCTGGCTTTTGCTCTCGCTAATTTAGCCTGCCAGTTATCAAGGGATTTTCCAATCAATATTGCACTTTGATGTTCGATTAATTTCAACAACTCATCAAGAGGCATAGATAATGGTGTTTCTTGATTATCGATAGAAATTCTGTCAGACTCCCAGAATAAAGCATCACCAATTTCTACTGGTGTCACTCCTGTTAGTTCATTGATAATAAATGAAACTAAACCAATTCTTTTTTCATCTGCATTTGCTGTATAAGCCACATTACACAAGATGTAACGAGTTGTTTCTGGTTTAGCATCTAAAAAACGAATTAAACCATTTTGCACTACAAATTTCTCTGCTATGCTCTTTTCAAATCCTGTAGTTTTTAAATAGCCATCGAATTTTATGCCCAAGGCAGTAATAAGTCCTTTAGTAGCTAATAGGTCAGATAACTTATTTAATACTTCTGAATGATAGGTAACGAAAACACTTTGAGGTACATCAACTTTAGTGGTAAAAGTAACTTCTTCGGGTAGCGAAAGTAGCGATGCGATATTTTCTGTTAACAACACATTTAAAATGTGTTCACTAGCAGGTTCGGCTATTCCGTCATGCAAAGAAACAATTTTTTCTAATGTAGCGATAATTGGATCTGAAATCATATTTAATCAAATCAATATTTTAAGCTTCAAAATCTTCGCCAAAAATCTGTTCATCCAGTTCTTGAGTTTGCTGATATTGGTTTTTGGCTTTCAACAAATTATCTGCCAATTGCTCGAAAGCTGTATCTAATTCGGGTTTGACTTGATGCTTAAGCCAGATATCCATGACAATTTCACTAAAGTCAAATTCATCATCCACATTCCCTAAAATTGTTTCAATTTCCCCAACGACAAGTTCAAACATATTAATTTTGTCGTGCAATATCCGCAGAATATATTCTTCGATACTGCCCTTGAGACAAAAGTTAAAAATAAAAACATCTTGCGTTTGTCCAATGCGGTGAATACGACCAATGCGCTGTTCAATTTTCATTGGGTTCCAGGGCAGGTCATAATTAACAATCGCATTGGCAAACTGTATGTTACGTCCCTCTCCACCTGTTTCAGATGCCAGCAGTACAGAAACAGTATCTCGAAATGAGGCGATCGCCTCATCTTTCTGTTTAAGGGACATCCCACCTTGAAATTCCGCAAAGGGGATATTTGCTGCTTGCAAAGTTTTGGCTAAATAAGTGCTAGTTGCTTTATGGGTTGTAAAGACCAAAGTTTTCTGGCGAGATTTGATGAGCATTTCTACCAAAGCTTTTGCTTTCTCGACCTGCTTTACTTGGGTAGCCCGTCTTGCCAAAGACTTCAGTTCTTCATCAGGTATGCGAAGAGTCAATTGCTTAAGGGAGTCAGCCAAAGCACCAGGAGATGAACCAGCACGCATTAGCAAATTGGTGCGGGAAAGTCTGTCTAGCTTGGACTCTGAAGAACGCAGATACTCGCTCAAATCCTGGTAAAGTTTCTCCTCGCCGGAAGCCGGGATAACGGTAATTGTGGTGGCGAAGCGTTTGGGTAGTTTAACATCTACTAGGGCGCGGGTATTTCGTACCATGACTTCCCGCATCAGAGAGCGTAATTTTTCTGGATTTTTCGGGACTCGTCCATTCCTAGAATCGACGTATTCTTTTTTAAAAGCGGCTTCTGTTTGTAATAATCCTGGCTTGAGGAGGGTTAGCAGATTAAACAGTTCAACAAGGGAGTTCTGCACTGGCGTAGCAGTGAGCATGAGGATAAACCGCTTATTGAGGGCATTAACCAGTTTCCAGTTTAGGGTAGTGCGATTTTTCAGGTGGTGGGCTTCATCAACAACAACCAAGTCCCAAGTGCGACTGGTGACGTGAGGATAATGTTTAGCAGACTTAGCCGTGTTTAATGAAGCGATAATGCGCGGATTATCTGTCCAGAAAGAGTCTATCGGTTGTTGAGGGTCACGGTTATCTGTGGTGATAGTAGAAATATTAAATTTGTCACTTAACTCTGATTGCCATTGAGAAACCAGGGATGCGGGAGTTAGCACCAGCATGGACTGTACCATACCTCTAGCTAAGTATTCGGCTATGATTAGTCCTGCCTCAATGGTTTTGCCCAATCCGACTTCATCTGCTAGTAATGCGCGTCCACCAAGTTGTCTAAGTACCTTTCGGGCTGTTTCAATCTGATACCAGTATTTGTCAATAGCAGTTAGTGTGGGCAGGCAAATTAGCTGATCATAGTCTGCCATTACCGAGAGGTTAAACAGGTCTAAACGCGCTTCGTAAAAGTTAATAGGGTCGTATTTACCAACTTTTAGGGCTTCTAAGGCAGTAGAAGAATTGAATTTAAATGTATAGTTTTTCTCCATGATGCACCCCTACCAGCTACTTTTGACCACTCACTGCACACACAGGTGACATTCTCTCCTGCGCTAGAAGCCACAGGTTGTCAAACTCTCGTGAGGTTTCTAATAAAATAAGGTACGATTTATTTGGCTTTTTAGATTTTTATCATCAATTAATTTGAAAAAATATTAATTTATTTTATTCATCACTTTCTACAAGGGGTGCAGGTAAAGAAATTGATAGCTTTTCAAGCTGTCCGCAGTCCCCTAGATTTAGAGATAATATTTCCAAAGCAGTAATTCTCTCATTAGAATTCAATCAAAAAATTGAAAACAAAAACCGAGCCGGTTGACCAAACGTTAACGTATCTACTAGGAACTTCATCCAGTGTCAACTTCTGACAAGCAATGCCGTATTATTGCCCTGTTTAATCAGGCGGGTGGTGTCGCCAAATCGACACTGACCCAAAACCTGGGATACCACCTAGCAAAACGAGAACACCGCGTTCTCCTCATCGACATAGACCCCCAAGCGTCCTTGACCAAATTCATGGGGTTAGTGCCATCTCAGTTACAAAAAACTATTGGCGATGCCATTATTGACGAGCAGCCCTTACCGATTCATGAGGGCATTCACGGTATGGACTTAGTTCCTGCTAACCGAGTCCTGAGTGGGGCAGAAATGCAGTTAGTAAGTGCTGCCATGCGCGACTTACGCCTCAAGGAAGCCGTTGACTCGGTTTTAGATGAATACAACTTCATCCTTATAGATTGTCCCCCCAGTTTAGGATTGCTTTCTTATATCTCCTTAGTTGCGGCCACACACGTACTCGTCCCCGTAGAAACCCATCTCAAAGCCTTTGAGGGAACAGACGAGCTTTTACAAACTATCACTCACGTAAAAAATAAAGCCAACCGCCTAATCCAAATAGCCGGGTTTGTTCCTACGCGGTATGCAAATCAGAACTCAGCCGATAAACGAGCATTAGCAGCCATCCAAGAACAACTTTCAGCTTGGGGTCGGATTTTCCCTGCCATTCCCAGAGCCACCGCTTTTGTCGATGCCACAGAAGAACGTGCGCCCTTAGCAGTATTTGACCCTAAACATTCTGTAGTCCATATCCTTGAAGAAATCGCTCTAGCTTTGGAGGCTTTGTGATCCAACGTAAGCAAACTAAGAAAACCTTTGCAGGACAAATTACAACTCCACCCCCTGCTCCTTGGTTAGACTCACCGGATGCAGAAACATCAAGAGCTACTGAAACTACTGTCAAGCTGGAAGATATAGTTCTACCCGCACACCAGCCCAGACAGTATTTTGACCCACAAGCATTAAAAGAATTAGTTGAGTCAGTTAAACAGCATGGCATTCTCCAACCTCTGTTGGTGCGTCCATTAGGCGGAGGAAAATACGAATTAGTAGCAGGAGAACGACGATATCGGGCAGGACAAGAAGCAAAACTTGAAGTTGCACCAGTAGTTGTGCGTGAGCTATCTGATGACCAAGCATTTCAGTTGGCTTTGATTGAAAACCTGCAACGAGAAGACCTAAACCCAGTTGAAGAAACTGAAGGTATCTTGCACCTGTTAGCAATCCGGCTGCATTGCGATGTAGAAGCTGTCAAATCCTTGCTGTACCGCATGAAAAACACTCACAATAAAGGAGAACAACAGCAAACAGATTCATTAGATGAATCTAGGAGAAACGTTTCTCCTAACTCAGAGGAGGCAGAATCTGTTGACAGCATTTCTGACAATTTGGATGAGGAGACAGAATCTAGGAGAAACGTTTCTCCTAAAGTGGATTTGGAGCAATCAAAGACAGTAGAACAGGTATTTGAGAGCCTGGGACTGATGAATTGGCTATCATTCACTACCAAGCGTTTACCGTTGCTCAATCTGCCAGAAGAAATTTTGACAGCACTGCGAGAAGGCAAGCTGGAATATACGAAAGCCCAAGCATTGGCACGAGTAAAAGATGACGAATTGCGAAAACAACTCTTGTCACAAGCAATAGCTAACGATTGGTCTTTAAGCCAAATCAAAGAACAAATTCAAGCCAGCACACCTTCTGAAACACCATCATCTAAAACACCTGACCAAGTACCAGAACGGCTAAAAGATATCACCCAGCGCATTAAAAAGCGTCAGCTATGGAAAGAACCTAAAAAGCAAAAACAGCTAGTAAACCTTCTAAATAAGCTAGAAGCCTTACTTGCGGATGAGTGACGGGAAGTGAATTTTCAGGTAATCTCTACGAATAGTTTGAAAAATCTGTGATCAACTTTAGGTGCAGAGGGAGAAACAGAGATGGCTTCAGATTCACAGATTCGAGCATTACTCAAAGCTTGGTTAGATTACATCCACATCGAAAATTTGAGTAATGCCAAAGTAGAAGCTGACGATTCGGAACAACCAAATATCTGGGACTCTCTTGTAAATCTGGTAGGCGATAAATTATTAATAGACGAGTCTTTATTTAAAGAACTAAAGCAACCCTTTAAAAGCTCAAAGAATAAAACTCAATCCAAATTACCATCAATTGCTGTAGCTTTCCCGCAGCTTTATATAGTTGAATCGAATCGCCGTCAATTCCGCCCATTGTTCACCATCAACATTTCTCCTATCTTTGAGGGCAATTATCGTAGTAGCGGATGGGATTTAAACCAGTATGAATTTCAGCCTATTATTCCAAATTTGATGGAATGGTACGGGCTAGAGGAAGAAGCGGCTGAGTCCCTAGTCACAAAGGAAGGGCTGAAAGTTTTTCTGGAAACTACCTTCAATCGTACTTTTAAGACGCTACAGGATTTTCTGGGACTGATTGAAATACCGCCGTTTCCCGTGCGGTCAAAACTTCTACCTTATTTGTTGGATTTTGAATACGCTCCTTTTAATTACAACCTCAAAAAAGATTTTCAAAAAATCAGCGAACAAAATTATTTTCCTTGGGCAAGACCAGGACACCCAGCTTATGAATACCTGTTTGGACAACCAAAAGCACCTCGGCATGAAGTAATTTTTTTGGGTGCTTTCCCCAACTCACACCCCGATGACTATCAAGCACAAGCTCTCAAACATTCCCAAGAACAACCTGTTACTGCTGTGATTGGCCCACCGGGGAATGGCAAGACCACACTGTTGTTACATGAGATAGCGCAGCAAGTGGTAAGTCGAGCCGTAGAATTAGCAACAACTCTTCAAGATAAAAGCAACCTAACTGTGGTGACAAGCACTAACAATTTTGCTGTAAAGAACGTTGAGAAAATCTTAGCCAGTAACTTAACCTCTGACCGTTTCTACTTATCAGGAGGGTCAAGGGATTTAGTTGATAGTCAAGTGTTACCTAGTTTGCAAGCTGCACTCGACTGGTTAGCCAAAGAAACGTTTAATTACGATGAATGGTCATCAGCACAGCAACAATTGTTAGCAGGTGTTCGACAAATAGAATTTTACAAAAAACAAGACTCAGAGCAGCTTCAACAGAAAAGTGTTGATGAACAATTATTAGAGGAGCTACGCCGAGATATACAATCACTTGAGTCGGCAATCAAGACCTTTGAAATTCAGCCATCATCACCATTAGAATATTCACGCGACTACTCTGGATTTCCAGTAGAAGCTTACCAGCAGATAGGGCAACATCTTGACAACGCTCGGCGTTCTTTACCGCAAGAAGATTACAGGCAGACTAAGAGTAAAAACAATAGCTGGTTTATCAAGCTTTTACAAACGATTAAACGATTCTGGCACTCGATAACCAAAACCAGCCCTCATCATGTTCTCAAACGGTTGCACAAACAAATAGAGATGCCTGTGCTGGCAACGCTGGCCACACCATTTCCCTTTCAAATCCCACTAACAACTGAATCTCTCATAGCAGCAGCGCAAAATGTTGACCAGTTACTTGAGCCACTCCCCCGTA
>JAGKSW010000133.1 GCA_018993265.1 Nostoc sp. TH1S01
GTTACAACAATTTCAGTACTGATTACCTGTGGATGCCACGGGTTAATCAAACTGTGTCTGGCAATCAGGGGACTGTTTTTACTGCAAAGTTTAGCTATCCCATTATTGCCATTCTTCCTAGCACCACTCATAAAAATCGCTCTTTAACTGCTGGCTATCTTTCTCAGATGGCCAGCATTCAATTAGGTATGGCTGAGGTGGGTTGGCGCTATCGGTTGCCTAATCAGGTTTTGAAGGTTTTTATTCTGCCTACTGTTGTTAACTATCAATTGCAATTTACCCTTGCATTTCCTGTTGGGCATTGCAAAGTACAAATATGGGAAGCAGTTCCCAGATAGAAAAGCATGAAAATTGACATCAACAATGCTTTAACTGTTTTTTCTCTGTTATTTATGCTGTTTGGTGCTGTCTACCGACTTGCCCAAGTTGAATCTAATATTAATGCCAGAATTACAAGAGTTGAAACTACTGTTTTATCTGCTGTTGATCAACTCAAGGACAGCGTCAATATTCGTTTGTATACTATCGAAAAAAATTTAGATGTTCACTTGACCGAGTATCAAGGTAAGAAAGAACATTACGAATATCGCATCCATGATTTTGACAAGCGATTAGACCACAAGTTTAATCGCCTTCGCGGTCTGATTAAGCAGCTGGCAGGATTCCTTAATAAAGAATCTGGCTTTGTTCTCCGCGATGATGAGTACTAGTCTCTCTGGAGATTCTTTCACTCTAGTTGATGAGGGCGCATCTGTAAGCAAGTGATTTGATCTTGTTTACTTGCGTCCTCAGAATCAGTCTAACTCTTCAGTAATTATCTAAACAGCAACCTTGTTACTTGCGTGGCAAATTTCATCCTGATTAATTTGACTAAGGGAGCTTGCACCTTAGCTGTGGGCGTTATGTCCGGTATCTGGACATCACTATCCTTGAATCAACATTTGAAACCGCTCATCTTCACGAATGCTATCAAAATCTGAGTCAGTTTTTGCCATTTCTCGATATTTGTCAGGACTTAGACGGATTGCGTGTTGTAGCGTTTCTAATGTCTGCTCAATATTACCTTGAAGTGCATAACAGCAAGCTTTGTTGTACCAAGCGTAGTGGAAATCAGGTTGAAAGGACAAGGCTTTGTCATAGGAAGCGAGCGCATCTTCATTGCGTCCTAAATTCCGTAACGCAATCCCCCGGAGGTTCCAAGCGAAGTGGTCATCAGGTTGAAAGGACAAGGCTTTGTCATAGGAAGCGAGCGCATCTTCATTGCGTCCTAAATTAAATAGCGCATTCCCCCGGTTGTACCAAGCTTGGTGGTAATCAGGTTGGATGGACAAGGCTTTGTCATAGGAAGCGAGCGCATCTTCATTGCGTCCTAAATTCCGTAACGCATTCCCCCGGTTGTACCAAGCTTGGTGGTAATCAGGTTGGATGGACAAGGCTTTGTCATAGGAAGCGAGCGCATCTTCATTGCGTCCTAAATTCCGTAACGCATTCCCCCGGTTGTTCCAAGCGAAGTGGTAATCAGGTTGGATGGACAAGGCTTTGTCATAGAAAGTGATCGCATCTTCATATTCATCAGCAGAATCTAATAACCTACCCAGTTCACGTAGTAAACTAGCCTTATGACTTTCTGTCTGGTGTCTTTCTGCCAGCAAGTCTTGAATTTCCAAGATTTTCTCTATCCTTTCTTCGGGGCTGAGTTTCAAATATTCCGCATCATCTGTTTTATCTAGTAGACGAGTTGATTCTTGTTCCAGCAATTCTGGAGTCGTTGGTAATTCAAATACTCCCGAACGCCAATCAAAAAAATCTGGGGCGCGGTGAATTAAATAGTTGATAGAAAATGTCCGCAAAAGAAATACAAAACAAAATGGTAAATCGTCTCTAAAGCGTTCCCGTTGTTGATTTAGATGATTTAAAATATGGGGAACACTCACTAAATCACTAAATTTACTTTCTGTAATTGCGCCAAATGTTCTTTTCTCATACTTATATAAAGAATATTCCAGACCTTTAATCAATAAAATATCAACTTGCTTATCTTTGACAAACTCAGTCACTCGCTGATATAAATTATCAATCGATTCAACTAAGTGCAAAGCCTCTATATGTTTCTGGGGAATATCCTGGGGAAGTTTGGTAATTAAACGGTCTGCTTCTACGGGTGTGCATTGTACAAAATATAAACCAAAACCTGATTTTCGCTTCAATGCGCGAACCAAATCTTGATAGGCTGCTTCCGGTTCAGGGGGTAAATCGTCATCCCAAGCATCTAAATTTGGGTTCATAGAAGTTTTGCTACAGCTTCTTTAAATTCTGGTATACCTTGAATCAATGGATGAATATCATACCAACGCTGTATCTCTCCTTCATCATCTAGATAGCGATATTCTAATAGACAACGGTTATACATCAAGCTGCGATATTGGTCATCATTAATAATGCGCTTAGAACGGGAAACTTCTGCTAACAGACACCATTGATGATTTTCCACGGTGCGGCGATAGGTATCTCTAGCTTCAGTAATTGCTCGCCTAACAGCATTTTCCGTAATCGGTAACTCTTCAGTCCGTCCAATGGCATCTTGAGTTAACAATAGCAAATTCCTGACGTGACCTCCACTCATTAAACAGAGTTTTTCTAATATCAGGGAATTATCAAAAATGTCTTTTTCTAGTGATAATTCTGGTGCTATTTGTCGGATTCTCTTGCTAATTACTTCTTTAACCTTATTCAGTCCTGGCTGATAAACTTCCTCATCAGGAGTCTTCACCATAATCATCGGTAAAAGCAAGCAATCACCATAGATATCTCTCAAGTCTGTAGCTCTTCTAGAATAAACCATTGAAATGGGGAGAGTATAAATCAAATGGCAATCCAAAGATTTGAGTTGTTCGCTGCGGTCTAAAAAAACTTCCTCATAGTTGGTGTTGTCGCCATCTTTAACTAACACCATCCGGTCTAAGCTATCGACAATTACCGCCAGTTTAGTGTACCCGTTGGGTAAATTTCGTTTTGCATCTGCCAAAAAAACATTCAACGCCTGAGTTAACGTGACAGTGTGGGGATTAATTTTTTGGCGAATTTGTTGGCGTAACTGGGGAACTGCTCTTAAATTTGCAGTCAGTTTGGCAAACTGGGAAAGTTGCATCTCTACTGACATATTTTCAAATTCTAGGGGCATTTGCACCAAATCTTTTAAATCTTGCCAGCAGTTTTTTAGCCAATCGAGAATAGGACTAGGATTAGCAATTTTGTCTAAATCTTTGAGCAATCGCCGAGTACAGGCGAGGAGTATATCTGTATATTGGGTGTCTTCTGAATCAATATCCTCTTCATCAGCCGCAAAATACACTACATAAACTTGCCGATTTTCTAAATATTTCTTTAACCTAAGTAGTTCAGTCGATTTCCCCGCACCCTTATGACCTGTATACAATTGACAAGTATTTGTACTCGCCAGTTTGATTCGATTTCCCAACTCATTCAAAATATCCGCATCTCCTCGCACATCTTGACAATCTACATATCTTGTATCGTTTGCTGGTAACGGTTCAAAGGGGTTAAAAGCGTTGTAGAGGTCTGCGAGTAAGTCAGGACTATGAACCATAGGTAAAAAAAATATAGGCAACTTACGTATATAGTGTATTAGATTTAGGGACTGCGCTCTCTGTGTCGTTACAAAAAACACTACAAGACGAGGATTGCCTTTTTCTAAAATTTTTGTCACACATCTACACACTAATCAATTAGTCTGCTTCAGTGATCTGTTATTGCTGGCGATTGGGGATTCTATCATGTCTGCCAACTCGCGCTCTGTTTGCAGCATTTCACTATATAACTTATCTAAATGCGAAAGAGCAGTGTTATAGGCATTTTCTTGAGTTCGCATCGTCTCTATTAGGTTGGAGAAAGCAAGCAGGGTAAGTCCATTACCTACATCTAAATTTGGATCAATTGAGTTCATCCCAGCCGCACGAAGCTCTGCTTTTTCTAACACTACAGAAGTTCTTTTTCTCCGAGCCATTATGCACACCTTTTCATACAATACAGTCAATATTATTTACTTTAAAAAATATTCGTATTGATCAGCTTGAGAGAATTTTGGCAAATCTGCAATGGCTTTTGCTACATAGTTATCCTGTTATAAGTGTATAAATTACTGAAATGAGAAAATGAACTGCCGTTTGTTTGCTAATTATACCGAAATGAGAAAGTCAAAAGACTTTTTGAGAAAGTAATATCTCTTTTTGCTTGCTAATTATACCGAAATGAGAAAGTCAAAAGACTTTTTGAGAAAGCAAAATCTCTTTTTACTTGCTAATTATACCGAAATGAGAAAGTTAAAAGACTTTTTGAGAAAGTAATATCTCTTTTTGCTTGCTAATTATACTGAAATGAGAAAGTCAAAAGGCTTTTTGCTGATTAAAATTGACTTAATTTATTTTGCTGATGCAGTATTGAGTTGTGGCGATCGCATCTATAGCAGTCCTAAATTATTTGTGAACAACGAGATCCCCGACTTCTCAAAGAAGTCGGGGATCTGAGCCTCTCAATTTTTACAACTCACGTAGGATTGCTATATTACTTTACTAGAGGTGATGTCTAGCGACCAGAACCAGAGCTTCTACGCACTTCTGATCATCGCCTTAAAATAGTCTGTCTACTAGTCTTCTTTAATTACCCATTTAACTTTCAAAATCTCTCAGGGTTACTTTCTTATAAATGAGTAATTATACTATTAAATAATTTTTTCTAAGTTCAATAACATACTGTCAAAAAAATTGATGTTTATTGATTTAATCATATAACTGATGATCAGCTAAAGTAAGCTATAGAACTATTGATGTAAAGTTTTATGTCACTATTAACATGAATAAGTAAAATTATCATATCTTCATAATTGGCAAGAAAAATTTCAGCTAATAATTGAAATTAACAAAAAAGATGGTTGCCAATCTCTCTGGTTACTTACTCAATGAATATCTGTATGAAAGTGTAGATACCTCTATCTATCGGTGTCGTCGTGCGTCAGATTTCTCCACATTTATTATTAAAACTACCAGGGCTAAACATCCGACACTTGAAGAAATTACAAGTTTGCACCATGAATATACAATTCTTCAAGCTTTAGCAAATGTCAAAGGAATTATCAAAGCTGATAGTTTAGAAAAATATGGTAATAGTTCAGCATTAATCTTAGAAGATATTTGGGGGATATCTTTTTACCAATTATTAACTTTAGGAAAATTGCCAGTATTGACCTTTCTTTCTGTTGCGATTCAATTAGCGGAAATTTTACATAGCATTCAGGCAAAGCAGATTATCCATAGAGATATTAACCCCCACAATATTCTTTTAGCACCAGAGAGTTTGACAGTAAAGTTAATTGATTTCAGCTTGGCTGTGCAACTGTCAAAAGAAAATCCTTGCATGAGCCATCCAGAAAAACTAGTAGGAACTTTAGCTTATATTTCACCAGAGCAAACCGCAACACAAAATCTGCCAGTAGACTACCGTACAGATTTTTATGCGCTTGGTGTGACTTGCTATGAAATGTTGACTGGTCAGTTACCTTTTACAACTACTAATGCTGGGGAGTTGATACAATGTCATATTGCCAAAACTCCTTTAACACCGCACGAGGTTGACTCAGAAATTCCGCAACCAGTGTCGGATATTGTCATGAAGTTAATGGCAAAAAATCCTGAAGATAGATATCAAAATGCTTTAGGGTTAAAAGCAGACTTAGAAACTTGCTTATATCAGTTGCAATGTCAGGGGAAAATTACAGAATTAAATGTGGGAGAATTAGATCAATTCGCTCGCTTTCAAATTCCTCCAAAACTTTATGGACGCATTCAGGAAGTGCGATCGCTCCTAGACGCATTTTATCGAGTAGCTGCTGGTAGCACAGAAATGATTTTAGTTTCTGGTAGCTCTGGAATTGGTAAAACTAGTGTAATCAATGAAATTGCTCAATTCATCTCTCAACAAAAAGGATATTTTATTTCTGGTGAGTTTGAGCAGTTACAGCAACATATTCCCTACGCTGGATTTATTCAGGCTATTCAAGAATTAATCAACCAAATATTAACAGAAATCTCGGAAAAAATTTCGGCTTGGCAATCAAAAATTACAACCGCATTAGGGACGAATAGTCAACTAATTATTGATATCATTCCCGAAATAAAACAAATTATTGGTTGTCAAGATTCTGTCGGAGAAATAGGTAATGCTCTGTCTCACAATCTTGAAGTTTTACAAAAATTGTTAGAGGTGTTTACTAAAACAGAACACCCATTAGTTTTGTTTTTAGATAACTTGCAATGGGCAGATACAGCATCACTGCAATTAATTGAAAACATAATCTGCTATAGCAATATTAAAGGTTTATTGTTAATCGGTGCGTACCGAGATAGTGAAGTTTACTCGACTCATACTACTATTACTACAATTGAAAAAATTCACTTCCGCAAAGCTGTGGTGCATAACATTGAGCTTCAGCAATTAAGTGTTGAGGATATATGTGAATTAATCAGTGATAGCTTCAATGCTACCTTAACACTTCAAAGTTTTCATTCACATCATAAAAATCATGAAAGAATCAGAGAATTAGCGCAATTAATTTATCACAAAACTCAAGGTAATCCTTTATTAATCACTCAAATACTGCAACAAATAGACAAATCAGGTTTATTAGAGTTTGACTTTGCTAATAGACAGTGGAAGTGGAATCTTCAGCAAATTCAAGCAATTTCAGTGACTGATTTGAGAGTGGTGGAAGCTGCGATTAAAACTTTACAACAACTACCAGATGTAACCCTACAAGTTTTAAAATTAGCAGCTTGTATTGGTAATCAATTTACACTAAATAATTTAGCGATCGCCAACAAAACATCGTTACAAGATACGGCTGATATTTTGTGGGAGGCACTGCAATCAAATGTAATTTTACCAGTATTAGATACAGAGAACATTACCTACAAATTTTTAGGCGATCGCATCCAACAAGCCGCATATTCTCTAATACCTAATGACCAAAAGCAAAAGACGCATTTGAGCATTGGTCGCTTATTATTACAGAAAACTCCTGATTCTGCACTTGCAGAAAATATCTTTGATATTGTTAATCAGCTTAATCTGGGATGGGAATTAATTACTCAAGCCACAGATAAAGAACATTTAGCCGCACTCAATGTAATTGCTGGTACTAAAGCCAAAAAATCAACAGCTTATGCAGATGCTGTTAACTATTTAAATTTAGGATTAGGACTGCTACCAAAAACAGTTTGGTCTACTAACTACGATTTAGCCTTAAATTTACATCTAGAACTGATAGAAGCTGAATATTTATCGGGAAACTTTAATCAAGTTCAACAACTATCAGAGATTGTTTTAACCAAAGCGAAAAAACCTCTTGATAAAATCAAAGTCTACGAAATTCAAATTCAGTATTTTATCTCTCACAATCAAATGGTAGAGGCAGTTAATACTGCTGCATTCACTTTAAAAAGACTAGGTATTGCTTTGCCGAAAGAAACAGGGCAATTGAATATTCTAGGGAATTCTCTGGTGGCAAAAATGCTGATCAAAGCACAAGGCATTGATAATTTAGCTCAATTGCCAGAGATGACAGATCCCTATAAAATTGCGGCAATCCAAATTTTAACTAGTATTCTTGTTCCTGCTTATTTGACAACTCCAAATCTGTTCTCACTCGTCACATTTAAAATAGTTAATTTGAGTGTACGATTTGGTAATTCTCCACAGGCGGCTTACGGGTATGCTCTTTATAGCTGGTTACTGTGTGGAGCATTGGGAGATATTAAAACTGGGTATGAATTTGGCCAGTTAGCAATGAAGTTAATGGCTCGATTTACAAACACAGAACTAAAATGCAAGGTTGTCACTATATTTAATGCCTATGTCCGCAACTGGCAAGAACATGCTCAAGCAACAATTCCCGCTTTTGTAGAAGCTATTGACATGAGTTTAGCAGTTAATGATCGGGAATATGCAGCTAAGAGCAGCATTAATTATTGCTACTATAAATTTTTGTTGGGAGAGCATTTAGATGAATTGCGTGATGCTCAAAAACCATATATTAATTTAATGCGGCAGTTGAAACAAGAAAATGCAATTCATGCAATTAGCATAATTGGGCAAACAGCAGCTAATTTAGCAGGTGAATCAGCTAATCCCTGCCGTTTAATTGGTGATGAGTTTCATGAAATAGAAATGCTGCCAGTTTTTCATGCAGCTAAAAACCATTCTTCACTGTTCATGACTTACTCTTGCAAAGCAATGCTGCTGTATTTATTTAAAGAGTATGAGTTATCTGTCGAAAATGCTGAGTTTGCAGAAATATATGCAACAAGCTGTTTAGGATTGATGACATTAGCAACGCATAATTTTTACTATTCTTTGGCGTTGTTAGCTAGTTATGCTAATCAGCAGCATCCAGAAGCGCAAAAACATATTTTGAGAAAGGTAGAAAATAATCAGAATAAAATGAGAAATTGGGCAGTATATGCACCCGCAAATTACCAACATAAATATGAGTTAATAGCAGCAGAAAAAGCGCGAGTTTTAGGCAATAATTTAAAAGCGATCGCCCATTATAAAGCAGCTAGTCAAGGTGCAGCACAACATGAATATATTCAAGAAGAAGCCTTAGCTAATGAGTTAATCGCTGAATTTTATTTCGCTTACAATCAAGTAACAATAGCAGAGATTTATTTAACGAAATCTTACTATGGCTATATTCGTTGGGGAGCAAAAGCCAAAGTCAAAAACTTGGAAGCTAAATATCCGGGATTCTTTGCAAGAATTCTTCAACGGCAATATTCCAACTTGGATATAGCAGTTCTAAATCATTCGTGATTGAAGAAGTCAGAAGCCAGAATTCAGAATTCAGAATCAATAGACCTCTTGCACGAATGTTATAAAACACGAATTTTAAGTCTCGCGCAAAGGCAAGGCAGCGCGTTGGGCGGCTTTGCCGACTTGAAGCGACTGCCGCGCAAAGGCGCAAAGAAAAGAGCGTCAATTACGACTTTTGCAAGAGGTCTATTCTAAACCAGAGAATCTCCGCCTGGTTGATTAAAAGTTAAGCGTAAAACTGATAGACCTAAAATTATTAAAAATAATATCAATCCAATTGTGCAAGCATAGCTAATTTCTAAATTACTAAAAGCTTGTTCGTATAAATAATAAACAATAGTTTTTGAACTATCGAGCGGCCCACCTTGAGTCATAATATATACTTCTTCAAAAACTTTCGTTGCCGAAATAGCCGAAATTACTGCTACTAAAGCTAAATAAGGTTTCATTAAAGGTATCGTAATATCCCAATGTTTGCGAATACCATCCGAGCCATCAATAGCTGCGGCTTCATATACATCAGCAGGGATTGATTGTAAGCCAGCTAAATAAATTACCATATAGTAGCCTAATCCTTTCCAAATAGTTACAGCCATCACACTGGCTAGAGAAATTGGTACAATTCCCAAAATTTTATCTGGACTAGTTAACCAAGGAATTCCTTCTGGGAAAATTCCCAAACTTTTGAGTAATTGATTAAGTAAGCCGTTTTCGGCGTACAACCATTTCCAGGCGATACCTGCAACCACCATTGAAATTACTACTGGTGTGTAATATGCGGCTCTAAACCAACTAACTCCCCTTAGTTTTTGATTGACTAAAATTGCTAATCCTAGGGGAGTAATCACTAGAATTGGAACTACACCCACAAGATAAAGAAACGTGTTTTCTAAAGTTTTCCAAAAAACTGCATCTTTCCACAAGCGCAGAAAGTTCGCAAAACCTATCCATTGTGGTGGTTGGGAAATATCTTCGTAGCTGGTAAAACTGAGATAAAAGGCTTGTAATGCAGGCCAAAAAACAGTTAACCCCAACAGCACTAACGCAGGTAGCAAAAACAAGTAAGGAGTAAGTCGTTGTTGGATGAGAATCCAATTTCTAGATGTCAGTTGACTCATAACAGTGCGAGTTCGACAGCAAAGCTAACTCATATTACACGAAGAGATGCAGTTGCAGTGCGATCGCACAATTTTGGATTGAGAATTGCTGTCTGCGTCTGGGTTCGGTCAATTAATCTCTCTGAATTATTCTTTGATTGTTCTAAGTATTTCTTAGCTGTTCTTTGTATCAATCACTTAAATTTATTAATTTAAAAAGCAATAATATTTGTATTTATCAGAGTAGCACCGTAAATTAAATCCATAAAGAGAAACACAGACGGCAAAAGACTTAGAGAGGTAAATTATGAAGCCAGTAGTTAATCAAAAATTGGAACCACAACAAATTACAACTGAAGAATTAACTCCCGGTCAACGCCTTGCAGATAAACTCGCATCTCATGTAGGTTCTTGGAAATTTCTAATTTGCCAAAGCACCATCTTAGCAGGATGGGTTGGTTTGAATTTAGCACCAGGAGTTCCTCATTGGGATGAGTCGCCATTCATTATGCTCAACTTGGTGTTTTCTTTCGCTTCAGCTTACACAGCACCAATAGTTTTAATGAGTCAAAATCGCCAGTCTGATACTGACCGCAGAAACGCTGAAATTGACCATCAAGTAAACTTACGCGCCGGACAAAATATTGAATTACTTCATGAAAAGTTAGATACATTGCACTCCCAACAAATCTCCGAACTAACTCAAATCGTCAAAGAACAGCAGCAAATGCTACGAGAAATGAAAGTACATTTAGCTGCTGCTTCTAAAGAAATTAAAGATAATCGTGTCACTTTAGCGCCAGGACTGATTGTCCAAATCAACGATAAATTTCCTAAAGAAGCTCATGCTAACCCAGCCACTAGGCAAGATAAGTTAATTGGGGATAATACCAAAGTTATTGATAAATACGTTCGTCGATAACAATAAATTACCTACAATATGATCTTTTCAATAGGGTGAGAGTCTAAATTTTAATTATCTTGAGCCAGTTCCAGACTAAAATCTTGACTTTTCCACTCTTAACTTAAAATCAGTATTTGCAGCATTTTCATCCAATTAAATATTTTGATTAATTTGTTAAATTAATCTCCTGGTAATGCTACATATCTACACTTAAAAAAGTAGCAATTTCACAGGATATCCAGACATAGTTGTGCAGATGAAGGAGAGATATAAATGAATGAAATCATCACCAGCATTCCCACTGGAATAACAGCTTTTACCGCTACAAATTTAGATGATTTAGTCATCCTGACGCTGTTATTTTCTCAAGTGAACACAAGTTTCCGTTGTCGGCACATTGTAATTGGTCAATATCTGGGTTTCAGTACTTTAGTAATTGCCAGTTTAGTTGGTTTTTTAGGTGGTTTAATTCTGCCATCTCAGTTGATTGGCTTTTTGGGTTTTGCACCCATAGCCATTGGATTAAATCGGTTACTTAATTCAGAAAAAGATTCCTCCTCAACAAGCGAATCAGAACAAGAGTTAACTAAATCTTCTCCTTTTGCTGGTTTTTTATCTCCCCAATCTTTCAGTGTAGCTGCTATTACTGTTGGCAATGGCAGTGATAACGTGAGCATTTATATGCCATTGTTTGCTAATGCAGAATTCTCTAGTTTACTAGTTATTATTGGAGTATTTTTGTCGCTAGTTGGTGTTTGGTGCTATGGAACGTATAAACTTACCTGTCAACCTGCTATCTGTAGTTTAATTTCTCAATATGGTAACAATATTGTTCCTTTTGTGTTGATTGGTTTAGGTGTATTTATCATTTTAGATAGTGCTTCATTAACGCCAATTGCTTTAGTTGTTAGCTGTTTAGTTTTAATGGGATTAGTCAAACTATATGGTATCAATAATGCACAAGTAGAAACATCTGGCGATGTTGACTGGAGAATGTAGTTATTAAAGTAATAATTCAGTATTCAGTAGTCAAAAGCCATATTAATTTATCAAATATTTTTTGATTGTTTTACCTATCATGAATCCTGAAATATTACATTATTAACGCTGATTATTAAGCATAAACTCAATAGGAGAAATGTCATGAAACTTTTCCAAATGGCTCTCGTTGCTTTAGTACTTCTAATAAACTTAGTAATTGCCCCACCTTCTTGGGCTGGTAAACCAAATCTGACACAAGGTGCTGACTACACCGAAGTTACTCAAGCAATTGATAACCTTTTGAAATTAAAAGAAACTCCTGCTGATTCGCAATATACGCCAGAAGAAATTGAGCGTAAACTGGGTGATTTAAAATTACAAAAATATATTTTAGAAACAGCACAAGATTGGGCGCAGTGCAGTAATGAAACAGGTAAAACTCTCGGCGTATATGCACATAAACCCAAAAAATTAGCTCAAGGAAATACTCTCTACTTTTTGGGTAATGGTCAAATTACAGATAATGATTGGGACTGTGATGGGGTTTATCTCCCAACTGGGACTAAATTACCTGGAGATACTGAAGGATTAACAGAACCTTTAGCGATTAAAGTTGTTGATGGAACGCAATTAGTAGCGAAAACTAATCCAGAAACAGGTGTGCTTGAATTTAACGTTACCCCTGCTAATGTATTCAAAGTAGGCGACGTTAATTGGTTAATTCCTAATTTGACTCAAGCTGATATTGATGCCAAAGTTCCTGACGCACCAATTGAAGATTAAAAGTTATTGAATCTTGAAACAAAGTAATACCTGATCCTTAGCCTTTAGAACACGACAATCTAAAGGCTTTTTTGTAGGCGATCGCTCCTGTTTATCTTCTGCTAATCTTGTGTTAATTGGATTGTATTTGACCAAGATAAGCTATGATTAATCAATTTATATCCAATATCAAAAAATATCCATTTGGATGGTATTATGCTATTTCCGTATTGATTGTAATTGCAGTTATCCCTATCTTTTTATTAACTGGCGCTGATGTTGCAGTAGATCAAGCATTACAAACAACTGGGATTCTATTTAACACTGATTTGGTGACTGCATTTCGGGTTATCTCAGCAGCGCCAAGCGCATCCTTTGGAGTTTTTCTAGCAATACTACAAGTAGCAGCACCAGATATTGCTGTTTTGATAGTTGCTAGTATCGCCTATGGTAGAAAAGGTTTAATCGACCTAAAAAATCGATTGCGTTTTTATAAAAAAGGCATGAATTGGCAATACGCACTGAAAATTTGGCTTATTTGTATATTAGTCTTCAGTTTAATGAATATTTGCTCTGGTATTTTAAATAGTATATTTCTCCCCAAACAAGATTTTATCTGGGACATTAACTTTTTTTCAGTGATTTTTTTTATTAACTTTATTATTGCTATGTTTTTAGATGCAGGCGGTTTATTTGAAGAAAATGGCTGGCGGGGATTTGCTTTACCGATATTACAAAGGCGTTTCCGACCATTAAAAGCATCAATTGTATTAGGCTTTCTTTGGTCTCTGTGGCATGTTCCAGTAAAAATTAATTTATTATTCAGTTATGGAATGAAAAATTTTTCATTCATGTTTATCATCTTAACTGCTAAATTTGTTTTGCTTTCAATTATTATGACTTATTTTTTTAATAAACTTGGGCAGACTACTATCATCGCTATTGTTATGCACGGTTTATCAAACGATTCAGTGAGATTAGGTGGTAAGGTTTTATCAGAAAGTTTTATTTCTCAGCAAATTACTGAAGTAAATTTAGTGATACCAATGTTAATTGTGAGTATATTTTTGATTTGGCAAACACAAGGTAAATTAGCTATAAATCATATTTAAATTCATATAGCAGCAATGGCACAAACTTGTAAACCAACTGGTGTTTGGATAATCACAGCATCCACACCAAAAACTTGAGCGATCGCCTGTGGTGTTAACACTTCTTTGGGTGTGCCAACTCCCCAAAGTTTTCCTTGTTTTAATAAGGCAATGCGAGAACTATAGCGTGCAGCTAAATTTAGTTCATGCAACACTGTGACTATCGTTAATTCCTGTTGTTGATTTAAATTTTTTAGCAGTTCTAATAATTGCAATTGATAATTAATATCTAGATAAGTTGTCGGTTCATCTAATAACAAAACCTTGGGTTCTTGTGCCAGTGCCAGAGCTAAAAAAGCTCGTTGTCTTTCACCACCAGAAAGTTGTTCGACTGGGCGATCGCACTTATTTTCTAGTTGGGTTTTTTGAATTGCCGCATCAACTTTTTGCCAATCTTGTGCTGTTAATTCCCATTGCCACCAAGGTTGATGAGGTGTGCGTCCTAAACTCACCAATTGTCTTACATTTAAACCTACTGGAACAGTTTGTTGTTGTGGTAATAATGCCAATTTCTGCGCTACTACATTCGGCGGTTGAGAATGAATTGCTTTACCGTCCAGTAAGACGATTCCCTGTTGTGGTGTCAAAATTCGACTCAATAATTTGAGTAATGTTGACTTACCAGAACCATTAGCGCCAACTAAACTCAACCATTCTCCCGTTTGCAAAGTGAGGTTGATATCTTTAACAATTGGTTCTGCGGTGTAACCACCAGTGAGGTTTTGTAATTCTAGAGGCATTTTCAGAATAAAGAATAAAGGAGTCAGGAGTCAGAATTCAGAAGAGAATTCTGTATAACTAACTAGTGGATATAGCTTGCTTCCAGGTCAGGGTTATAAACAGTGAAACACTATACAAAATTTTCAATTTAGTTATCTTCGATTAATGATAGAACTTACGCAAGAACTCTCTCAAACTCTTATAACTTCTTGTCCTACCCTGCGGGAAGCCGCTATCGCGTCTATGCGTCCTTTGCGGTTCGTTCTTTCATAATTTTGCGTAAGTCCTGTAATGATTGATTCTGAATTCTGCATTCTGCTTTTACGATTTACCCAATCCAGCAGAACGACGATACAGCAACCAGATAAATAAAGGTGAACCCAACAAAGCAGTCACAGAACCGACTGGTAATTCTACTGCACCTAGTCGAGATAGTAAATCTGCAAAGGTGAGCAACCATGCACCCGCCAGTGCTGATAGTGGTAAAACAAAGCGGTGGTCTGTACCCACCAGCAGCCGGACTCCATGCGGTACTACCAAACCAACAAAACCAATCAAACCACTGATGCTAACTGCACCGGCGGCGAGTAAAGTTGCAACACCACCAATTAATAAACGCGATCGCGTTAATGATACTCCCAAACCAACAGCTAAATCATCGCCTAACGCCAGCACATTCACAGACCGCGCCAGCAACCATCCACAAAGCAGCGCCACCATAATATAAGGCCCTGCTGTCGTAATTTCTTTCCATCCTCTAGCGTTCAAGCTACCCACCAACCAACTCAAAGCCACTTGAATTTGACCGTCTTCGGCGAGTAACAGCAATGTACTTTGCACCGCACCTAATAAGGAACTGACCGCTACTCCTCCCAAAATTAACCGTTCAATCGAAATTCCGGAACCTGCACGACCAAGAAAAATCACTATGGCGGAGGTCAAAATTGCCCCTAACCACGCTGCAAAGGGAATGGCGATGGGGAAAACTTGCCAAGTAATCATCAAAATCACAATCAATCCTGCACCTGCGGAAATCCCTAAAATAAAAGGGTCAGCCAAGCTGTTACGTAACATTCCTTGCAGCAGTGCGCCAGACATTCCCAAGGCTGCGCCAACAATCATAGCGGCGATAATTCGCGGTAGCCGCAAATCCCAAATAATAGTTTGATTAGTAGGGTCGCCTTGATGCAGAATTGCTGACCACAATTGCGAAAAACTCAAGGGGACTGCACCTTGAGACAGTGACAGCACTAGAGTCATGATTAGTGCTGTACCAATGAGCAAAACAGCCCAGAGTATGCGATTTTTAGTAACAGCGGCTAGTGACAAGATTTTCATTAACAGACGCGAAGTGGCTGGTCGTAAGACATCGCTGTTATTCTACCTCATGCACAAACTTAAACTGCGCTAGGATCTTCGCTGACTTTCACAACCAACTTGCCAAAGTTTTCACCCCGCAATAACCCAATAAAAGCACGAGGTGCATTTTCTAAACCAACTACTACATCTTCTTTATATTTAAGTTGACCTGACTTTATCCAACCAGCAACATCGCGGACAAATTCATCAGCTAGATGTTGGTAATCACGAACTAAGAAACCTTTGATTAACGCACGTTTGATTAACAGAGGTCTTAAATTCGGCCCTTGCGGCGGGGATGTGGCATTATATTCGGAAATCAAGCCAACTAGGGGAATTCGCGCCCCCAGGTTGATTTGCTGCAACACAGTTTCTAATATCACCCCAGCCGTATTATCAAAATAAATGTCAATACCATTAGGCGCGGCTGCTTTTAATGCTGCATCAAGTTCTTGAGTTTTCCGATTAATCCCAGCATCAAAGCCTAGTTCTTTGACTATATAATCTCGCTTGTCATCACTGCCAACAATACCAATGACTCGACAGCCTTTGATTTTGGCAATTTGACCTGCAACTGCGCCCACAGCGCCAGAAGCAGCAGAAATTACTACAGTTTCGCCAGCTTTGGGTTGACCTATTTCCAACAGAGCCGCATAAGCAGTTAATCCAGGCATACCCAGCACACCCAAACTATAAGATAAAGGTGCTTGGCTGGGATCAAGTTTCTGCAATGTATCACCATGAGCAACTGCATAAGTTTGCCAACCGTTACCACTCAACACAAAATCCCCGGCTTGAAATTGCGGATGATTCGATTTAATTACTTGGCTGACTGTACCACCAATAATCACTGAATTTAATTCCACATTTGCCGCATACGACTCACCCGCACTAATCAAGCCACGCATATACGGGTCTAGAGATAAATAAATTGTGCGGCTGAGAACTTCGCCTTCACCTGGTTCAGAAATTGGCGTTTCTACCAAGGCAAAATCACTTTCTTTTGGTTCACCTATCGGACGACTTTTGAGCAAGATTTGTTTGTTAATTAAATCAGACATAAAATTATTCCTTTGTAAATTTCTGGCTGTAGTTCATACTAAGTAGCAATTCAGGAATAGCATTCCTACTCACCACTCCCACCTCAAACTACTATCTTTGACTGCAACTTAGCTTGAACTGACAGAAGCCTCTCACTTACCGCGAAGCGGAAGTGACGAGATGAATGGCAGGCTAGTTGACGACAATCTTCCGACCAATGCGATAGCAAGGGAGGAAGATATGGAGGAAACTAGCAATTTTTATGTTATACTTTTTTATAGCAAACGTTGTTC
>JAGKSW010000134.1 GCA_018993265.1 Nostoc sp. TH1S01
TAATGCAAAGCTGTACTTAGCACCAGTGATTGAGTTGTATCACCACATGGTAAGGTCTGGGCAGTATGATGAGGCGTTTGAATTATTTCGCGATCGCCTTCATGACCTAACCTACTTCCAACTCGGTGCTTACCAGTTGCAAATTGATCTCCTACTGGCTTTGTTCCCTAAAGGCGAAAACGACCTACCGCAGCTGACAAGTGAAAGCGATCAAGCTTGGATGCTGAATAGCTTAGCGAATAGCTACAGCCTCAGTGGTCAACCAAGGAAAGCAGTGCCATTGTTTGAGCAGAGTGTGGCTATTCACGAGAAACTGGAGGATAAGATAAACTTAGCGATCACTCTAGGAAATCTAGCTTGCATAGCACAACTACCCATCGGTTCCCTACAAGCAGCCGAGTCTAACCTGCGCCGTGCGATTGCCCTTTGCCAAGAGATTGAGGAAGAGTATGATGAAGCGATTGGACATAAAGAGTTAGGGCGAGTGTTGACATATCGTGGAGAGTGGGCAGAGGCAGAAGCGGAGTTATCAATAGCACTAGCATTGTTTGAGAAAGAAAAAAATATTCCAAGTCAAGGGCTTGTTTGGGCATATCGAGCGTTGCGATCGCTCCTTCTACTCCGCACCTTAACTAATCAAACTCAGCGCCATCCAGAAATTGCAACTGCCCTAGCTGCGGCAAAAAGAGCTTTAGAACTTGCAGAAGAAACAGCCCATACCGAATTCCCGTATGCACAATATTTCATCCAGGCTTACTGGCTGTTAGGTGCTGCCGAACGTGTCAACGGCAACCTGAATGAAAGCGACACCCACCTCAACGAAGCCCTCACCCGTTGTCGAGCCATCAACTTGGTATATCATGAAGCAGATATTCTCCTTGACTTGGCACGGTTGCGGGTTGAGCAAAATCAACAAGACATAGCCTTAGAACTAGCACAAGAGGCGTTAGCAATTACAGAACGCTGTGGTTATGTGCTGCAAGGGGCAGATGTGCATCTGTTTTTAGCAGAGCAAGCAAGGCTGCAAAATAAGCGAGATGAAGCATTAAGATACGCCAGAGAGGCGCGGCGCTTGGCTACCTGCGATGGTGGCAAGTATACCTATAAAGTTGCATACAATGAAGCTGCGGCATTGTTGCGTCTGTTGGGAGAATCATATTACGCTTAATGTGAGAGGTTGTTTGAAAAGTATTGTTATTAACATCAAAATCTTAAAAACCTAACCCCCCTAGCCTGCCTTACCTACAAGAGAATGGGGGTTTCAAAGCCTCTCTCCTCGCAGGGGCTACAGTGTACACACAAATGGTCGTGTGGTGCATCTGTTCCGCCTCGGAATCAATTCCGAGTCTCATAGCGCAAGTCCTCTCAAGAGGACTCAAGAAAAAGTTTATTCCAGTCTACTTCAGTAGACTTTGGCTATGAGCCTGGAACTTTAGTTCTAGGCGGGAATGGCTTCCAAACATCCTCTGAGATTAAACTCTATATGTTTGATGTAGAGACGCAAAATTCCGTATCTCTACTTTGAGTTTCCCAATTCACATCAGACGTAAAATATTATGCCTATTAGTAAAAATGTCAAAGTTAAAATTAAACTACCTTTTATCGGCGAAGTTGAAGGTTCCTGGGAGCCTGATGAAAATGAACAGAAAGCTGCTTGGGAATTATATGTAGAATTAATAACCCGCATCTCAATTGTAGAGCTTAAACCTGAAGAGGGTTTATTACGAGAAGCATTATCTTCTCTTTATTCTGTTTTCGGCACGACTAGAGAGATATTGAAAAAATATGGTGCTTCCATAGCTCGATGCAAAGATGACAGCGAAATATCTTTTGGTTATTTAGCAATAGCGGTACTCAACACAGTTTTACGCCCTGTTTTAGCTAAATGGCATCCTTTACTATTAGATTACGAAAGCAAAAAACCAAAAGACATATCACCTGTTGAACATGAAAAATTATGGGCTAGAAATCAAGAATTAAGAACCGAATTAAATGAAGTCAGACACATCTTACTAGAATATGCTGAAATATTAGCTGAAGTTGCCAACGTACCACTGTTAATTGTAGATAGATAGCTATTCTAAATCATTTTTCAATAGCTGTAGAGACGAGAAATTTCGCGCCTCTACTTTCGATTTTTACCAAATCAAAGAGATAGCTGCTTATTGCTTCGCACCCATTTCTAGTACAACACTACGCATAAAATCAATGCGCTTCTCCAAATCTAAGTTTTCAATATTTTCTACAAAATCATTTGTTTCTTCAGGTAATTCATAGTCAGACGGTACAGTAATAATCTGATTATTTTCCATACCTTGTGCTAGGCGTAACCACAATTCCAATTTGCCACTAGAATGTAATGCGGTGTAAGCACGGCTAATATCACTGTTCGCACAGCCAGCGATATCACGTTGTGCTTGTAATTGTTGTTCTTTTGGCAAAGCCATAATTTGGTCGTAAACTGCATTAGCTGTCTCTATTTCAGCATTATCATTTCCCGAAGGAAGTATTTCATCTTTGATATCGAGATAGCCAAACCACAGTAAAGCTAATTGAGTATCAACATCAAACTGGCGAAATTGTTCCACCGCTTGTCTGGTGCTTTCGTCGGTTGCGTAAGTCATAAAATATCTCCGATCGCTTGACTTAAACTAAGTAATGAAAATTACTCAAGACAGTTAACTGTCGCTCACTCTCAAAATCTTATAAATCAAGCGTTGTGGTTTAACCCTACTGGAGACATAAATACGTTTTGCCGCTTTTGACAGATGTAATTAATACATTACAAGCTAGTAAATACCTGATTATACCCAAATAGCTGAGTGCGATCGCCTACATAACAAGTAATACCAATTCACAATTCGCAATTCGCAATTCGCAATTGATAAATCCTGACTTGACAAGGGTTTCTGGGTTTGGATCTGTATCAGAATTTTAGTGAATTGGTATAACAGGTTTAAATGAAAATTTATTTAATTACTTGAAATTCACCATCTTTAGGTGAAACTAAAGAAACTAAGTCTTTAATATTTTGTTCGTTAACGATGCGATCGTGGTTTTTATCAAACTGCACTTTGGTTGTAGCACCTTCAACTACAAAGTTAGGGTTACTTAATTCATCATATAAACTTTTACGGGTTAAATTATTACCACTTCTCCGTAACCCTTCTACAAGTGCTTTGGTTGCATCATAAGTCATTGCACTAGCAAAGTTGATGTCGTTAGTGTCCCAAAGTTTTTGTGATTTCTGCTCAAAGAGAGACAAATTATTATCATTATTGCTGTGCCAATGAACAGCAATAATTAACTTGCCAAATATATCTTTTCTCTTGGAAATATCTTTCAGGTAAGCAGTAGTTCCCGATAAAGTAATTACATCTTGGTTACTTTGCCAGATATTTTTAATTTCCCTGTTTAAAATATCATTACTAATTGGCAAAAAAATCGCCTCAGCTTTTTGACTATTGGCTTCCTGTAAGCATTGGGACATCACAATAGGATTGTCAATTTTATATTGTGCGAAATCACATTCTGTAACAATGCTACCCTGTGGAGAAATTGCCTTTTTAAACTCTTGACTAAAAGATACACTATAAGGATCTAAATGATTAAAAAAGATAGCAAATTTATTACGATTTTGCCGCAAACTATAATTAGCTAAAGCTTTAGCAAAGTACGAATCAACAGGAGATACTCGAAAAACATATTTATCAATATTTAAAATTTCTCTTTTATTAAAGATGCTATCTCGAATTGCTGTGCTAGTAGGAGAAATACTCACTAATCTGTTATCTACCAGCTTTGGATCGCCGTAAATTTTTCCAGCTTCCCAGGTCATTAAGCTGTAGTAATGACCGATAACACCCAATATATTTTTATCCTTGACAATTTTTTCTGCAACTAAACGAGCAGTATCTGGACTTTGTTCGTCATTACAAAGTTGAATGAATAAGAATTTGCCATTAATTTTGTTTTGAGGTTGTGTATTAATTTCGTTTTGAACAACAGCAACTCCACGCAAATAATTCTCTATACCAACCCCATTATTTTGGAGGATTGGGACACAGATTGCTATTTTGATAAAATTGCCATTTTTAGCTGCGATCGCATTATTTAAATAAATCCTCACTTCCGGTTTATTTGGCTCAGTCTTGAGATAATCAGAAAAACTTTTAATCGCTACATCATATTCTCCTTTCTTAAAAGCTGCTGTTCCTTGATTAAAATTTCTTTGTCCTAAAATAGTTTGAGTAGATGCTGGTTGTAAAAGAGATTTCTCTCCACAACTAAATAGAGGATCATCAATACAAATCTGTGTAGGCTTCAAGACAAAATACGCCCAAGCACCCAATCCTAAAATTAAACTTCCTAAACCTCCCATCATTACTTTTGTCAATAAAGATACAGGTTTTAAAGATGAATTTTGGGATGCGGTGCGTGCAGGCTGTTGTGGAATTAATAAATTTTGATGTGGATTTGATGATAAATTTTGAGATGAATGTTGAACAGGTGTTTCTACATTCAATAACGGTGGAGATTGATTGATAAAATTAGACTCTGGTATTGGTGTTGGTGCAGATATTGTTTCGTTATCTAACACAGCCATTACTTGACGCGCCGACTGGAAACGATAGCTAGTTTCAGCCGATAGCATAGTATCTAAAATTGTCGCTAGTCGGTCACTGACATTAACATATCTTCGCCAACTCCACAAATCTCCAATTCGCAAGTTCTCTGGAGTTTTGAATGTGAGCAAACAAACACAAGTTGCAGCGAGAGAATATAAATCTGAAGCCGGAGAGACAGCTAAACCTGCTCGTTGTTCTGGTGAGGCGTATCCCGGTGTTGATATAGCAATAGATTGTTCTGCGGGTATACCTGCGATCGCTTGTTTTACCGCCCCAAAATCTATAAGATAAGGTACTCCTTTTTGTTCCAGAATAATATTCTCTGGTTTAATATCCCTGTGGATTAACATCACAGGTTGTTGACTATGAATGTAATCTAAAACTGGCAAAATTTGCCGCATAAAGTTGATAATTTCATCTTCTGACCACTGTGCGTTCTTGACTTGTCTGAGATTACAACCTTGAATATAATCTTGTACTAAATAAAACCCTATTTGTGTTGCTTCTACTGCTTGCTCAGATTCTTCTAAATTTGGAGCAGAAATTTCAAAAAAATCCCATAGTCTAGGTATTTGTGGATGATTTAAATTACGTAAAGTTTGTGCTTCTCTTTTAAAAGAATTTTGGATGTATTGTAACTGTGCAGGTGTCCAAGGCGCATTAGAAATATTTGTGAGTCGTAATTGCTTAATTAAACATTCATGTTCTAAATGAGAATCCCAAGCGCGAAAAGTTCTCCCAAATCCTCCACTACCGATTTGTTCTAAAGCTAAGTAGCGCGTCTTTAAAACAAGTCGCATTCCACAATTACTACAAAATTTTTGTTTACCGTTAGCGTAACGAAATTCATCAGGAATCTCGTTTTCTGGAGTGCGGCAGTTAGGATTTGTACAGTAAACTTTCATAGATTAGCCTAGAGGTAGAACAAAGTAATAAATTCCACCTGTGATGAGTGTTAGCGATTTGACAATTTCCAGAACACACCAGAAAAATCGAAACTACACTAGTTTCTTGCTGAGTAAGCTATAAAAAACAGACCTAACCCCTAAATTATAAACATTTGGGATGTGGTGCTAGATACTACGGTAAAGTTATTATTGCATTTTCCGAGATAATACCATTCAAAGCTACTGGGTCTAGCTTCCACTCAATGCAACATCCAACTACTTATCAGCTGCTGGTTATTACATCAACGCAAAAACTAGACCCAGTATAAAATTTTAGACAACTAAATTGTTAATCTTAGCGTCTGTTGCCGCCACGGTAAGGTACTGCACTCATATAATCAATATCAAAGGATGACATTTTTTGAGCGTAGTTACCGCTAGGATTGATGGCTGCTGCCAAATCTGCAAACTTGCGTGGGTCGCCTTCGGCCAGCCGTCTTTCTTGGAACTTGCGGGTGTAGAATTTGTCCAAAGTAAAGCGCCAGTCGGTTTGAACTGTACCTGCTTTTTCTTGGAAGTCTTCACCGTAGCGAGGTGTAACCAAGTTGTGAGGACGGTCTACCAAGCGTTTGCGTTGGTAGGGTACGGTGTTCTCACCAAAGGCTTGAGTGTATTCTTCGCTGTCTAAAATAGCATCAACAAAGCCACCAAAACCTTTGGTAGCAATTACAATTGACCAAGCAATTTCTTCTTCTTTGTTGTAAGCAGAACGACCTAACAAACGTTTGAGGGTAATGTCAACTAAACGGTAGTTATTGTTGACAGAAACAACCAAACGATAGAAAGCTTCAGACTTAGCTAAACCCCGGATAAAGTCACGCACAGAAATTGCGCCAGTTTTAAGCTGAGATTCTAAAGTTTTTTGGCGATTGAACTTCAAAATTTCATGTTCGCTGAAAACTTGGCGGTAAGCTGCCCAAATGATGTTTTGGATATCAGTATAAGAACTGACATCTTCTATGCGATAGATATATGGTGTATTTTCGTTTTGGTCAGCAACACCAAAGCTTTTAACACGGTGGTTTTGACTGCTGGGTTTGTATTCAAGTAATGGCAGAGCCATGCTGCTTTTTTCCTCTTATTAAAAGATTACACAGAGATTTAGCTGGTGATAAATGAGGAGGTTTGATAACTCAAATCCTCACTCATGCTTTATCTATTGTCCCGCATTAGGTTAGAACGCAGTATGAATTCCTAACCAATTTAGTACCAGCAAGAAAGTTATTCCTGCGGACATTACAAGCAATACAGCTAACAGTGCAGCCCCATCAACATTTTGGCTAGGTATATATGATAAGGAACGATAACCTCCACCTTTCACAATACCTGCGCGATCGCGGTAGTCAGCACCATAGCGGGGTGTAAAGCTGAATGGTCGGTCTACGGTCATGCGTTTGCGTTGATAAGGTACAGTGTAGTCACCAAAGGTTTCGGTATATTCTTCACTGTCAATCAAAGCATCAACAAAACCATGCCAACCACGAGTGGCAATTTGAATAGACCAAGCTATTTCTTCTTCACGATTGTAAGGAGCGCGACCTAACAATCGTTTCAAGCACATTTCTACCAGCCGATAGTTATTATTGGGTGTGACTACTAGCTGATAAAATCGCTCTGATTTGGCCAAACCTCGGATAAAATCTTTAACCGTGATTGACCGATTTTTCAGTTGGGTTTCTAAGGCGATTTGGCGGTTAAATTTCAGAATTTCCTGCTCGTTGAAGACTTGGCGATAAGCTGCCCAAATTAGTCTTTCAGTTTCGCTAGGAGAGTTGGCTATTTCTGTACGGTAGATATAAGGTGTATCTTCGTTGGTATCTGCCGCACCAAAACTACTAACTCTTTGATTTTGAGTTGTGGGTTTGTATTCAAGTAAAGGTAATGCCATACTAAAGACCGCCTTCAGAATAAAGTTGGCATCTTATACTTAGTCCGTCTTGACCATTTTGGATTTGAAACCCATGATTGTTCCAATTGGTATGAGTTACTCATGATTCATAAATTTAGTAACTCGACGGAAAAACATTTAGAAGGTTATGAGTTAGCTTTCGCAGGGCTTATATCCTTCTTATACTTTTATCAAACCACTGAAAAACAGCCCTTAGCGCACGGGGAAGTTAGCACTGGAACTGATGGACACCGGAATACCTTGGGGTACGGTTTCTCTGGTGGTGTCGGGAATTTGGATGTTGGTGAGGTTAACTGGCGTGTAAGTAACTTGTCTGATGCTGAGGGAGTTAGCCAAAGCGAAGAAGTTTTTGATGTCTCCTTCTTTGTAGCGAGCATCTTCTAGCTTGTCGCGCCAGTAATTACCATAACGAGGGGTAACTAGGTTGAAGGGTCTATCTTTATAGCGGCGGCGTTGGTAAGGAACGATGTTTTCGCCAAAGTTGGTGAGGTATTCTTCGGAGTCGATTAAAGCGTCAACAAAACCATCCCAACCTGCTGTTGCTATTTTGATTGACCAAGCAATCTCTTCGTCTTTATTATAAGGCGCACGACCTAAAAAGCGTTTCAGGGCAATTTCTACTAAACGGTAGTTAGAATTTGTCTCGATGACTAAACTCCGAAAGGCTTCAGATTTGGCTAAACCGCGAATAAAGTCACGTACAGTAATGGCGCGATTTTTGACCTGAGATTCTAAATTGCCTTGGCGATGAAATTTTAAAATTTCATGTTCGCTAAATAATTGGCGATAAGCTGCCCAAATTAATTCTTGAACATCGCCATCACTAGCACAGTTTTCGATGCGATAGGGTCTAGGAGTATTTTCGTTGGGGATTTCGTAACCAGGGACGCGCTGGTTTTGAGAACTGGGTTTGTATTCTAGTAAAGGTATTGCCATAGTTTTAGGATTTGTCCTTTGTCATGAAAAAAGTGTGAAGTCTGAAGTGTGAAGTCTGAAATGTGAAATTTAATATTTCTCTTTCTGCCTGTTGACTTTTAACTTTTGACTTTTACCTTTTGCCTTTTAGGTTGTCTTAGTGCCAGGAAGATAACGGTAAGGTAGGGCAACGGCTGTGGGTTTAACTGTTGGTTGGGGAGTACCACCTTCACGGCTGTTGTCGGGTATCTTCATGTCTCTAATTTGGGAGACAACGGACGCGGTTATGCGTTGATAATTACGTTCGTTGGTAATTAAGTTGCCAGCCATTGCTAAGAAGTTGCTGGGAATTACACGCCGAATTTCTTCTTTGCTGGCATAACCTGTGGTGCGGGCGCTGTAGAAGGAACGACCACCCAGGAAGTTTAGGGTTTGGCGATCGCGCCAGTAACTGTTGTAGCGTGGGTTAACTAAGTTAAAGGGTCTGTCTTTAAAGCGACGGCGTTGGTAAGGTACGATATCATCACCAAAGTTTTGCTGATATTCGTCGCTGTCTAGCAGTGCGTCGATAAACCCATGTAACCCTTTGGTGGCAATGACAATTGACCAGGCAATTTCCTCATCTTTATTATAGGCAGCCCGTCCTAAAAAGCGTTTTAAGATGAGGTCAACTAAACGATAGTTGGAGTTGATGTCTGCTACTTGTGTCCGGAAAACTTCAGATTTACCCAATCCCCGAATAAAGTCCCGAACGGTAATCGCCCGATTCCGCAGTTGTGATTCTAAAAAGGGTTGGCGATTGCTTTTGATAATTAGATGTTCGCTGAAGATTTGCCGATATCCTGCCCAGATAATGTCATCAATATCTTTATCGTCAGTGGCAGCAGATAAGCGATAAATAGTTGGGGTATCTTCGTTGGGTACTTCGTAACCTTCTACCCGTTGGTTTTGGGAACTTGGTGAATATTCAAGTAGTGGTATTGACATATTTACTTTTACCTTGTTTTATGGTAGACAAACAAGCTTATTAACGATAAGCTAGTTGCACACGAGCGCGGACGGCTTTTTCGTTATCGGTTGTGAGCATTTCGTTTAGTCTGGCGAAAATAGGTTGTTGCAAATCGCTATTTTTTGCCAAGGCTTGTAAACCCACAACAGCGGCATACCGAATTGACCATTCAGAGTCTTGAGAAATAAATATAAGGGTTTCTAAGGCTCTTTTGGGTGCTGTATGGCTTTCGGGAAAATCTAGCTTATGCCAGTGCAAGTTTCCTAAACCTTTGGCAGCAGCACGGCGGACACTGGGGGCAAAGTCTGTAGCAGCTGCACTAACTAATAACTCTAAAGCACGAGGGTCTGCGATCGCCGCTAAGGTGCGAATCGAATAAGCCCGCGCGCCATAGTTATAGTCATCAATTTGAGATATTAGCTGCGGTACTGCCACTTCTCCCATTTCTGTAAGGGCGCTGGCGGCTACTGCTGCTGCGGCTGGATTGTTATATCCAAACACGGCAATCAAAGTAGGAATTGCAGCTATATCTTTTGTGGCTGCCAAGTTCTGCACTGCTGTCACCATTTTTGCTGGTGTATCTGCTGAGGCGACGGCACGAATTAGTTCTTCAGTCATTGGTCGTTAGTCATTGATCAATAGTCACTTGTCATCAGCTTTTGACCAAAGACAAAGGACAAATGACAAGTGACTATAAGAGTGAATCCATCAAATTCATTACCCGAATTGCATCATCAGATACAGAAAGTTTTTCTAACTCGTCTGTTAATTGATGCTCTAGCAATCCTTTGAGGGCAATAAGTTTGAAGCTATTTTCGACCTTAGCTTGAGCGATCGCTTCGGCTGCTGCCAAATACCCAATTGCACCCAAATCCCCTAAGACAACGCGACGCAATTTCAAATCACCTGTTGCCAACATTTCCACTAACCTGTCTCCGTAGATGGGGTTTTGTGTGAGTTGGTACATGGCTCTGGCGGCGGCACATTGTACTCGTGGTAATGGATGCTCTAGGAAAGGCTCTATGAGTGAAATTGCCTCAGTGGCTTGAATAGCTCCCAAGGCTTCTATAACTGCTTCGTAGGGCTGGGTTAGATGAGGGAGTCCCGGTACTTGCACGGCCTCGGCTACACCCCCATCTAACATTTTGATCAGTGCTGGTGCGGCAGTGCGATCGCGCAGCATTTCTAAAGATTGGGCAGCAGCTTCGCGCACATAGAAGTCAGAACATTCTAGACCTTCAATTAAGCTTGGTACTGCTCTAGTATCACCTAACTTACCTAATGCTCTAGCTGCATTTCGGCGCAGAGGATAACCTCCGAGTTCTGTTCTATCAGCTTCATCTTTTAATGCTGCAATCAATGCATCCACTGCATCTGCTCTGTTAACCCGGAACTTGCCCAGCCACCAAGCTGCATAATAGCGGAGACTTAAATCTGGTGATTGCAGGTTAGCGATCGCTAGCTCTGGTGTGAGCTGTGGCCCGTTCTCTGAGGGAAATTGTTCCCCACTGGGTTCTATCATTGCCAGGGGATTATTCCTCGTCAGCAGTTAATGGCTCAATCTTGACGATTTTGCCACCCAAACGGGTAATTCTTTGGTATTCTTCATTCATCCGGCTGTATGGCACTGTAATAAATACACTACCGCTGTTGCGAATGTTGTATTTATTTCTGTCAGTTTCGGAGTTTTGCCGCAACCCTACAACTTCGTAGCGAAACACACGACTAGCAGATGAAGAAACGCTACTAGCACCCAATGTGGTTTGACCGAACATTACTTCTATATCTCCTGTTTGGTTTACAATCCCTATAGCAGCAATTTAAGCTGGTGTAACGCTGGCTATTTTGCCACCTTGCTTATGAATTTGCTGGATTTTTTCAGAAAGCCGTTCGTAAGGTACGATAAAAGCTGTGGTGCTTCTTCTCACGCTCGGATAGCCGGGATTGCGAAGTCCTGTAACTTCAATGCGGTAAACACGATCAGCTTGTCCGACAGCGTTGCCTAAATTTCGCTTCGGAGCTAAGTCTGCTGTTGCACGGAAACTCCAGTTGTTATTGCTGCCGGAGGGGCCAACAATTGAAGATGCTAGATTGCTCGCTAATTCCCGCGCTAACCGTGGTTTTTTACCTTCTACTTGGGCGCGATCGCTATTTGCATAGCCTCGGTATAATCGGAAAATCCGGTTAAAACCTACTGTCTTCTGCCCAGGCTGAGTTTCAAAACCACGATAGTAAGGCACGATGTTATCGCCAAAGTTGTTTTGATACTCTACAGAATCAATGTAAGAGTCAATTTCAGCGTCGTAGCCTTTGTTTTGGTACAAGTCGAGGTGATAAACAACTTCTGACTCATCGTAAGGAGCGCGACCCAACAAATGTTTGTAGTTGAGTTCGATCAAACGAGTTTGGAAGCTGTTATAGAAAAACTTGGTTTTGTAGAGTTCTGATTTGGCAACGCTCCGCACAAACTCCCGCACTGTCAGGTTTCCATCCCGCAGGAGTGATTCTGCGCTTACAAGGCGTTCTGATGCCATGATGTAATCATTACCCAAGACTTGCCGATACACGGCACGAATCACGGCTTCGACTTCTTCTTTGCTGGCGTTGGGGCGCAGTTCAACTCGACGTGCTTCGCTGTATGGCTCTGTCCCTAGCCTAGATGCTGCTGCTGTAATTGCCATCTTTTATCCCCCTATTGATGTTCGGCGGTTTACGCCGACTGCTTGCTCAAATAAGCCTGTTATTTATCCCTAGATAAAACTATGCCCGGAGCTTGATCCAACTGCTAGGTGATTCCCATCCAGCACTTGTATCCCTCTCCGGGCAGAAAACTATCTAGCTGAGAGCGTTGATAGCGTAGTCGATGTAGGTGTTAGCTTCGTTAGCAGCTTGACCAGATAAGCCATGATTAGCTTTGATGTATTTCAGAGCTTCTACGTACCAGCTAGGAGATAAATCAAAGGAGCTGTTGATTTCAGCCAAACCAGCAATCAAGTATTCATCCAAGGGGCCAGTACCACCAGCTACTAAGCTGTAGGTGATGATGCGTAGGTAGTGACCAACGTCACGAGCGCACTTGGATTTACCACGGCTGTCAGCAGCAAAGTTAGGGCCTGGTGTTTGGGTGGTGTAAGGGAATTTTTGGTAAACAGCTTGGGTTGCACCGTCAATCAAGCGTTGAGCGTTGGAGGTCAAACCACGAGCAGCTTCCATGCTAGCAGCAGCACGTACATAACGACCGTTAACAGCTTGTAGTTCGGTGTTGCTCAGGAAACGTCCTTGGGTATCAGCAGCTGCGATAGCTTCGGTAATTGGTGTTTTAACCATCTTTTCAAATCTCCTTGGTATTTTTTAGTCTTTTTACCTGGTTGCCTAAATACTTTCGTATTGAGACAGATTGCTATTAAGCAACAGCAGCAGCAGCACGATCAAAGTAGCTAGCTACTTCGGAGATCAATGCACTGCAATCACCTTTGGTGATACCGTTGGGATCGTTAGCGATCGCAATAGCTGCATCTTTCATCTTCTGAACGCCAACAGCTACAGAAGAACCAGGAGTACCTAGAGCGTTGTAGGTTTCACGCAAGCCGTTCAAGCAGCGATCGTCCAGGACACTTGCATCACCAGCCAAAATAGCGTAGGTTACATAGCGCAAAATGATTTCCATGTCGCGCAAGCAAGCAGCCATGCGACGGTTGGTGTAAGCGTTACCACCAGGAGCGATCAATTGGGGTTGTTCTTCAAACAAAGAACGAGCAGCGTTGGTAACGATAGCAGAAGCGTTGCTTGTGATGCGGTTAACAACATCCAAACGCTTGCTGCCGTCTTTAACAACGTTAGATAGAGCATCCAATTGTTCGTTGCTCAGGAACTCGCCTCTAGAATCGGCTTGAGAAGTTACCTTGGTGAATACATCTAATGTCATGGACTCTAATCTCCTAATTCCTTAGTTGAGAGATGTCTCGATTAAAACTGGTATTGTTTTATCAATTTTGGGATGGCACCTAACAGACCAAGTAACCATTTGTAGTTTTGCTGCTCTCACGTTCGCCTGTTGCTTCATGAGGAAAATTATGAGAACTAGGGTTGGTTTTATGAGAAACCAGCAAACTTTACGAATTGATTGCCTTGTTTATGTTCTGTCTGTTATTTACCCCTCCAGCTTATGTTTATACAACGCTATAGATCCTTTATTTGTTACAAATTGTGAATAAATAAGTTGCAGTCATAAGAACCGCCTCAAATCCTTTACATACAAGGGCTTTAACTGAGACAATGCCGATTTTTTTGTTACATTGCTTAATATTCAATAAATTTTTCAGCAAATATGGCTGGTTTAATATTTTCTTAAGTTTCTTCTAATCCTTACTGAGTAAGCCATTGCCGCTTTGCACCAGTTTTTGCATCCGGAAGGTTATTGTGAAGAAACATAAAATAAATATTTCGCAACATTTTTGTGAGTGCTTGGTTTAGGGTCAGGAGACGATTCTCATAGGTCATAGGTCATGGGTAATTTGTTCGTTTTTCCTGACCCCAAGGCCAAAGCCATGCGCGATCGCACTACGTTATCGGCTTCTGTGGCGATCGCAGTTTGTAAAGCAGCTTGAGTTGCGGGAGTAGCTATGGCTTGCAAAGAAACCGCCGCCGCATAACGCAGTCCCCAATCTTCAGGAGAAACTAAAGCCCAAGTTAACTTTTCTTGCACACGACTCATAATTTCTGCATCGTGAGAATTAACCGCTATGTTTCCTAATCCGCGTGCTGCAATTCGTCGCACATTACCTTGGCAATGATTGGCTACTGTTGTACCCACAACTTCCGTTAACAAATCCAAAGCCTCAGATGAACCAATTTGAGCTAAAGCTTGAATAATATGAGCTTGCAATCCCTGATCACCAGAAGCTTCATAAGCTGCAATTAAAGGCTTGACTGTTACATTTCCCAACTTAACTAATGCTTCTACGGCTGCATTTCTCACCTTTGGATGATGATGACTTAAAGCTGTAATTACAGCTTTGATAGCATCAATTTCTGGCGCATCCATAACAGTTATGGCCGTAATTGCTGTTATTGCGTCTTCTGGTGTTGCAGCCTGATTTATTTGGAAAATTAATTGCTCATTCATGGTTTTGCTCACTCATAATAAAATTGCATGGCAAAAAAGTAAAAAGTTAAAAGGTAAAAGTAAAAGGGAAAAAAATAATTTTTTGCCTTGGGATTTGCAAAAACATAGATGTTTTATAGCATTATGGAGCTTTCATCATGCCCACTATATATTAAGGGACACTGAGGACAGCCAGCCCACAAAAACATTTATTTTTTAAATGAATTTACCTTTTTACTTTTGCTTTTTTACTTTTTACTTGCTTTCACTAATTCCGAAAATTAATTTTGAATTTTAAAGTTGAATTATTAAATCATCTATTGCTTGGAAAATTAATAAAGCTGTTTCTTCTGCATAACTATGACTTTCCAAAAGTGCTTCTAAAATGCGCTTTAAGTTTAACAACTTCAAACTATTAGGAACCTGGGCTTTTAAGATTGCTTGGATAGCTTGTTGATGACCAACTGCACCTAAGTCAAAAACTGCCGCCCAACGTAAATACATATTGTCGTGGTTGAGGTTTTTGACTATACGTTCAATGTATTGAGGCTGTTGAGTTAACAGATACATATATCGCGCCGCAGCACATTGAACTCGTTCAGAAGGATGTTTTAAAAAAGTTTCAATTTGCGGACGTGCTGACCAAACTTGGAGTGTCGCTAATGCTTCAATCAAAGCTTCATAAGGCTGTTCTTGACTCTTTTGTAAAAGATGTAGCAAAGGATTCACAGCTTGTTTGTCACCAATAGCGGCTAAAGCTGCGATCGCAGCTTCCCTCAAACGCAAATCTTCGTCGCATTCTAACGCTTTTACTAACGCTGGTACAGCTTGGGGATTTTTCAATTGTCCTAACGCGCGTGCAGCTTGACGGCGCAGCGGATAACCCCCTCCGGGAATGCGATAACGTTCATCAAACAAAGCCTCGCATAACGTCATACAACCAGCTTGCACTTGATGTTTACCCAACCACCAAGCAGCGTAATAACGAATTTGATTATCCTCACTAGATAATGCTGCGATCGCACTTTCTGGTGAAAGAATTGGTTCAGCAGAGTTAGTAATAGTCATAGTGAAAAGCGTGTAAGGGATTAAGGGTGTAGGGGTGTAGGGGGATTTTTGACACCCTATACCCTTACACCCTCACACCCTATCAAAAAGAGAATTCCTGATTTTCGCTGAAATTTATTTACTTAACTCAGCACTCTTTAAACTTGTGAGATGTTGACTATTTTACCGCCGCGCTTATGAATTTCTTGGTAGGTAGCTGAGAGACGTTCGTAAGGAACAGTGTAAACTTGGCGGCTACGGCGTACTGAAGCTTTAGAGCCAATTGTACCGGCGATCGCTTCAATAACGAACATCCGGCTATCTCCTTTTGTAGCCGAACTAATTAAAGTTGGCGCAACTGAGGTAAAACCTGTACCTGCGGAAGTTGGCGGCAAAATTCCATTAGATAAATTCAATGAAACTTTAGTCCGCAAGCGAGAATTCTTCCGTCCCATTTGAGCATTATCACTGTTACCAGAACCACGATAAAGCTCGAATATGCGATTAAAACCGACGGTCTTCATCCCTGGAATTGATTGAAATCCTCGGTGATAAGGAACAACAGAATTCCCAAAAGCATTCTCATATTCTGGGCTATAAATGTAAGATTCAATATCTGCATCGTAGCCACGAGCAGCATATAAATCTACATGGTAAGCAATCTCTGATTGATCGTAAGGCGCACGTCCCAATAAGTGCTTATAGTTTAATTCGATAAAACGCACTTGGGAATTGTTATAAAAAAAGCATTCTTTGTAAAAATCAGATTTTGCCAAAGTCTCAACAAATTGCCGCACGCTAATTTTGCCATTCCGCAATAAAGCTTCGGCACTAATAAATTTTTGGCTGGCATAGATTCCTTGACGACCAAAAATTTGTTGATAAGCAGCGCGAACTACTTTTTGTAATTCGTCTTCGTTCCAATTTTGCCTTAGTTCAACTTTAATGCCGATGTCATCTCTAATGCCTAGTCGCTCTGCAACAGAAGCACTCATTTGGATTTTCGCTCCTTTTTTAATTTTTGTTAGCAATAAATTTGGGTCTTTGGCAGTAGAAAACAGCAACAATTAAAGTAGAAATTTTTCCTACTAATTGAGCAATTCTCTATTTCCAAAGACCCAGAAGTTTGTATTAGCTTAAAGCGTTAATTGCATAGTTGAGGTAGATGTTAGCTTCACCAGCAACATCACCAGTTAAACCATGATTGTCACGAACAAATTCAAGTGCAGCTACATACCAGCTAGGAGATAAACCCAAGGCACCATTGAGTTCACTTAAACCAGCAACTACATATTCATCCAAAGGCCCAGTACCACCAACAACACAGCAATAGCTGATGGTGCGGAGGTAGTGGTCAATATCGCGTACACACTTGGATTTACCTTCGGGAGTAGACGCGTATTGAGGGCCACTCATTTGAGTAGTATAGGGGAATTTTTGATAAACATGATTAGCAGCTGCTTCTGCCCATTTTTTACCATTATTTGTAAATGCTTTCGCAGCTTCTAAACCTGCACGAGCGCGATTGAAACGACCAAATACTGCTTGCATTTCAGTATTGCTGAGATAAGAACCGCGTAGATCAGCAGCAGCGATCGCTTCTGTTAAAGGTGTTTTCATAATTCTCCTAATCTCCTCGATTTCTGACTAATTACTAACAACCAATTTGCGAAAAGTTGGGACAAACAATTTATTAAACAACAGCACTAGCAGCGCGATCAAAATAGCTGGCTAATTCAGCAATCAGTTGGTTACAATCACCTCTGGTAATACCATTGGGGTCATTAGCAATTGCAACAGCAGCATCTTTCATTTTTTGAATACCGGAAGCTACTGCATCCCCAGGAGTACCCAGTGCTTGATAGGTTTCACGTAGGCCATTTAAGCAGCGATCGTCCATAACGCTGGCATCACCTGCTAATACAGAATAGGTGACATAACGCAGAATAAATCCTAAGTCGCGGATACAAGCGGCTTGATTACGATGGTGGAAACAAGCACCACCAGGATTAAAGACTTGAGGACGTTCAGCAACTAACGCACGATAAGCATTAGCCACAATGGAGGAAGCATTACTAGTTAGTCTGTTAACTATATCTAAACGCTTATTGCTATCAGCAACTACTGCTGATAAAGCGTTGATTTCGTCACCACTTAGATATGAACCTTTTTTATCTGCTTGGTCAACTACTTTGGAAAAAGCGTCGCGCATTTTCTATTCCTCCTAAAGGTCATTCATTGCAGATGTTTATGAGGTTTATAGCAATTAATCTATGGAGCAAAATTTATTGCATTACACAATAGATATTTCAAATTATTATTTGAAATAACAACAATTTGCACCAATAAATATTTTTAAAGCAGCTAATTTTGCTGGTTTTTTTATTGCTTTTAAAACCTTGTTTGTATTTTATATATTGGTTGAGTTCCTTTATTCCTAAGTTTTGTGAAATAGTGTTGCTTCATACAGCTTTTTGACTAAAGGGTTGCTTTACAAAGCTTTTGCTGATCCCAAACAAATATTTGCTTTACAATTGCACATCTTTTGCAATCTTACTTCATAGTGATTCTCAGCTTTTTTCGGCTGAGTAACAAATACAACTTATATATCAAGTCTTACTGACAGTGTGTTTTGTAGAGGTGGTATAACACAGCAGGAATCAAGCTACTGTTCAACACAAGCTAAAAGGTTCAAATTAAAGTGTTCTTAACTTTTAACTTTTGACCGTTAACTTCCATCTAGCGTTAGTAGCTTGTTAAAAATTTGTTAGAGAAGATTGGTTACTTATGCGACAATGTTTGATTTTTCTTAGGTAAATAAAAATTATTTTGATTATGGATATCAGATAGATTCTGAATTTCCTTATAACTTTTTATTTACAAGCCTTTCATACAGCATTTCCTTTGATGACTGCAATTTTTGGCAAAAATTAATGTGTAAGCTTTTGTAAAGCAAAGTAAAGGAGAATCTGAAAATTATTTATATTCTTTTTTCAAGAAGAGACTGTGGCTCTGCGACGGAGAACTTCTAATAAAGTTGTAAAAGTTGGCGGTGGTGGTGCTGTCACCTCAATCCAATCTTCCGAAATGGGGTGCTGTAACTTGAGTCGCCAAGCGTGTAGTGCTTGGCCAGGAAGATTTACGCCTACCGAACGACCAGAACTATAAACAGGATCACCCACAATGGGATGACCAATTTTGGCGCTATGAACCCGAATTTGATGGGTACGTCCTGTTTCTAATTGAAACTTAATTAATGTGTAATTACCTAAACGTTCTAATACTTGCCAGTGTGTAACTGCTGTGCGTCCCCCTTGTTCTATAGGGATGACGGCCATTTTTTTGCGGTCTTGGGGATGGCGACCAATAGGGAAATCTATCGTCCCACTTTCAGTTTTTGGCGCACCGTAAACTACACCAAGATATTCTCGCCGTGCAGTTTTTGCTTGCAGTTGAGCTTGTAAGTGTTGATAAGCGATGTCAGTTTTGGCGATCGCGATCGCACCGGTGGTATCCTTATCCAATCGATGCACAATTCCCGGACGCTGAACTCCGCCAATACCGGGAAGGTTAGGACAGTGAGCCAACAAAGCATTTACTAATGTGCCATCATAATGTCCGGGTGCAGGATGGACAACTAACCCGGCTGGTTTGTTGAGGATGAGTAACTGGTCGTCTTCGTAAAGAATATCTAGAGGAATATCTTCTGCTTGTAGCTCTAGGGGCTGTGCTTCTGGTATTTGTAGAGTGATGCGATCGCCTGCTTTGATATTCACCTTTTTAGATGTGCAGACTTGACCGTTAACTTGGACATTCCCCTGTTCGATTAACTGCTGAATGCGAGAACGAGAGATATCTGATAATTCTTGTGCAAGATAACGGTCTAAACGTTCGCTATTTTCTAAAACTTCTAAATTAATTTCGGTCTGCATTGAGGATAGGGAGTGGGTAGTAAGGACTATCAAGCAATCAGGCTAAAACAGATCAGCAGCTACGAATACATTTGGCTCATTGGCAAATAATACATCTAGATTTTTTTAATCAATATCATCAATTCAAACTGTTTTGTATTTTCTGCCATCGGCTGTTCATCAGTTTCCGGGTAGATGATCCCTTTTTTGGTAGAAGAAGGTAGCTGAGTCACCATCAGCGTAAGTGAAAATTACACAAGTGGCATATTTAATTTTAGCTTAATAATTCAATTGTCATAATTTTTTAGATTGTGCTACTAAAGTGGCAATTTGTCTTTGCATATTTATCTGCAAAGATAGATTTCCATATTTAAATTGTTTTAAATTTTCTCCAGCTTTACCCAAAATGATAAATTACTGTACTTCTTTCAATGCTCCGGATATTCTATTGAATCCTAGACTATTAAAATCTTTAAATAATAATTACATTCATAACTACACAAGTTGTTTATCATTAAGCTAATACTTTTTTATCTGAATGTAAAAAATTAAATTAAGCTAACATCTACCATTTAGCTGAGTTTAGGTACTTTGATTGTATCAACTACACTTTTGAGTCTTTTTCATAAGCTTTAATTGATGGAACTCAGAAATAGCACTGGATAAATATTTATCGACATCTAAAACCAAAAATCGTTTTTAGTGTTTATGCATCAATTACCTTCTGCGCGTGTTGCCAAAAACC
This sequence comes from Nostoc sp. TH1S01, assembly GCA_018993265.1. Lineage (GTDB taxonomy): Bacteria > Cyanobacteriota > Cyanobacteriia > Cyanobacteriales > Nostocaceae > Nostoc_B. Next base: position 20,216 of record JAGKSW010000134.1, read on the forward strand.
AATTTTCTACTTTTTACTGAGAGTAAAACTTATGCTGAGTTTTTATATATACTTTTTGCTTTCTACGACTCTTATGAATAAGTATATACTTAAATTAAGGCTTTACTCATGATAAGACTATCATTTTAACCAAAACGTACGTATATTCAAGATAATTTTGCTACTGATGGGTTGGAGCCAATACTTCTAAATGCAAAATATGATGTACTGTATAAACTAGCCATATTATTGCAAGCTAAAAAAGCAAAATTGATTTTTGGATATTGTTTACAGTGAACATATCCAGATATTTTGCTGTTGAGCAATAGCTTAATTTGGTATTTCTTAGTTAGGTGTAGTTAGGTTAGCAACATCTTATCAGAGATTGACTACTTTAGAGTTAGGGGTAAAGAATCTCTGTACTAACTGAAATGTGACCGCTATATTTAGCTGAATAGAATTTCTAAAATATTTTTGGTGAATGCCGACTAGGTAATTCACAGATTTTGCTTATCAATATGTACTTTTAAAGATATTCCTATGAAAACCCTTCCTATTAGTAGATATAGATTTTTTCAAAAAATTCAGCCCTTATCTTTATTGAAAAAAATCACCAGTAAATCGGTGACTGGTTGTTTACAAGTGTTTAGTACATCTGGTGCTTGGTCAATATATATAGATGAGGGTAAGTTAATTTATGCGTGCTATTCAGAAAAAATGTTTGAGCCGCTATACAGGAATTTGCAACATTTGAGTGAGCAGATTTCTACTTTACCTTATGGTATTGACGCTCAACTCAGAGCAATATTTGAAACTGGTGCTGGTAGTCAAGCCATCCCCAACCCAGATTATTTAGCAATTTGCTGGTTAGTTAATCAAAAGTATATTAGTTCAATAGAAGCAGCCGTACTCATAGAACAATTAGCGTTAGAAGTTCTCGACTCATTCTTGAGCTTAGAAGAGGGTAGTTATGAATTCATCCCCGAAAGCTTTTTGGATGATATGCCTAAATTTTGCCATCTTAATCTTCGCTTATTAGTTGAACGATGCCAAAAGCGGGGGAGAAAAGGGGTTTATCAAGATACTTCGCCATATACAGAAAGTAGCTCTGCTGGGGTGAATTATCAAGACTGGCGATCGCCGAAGACTGTGGCGCAGCCCTCGCCGTTTACAAACCCAACTCAGCCACAACCCAAACCTGAACCACAATTACCAAAAATCAACCGCTATCCATCACAGACTACTAACCGTAACCATCATAATTACTCAACGAATTCTGCACCATCAACAGAGAAGAAAGTATACACAATATTTTGTATTGATAATAGTCCGGCTTTATTAAATGTCGTTAAGAATGCTTTAGATGAGCAAATCTTTTCTGTAATTGGAGTTACAGATTCTTTAAAAGCTTTAATGGAAATTCTTCGCACCAAACCAGACATTATTTTATTAAACGTAGATATGCCAGATTTAGATGGCTATGAATTATGTACTTTGTTACGAAAGCACGCATATTTCAAAAATATACCCATAATTATGCTGACAGAAAAAGTCAGCCTCATCGACAGAGCGAAAGCTAAAATAGTGCGAGCTTCCGGCTATTTAACTAAACCTTTTACCCAAGGAGATTTAATGAAAATTCTCTTTCAACATATTGTTTAATTTCAGATTTAGCTAAAATAAATCACCTAAACTACTTTTATGGAGATTTTATTAAAGAGCATAAATCCTCAATTCTAGAAGTAAAGGACATGGATATAATTCCCACTGTACAGTTGAAACATTCAAGTCCTTAATCAATCCAGTACTTATATCTAGTAGCCAGCCGTGAACCCTAGGTGCTTTTCGTGCATATAGTGCTTGACGCATAACGGAAGTTTGATAAAGATTTTTCACTTGCGCCACAACATTGATTTCTGCTAAACGATTCAGACGTTCTATTCTGGTTGGTAAAGCATCAATTTCTGACTTTTTCTGTAAATAAAGTTCTCGAATTGGATTCACCCAGTTATCAATAATTCCAATAGTTTGCCATTCTAAAGCCGCCTTAATACCTCCGCAATCATAATGACCACACACGATAATATGTTGCACCTGAAGATGTAAAATTGCATATTCTAAAACTGCTAAAAAATTAATATCGGTTAAAGAAACTTGATTGGCAATATTCCGATGTACAAATAATTATCCAGGTTCAGTGCGGGTAAAATTTGTTAAGGGCAGACGACTATCAGAACATCCGATGTAGAGAAATTGTGGTGTTTGTCCTGTAGATAATTCTTCAAAGTAATTTGGTTCTAGAGCCAGTTTTTCAGCAACCCAAGTTTGATTATTTCTAAGAAGGTCATCGATGCTATTATATTTCATCACATTTGCTTGAACTTCTTAGAAATATTTTAGCTACTTTACTCGTGTTCACAGGGTGATATTCACTGCCTATAAGCTAAAGTTTTGCTTAAATATAAGCATATTGATGAATAAATTAAATTGAATTATTGTGTATCAATCTTATTTAATTTGTAATTATCTAGAGGTTTCCCAAATACCTGAAAAAATTGGATAAAAATTAGGTAAGTAGATGGACTTAAATAAATTAGGGCTTACGCAAAACATCTCTCAAACTCTCATTTCTCCGCGAACTCTGCGCCTCTGTGGTTCGTTCTTACGTAGCCTGTGCGTAAGTCCTGTAAATATGATATTCCCTGTCATTGCGAGGAGGAACGACGTAGGCGAAAGCCTTCTCGAAGAGTAGCAATCTCAGTCTGTGGCATTGCTTCGTTCCTCGCAATGATATCTTACATTTAATAATGTCTATTTACTTAGTATCTATGACACCTCACGAGTTTTACCATGAGTGCAAGGCATAACAACGCGATCCGCATACTCTGGAATTGTAACTAAGAAAAGTTGATCTTCATCAGACCATTGAACAATCATGCTGTATCTATTCATACTATGTAGATGAAAAGTGCTACATCAAACTGGACGACAACCAGATAAAATATCGTGCAGATTCACCACAGAGCCAATAACCGCGATCGCCGGCGCATCAAATTTTGTTTGCTCAACTTGTTCTACAATTGTGCCTAACTGACCAATTAATTCTTCCTGGTCTGGTCTTGTACCCCAACGCACTAACGCAATTGGTGTTTCTAAACTTAAACCTGCTGTCGCTAACTCTTCAATAATGTGCGACAGATTATGAACACCCATATAAATGACAATTGTCTCCGAACCTTGAGCGATCGCTTGCCAGTTTACTTTCGGTCTATACTTACCAGCAGACTCATGTCCAGTTACAAAAGTTACGGATGAACTATGGAGTCTATGAGTCAAAGGTATCCCAGCATAGGCTGGAGCGGCAATTCCAGATGTAATTCCTGGCACAACCTCTACAGGAATGCCAGCTTGGACTAAATCTGCCATTTCTTCGCCACCACGACCAAAAATAAACGGGTCGCCGCCTTTGAGTCGTACAACAATGGTATGGTCTTGGGCTTTATCTATTAATAACTGAGTGGTTTCATCTTGTAATAGTGAATGTCTCCCCATCCGCTTACCAGCGTTAATTTTTTCGGCTTGAGGATTAATCATTGCTAAAATTGCTGGACTCACCAACGCATCATAAATAACTACATCGGCGCATTCTAATAAACTTTTGCCTTTGAGAGTCATCAGTCCGGGGTCTCCCGGCCCTGCACCTACTAAATAAACTTTTCCCAAATTCTTCTGCTCTTCTTTTTCTGTGCAGCTCATTCGTTCATCAAATCCCAAATCAAATCCGCTAACTCTGCACTTGCTCCCAAAGGTTGAGCTAATTGGAAAGTCACAGCCGGAAATTTTAATTTTAGCGTTTCTGTGAGTTGAGCGATCGCATCGGTGATGCCACCTGCGAATAAAAAATATGGCAAAATTGCAATTTTTTCTTTACCAGCCGCTACCAACTGTTCTACTTGTGCTTCTAAACTAGGAGTCACAGACCAATAAGCAGCTATTGCACCTATATTTGCTGCTATGGTTTCGACTGGCTGCTGAAAACCTGGACGGCGGCTACCATGAGCGATTAAAACCCATACTTGGGTTGTGATCTCAGCCATTTGTTGAGACAGCAACTTGGTTAAACCAGGGTTACTACCTATATATGGTAGTAATTCCAAATTAATATCTTTTCCCACGGCTTGTTGTGCTAATGCTATTTCTTCAGGGATTTCTTGCATCACATGGACTCCCGGTAAGAGAAATAGGGGAATGATTTTGAGACTGTCGCATCCAGCCACAACCGCATGATGAGCAAATTCTTTGATTTGGATGTGCAGAGGTTCTGGACGTGTTTCTAAGTAAGCCAAGCCAACTAGTTTTTTGCTTGATGAGAAACTTTGCTGTTTTTGCTCTATTAATTTTGTCAATTGCTGTAAAGCAATTTCTGGACGTGGGTCACGGCTTCCGTGAGAGACCAGCAGATATGCAGATGACATGGGTAAAAGTGTAACTCTTGCTAACTAAGCTTAATCTTAGATGGCGGAGTTAGTGAAGACTATTGCTGTTCAGCACTGTAAGTATAAAAATTATGAAAAGCTCCCACGGTTTCAAACTTGTATCCTGGTAGCCAAGCACCAAGGGTTAAATCTGTACGATACACACTAAACAACAAAAAATCTTGCCTTTCCGTTGTTTTTTCTAGCAACTCTCGCATTTGGGGGTTAGTGGAATCAACGAGTTTGTCACACCTAGAATTCAGTAAGTTTTCAATTAATTTAGATGTTTTTTTACACACATCATTTTTAAGATATTGTGTGAGTTGATTGACTGCATAATCTTCATACTCCTTGGATGTAGGATTGGTTTTAGACATTGCTACGCCAACTACAGCTATACTAGTAGCGATCGCTAATGCCATAATAGTCAAGAGTTTCATATTTCCTTACCGTCATAATCTGATATTTATTAGAGTGCTAGGACTTTACATTAGCAAAGTCCGTTCCTCTTAAAAGATGCTTGATCGATTAACTAGGTAGGTGCTATAATCAATAATCGATGAGTTAATGGCGAGCGTAGCCAAGTGGTTAAGGCAGTGGATTGTGGTTCCACCACTCGTGGGTTCGAGTCCCATCGTTCGCCCTGGATAATATAAATTACTATAAGTCAATGGTACTAACCGGAATTGCCCAAAGCTCTTGCGGCAATTCTTGTTGTACTTTTATGAAAACTTTAATTTTTAGTAAGCTCAAAAATTTTACTTGCCAATATTTTGAATTTTACTAAACTCATTCATCTCAATTGGTAAGCTAAAACACAGCCAAATTGCTTAACCACTCGTGAAGGTCGTGCTTGGTCATTAGTCATTTGTATAGATAAGGTACAATGACTAATTAAATTTTCAGGTGAGAATTGTAAACTTCTACTTACTGTAAGAATTCAGGAGTCAGAATCCAGGAGCCAGAAGCTTTGAAAGCTTAATCACATTCTTTTTAAGAACGATAGATTAATTATACTGAATTACTTTTAAAGTATGACCCTTCGACAAGCTCAGGGCATCGCTTCTGACTTCTGTGTGCTGAATTCTTACTACTTACTACTAATTTATCCAAATTTTCCTTGGTTTGAAATTCAATATTAAAAAGGGAAGCAAATACGTCAATTTGCTTCCCAATAAATTGTCTATTTCCCAATAGCACTGTTAGAAAATCCCTAAAAGAAAGATAAAGGTTATTCCACAGAATACAATTAATAAGCTGATCATGATATTGCCTATGCTGTGGTCGGTAGTTGTTAATTTATGTGAATGGTCTTGCATATATACTGTCCCTGGCTTGAAATACTTTGTGATTGCAATTATAGCTAGGGAGAATTTCAATTAGTTCAACTAATATAAAAAGTTGATTTTATTTGATTTAAGTACAAACTTATTGTTAGTATCAAAACAAAAATATTAACTTTTATTGCTATTTTATTTGTAATAATTTAGCTAATTGATAAAAATTAAAATTGAATTGATTATCGATTCTAAGAATGTAACAAAATATATATGTTATGCATCAATACAGTTCAGATAAGCCTTTTTCTTTTGCTGTTCCCCTTTCCCTGTTCTCTTGTCTCTAAGAGGTTGTTTGAAAAGTCTAAATTATTACTCACCGGGCGATTGGAAATCGCAGCTACACAGACGAAACCC
>JAGKSW010000135.1 GCA_018993265.1 Nostoc sp. TH1S01
TGGACTTTGCTTGTGTAGTAGCGAATTTTATTCGCCCAATACTTTTCAAACATCCTCTAAGGGAATACTTTCTTAACTGAACCGTATTACGTTATGAATAGCATACTGACTTAAAATAAGTATTAATTTTTTATCGTTAAATAAAAACAAATTTAAGTTTAAATTAGCTCTCCTCAAGAAATTAACTAATCTCCAGAGCAGCGAAATCTATCAAGAGATAGCTTTTCGATAAAAATCCCAACCCTTTAAAAATTAAGGCAGAAAAAGTATTAGATATACTGAATCATCCTAAAGTAAGGAAAATTGTCCGCCTAAAGTTAGAGGGAATAGTACTGAGTTATCGATACTTTGAGTAAAGAAGAACACGAATGAAGGCCATACGCTGAGAAACACAGATAGAAACAATTTATCTGTGTTTATTCGTGTTTGTACCTGTTTATTTTGAGGTGAATATGTCTGAATTGATTCAAGCAGTTCTAGAGAGTGAAGAGAAAAATGATTTGCGTGCTTTCCTTAGTCAAGTACGCCAACAAGAAAAAAATTACTTGCTGCGGAATGACATACTGCATGTATATAGTGAATATTGCGCTAAAAATGGAAAACCAGAAAAGTTTTACACTTTATCTCTCTTAGGAAAACTCCTCTACTATACTCAGGAAATTATTCAAGAAGACTCCAATTTTTGTTTTATTATCCGCCCTCATATTGCTAGTCAAGAAGTCTATCGACTGACAGCAGATTTGAGTATGGAAGCAATGACAGTACAAGAACTGCTGGATATGCGCGATCGCCTGGTCAACAAATATCATCCCAACGAAGGCGACTTGCTAGAATTAGACTTCGGCCCCTTTTACGACTACACGCCAGTCATCCGCGACCCCAAAAATATTGGTAAGGGTGTGCAATATCTCAACCGTTATCTTTCTAGCAAACTCTTCCAAGATCCTAAACAATGGCTAGAAAGCTTATTTAACTTTTTGCGTCTGCACCAATATAACGGCATTCAACTACTCATTAATAATCGCATTCAATCACAGCAGCAACTTTCCCAACAAGTTAAAAAAGCGATCGCATTTGTCAACGAACGTCCCGGTGATGAACCCTACGATAAATTCCGCTTTCAATTGCAAACAATGGGTTTTGAACCTGGTTGGGGAAACACCGCCCAACGGGTACAAGAAACTCTCAATATTTTGGATGAATTAATTGATTCACCCGACCCCCAAACCCAAGAAGCTTTTATTTCCCGTGTCCCGATGATTTTTAGAATCGTCTTAGTTTCCGCACACGGTTGGTTTGGACAAGAAGGCGTTTTGGGAAGACCCGATACAGGTGGTCAAGTAGTTTATGTTCTCGACCAGGCCAGAAATTTAGAAAAGCAACTACAAGAAGATGTTGTACTCGCTGGTTTAGACGGACTGAACGTTCAACCAAAAGTGATTATTCTCTCGCGCTTGATTCCTAATAGCGATGGAACCCTGTGTAACCAAAGGCTAGAAAAAGTTCACGGTACAGACAATGCTTGGATTTTGCGCGTACCTTTGCGGGACTTCAATCCCAACATGACCCAAAACTGGATTTCTCGATTTGAGTTCTGGCCTTATTTAGAAACCTTCGCCATTGACTCAGAAAGAGAATTATTAGCAGAATTCCACGGTAAACCCGACTTGATTGTGGGTAACTACACTGATGGAAACTTAGTCGCCTTTCTCTTGGCGCGACGGATGAAAGTTACCCAGTGTAACATCGCCCATGCTTTAGAAAAATCTAAATACTTGTTCAGTAACCTCTACTGGCAAGATTTAGAAGATAAATATCATTTCTCCTTACAATTTACTGCTGATTTGATTGCCATGAATGCTGCCAATTTTATTATCAGCAGCACCTATCAAGAAATTGTCGGTACACCTGATAGTGTGGGACAATATGAGTCTTATAAATGCTTCACCATGCCGGAGTTATATCATGTGGTGAATGGCATTGAGTTATTTAGCCCAAAATTTAATGTTGTCCCGCCAGGGGTGAATGAAAGTTATTACTTCCCTTACACACGCACCCAAGAACGGGTAGAAAGCGATCGCGATCGCCTCGCCGAAATGTTATTTACTTTAGAAGATTCCAGTCAAATTTTTGGCAAACTTGATGACCCCAAAAAACGCCCTATCTTTTCAATGGCGCGTCTCGACCGGATTAAAAACTTGACTGGTTTAGCTGAATGCTTTGGTCAAAGTAAAGATTTGCAAGAGCATTGTAACTTGATTTTAGTTGCGGGTAAGTTACGCACCGAAGAATCAGACGACAACGAAGAACGCGATGAAATTATCAAACTTTATCACATCATTGATGAATATAATCTTCACGGTAAAATTCGCTGGTTAGGCGTGCGCCTATCAAAAAGCGATTCTGGCGAAATCTATCGCGTTATTGCTGACCATAAAGGTATTTTTGTCCAACCCGCTTTATTTGAAGCCTTTGGTTTAACAATTTTAGAATCAATGATTTCCGGATTGCCTACTTTTGCCACTCAATTTGGCGGGCCGCTCGAAATCATTCAAGATAGAGTTAATGGATTTTACATTAACCCCACTAATTTAGAAGAAACAGCCACAAAAATTTTAGATTTTGTTACTAAATGCGAACAAAATCCTGACTACTGGGAAACAATTTCTCGAAAAGCAATTGACCGAGTTTACACTACATATACTTGGAAAATTCACACTACCAAGCTGTTATCTTTAGCTAGAATTTACGGCTTCTGGAACTTTACTTCCAAAGAAAACCGCGAGGATTTATTGCGCTATCTTGAAGCTTTGTTTTATTTAATTTATAAGCCAAGGGCGCAACAGCTATTAGAACAGCATAAGTATCGGTAATTAGGGCAAAAATAAAAAGGTAAAAGTCAAAAATAATAAAACTTTTTACTTTTGCCTTTTTACTTTTCTTTCTATCTTGTCAAATGAAACCAAGTTCTTGGCCCAACTACTCCATCGACTGTTAAATTTCGACGATTTTGAAAAGCTTTAACAGCACTTTCTGTCAACGCACCATAAACCCCATCTACGCGAATCCCATAGCCGTTAGCTATGAGTAGTTTTTGCAAAACTCTCACAGCTAGACCTGAATTTCCAAAACGTAGATTGGGTACAGTTCTACCACCAAATCTTGTAGCTCTAGCTAACAGAAGTTCATCGTCATTCAGTTGTTGAGCAATTAGGCTTTGTGAACGCGGAAATTTTAGATTTACAGGCTGAAAGTTTTTAAATTCAGATAAGCTATATGAGTCTTTAGTAGATTTTTCTTCTGTTTTTTTTACTAGATTTTTTTCAGAATTAGAATTAAAAGCTACTAGAGTAGCTTGAGGTTTTTCTTTGAGCTGCATGAATTCAGGCGGCGTGATTTTTTTATCTAAATCGAATTGAGATGAATGCCCCTGTTGTTTTTTATGCACGCCATTGTCTAGCTGAATTACAGGCTGCTGGTTTACATGGGACGGAGATGGTTGTTTAGCAATTAACACGCCCGTCATCAGCAGGACAATATCACTCATTGTTTTTGATGTTATTAACACCCATATTTCCTTTGACAGAAAAATTGTTGTGATTCCGGAATAGTGTGTCCTAAAAATAAAAAAATCCAATAATTTTGCCTGACGATAGACAGACGCGATCGCCAGGCAATGCTCAATCATGCCTGATGGAATCGAGAAGGTATCGTCTACTTTTTTATGTCCCTGCTTTCCTTGAAAATAATAAACTCTAGATAATAAAAAAATTGTTCTATCTTAAGCGGTATCTCTAAAGGTTAATAAGATTTGAATAAGAAAATTACTTTGTTTTTTTAGACTTGGTGAAGATACCAAATTATGGTTACTTAGCCAACAAAATTTATAATTTAATCTACCTATGAGCAGAAGCGATCGCACTGTAAAGTAAAAGCGATCGCTATCTGAATAATTATCACTATCCAATACTGGTAATCACTGGATGGAAGTAAAAAGCAAAACCCAAAACTATATATGCAGCTAACAACAAAGTACCTTCCAACCAGTTAGATTTACCATCAGAACTAATACTGTTAGCAATTAATACTGACACAGCTACAGCTACCAATTCAAAAGGATTAAAATCTAAATCCATTGGTTGACCAAATATCCAGCCTGCTATTACTAATACTGGAGCTACAAATAAAGCAATCTGCATACTGGAACCCACCGCCACAGATACAGAAAGATCCATCTTATCTTTCATCGCTACAGTCACAGCAGTGGCGTGTTCTGCGGCATTACCCACAATTGGCACTAAAATTACACCTGTAAACAGTGCTGTTAAACCTAGTTGGGATGTGGCGGTTTCTAAGGAATCTACTAACATTTCTGATTCCAGTGCGACTAGCAAGGTACAAACCAATAACACCCCAGTCCACAACCACATATTTGGTTTCTTGTGGGAACCTTCATTGTCTTCCGCCTCAGCCACGCCCACATCATACAAATAAGTATGGGTTTTCATCGAAAACAGCAATGTCAAGGCGTAAACCACAATTAACACCACTGCCACAGCCAAGGAAAGATTTTGCAGAGTTTGTTCATTAATTCCTTTGGAAGTATAGTTCATTGCCGTGGGAAGTAACATAGCAATCACCGCCAAATTCATCGAAGAAGCATTTACACGTGCTACGATAGGCTGAAATGTTTGCTCTTTGTGGCGCAGTCCTCCCAAAAACATCGAAAGACCCATCACTAGTAATAAGTTACTGACAATCGAACCTGTAATACTGGCTTTGACTACACCAACCAGTCCCGCTTTCAAAGCAACTAAAGCAATGATTAATTCTGTCGCATTACCAAAGGTAGCGTTTAATAACCCTCCCAGCGTTGGGCCAACGACCACAGCAATTTCCTCTGTTGCTGTTCCCATCCAAGCGGCTAAAGGCAAAATCGCTAAACCAGCCGCGACAAATACTATTAAGTCTCCCCATTCGAGAAAATGAGCCGCCAACGAAACTGGAATAAACAGTAACAGCACGAAAAAGAGAATGTTTTTACCTGACATTTGGTTACTTCAGTAAAAGTTATCCTAGAAAAATGCTGAATCAAGTATGGGGAAAATGAGAAAGTTAAGGGACTCAGGTAGGACTTACGCACAAAGATTTTTTGTGGAGACTGGGTGTGTCAGGGTTTTGAATATCTACTCCCTTAGACCCTTCGCTCAATCCTGAATTATTCTTCCCGATCTGGCTTATCTTTCTCATCCTCCGCAGTACTCATAATTCAGCACTCCAATAGGATACTCTCAACCATCAGTTAACCCATTGAGAGAATTTACTAAACTCAGCACTTTCAACTCAGATTTTTGAACTATCTTACAGATTAGATATCTCCAGAAATTAATTCTGCGTTACCCGAAAGCCTGGGTAGGGGCAAACGACCTTACCCTACGAGAAAACAGAGCCTATGCCCTTACATATTTTTTGGAGATGTCTATTAGATAAATCTCACCCATCCTTGGGTAGGAGTATATCCATAATTCCCATTTGGCCTTTCCCATTGGTATTGACCGTTAGATAGCTGATAAGCATCTGAGGTGCGGTAAAGGACTTCTGCTGGATTCCTCACTGGCAAAAATTGCTGACTTCTTGGTTCGTAAAAGTGCCATAGCCCATTTTGACTATTCCAAAAATACACTGAACCGTGTTGACTACTAAAACTACTACCAACATATACTCTATTTGGCTGTTGTACAGGTTTTGGCTTACTAGCTCCAACAGCCTGGTTAAAACCCCATGCTCCTGCTGCACTTAATGCCCCTGTACCAACTGCCTTAGCAGCCCATGTCAGTATTTTTCTGGCGTTTGCAGGATTAGCGTTAGCGACTTCACCGACTTGCACTATTGGTTGCAGAGAAAGCAAATTAATATTAATTAGGTTTACACTTAAGTAGCTAATTGTAACAAGGATAACCGATACTGATCTAGTATTTGCCAGCATTGATTTCAATTTGAAACATTATACTTAAATATAGGTATATGCACAAAAACGTACAATATATTCGCAAAAAAACTTATAAATTGAGCTTGTATGTGTAAATTTTGTATAATTTCGATACAATAACGGAACTCACCAAACTCAGTACTCAGAACTTGTAAATTAAAATTGCGTTTTACAGATTTTTTGCAATCTTTTGTAGCAAAAATATCAGTTTGGCAGTAGCAAACTACACAAAAAATCGGGTTAAATATATTAAAAGACAGTTAAATTTTTCACGGCGCTGCCAAATCTGAAACCTTAACACAGGTATTGTTAGATAGTAGGGAATTTAGCGATACTTGAGAAACAACCAAGAGATAACGCAGATTTCACACTCTAGTCAGACTGCTTTCTCAAGAATTAGACTGTATCCTAGACCCATAGTTTTAGTCTATACCGGATTTTGTATTCGAGCCTGTGTAGATGAGGTTGGAATACAACGCTTTGAGCGTTACTGCAAGTTTTTTGTTTTGGATAAAATACTACATGACTTCTGCTGCTGAATTGCCAGCTAGCTCTGGCTCTACGTCTATTCATCATCCCACTGCCCAAGATACTCACCAGAATGATCCCCTGAGAACATCTACTGGTGTGTATGTCACAGTGCATGGTCATTTTTATCAACCCCCGCGCGAAAACCCTTATCTAGACGCAATTGAGCGTCAACCGAGTGCTGCACCTTTCCATGATTGGAATGAGCGAATTCACTATGAATGCTATCGTCCTAATGCCTTCGCCAGAATCTTGAATGATCAAGGCGAAGTTATGGGGATCGTGAATAATTACGAATATCTCAGCTTTAATATTGGCCCTACCTTGATGTCGTGGCTAGAACGCTATGATGTGGAGGTTTATCAGCGAATATTAGAAGCAGATGCCAAAAGTGCCGATCGCTTGCAAGGTCATGGAAATGCGATCGCGCAAGTATATAATCACATTATTATGCCTTTGGCTAACGAACGCGATAAATATACGCAGATTCGCTGGGGTAAAGAAGACTTCAAATCCCGTTTTGGTCGCGATCCCGAAGGTATTTGGTTAGCAGAAACAGGTGTAGACTACGCAACCATAGAAGCTTTAATTGCCGAAGGGATTCGTTTCATTATCTTGGCACCATCCCAAGCACAACGTTGCCGTCCTCTACCTAACAAAAATGATCCCCAGGCAGAATGGTACGAAGTTGGCGGTAGTCAGATTGATCCCACCCGTCCTTATCGTTGCTATTTGAAAGGGAATAAAGAATGGGGAATGGAAAAAGGGGAGATTCTCAACTCACCACTCCCGACTCCCGACTCCTCTAAATATATAGATGTCTTCTTCTACGATGGCCCAATATCACGGGACATGGGTTTTACAGATGTGACATATAATTCTCATCACTTAGCCGGACGCATTGGTTCAGCTGTGCGTGGGGATCATCGTCCCGCCCAATTGATATCTGTGGCTACCGATGGCGAAACCTTTGGACATCATAAAAAAGGTACGGAAAAAACCTTAGCCTACGCCTTTACAGCAGAATTTCCGCGTCATGGTTGGACAGTTACCAACTATGCTCACTATCTCAGCTTAAATCCACCGACTTGGGAAGTAGAACTCAAGCCAGTTACCGCTTGGAGTTGCGCCCACGGTGTGGATAGATGGCAAGATGACTGTGGTTGTGGTGGTGAGGGAGGTGTTTGGCATCAAAAATGGCGGCGGCCTTTACGCAATGCCTTAAATTGGCTGCGGGATCAGTTAGTTGAAGTGTATGAAGAATATGGTCAGCAATTTTTCAAAGATCCTTGGTTAGCTAGGGATGAGTATATCAAAGTCATCCGCGATCGCTCACCCGCCAATGTCAGCCGCTTCCTTTCCCGCCATCAAACTCACAAACTCACCGCCGCCGAACAAGTAGATGCTTTGCGCCTATTGGAAATGCAGCGTCATGCTTTGTTAATGTTCACCAGTTGCGGCTGGTTTTTTGAAGAACTCTCTCGTCCAGAAGGAACTCAAATTCTCCGGTACGCCGCCCGCGCTTTAGAACTGGCGGGAGATGTGGCTGGTGTGCAGTTAGAAAAAGGCTTCGTCAAACGCCTGGGTTTAGCACCAAGCAATGTAGAATTCTTTAAACATGGTGGCGAAGTCTATCGTCATTTGGTGCTAACTGCTCAAGTCAGCTTCAAGCAAGTAGCTGCTCACTATGCAATTACTTCGCTGTTTAATAGTAACGCTCAGCAATCAACACTCAACAATCACACTTCGGCTGCGCTCCGTGAACAGCACTCAGCACTCAACAATCACAGAAAGCGAGTTTACTGCTACACAACTAACGAGTTAGACTACCAACTGCAACGGATGGGAGCGTTGACTCTGGTTGTCGGACATTTAAAGTTAGTGTCAGAAATTACTTGGGAAAGCGAACATTTAGTCTTTGCAGTGCTGCATTTAGGCGGTTGGGATTTTCACTGCTGCATTCAACAGTTTACAGGGCGACGTGATTACAGCCAGTTAAAGGAAAAATTGTTTACTGCGCTCCAACAAGCCAGCGCCGCCCATACTATTTTGGTGATGACACAGTTATTCGGCAATGAAACCTTCAGCTTACAGAATTTATTTGCCGAAGAACGCCACCGAATTATGCGGTTAATTAGTCAAGAAACATTAACTCGACTCGACCAACTGTATACTCAAACATACCGCGAAAACTACGGCGTACTCATGGCCTTTCATCGGGATGAACTAGAAGTACCCCAAGAATTGCAAGTTGCCGCCGAGATTGCTTTAGGATATCGCTGTATGACGACATTGCGATCACTAGAGCAAGACATCGCCGAACCGCAATCTTGTTGGAATCACATTGTAGAATTAGAAGCGATCTCCACAGAAGCCAAACATCTGCGTTGTCGCTTAAATATTCCCGAAGGTAAGCAAATGTTAGAGCAGTTGATTTTGCGATCGCTCTGGCAATTATTGCACGATGCCAACGGTAGTTTTGCCACCGATATCCAACTGTTAGAAAGATTGATTGATGTCGGATATCAACTTAACTTGGGTATTTCTCTATATCGTTCTCAAGAACTATACTTTAGTTGTTTGTATAGCCAGATCAAACCAGCTTGCTTTATCAGCCTGATTAATAAACAGGATATGAATCAGTGTCGGCAGTTATTGAAATTGGGTCAAAAGTTAGCTGTTGATGTTAAGGGAATTCTAAGTCAGTTAGATTAGTAGATTCCTCAAGCTCAGATCCCCGATTTCTTCAAGAAGTCGGGGATCTTGCTATTCACGAAGCATTGAGGATTGCTATAAAACTAAATTGATCAACAAAATAATATTGTCTGATATGGAGAAACGATCGCTCCTATTAGCCTAAACTGGGGAGCGATCGCTGCACAAACAAAAGTGGAACATTTGCAATTATGTACTGAGTAACAATCTCAATTAACATACTTAAGATAGATTTACTATGTATCATTAGGCTGATATAGTATTTTGTCTAATTTAAGACAATTCTCGTGTCAAGCTTCATTTGTCATTGATGTAGGAAACGTTGACTGCAACCTCAACATTGACTTATGCAGGACTTACGCAAGAACTCTCTCAAACTCTCATTTCTCCGTGAACTCCCGAAGTTTGCTCAACGCGGGGAACCCGCGCACGCAACTTCTCTCTGCGTCTGGAGTGGTTCGTTTTTTCATACTTTTGCGTAAGTCCTGTTATGGTTCTTGAGCAATAAAACTATTAATCATCTTTTATGACTCGGATTATCGGTTTAATTAGTGGCACGTCTGTAGATGGTATTGACGCTGCTTTAGTAAATATTTCTGGTACAGATTTAGACCTGAAAGTTGAGTTATTAGCAGGAAAAACATATCCCTATCCGGCTGAACTCAGAGACAATATTTTAGCTGTTTGTGCAGGTAAAGCCATCTCAATGGCAGAATTAGCAGAATTAGATGATGCGATCGCCTTCAATTTTGCTCAAGCTGTTCAAAACATTCAAACTGGTCATCAGCCAGCAATTTTAATCGGTTCCCACGGGCAAACAGTATACCATAGACCACCACAAAGCCAGGAAATCGGAAAACCACAGTCCCTAGGCTATACTCTGCAACTAGGACGAGGTGAATTGATTGCTAGTATCACAGGAATTACCACCGTCAGTAATTTCCGCGTCGCTGATATTGCGATTGGTGGTCATGGCGCACCCCTAGTACCGAGAGTTGATGCTTATTTGCTCAGTCATCCAGACGAAGCACGTTGCATTCAAAATTTAGGTGGTATTGGTAATGTGGCTTACATCCCACCCCGCCGCGATAACTGGTTAGAAAAAATGCGCGGTTGGGATACTGGCCCAGGCAATAGCCTGTTAGATTTAGCAGTAGCGCATTTAACTAATGGAGCAAAAACCTACGATGAGGATGGTAAATGGGCAGCTACTGGTAGTCCTTGCCAACCTTTGGTAGAACAATGGTTACAGCAAGATTATTTTCATCTACCACCGCCCAAATCTACAGGACGTGAGTTATTTGGTGTAGATTACTTAAATCAATGTTTAAAAGATGCTGGGCCATACCAACTCAGCCCCGCGGACTTTCTCTCCACCCTCACAGAACTGACTGCTGCTTCTATTGTTCACAGTTACCAAACCTTTTTACCGCAAATGCCACAACGCGTATTTTTATGTGGTGGCGGGAGTCGCAATCTGTATTTAAAACAGCGTTTACAGTCATTACTAACAACAATCCCCGTTTTAACTACCGATGAAGTCGGCTTGAGTGGAGATTTTAAAGAAGCGATCGCTTTTGCAGTTTTAGCATACTGGCGACAGTTAGGTATCCCCGGAAACCTACCATCAGCCACAGGCGCAGCTCACGAAGTCCTACTCGGAGAAATTCATCCAGCCAAAAAATAAGTTGTGATGACTTAGCACCTGACATTTTTAGGTTTCAAATATATCTTTGAGTCGTAAGGCTACTCGATCAAGACAAGGAATTGAGAAGTGGGTCACACTTTTTTAATGGAACCAGGACGCTGGACATTACAAGGTAATTGGCTAGAACGCAATGGGATGCCAATCAGCGTTAAGGGTATGACCTTAGTGGCTTGGAATCGAGATAACTGGTTCACAATGGCAACAAAGCTAATATTTCCTGGCAGCGATCGCTCAGAAATTTCTTTACAATACAAAGGGCGTTTGCACGAGGGAGAACGCCAGTATACTTTTTTACTTCAGCATAATCTCTTGGGGCAAATCGAAGGCGAAGGCTGGATTGGTTTAGATACAATTGTGCAACGCTATTGGGTACTGAGCGATCGCCAACGTCGTAGTGGCTTTGAAACAGTGTATCGTCTTTCAGATGACACTTACTATTTAAGTTGTGGTGTGATGTCAGGCCATTCTTTAACTAGTACACTGGAAGCCAGCTTAGAACGACAACCGCTGAAATAGTGCTGAGTTGAAAGTGCTGAGTGCTGAGTTGTATAAATACTAAACGCCGTGTGCAACTTTTTCTCAAACCTAACCCCCAACCCCTTCCCTACGAAGGAAGGGGAGCAAGATTCAAAGCCTCTCTCCGCTTCGGGGAGAGGTTTGGAGAGGGGTTTCAATAATAAGTCGCACATCACGTTACTAAGTTAAAATTTATCTACATTACATAACCCGTCCATTGAGTCATCAGTCATTCATCTTTACCAAGGACAAATGACCAATGACCAATGACACATTTATCTCAGCGATTGTAAATCAATAGAAACTATAGATAATTATTTAGTCAAATTTGGGCAGACTAGAAATACATCAACATCAGCGTGCGGAATGCTAGCAAACTTCAGGATGAATCTACCCTTTCGTAGATTTGAATTGGCATCTTCCACAAGTTGTAAAAACACTTGCTGACAAACCGCAGGCCAA
The DNA here is from genome assembly GCA_018993265.1 of Nostoc sp. TH1S01. Classification (GTDB taxonomy): domain Bacteria; phylum Cyanobacteriota; class Cyanobacteriia; order Cyanobacteriales; family Nostocaceae; genus Nostoc_B. The sequence continues at coordinate 11,919 of JAGKSW010000135.1, forward strand.
AAGTAGAAGTTCTCCACCAGAGGGCTAAAAACTGCTTCTGAACTTTAGTGATTTATCGGAACACAAATTCTAGATAAATCAAAGTATCAGTTTGAAAGCACTTGTTTTCCTACACACTGATCATCAATCTGCTTTTGGAGTCGAATGTTTTATGTCTGACCCCAACATTGGACGCTTACTCGGCAAACGCTACCAGCTTCAGGAATTAATTGGTACCGGAGCAATGGGTCGAGTTTATCGTGCTAAAGATATTTTGTTGGGAGGCGTACCAGTAGCAGTCAAGTTTCTCGCCCTCTCGATTCAAAATGAAAAGATGCGTTTACAAGAACGCTTTGAGCGAGAAGCGAAAACCTGCGCTTTGCTAGGACAAAAAAGCATTCATATTGTGCGAGTCATGGACTATGGCGTAGATGAAAATAATACGCCGTTTTACGTGATGGAATATCTTCAAGGAAATAGCCTCAGTCAGATTATTCGTCAGCACCATCTAGCTTTACCCAGATTTTTGAGTATGGTGCGTCAAATCGGTTTGGGGTTACAGTGCGCCCATGATGGTATCCCGGTTGATGGCGCTGTTTACCCAATTATTCATCGTGATATTAAACCCAGTAATATACTAGTAATTCAAGACTCCAGTTTTGGAGAATTAATCAAGATTCTCGATTTTGGTATTGCTAAATTACTCCAAGCAAATAGCCGCGACCAGACAAAATTTTATCTGGGAACTTTAGCTTATTCTTCTCCCGAACAGATGGAGGGTAAAGAATTAGATAATCGGTCGGATATTTACAGTTTAGGCGTGATGATGTTTGAGATGCTAACTGGCAAGATGCCGTTAGTAGCCGCAACCCATTCCTTTGGTGCATGGTACAAAACCCATCATTTGCTCAAACCACGCTCCTTTGCTGAAGTTAATCCTGGGGTGCAAGTACCTAAAGAAGTAGAAAATTTAGTGATGAGTTGTCTGGCTAAATCACCAAGCGATCGCCCCCAAAAGGTGAGCGAAATTTTGAAGGTGTTAGAATCCATAGAACAGAATTATCGCTCACCTATCGTTCAACCAGATAACCCAGCACCCAAACCTGTGGCGACTCGTAGCTTAACAATTCCCGTAGAGCATCAGCCTCAGACGAAAGCTGATGTACAGGTGTTATCGTCACATGATGAAATTTTGCGTTCTGTTGCTTGGCCAGACAATAAACCAATTGCCGATATTGTCTTTCCCCAGAAGATTCGTGTTAATAACGAAGTGGTACCAACTCTTTGGGTAATGCTACCACAGCGGGAAATTCTCAAAAGGTTTGCCTGTAATCGTTATAATCAATTTCTCTTTCTCCCTTCTCCTCACCCTATGACACTGTGGATTACTGTTATCTATAATCGTCAACACGGTGTCAAATGGCTACCTTACTATCTTGATCTCAAAACTAGTTTCGGGCAAGAAATAGCTAGATTACTAGCAAAAACTGGTTCTTATCGATTGTTATTCTTTGCGCGGGAAGCACCAAGCCGCTGTTCTCATATCTTAATTTGCAGTATTGCTACGGCTCAACGCAAAAACCTAGAACATTGGGCAGAAGAAAGTCAAATCTCAGCTTCATCTGTTGATCCGCAACTTAGTAAAAATGTACTGAGAAGTGAGTACGAAAGAATTAAACCGCAAATTTTATCTAAATTAGAAGCGCTGGCTACAGACATTCCCTTCGATCTTTCTGGCTAGAATGTGGCTGATTGCAAAATGTAAACTTTTATGACGAAAAATATAGATTCGGTTGTAAGCCCTACGTCATAGCAAATATAATGATTAGCGATGGCAAGCGATCAACTACAAATTAATTGGATCTACGCAGATAGTGCTATGTATCCAATACAGCACACAAATTAGTTTACTTAAATAGCCACAGCTACAGTTGTGCTAAATACTTAAGCTAGCTAGTTTATCCCCTACAATACAGTTTACTCTTAACAAATATGTGCAGCCTCTAAGTTGGCTTTGCATAGGGTTAGGTTAGAACAATCAATCTACAATTCTTGAATTAAAGTTGACGCCCCAGCATCCCCAGCTCCTTTCCTTCTTGGAACCGAGCAAGAGAAGGAGGTCGCCCACTGCGACACAAAAATAACTCTATGCCAGAGTGGAACCAGAATCTAAGCCCCACTGATGCTTGAGCAGCTCTTGGTAAGTAGCCTCGCGGACAACCATTTGTTCATAGAGCTTGACCAAAAAGTCTTTTGCTTGATCATGGCTCATGTGTTGCACTTGAGTAGCAAAAGAACGGATGCTGAATTGCTGTTCCAAGGATAATTCAATTGGTTGGTTCATAGTAAACTCCGAAAACAACGCGTAAAAGGAAATTTAGGGGCAAAAATCCTCCAAAGGAGGGTTATGGGACTAGCAGTAGCTCTACATTTGTTCCTACGTATTAAGAAAGATAACAATTGTTTGACTATTTGCCCACACCCCAGGGGATTAAATTTTTTGTGTCCAGAATTGCGGTTGCCTAAACCTACTGGTATACAACTCAAGTATATTGAGGCAAATTCCGGCAAATTTCACAAATAGGGACATTAAATACCTTAGATCAGCCTTGCCGAGTTTTAGCTTCTCTGGGAGGGAGAAGCTGATTAGCGCAAGGATAAATGAAAGGTATTAAATCTGAATTATATGCGCCATACCGTATTAGGTGCAAGATGTCAATTCAACAAATTAGATAAACTTTGCCTCCAATCGCTAAATTTTGGAAGTTAAGAGTATTTTTATCAAGTTGTAAAAAATAAAAATGCTCAGGCTGAACAAATTGTTGAGTATATTTACTAAAAATAAAGCTCAAAGTCCAATACGGTTCAGTTAAGAAAGTTTCTCTGTGGAGGCAAGGGAACACTTCGACAAGCTCAGTGCATCGCAGGGAACGGGGAACAGCAAAAGAAAAAGGCTTATCTGAACTGTATTGGCTCAAAGTCAAAGAATTTTAGATTTGGCTAAAATTTCAGCCAGCATAGTGGCACAACAGTGCATTCTTGGCACTACCGAAAGACTTGTGTAGGGTTTTCTGGCTTGGGCAGGTACTTTACATGGTGCGGACAGTGTATAGGGATAAAACTGCCATTAGCCATCTAAAAATTCACCAGAAGGGCTTTTGTAAAGCAAGCCACTGGCGCATTTGAACCATGAAAAACTCTTGGTCAAAGTTACTATTGACTATCTTTTAGCTCAACCTTGTAGTTCTACGATGACAACTGTGATGTTATCGTGTCCGCCTTGCTCTTTGGCTGCTTCAATCAAGGAAATAGAGGCTTTTTCTAGCAAGGGGATGTTTTGTAGGCAATCAGCAATCTTTTCGTCTACCAACTCTTCGGTGAGACCATCACTGCATAACAGCAAGCGATCGCCCCCTTTAACATCTAGCGGTTGTACATCAAATTGGGTTAGGTCTTCCCGACCTAAACACCGGGATAAAACATGGCGGAAGGGGTGAATTCTGGCTTCTTCCGCGGTGATATCACCAATTTTAATGGCTCTTGCTACCCAAGTATGGTCTTCGGTGATTTGCTCTAGTTGAGACCCACGCAAGCGATACAATCTAGAGTCCCCAATATGAGCGCACCAAGGAGCGCCTGCTTGGCGGAAAAGTACTACAACAACGGTAGTACCCATATCAGCGCGTTCGGGATGGTCTTGCTGATCTTGCAAAATAGCTTGATTGGCTCGCCACAAAGCTTGTTCGAGCAATTTTGCGTCTGCTTCAGGCGAATTCCAGTTTGCTACTAAATCAGCTTGAATTTCCCGCGTTGCAATGTGGCTTGCTTCTTCACCGCCAGCGTGACCACCCATTCCATCAGCCACGATAAAAAATCGTCCTTCGGGATCGACATAATAAGCATCTTGGTTACTAGAACGAATAAGTCCCGGATCACTAAAACCCGTGAATTTCAATTTCATAATTTTTTAAGGCAATATTTAATACATACGTTCATAACGGTCGAGGCGAAGAAGCAAGCGGATCAGAATTACTGAGACGGCTGCTGCAATCAAACCAGCTAGCAGCGCTAACCATACATAATGATTCACCAATAAAATGGTTGCTGACAGAGTAAATCCACTGATTATCAAAGCATAGCTGATTCCTAGTTGAATATTGCCTTGTCTTCGCAACAGGCGCTCTGATTCTATAGAACGTACCCGCACGCGCATATCGCCACGCTCTAATTTTTCTAGGGTATCTTCTAGCCTACGTGGTAGCCCAAATGCTGTTGTACTTACCTGTACTGCTTGACGACTTAATTCATTTAAAAAGCTATTGCTGTCAGCGCCATTCATATTTGTCATAAGCTGCATTGCATAAGGTTGGGCAACTTCCATAAAGTTAAACTCTGGATCTAAGCCCTTACCTACCCCCTCTAGAGTGGAAAAAGCTCGCATCACAAAAGTAAAAGTTGCAGGAAATCTAAATGGCTGATTATAAGCTATTTCGTATAGATCATCACTAATTGCTGCCACTGATTGTGTTTCAAACGGCTTATCCATAAAATTATCCAGCATATACTGGACAGAACGCCGGACTGGCCCCATATCTTCTGCTGGTGCGATCGCTCCTAAATTAATTAGTGATTCTACTACGCGATCGCCATCTTTTTGGGCAATGCCAAACAGGGTTTCCATCAGTCCTTCTCGGATATTGGACTTAATTCGCCCCATCATGCCAAAGTCGTAAAATATTAAAGCACCATCTGCACCGACAGCTATATTACCTGGATGAGGGTCTGCATGAAAAAAGCCATTATTTAGCAGTTGATGTAAATAAGCTTGAGCGCCTTGACGCGCAATTAATTTACGGTCTAAACCCGCAGCTTCTAAAGCTTCATATTGACTAATTTTAATGCCCGGAAGATATTCCAAAGTTAAAACCCTTGGCGCAGTGTAACGCCAATAGACTCGTGGCACTTTCACCCAGTCATAATCACGAAAGTTCCGACGAAATGTATCAGCGTTGCGGCCTTCACCAAGATAATCAATTTCTTCCCAAAGAATGCGACAACATTCTTCATAAATCCCCATCCAGTCTCGTCCTTTCCCCCACTTAGGATGGTTTTGGAAGTAACGAGCAATTCCTTTGAGAATTTGTAAATCTATTTCAAATAACTTCTTGAGTCCTGGACGCTGTACTTTGACTACAACAGCTTCCCCATTGTGCAGCACAGCTTTGTGTACTTGTCCTAAACTGGCAGCAGCTAGCGGAATCGGTTCAAAACTTTGGAAGAGTTCTGGAATTTTCTTCCCCAATTCTTGCTCAATAATCGTTTCTACTTGCTCATAGCTAAATGCTGGGACTTTATCTTGTAGTTTTGACAACTCTTCGACATATTCACTAGGAAAGATATCAGCACGAGTTGAGAAAAGTTGCCCAACTTTAATAAAAGTCGGCCCTAAATCTAATAGGGTGTTTCTCACCCAAATTGCTTGGGCTTTGCGTCTTGCTGCTTGCTTGGCTTCTGTTACACCACCGGGATAACTCCAAGATTTGTTGTAACGCCAGATTTTGAACATAAAGGTCAACACAAAAGACCAAATGTCCACAAAGCGGCGTTTGCTAGAGTAGTTTTCACGATTCCAACGGTATGCTTTGTCTGAGTAACTTTGTTCCATATCTTTTGCGTACCGTTGGTTTGTCACTGAATCAACTGGAAGATAAGACACTCTGATTCCTAAACTGTGTTTGATTTAAAGAGTCATCTGTTATTTGTTATTTGTCATACCCTGCGGTCAACCGCTGGCGCGTTTACGTCATTTGTCATTCGTCATTTGTGAATAACTATTGACTATTAACTCTTGACTCTTGACCTTGACTAAACAGAACTACTGCGATAACGCTGTAATTCATTACGCAATAGGGCAATTTCAGCGCGTAGTTCATCAATATTTGCTTGCAAATCCACTGGGTCTTGTCCAGATGTAGTTGTTTGACCAGCGTTAGCCGCCTCTGCTGCACGATTTGCTCGGACTATGACTTCTTCGGTAAACTGACGCAGTTGTTCCCTAGCTTCTGCATCAAATTTACCTAGCTCGCTCAACGCATCTGTCAAAGCAACCTCTAGGCGCTCGTTAACGACCTCAGCTACTGCTCTGCCTACAAAAAAGGCTTGTAAAAGGGGGTTACTCATAAATTTTTGTTACGCTCGTCCGCAAGAGAATTATAACTTGCCCGTATGCTTTACCGCTTCTATCTGAGAGTTTGGAGTTAATTGTACAAGTTTAAAGTTATAAACTTTACAATTATCAATAATAACTATATAATTATATTTTTATCAAGCCATATAGTAACGAGTATTCTAAAAAAATATAAAAAAATTCTTAATTTTTTTTGGTTCAATACTGATTTACTTGATTTTTTTTTAATTTTCTAAAGCCAATACCAACTCTATATAAATAACTTCTGATATGGAACTCCTAATTGATTTTTGAAAAAACTCCGTAAAGTTTCTGTTCCCTATTCCTTACCTTCACGAGTAAGTTCAGAAATCAAATCAGATTGCTATATTTATTTACAATTTTACGTTTAGTAACAGATTTTAAATTATTTCTTAATGATCAAATGCAAATGAAAATGAAAATGCTGAATTTTATTTAAGTTTTAAAAATTACAGCAACTAAAAGATTATAGTAGCAAATACTAAATAATTAGTGATTTAAAAGATTGGCATATTTCTATAGCATAATTATGTCCATCAAATTTTATTGTGCGTCAAAAAACACATATCGTAAATTAGCTGTAATTGTTGTTGCTATTAGTTTAACTCTTAGTAGCTGTACACCGGAAAGAAGAGCCATACTCAGAGCCACAGCAGAAAACTTTCGCAACCAAGCTTTTGAAGCTATTAAATCATATAGAGAAATTAATCAATTAGAACTGAGAGACTCAACTGGTAATGAACCAGATAAAACTATTGATGAATTATTAAATAATCCGATTATTGAAAATAATAGTGATGACGGAAGTATTAATTTTCAACAATTAGATTTAATTATTTTAGGTGAAAAGAAAGCTCCAAAAGAGCTTGATATTGCATTAGACAATTTGCAAGCAGAATATGATCAGGTTGTAGATATATTTACTAATCTTGAAGCAATTGACTATGGCAGTAGCAAGATAGTAGCACAAACAGCTCAACCTGCAAGGTGTTTAACAGTAAAAATGCTCCGCCTTGCTCAACTCTTGCAACAAAATCCACCGAAACCGAAGAATCCTGAAAGAGCAGAGATTGGAGTGGAGTTAATTAAGCTGCGTCAAGCATATAGACAAGCGAATATATCTGAGACTGAGAAGCAAGAAATTGAAAATAAAGTTGGTGTATTAATTAATCAATGGCGCAGTCTGGATGTAGAAGAAAAAGAACTAATAGAAGGAGCGATCGCTAAATTTATAGTAGCAGCAGATAAAGGGCAAAGACTATCAAAACTGATTGATGAATATCCTCATCTGAGCTTTGATGTGATTTCTGCTAGAATTACCCAAATTTTAAATTTAACTACAAATATTACTGGTAATAATTACAGTTCACTCCGAGGAAGAATCAACATTGTTGAGCAAGAAATTAAATCTGACAAAACTCTGAGTAGCTTCTTTGTAGATATTGTTAATGGACAATCAAAACCAGATAAATCTCAGCTTAAATGCAAAATTTAAAAGGTGATAATTATGAACAATGAGCCTAGCAATAATATTATATCAATAGTAGGTAACAAAACTATAGATGGCTTATCTACAATCATCAAACAGCTACAAGCAGAACCTAAAGATAGCATTGATGTACAAAAATTACAACAAACAGAAGATGAATTAGAAGATATTTTATTAATGTTGCAATTTGAATTGAAGCAAGCTAAGGATAACAGTAATTGGGACTTAGTTAATACATTAAGACCAGCAATTCATGAATGTAAATATACAATAGATAGTGTCAGGGCTGCGCTTATTAATAAAATTGTAATAGGAGTAAATTCTGAAAATAGCCAAGAAATGCAAAAAATTTTAGCGAATATAGATGAAGCAAGAAAAACTCAGATGCAGATTAATATAGCAATTAGTTTGTTCGGATTTTTACGTAAGTTACTGTCTGGAAGAATTTTGCTTTAGCAGAAATTTAGCTATGTAGCCAATCTCCCCGACTTTTTTAAGAAATTGGGGAGATAAAAATTAAGGTTTTTTACATATCAAAAATATCAATTATTCTGCCTACTTCCACTCAAAGCTGGCACAGTAGTTAGACTAATACCGCGCACAAAAATATCTACACAAGTATCGATATATTCATCACAACTATAATTGTTTTTATTGAGCTTGGCATTGCGGCAGAGCATACCTGCCAGTAGCATTCCGGTAAACATATCGACGGCTGGTGCTGGATCAAATTCTGGTCTAACAATACCATTTTTTTGACCCGATTTGAGGTAGGCAACTAGTTTTTCGTTTAAGGGTTGAGCAGCTTCTTGGATAACTTGTTTAGCTGCTTCTGGATGACGTTTAGCTTCCCCTATGAAGGTACGAATTAAGTCTTCTTGAGCTTCTAACATTGTGTTATAAAGTTTGGCGTAGCGTCTCAAGTCAACACGTAAATTTTGTGTCCAAGTTTCGGGATGAGCTAAAGCTTCTATCTGGAGTGCGAGAGCATTTTCAATAACTGCTTTGAGGAGTTGTTCTTTGCTGGCAAAGTGACGAAATAAAGTGACCTCATTCACGCCAGCAACACGAGCTATTTCGCGGGTGGTTGCGCCTTGCACACCTAAACTGGCAAATACCTGTGAGGCCGCTGTGATTAAGCGTGTACGGGTAAGAGTTGATGAACGGATGTTTTTAGTCATTTTGCTTGCAAGTACTTACTTGCATTATATTTAAGGTTGAAAAAGGTTTTATTAAGCAACTTACTACAATATTTAGCAAATAGTTGCAAATTTGAAAAAGGCTGACAGTACTGAGATTAATTAAAGTTTTGCAAAATTCTTATTTACGTGTGTAGCGATGCTTAACTCCGATGGGGAAATATTCGCGATCGCCTGTTGCTTTTAAACTCACCTGTGGTGTTTGATATTCTGGGGGAACGTAATTAGCAAACTCACTGTTGAGGCGTAAGAGTTGCGCCAAAATTGACTCGGTAATAACTTGGCGTTTATCTTCACTGCTGTCAACATCGGGAGCGAGTTCTACAACTACAGATAAAAATCGGTTCTTGTCTGCATCTTCTTGGACTTGCAAGACGAATTTACCTGTAACCCACCCTTGCACAGATGGTTGTTCTAAGCCGACAGAGACATTTTCAGGATAGATATTTGCACCAAAGTAAGACACCGTAAAATTAGAGCGTCCAAAAACGTAGACGAAAGGTAGGGGGTATATTCCTCTGGGGGTTTTGAGTGCTGAGTGCTGAGTGCTGAGTGCTGAGTTTTGAGTAATAGAGTTTAGATGTTCTAGTGGGTTGAAGTTCCAGGTGGCGAGAAATTCTAGCATTGCATCGTAGGTAATAAGGCCGCCAGTGTCGAGGATGTCGTAACGTACTAGGGGAATACCATTATCGCCAGAGAATAATAATGAGTTATTCTGCACCTCAAAAAAGCGACTAGTGGGATCATATTGTACTAATGTGGGTAGACGAGATTCGCCAAATAATGCTCTAGCAGCGTTGGGGTTTTTCGCTAAGAAACGGCGAATGCAAATACTCAATGGTGTTTCATTTCCCAACACCCCAGCATCCGCAGTTCCATAAAGTGAGGCGAAATCATAACAAGGGTTTTGGGAACCTAGTCTGTCAGCAACTAAACTGCGCCATTCTTCGCTGAATACTTCTCCCGCCATTACTAGCTTGATGTGATATTGTGACCATTGCACGCCACGACTTAAACCAGTATCAATAACATCTTTGAGAAATGGCGGGTATCCCAACAGGACAACTTGTTCAAAGTTTCCCCCTAGTTCTTGAACGACGCGCAATATTTCTTCTTTGTTGTTACCAGGAGTAATAACGGTGATGGGATAACCTTTACTCGCCAAATAGCGACAGCAATTGGTAGTGAACATTCCCCCTACCCAAGTTCCCAGGGTGAAACAAATTACAGCCAGGGTGCGTCGAGTATCTGCAAAAAAACTATCATGAAAAATCTGCTCAAAGCGGATGGCAATTTGCAGTTCATCGGTGAAGAAGCGCGGCCAAAATGTGGGTTTACCTGTGGAACCAGAGGAAGCGGCTATCATATCGCACGCTGCTAATTGACCATTACGGCACAAATCTGACAGAGGATAACGTTGTATATAATTTTCTTTAGCGATCGCTGGTAGTTGCTGAAAATCTTCTAAAGTTTGGATTGTAGCAGGGTTAATGGCTCTTTCTGCTAAAAACGCCTTGTATGCTGGGACATTCGCGGCGACATCCTGAAACAATGTTAAGACTGTTGATGAACTGTCGGTGTTGCGATGCCTCTGTAGTAGGTTTTCTATAGGAGTAGAGATAAAGTCCGTAAATGCCTTTGTAGCTCGCTGTTGTTGGGAATTAGCGTTCATAAATCTATATCAAGTTGTTGAATATCAAGATAGATTTCATCTTAAACGCAGAGGAAGATAGAGGTAAACGCAAAGTGACGCGGAGTTATAACAGTAGGAATGACGCGTGAACAATGGGTGTAAGGGTTTTAAATACCAGCACCTCTACAGGGAAGCCGAAATTCAAAAATAATAGAAATTCTGACTTCTGACTTCTGAATTCTGCTGTATATAATAAGTTGTCCGTAAACAGAACTGCTCCTGTTGTAGTAATTTATAAAAACCCTAATTTATCCTTCAGCACCATGCAGGTTTATTGCAGTAAACAACACGCAAATCTTGAAAGTAATCGGTTTTGTACCTCTTGTGGTGAACCATTACCTCTTGCGGTTGGGCAGATTGTTAATCAACGCTATCAAATTATACGTCAGCTAGGGCAAGGCGGTTGTGGACGTACTTATTTGGCGGAGGATAGACAAAAAGCGAATCAAGTTTGTGTGCTGAAGGAATTTGCGCCACAAGTGCAAGCACAGCAAGATTTACAAAAAGCCAAGCAGTTATTTGAGAGGGAAGCCAATGTGCTGAAGCAACTCCAGCACCCGCAAATTCCCCGGTTTCACTCTTCTTTACAGGTGCAGATAGGCAGTAAAGATTTTTTCTTTTTGGTGCAAGATTATATCCAGGGTGAGAATTATTATCAGTTATTAGAACAGCGTCAAGCCCAAGGACAAACGTTTACCGAGGAAGAAGTAATTCTCCTGCTGCAACAAATTTTACCTGTGTTGTCTTACATCCACTCCAAAGATGTTGTTCACCGCGATATCTCACCTGATAATTTAATTTGGCGACGTTCTGACCATTTACCTGTATTGATTGATTTTGGTGGTGTGAAGCAATTACCTGCTTCCCAAGGTTTTTGGTTTACTAAGTTAGCTGTTAATCACACTTTATTAGGTAAAAAAGGCTACGCACCAGAAGAACAAATTCGCCAAGGAAAAGTATTTTTAAGCAGTGATTTATATTCTTTAGCGGTAACGATACTCGTATTATTAACAGGGAAGGAACCGCAAAAATTATACGACAGCTATCAGGGGCTTTGGTATTGGGGTAAGGAAATTAAAGTTAGCCCCAAATTAGAATCTGTATTGAAAAAGATGCTGGCTTATAAACCAAGCGATCGCTATCAAACAGCCGAACAAGTTCTCAAAGATTTACCATCGCCAGCTGTTACTAAACCCAGCAATCCTTATATTACCAAGCTGAAGACTCAAATCGTCGCCCCTGGACAAAAACGCGCTAACGCCATTGTCAGTAAAATTCATCAAAGAACTCAAGCTGTCAGCCGCGCTTTACCTTTACCTGTATGGTTACGTCCCTTTGCTGTGAGTATGGCGGGTACAGCCATAGTCGGGTTAACAGTGGCGGGAACTTGGGCGGCGGTGAATGCGGTAGTGCGCGGTATCACATCTATCAGCATACCTTCGATTTCTTTGCCCACCATACCATCATTACCAAATCCCCTGGCTCAACCAGTCAGCAACAAAGGAAACGGGGATGTGATGGCGCGTCGTCAAGAGTTAGAAATTTCCGAAGTCTTCTTTATTCGGATGGTAGACACGCTGTTTTATAGCCAAAAGCCCGAAATGCAAGGGCGTACCATCACATCAAAATCAGAAGATAAGGCTTTGCGGGATGAATGGTTGAATATAGCTGATGACTTGTTGGATAAACTAGAACAGGCTGAACTTAGTCCCGCCGCCCGCCGGAAACTGGGAAGCTATACTCAGAAAGATTACGAAAGATGGAGACAGCAAGCCAGAACCGGAAAGTTAGGTGACTATACAATGAGTCAGTTGAACAGAGAAACCAATCAAAAATTTGAAGAGTTATTTCCTGGAAAACAGCGCGAGAAACAGCAGCAACAAACTTACGGTCAAATTTGGTATGCGATCGCGGCTGATAAAGTTAGTAAAATACAATCGAACAATTAGTTAAGGTGTCAGGGTGATGAGTGGGAGACAAGGGAGACAAGAACACATGACAAATGACAAATGACAAATGACTAAATTCTATTGCTCTAAAGGTCATGAAAATCCCGCAGGTAGTCGGTTTTGTCTCCAGTGTGGTGAAAATTTGCAAGATGTACCTGTAAGTTATGGTATCCAACCTGGGTTAACTTTAAGCGATCGCTATGTAATTGTTCGTCAACTCGGACAAGGTGGGTTTGGTCGCACTTATTTAGCGGAAGATATCAACCGCTTCCGCGAACTTTGTGTTTTAAAAGAATTTTCTCCCCAAGTTCAAACAGCTTACGTTTTACAAAAAGCCGAAGAACTCTTTCAGCGCGAAGCTAGTGTTCTCTACAAATTGCAACATCCCCAAATTCCCCGCTTTCGAGAACTGTTTCGCACTAATCTTCAAGGTAAGGAATATTTATTTTTAGTCCAAGATTATGTCGAAGGACAGACTTACAATTCTTTATTAAATACCCGCAAACAGCAAGGTTTACGGTTTACAGAAGTAGAAATCAGGCAACTTTTACAGCAAATTTTACCTGTTTTAGAATATATTCACTCAATGGGCGTGATTCATCGAGATATTTCGCCAGATAATTTAATTTTACGCACCGCCGACCAACTCCCAGTATTAATTGACTTTGGTGGTGTCAAACAAGTAGTCGCCACAGTTGCTTCTCAATATTACCAACCAGGTGCAGCAGGTCAAACTCCACCACCAACTTTATTAGGAAAAATCGGTTTTGCACCATCAGAACAAATGCAAACTGGTGCAGTATCTCCTCACAGTGACTTGTATGCTTTAGCAGTCACTATATTAGTATTATTGACAGGTAAACAACCACAAGAATTATTAGATAACTACACTCTCACTTGGAAATGGCATCAAGAAGTTAGTCTGAGTCCAATATTAGGACAGGTGTTAGACAAAATGTTAGCACCCCGACCAAGCGATCGCTATCAATCTGCTAGTCAAGTTTTACACGTCCTGAACCCTACACCTATTCAATATCCCATAACTCAACCACCAGTAGTACCTCCACCGCAAACATCGGCTACTGTGGCTGTCTCCCCTTCTCCTGCTGTTACGCCAACACCACCTCGTCCTATCGCGCCATCTCCCGCACCTCTTCCCCAAGCAACCAGCTGGTGGACACCAACTAAAACTTTTGTGGCAACATTAGCTGTAGTTGGTGTAATTGGAGTAGTTTGGTTAGGGACAAATCGTCATCATGATGGTGGCGGAAATATCGAACCCACGCCTACCCCAACTGTTACCCAACCCGTTGATCCTTCCGAGAATTATTCCCCAGAAGAAAAGCAACGCAAAGAAAGATTAAGCGATCGCCGTCAAGAGTTGGGGATTGATCAAAACTTTTATGTAGACTTAGTGAATCAAATCTTTTGGCGGAGAAATCCTAGTTTACAAGGACGCACCCTCAGCAATCAACCAGAAGATGAAAGTTTGCGGGCGGCGTGGGATAGAACTGCTGATGAATTGTTAAGTAAACTGTCAGTTCTCAGTAATCAATCACTACGGCAACTAGGGAATTATACCGCAGCCGATCGCGATCGCTGGAAAGCTGCCGTAAATAAAATTAACGTTGGGAGTCGCGCTTTATATGATTTAGGTGATGCAGCTTTTTACCGCATCTTTCCCGAACAGCGTGGACGAGATTTTATGAAGGAACCCATCGGTCAAGTTTGGTATGGGTTTGTTAACGATCAACTTGATACTATCCTCAATGGCAATGCTTTTGCCAAGATTGTCTTTGATACAGGAGCAACAAGTGAAACAGTTAGTGGGACTCTCAAACCTGGAAGTGGTAAAGTCTTCATTGCGGAACTGGCTAAAGGACAAACCTTAGACTTAAATCTCAAAGCCAGTTCCAAAGTTTTGTTATCAATTTATTCCCCTTCTGGCAAACTCAAACTTTTAGAAGACTCTACAAAACGCACTTTAACTACAGAGTTACCAGAAAAAGGATACTACGAATTTGTCATTGTTTCTACAGCAGCAACCACAGTAGATTATCAACTCACCATCTCTGCGGAAAGTCCCATCCCTGTAGAAACACCCACACCTACACCCACAGAAACACCAATAGAAACGCCCACGCCTACAGATACACCAACAGAAACACCTACGCCGGTGGGAACAGAACAATGAAGAGGTTATTGATTGAGAGTTTTCTGGAAAATACCCACCCGACAAATTTTAATTGAAGACCGACCAAGTGTATTTATAATGTGTAGCGATCGCACTTCGTCGAACGCTTCTATTCATATATTGCACCTGACGATTAAAATCGCGGCTACACAAGCAAAGTCTGCCTTCGCAGACTTTAAAACCATTACTTAAAGGAGACAATTTCAGAATATAAAATCAAACATTTATAGCAATCCTAAGTGAGTTGTAAAAATTGAGAGGTTCAGATCCCCGACTTCTCAAAGAAGTCGGGGATCTCGTTGTTCACCAATGATTTAGGACTGCTATACACTTGTAATTATCCTTAATTGTATTAATTGTAAATGTGGCTATTGGCTATTAGTTTAGCTTGCAAAATACTTCGCATACTATTATGTCATTACTAGCAATTCTAAGACTTTAACAGAATATACATTATGGAACCTTAGCAACCTATTCAGCAGATTTACGCCATTCTTGTCCAAGGCGAACTGCTTCATCAAAGTTAGGGTCGTCCTGAAAGCTACCCGCAACTTTTAACCACCAAGGGACTTTTTTTTGACTAACCCCAGACAGCATTTGTTTTACTTGTGCTAGTTCTGTCTCTAAAGTTGCGACTCGTGCTTCGAGTTGTTGCGATCGTTCTTCAATCTGCTGAGAATTCATAATAATCGGCGGCAAGTTAGCGTTTTGCAAGCATTATAGCGAAATATCTAGGCTCCTTTGTTGTTAAGTGGTAAGTTGCTGACTACTGATGTTAAAGCTGATTTTTATGTGTAAAAAACTTAGCCTATGTGCGTTACCTCGATAACTCGCCTACAAGATATGCGATCGCACTAAATAGACACAAATTTACAAAAGCATCCTAATTGCCACTTATTACAAGAGCTATCAATCTAATATATCTTGCAAGCACGATCGCTTGAGCGATCGCTAATCCTCCTCATCCAAAACCGCCAGTGCTAAGAGAGCGATCGCACATCATTCAATAATAGTTGTACTTTCTGTACTTTATGGGAAATAGGGAAGCCATCAAAAATAATGCAGAAATGAAACCATACTCTAAAGTGGCTTGGGCAATTAAAGCAAAATCATGACTTTAAGTCGCATTATTACTGTGAGTAGGGGATACAGGTGCGGAAGTCTAACTTTTATTATTAGGTGTACTGGAATTAAGTAGCTTGAAGTGTTTTGGTGAAATGACTACTCTAATTTGTTTTGTTTGGCACATTTTCCCGAAAAGTTCGAGAAGGTATTTATGATCGTTTTCTGTTTCTGGGTCATTCCATAATTTTTTTAAAAATCCTCTCAAGAAACACATTGCGTT
>JAGKSW010000136.1 GCA_018993265.1 Nostoc sp. TH1S01
GGGGGAGTGGCTCAACTACTTCACCCTCACCAATCAGGATGAGCTTGGCTTCGTTTAGAGTCACCTGCTCCTCTGCCTTTGCGCGTAGATATTGCAAGACAGCTTCAGTACCTTGTTCGTAGGCAGAGGCAAGGTCGGAGTTAAGAGGATTGCCATCAAGTTGGAGTTGCTCCAAATGCTGAAGCTGTGCAAGAGATATCGGGATGTCAATTAAATTGTTTCTTGAAAGTCCCAGAATTTTTACATTGCCCAGTGAACCAACTTCTTCAGGAATACTCGTGACTTTACTATTTGTTAGATCCAGTCTCTCCAATTTGTTTAGATTTCCAATGGCTTTAGACAAGACGGTTAGATTTTCGTAGCCACTAATGTCGAGCCTCTTGAGCGATTTCAGTTGAAAAACTGTTGCTGGCAGCTCGGTTATCTTTGAACTATTAAAACTAAAAGTTTCCAAGTCGAGCAGCTCAGAAATTTGGGCTGGAAGGGTAGTGAGTGGATTGCCCCAAACACGCAGTTCTTTCAACTTTGTAAGATGCCCTAGCAACTCCGGCAATTCTGTCAGTTGGTTACTGGAGAGTTTAAGCATTTGCAACTGAGTTAAGGATTCGATCACCTCTGGTAGTTCCGTCAATTGGTTGACAGATAGGTCAAGCTGTTGCAACTGAGTTAGGGATGCGATCGCCTCTGGCAGTTGAGTCAGTTGGTTGCCAGAGAGGTAAAGCTGTTGTAACTGAGTAAGATTTGCGATCGCTTCTGGTAGTTGAGTCAGTTGGTTGTGCGAGAGGTCGAGCATTTGCAACTGAGTCAAGGATGCGATCGCTTCTGGTAGTTCCTCTAGTTCGTTGTAGGAGAGGTTAAGTATTTGTAACTGAGTCAGGGATGCGATCGCCTCTGGTAGTTGAGTCAGTTGGTTTCCAAAGAGGTTAAGTGTTTGTAACTGAATTAGAGATGCGATCGCTTCTGGTACTTCAGTAAGTCCCATACTACTGAGATCAAGTTCTATTGCACCTTCTCGCCGTGCTTGTTTAATGCGCTGCTCTGCTTCCCTGTAAGCCTTATCTCTCGCCATGACCAAATCCTTTGTCTAACTACCAAAATAGCCAGAATAATTCTCTGTAAAAGAATATACAGGCGCTTTTATCAGAAAATCTCAGCCTAACATTCCCAAAAATAGCAAGCAACGCAGAGAGCAAAAAATACTGCTAAATCCATCTCTTGAATGCGTTCCTTGCCCTGAGAAAGCATATTTATGTTAAGCCTGAATAGTTATTTGTGACATCAAGCTAAAATTAGCAAAAACTTCAGATTGCCAGCATAGTATCTAAACAACTGCTAAAATCCAAATAATTTTCTGTGAAATCCATACGCAACTCCTATGAGAGAAACTGTCCTAGAGGTTCGCAATCTCCAAGTTGAATTTTCCAGTGATGACAACAGTCTCAAAGCTGTAGATGGAATTTCTTTTGAATTGCATCGGGGTGAAACTCTAGGAATTGTAGGAGAATCGGGAAGTGGCAAATCTGTCACTTCCCTTGCAATCATGGGGTTGTTACAAACTCCCGGTAGAGTGAGTGGTGGAGAAATTTGGTTTCGTCAGCAGCCAGAAGCCAAGCCGATTAATTTAGTTGAGTTACCGCCAGAACAAATGCAGCTACACCGTGGCGGTGACTTGGCGATGATTTTCCAAGAACCGATGAGTTCGTTGAATCCAGTTTATACGATTGGGTTTCAGCTAACGGAAGCGATTATGCGCCATCAAAATGTTTCGATAACTGAAGCTAGGCAAATTGCGATCACAGGTCTACAGGAAGTAAAACTTCTGCCTAGTGATGAACTCATCAAACAACAATATCTCGAAACTTGGCCGCAAACTAACCCCCATTCACCCACACCAGATGATTACAAACTGGCACAGTTGGTAAAACAGCATAAAGAAGCCATCCTCGACCGTTACCCGCATCAACTTTCCGGTGGACAGTTGCAACGGGTGATGATTGCAATGGCCATTTCTTGTAACCCATTGCTGTTAATTGCAGATGAACCAACCACAGCTTTAGATGTGACAGTACAAGCAACAATTATTGATTTGTTGGGAGAATTGCAACAAACCCGCGAGATGGCGTTGATTTTTATCACCCACGACTTGGGGTTAATCTCGGAAATTGCTGATAAAGTGGCGGTGATGTACAAAGGTAAAATTGTGGAATATGGTGCAGCCGCAGATATTTTTAGTAATCCCCAACATCCATATACTAAAGGATTAGTCGCTTGTCGCCCCACACTTAACCGCCGTCCTCACAAACTACTGACGGTTGCAGATTATATGAGTGTGGAGGAAACAGCCAACGGAGATTTGTTAATTCAGGCGAAAGAACCACCACAGCCGCCAGAAGTCACATCGGAAGAAATTAATACTCGATTGATAAATCTGCAAGAAAAACCACCTTTATTGCAAATCCGCAATTTGAAAGTAGGTTTCCCGGTGCGGGGTGTTTTCGGTGGGACAAAACGCTACAACATGGCGGTTAATGACGTTTCTTTTGATGTCAAACCAGGGGAAACTTTAGGATTAGTGGGTGAGTCTGGTTGCGGGAAAACTACTCTCGGTCGGACTTTGCTGCGATTGATTGAACCGATGAGTGGTGAGATTATTTTTGATGGGCAGAATATCACCAAGTTGAAGGGTGAAGCATTGCAGAGACTCCGGCGGGAAATGCAAATTGTTTTTCAAAACCCCTTTAGCGCCCTTGACCCCCGGATAAAAGTTGGCGACGCAATTATGGAACCGTTGTTAATTCACGCTGTGGGTAAAACAGTGAAACAACGGCGCGACAGAGTGGCAGAATTGTTAGAAAGGGTGGGTTTGAGTCCAGATGCAATGAATCGCTATCCCCATCAGTTTTCCGGTGGTCAACGTCAACGGATTTGTATTGCCCGTTCTTTGGCTTTAAATCCCAGATTTATTATTTGTGATGAATCAGTTTCGGCGCTAGATGTGTCGGTTCAAGCGCAAGTATTGAATTTGTTGAAAGAATTACAAGATGAATTTCAACTGACTTATATCTTTATTTCCCATGATTTAAGTGTAGTGAAATTTATGAGCGATCGCATTTTAGTCATGAATCGCGGTCAAATTGTCGAACAAGGCACAGCCGAAAGCATTTACCGCGAACCAAAGCAAGCATATACACAAAAATTAATTGCTTCCATTCCTACAGGTAGCCCAGAACGCATACGCAGTCGGCAAGTGGGAACTATGTAATGTTGTCAATTGCTAGGTGAATTGTACGGTTCACGCAGTGGTGGTTCGCCTCCATTCATCAGAGTGATTGAATCTTCGGCTTCGTCACCCACAGACCACCACCCTGGTACGATTGTTTTATCAGTCTGCGCCAATATTTGCAGCTTGGGTAAAGTCTCCTGGATATTAAGCGCACCCGCAGCAAAACATGACCAAAATCTCACTTCAGCTTCAGCATCATATAACCCTTGAATAATGACATTCACTGCTTGCTGATATAGATTTGCTGGTAAATCATGAGAGAGTTTATTACCAATTCCTTCTAATGCTTGCGCCCTGATAAAAGCAGTTTCAGATGTGTTAGCGGCTACTTCTGTCAATGCACTCATCACCTCTTGATTTACTTCGCAATTTGATAGAAAAGCCAGCGCATACACTACACTATTTCGCTGTAGAGGAGCAGAACTAGTGGATAGAATCGATAATAAAGATTTGAGATGCTTCTCAGTTGCAATTAGACTCAGGGATGTTGCAGCCTGCATCCATAATTCAGAACGTTGCCTAGACAAAATACTGATTAAAACATCAACATCTTGATCATTACCTATTCTGCCTAGTAACCAACAAGCTGTTTGTGCTTGCTCAATGTCAAGGGTATCAATCCAATCAGCACTGCGAGAAGCAAAACCGAGGTTTTCAAGTATTTCAATTTCACCCGCCGCTTCTGGAAATTGATGCTTGACTTCTTGAAGATTCATATATAGCAATCCTAAATCATTTATTTGTGAAATTCTCCTTCTTCTCTTTGTTCTCCTTTTTTGTGTCCTCTGCGTCCTTTGCGGTTCGTTAAAAAGAATATATTTTCACAACTTAGATAGAATGGCTAAATTAGTCTATTTTAGTAGGTTGGTCAAGCTAAATTAGATTGAGATAATAAACCGCAGATGCACGCAGATAAACGCAGATGAAACAGAAATGTTTTTATGATAAATTTTATCTCCCAGCCCTCAATATTTGTTCGGCTGTTAGTTTTAAATCTGGGAACGTGAGAGAAACAATGGTTTGATTACCTCGAAACTGCTGAATTTCATATTCTTCATTCACTAGCGTACAAATAGATAAGGTTGGTTGTTTGGGTTTGCCAATGTGTCGAGTACCACCTAAACCTGCGTAGTCTGCAATCCAATATTCCGGGATGCCTAAAACTGCGTAATCTTCAAGCTTACGGGCATAATCATTTTGCCAGTTGCTACTAACAACTTCTGCGACAAATTTTAGCGAACTACCCAGGGTTAAAATTGATTGATCAGACCAAATTGGTTCTTGAGTAAGTTGATTGCGATCGACAACTGCAACATCA
Organism: Nostoc sp. TH1S01; assembly: GCA_018993265.1. GTDB lineage: Bacteria > Cyanobacteriota > Cyanobacteriia > Cyanobacteriales > Nostocaceae > Nostoc_B. Next base: position 4,602 of record JAGKSW010000136.1, read on the forward strand.
GGACGAAATGCTGTCATACCTATGTTAGAAGGGCGTAATAGTCCTCGTTGCAGGACAAACCAAGGTAAGTTTATTGCATCGATTTGGACACATATCTTGGTGGTAATGAAGGCTGCAACTTCTTCATGTAAGCCTGTTGGTTCCAAGTCGAATACTTCTCCATCAATCAGTTCATAGCGGTTGTTGTCGCCATAATGGGCGAGAAATTCGTCAAAGCTGAATGGTTGCTGTTGGGTGAGTTGGTTGATTGCAGTTGTCATACCAGTTACAAGATATTTCTTGAGGGAGAATCATCAAGAACAATAAGAATTTCAGTGTTGCTAATAAATGTCATAATTTTTGTCTCACGCAGAGGCGCAAAAGCGCAAAGAGTAAGAGTTTTAAACGTGAAATCATAAAATTTCACCCCGCATTTATTGCAACGCCAAAATTTCTTGTTCCTACTCCCTACTCCCTATTTTCACTGCAAGTTTTTTAATAAGATTCGTATCTATTAAATACTTGCAGTTCGCCGTTTTTATTAAATGCAATCACAGAAAATGGCTGTTTGGTGTCTCCCATTTCCATTCCTGGTGTGCCTATGGGCATGGCTGGAACGGCTAAACCTGCCAGTTGGGGTTTTTGCTTGAGAAAACGCTTGATGTCATCAGCGGGAACATGACCTTCCATGACATAGCCATCAATAATTGCGGTATGACAAGATGCGAATTCTGACGGCAAGTTGTATTTTTGTTTAATTGCTTCTATTTCATCGGTTTTGATATCTTGCTTGATTTTAAAACCATGTTTTTTTACGTGTTCTATCCAATCTCCACAGCAGCTACAGCTAGGGCTACGATAAACTATGATGTCCTGCTTACCTGAATAAGATTCTGTTTCATTGTCCCAAATACTAGCTGCGATCGCCGATGCAGAATTACTAGTTATGCTAACTACAGTAATAATGATTATGCTTAGTAAAATATGTAAGAATTTACTCATCCCAAAAGCTAAAAATTTCTGCATTTTTTATACCTCTTTTCTAATAAGTTCAAACAAGCGCAGCTTTTTGCTTGTCTGTTGCCCAGTGCTACTTTGTCTATTATATAGTTAGCATCAATTGGCTCTATGCCTTAAGTTATACCAAGTTATACCAATTTAATCTGACGTTGCACCCTATAAATCCTATAGAGACGTTGTATACAACGTCTCTACAAAAACTGATAAGTTGCATCTTCATCAAGAAACGGTCTTACAGTCAAAATTGTAGAGATTTCGTCTGGGAGTGGGAATACTGTTTGTAAAAGCTACTTAATATTCAAAAGTAAAAATACCTTGACGACTATTTATATTACATTGTAACATAAAAATATTTCGTATCTACCTGCTTGCCATAAAAACTGACTATACTTGTAGTATGTAGTTATCGTCTCTCGTAATTCTGCACAATTTTAAGTCTTGTATCACTTTGATGAGAAAAGTTAAGTTAAGTAATTTTTCTTTACCTGGATATACACATAGCATTCTTGAATGAGTTGTAAATAATAAATTGATTTCCAACTCCTCACCCTCTACTTATTATTCTCTACCTTGATAAATAGTTGAGAAATCAAACAAGACTGCTATAGTTGAGCAAACATTTTTACAAGAAGTAAAAATATGGAATTTGATTATTTTAGTGGTAACGAAAGCACATCTAATAACAATAAACAGCAAAACTTACTAACTAGTGGTTGGCGACCATTACAAAGAGATTTAGATTGGGAATTTTTATGGCAACTGACGCAGAATGATACTAAAGAATTAGCCCAAAAGACTTTTAATTTAGCCAGTACATTTAGTGAAGTTTTGGGTAGAAATAACTTTACTTGGTGGGCAAACTTATTAGCTGTAGCCTCTGAAAATACTCGCTATGAATTAGAGAAATTCTGGAATTATATTACACCCGACCCACAATCACCAGACCATCGTTATAAAGATGTTTTGAGTACAGAAACACCGATATTACAATTCGTTAGTCGCAACAGCATACCTATTGATTATGTGTTGAATCGCTTACAGGAAATTACTGTTATCAGAGTCTTACAAATATTAGGCAGACCCACAATCATCACTCAGTATTACTCCGAGCGAGATTTTTATTTTCCTGTGGAGAAGTTTGTCAGTTGGGAACGTTTGGATGTTGTCAATACTGTCAATGCTTATTGGGAAATGTATGATATTTGGCTGCAAATTGAACCTTACGATCGCGGCAGGCGGCAGTATACTTTAATGGCGAAAGATTTAGCACCATTAATTAACAAAGCCACCTATGATTTAGCGGTGATGTTAAGTGGCTATCAAAGTCGGGTGGGTAAGGTTCACAGCCAATTCCCGATTCGCACATTTCCCGCTGAAATTCAAAGTTTTACCGATACATTACAGCAAGCGGTTCTCAATCAAAATCAGTTAGCGGTTGTAGTACACGGTGAACCAGGTACAGGTAAAACCGCCTGGACACAAGCCGTAGCCAAAGAAATTCTCATGCCTTTAGGGTTTGTGATATTTATTTTGGATCATGATGCGATCGCTAACTTTGTCCCGCCAACTTACTTAGAACGGATTTGTATTATTATTAACGAAGCCGATAACTTAGCCCAAAATCGTGCTTCGGAAATTGCCCAATCTAATAACAAAACCGAACATATTTTAAGTTTGTTGGATGGCACTTTATACCAAAGCGTTATTGATGAATCTGGGATTCAAATGAAGCAGCGGTTAGTAGTGTTGATGACTTGCAACACGACAGAAAGATTAGACCCAGCAATGTTACGTAAAGGACGGGTAGATTTAATCGCTGAATTTACACAGCGGTTTGTTTAAATTTATTGATAGGTTTGCTCGATTTTCAATTGGCGATCGCAAGTCTTGATAATTTTCATCACACTCCTGTACAAACTAATCATAGAAATGCCAAGAGGGCTACGTTGTCCATATTTTAATTCCATACCTTCAAACCAAGTTTGAAATTTTTGGTCTGACCAGCCTTGTGCTTCGTCTTCTAGACAACCTTTGAGCATTTCTAACCCACACTCACCAGGAAATTCAGCTGTGATAGCTGCAAGTCGGCACTCTTCTATAGCTTCTACAACGGTAATCATCACAGTGATCCGATTCCTTTTGTTAAATTTGCTGCACTGATTGTCGTTGAACGATGTGTGCATAATGATGACGATTTTATTAAAAAATCGTTAATAGTCAAGTAATAACTGCTTAACGCTTATTTACATTTATTCAGCTTAACCGCCAGATTTCCTTGTTCCTTGAGACGTATTTGTATGTCTTCTTCTCGATAGATGAAATGATGCTACGTTAAATTCTGTGGTGTTTCATCATTGATTCATCTACTAGAACACCAATTCAGCAATGCTGAAAAAACTCTCACCCTCTCTCCTCGTAGGAGAGGGGAGTTTGGCTCCCCCTTTCCAAGGGGCAGGACTGTTTCATTCTCAAAAGAAAAATGGTTGAATCAGGATGATAACAGTATTGAATCAGGGTGCTAATGACTACCAGCTTAATCACAGAACTCAAAAAAGTACCAGATTTTCGGACTCAACAGGGGCAAAGATATGCTCTGTGGCTGGTGTTGTTGTTTGTCATCATGGGAACAATGAGTGGATGTAAAGGATATCGAAGTTTAGGAGATTTTGTCAAACGTCATAAAAACTGTCTAGCAGAAGTATTGTCGATACCTCTATCAAGAGTTCCCTCATATTCAACGATTCGACGTGTAATGATGCGGGTGAATTTTGAGGCGTTGACACAAATATTTAACAATTGGGCAAATCAATACGTACAACTAGATGAATCGGAATGGTTAGCAATAGATGGAAAAAGTATCAAATCGACAGTGACAGATTATAGTCAGGCTTACCAATCATTTATTAGTATAGTTTCGTTATTTAGTAGTAAAAAAGGACTGAGTGTTGGGTTGCAACCAATGAATAATAAGCAAACCAGCGAAATCACCACAGTACAAAATTTGATTGCAGCATTAGATTTAAACGGTGTCGTTTTTAGTTTTGATGCACTTCACTGTCAAAAAAAACTGTGAAACAAATCATAGATAGTGGCAATGATTATGTCATCGCCGTCAAAGCAAACCAGCCTCATCTCTACAATCAGATCCGAAAAAATATCAAACTGTCCCCACCAACCAGTACCAATACAACTATAGAGCGAGTTAGCGATCGCCTGACTCAACGTCGAGTTAGTGTGTTTGACAACTTGGAAAATATTTCAACTGACTGGGTTGGGTTAAAATCTCTTGTTCGAGTTGAACGATTTGGGACTCGTGCTGGCAAACCTTATCAGGAAACCGCCTACTATATTAGTTCGCTGGCTCTTCCCGCATCGGATTTTGCCCAAGGTATTCGTGGTCATTGGGGTATTGAAAATCGATTGCATTGGAGAGGCAGCGCCGTGGGCGGGTTTCCCGACTTGAGGCGACTGCCGTTTAAGGATGTTGTTTTTGATGAAGACTCTTCCCAAATGATTGATGGCTATGCTGCTGCTAACTTCTCAATTGTCCGCAGTTTTGTGATTAACCTCTTGCGTCACAATGGTTTTGATTCCCTCACCAGAGCAATACGGCATTGCGCCCATGATATTAAATTACTTTTTTCCTTTTTAGAATGAAACAGTCCTGCTTTCCAAGGGGAGGGTTAGGGAGGGGTAAAATACTGTGCAACTTCACATTAAATTGGTATTACGGAACAATTTTATATCAGCTGTTGACCCAGGAACGCCTACTTCTACCTCCACAATATCCTTCCCTTCTGGTATCCCAATCATTAGACTTTTTAATGTATGTTGTCTCTTCTTGCCAGAAAAATATTTTTGTTGCTCTTTTTGGTCAGAATATCTATATATTGGCTGTTCCAAGCTATCGACCAATAGCCTAAAATTGGTTAATACTTCTTTAACAAATACTAAGTCACTTTCATTCTCTGAGACTTGTTCTAATAAACTTGATGGTAAAATATCGCGCAAGATTGGTATCCAATCATGGAATGTATCGTTAGCTTCAGTCTTGGATATGCCAAACAACATTCCTAATACTTGAAATGTGGGCATTTGTCTTAAATAAAATAAACATAAGCATACCTTCTCTTGGATTAGTAATTTCTCTGGACGACCACCACCAGCCGCATTAATTCTTATTTTTCGGTTTTCTTGTTCAGTTTTAATTTCTTGATGACGTTTGATAGCGCAATTTAATAGTGATTGCAATTGTTCGTAACTAATACCAATTTGAAAAAAGAATGCGACAGATAGAAATCAGGAAAGTCTTACTGGAGATAGATTTCTTAATTGCGTTAGCGCAGCGTTAGCGACGAAGGAGCGTCATTGCAAATTGCGAATTGCGAATTGGTATAATTCCTAAAATTTGTTTTGTCCTATGTGGATATTTCTCGATATAATCAAAAACCATACCTAATTCAGAAAAATGGTAAATGCTCAATTTAACGTTTTACCATTTTTCTTTCCCTAAGTTAATATTTCGGACAAGTCTATTAAACTTTTGCGTGGCAATCATTTCTGCGGCACATTGCCCTAAACCTGGTTTTAAATCACCTTTTTTCGCTTCAATAATTACAATAACAGGGGACTTCCAATAAATATTTGTTCAGGTGAGCGGCTAATTAAAAAATCACACACGCCACTCAAGCTTAAATCTGGTGCAACTGTAAAATATTCACCCGAAAACAAGCTAACTTTGCGTTCGAGTATTTTTCGGACTTCTAAAAGAATAGGACTAATAATTAACTCGGATCGAGCTTTTTCTGAACCTGTTGCTGTTGCTATTGGGATTCATTCACTTAGTGCTTATTGGAGATAAAGACTAGGTTTGATTGGTTGTATTTCTGGTAAAAAACGTTCATTTTCTACTATTTTTAAGTTGAAGTCGCGTTTGACTTTTGCCAGGGAGAAGTCACTATAAGACATGAGGAATTAAATATTTTGTTTGAATATCACTGAATCTCAGTATTTTCTATTTGAGCTTATAATTTTTGAACCTGTTCGACAGTTAAATCAGTAACTTCAACAATTAATGCGATCGCAAAACCTTTCATTAGCATATTTCTGGCAATTTACTGAGCTTTTTGTTCAAAACCCAGTTCAAAGCCTTCTTGAAACCATTCTTGCCAAATCTCTTCATAAATAACCGATTCACGCATAAAGTTACTGTGGTTGAGTGTCTTCTGTTTGAGCCTGTAATTTTTGCAACTGTTCAATAGTTAAACCTGTGGCATCGGCAATTATTTCGAGACTAATACCTTTATTAATCAGTTTGATGGCAATTTCTTGAGTGTTTTGTTGAATCCCCTGCTCAAGACCTTCTTGTAAAATATCTTGATAAATTACAGATTCGCGCATAATATCACTCCGCAAAATTCTTTTAATCACGTCTTTATTTAATACTAGCCCAGATAACACGGCTGTTGATGCAGCAAGATTACTGCGGATTCTGGGATACTCGATTGCTTCAAGATATACCTTTGTTCAGTTGGGGAAAATCAAAAGATTTATAAAGAAAATCGTCCAGAATACTGTATTCCCGACAACATAATTAATAGATTTCAGCCAATTTTTCTCCAAAAGCTTCAGGAGGGCCTGATGGTTACAACGACAGAACCGAAACAGCAGGTCAAAATCGGCCCAACCAAACTGCTGATTAATAATGAGTGGGTAGATAGTGTCAGCGGTCGCCGATTTGCAACAATCAATCCAACTACAGGTGATGTTATCTGCGAAGTCGCAGAAGCAGACGCAGCCGATGTCGATAAAGCAGTGCAAGCAGCGCGTCACGCCTTTAAAAGTGGGGAATGGCGCAATATGTCTGCAACCCGTCGGGGGGAGTTGCTTTATCGGTTAGCTGATTTAATTGAGCAGAATATTGACGAGTTAGCGCGACTGGAAACCCTAGATAACGGCAAACCTTTACAAAATTCTTTAGGAGACTTGGGTTTAGTTATTGCCTGTTATCGCTACTATGCAGGTTGGGCTGATAAAGTCCAAGGTAAAACCATCCCGATTAACGGCCCTTACTTTTGCTACACCCGTCATGAGCCTGTGGGGGTAGTTGGGCAAATTATCCCGTGGAATTTCCCCTTGTTGATGCAGGCGTGGAAATTAGCCCCAGCTTTGGCAACAGGTAATACTGTGGTGATGAAAACGGCGGAACAAACACCGTTATCTGCATTGCGGGTGGGAGAGTTAATTATTGAGGCTGGTTTTCCCCCTGGGGTAGTAAATCTTTTATCAGGATACGGCCCTACGGCTGGGGCGGCGATCGCATATCATCGAGACATCGACAAAGTTGCTTTCACAGGTTCCACAGAAGTGGGACACCTGATTATGGAAGCGGCGGCGAAAAGTAACTTAAAGCGTGTCACCTTAGAACTTGGTGGTAAGAGTCCGAATATTGTGTTTGCCGACGCAGACATGGATGCAGCGATCGCAGGTTGCCACGAAGCTTTATTCTTTAACCAAGGTCAGTGCTGTTGCGCGGGTTCGCGGCTATTTGTCGAAGAAAAATGCTACGACGAATTTGTCGCTAAAAGTGTGGAAAAAGCTAGACAGCGAATTGTCGGCGATCCCTTTGATTCTGCCACAGACCAAGGGCCGCAGGTAGACCAAGAGCAATTTCACAAAGTCATGAGTTACATCGAATCTGGGATGCGAGAAGGCGCTCAGATGCTTTGTGGTGGACAACAAGTAGGTGACAAAGGTTACTTTATTGCCCCCACAGTTTTTGCCGATGTGCGTGATGACATGAAAATAGCCCAAGAAGAAATCTTTGGCCCGGTGATGAGTATCATTAAATTCAAAGATATTCACGAAGTCATTGAACGGGCGAATAACACCATGTATGGACTCGCCGCCGCCGTCTGGTCTAAAGATGTTACCAAAGTTCATGCGATCGCCAACAATCTCCGCGCAGGTACAGTCTGGGTCAATTGCTACGACGTATTTGATGCTGCTGCACCCTTTGGTGGTTTCAAGGAATCGGGTATCGGTCGTGAACTAGGTGAATATGGCTTACAGCAATACACCGAAGTTAAGACTGTTACCATCAAACTGTAAACTGGTATGTATTAAGGCTCCTTGGCAAGTTGGGCTTTTGCCTGTTGCCAGAGCGTTTCTAACTCATCCAAACTGTAATCAGAGAGGGGGCGGTCAACCACTGCCTCCATTTTTTTTAACCTTTGCACAAATCGCTGATTTGTCCCTTGCAAAGCGGCACTAGGGTCAAGATTATACCACCGTGCAAGTTGCAGCACAGCAAATAATAAATCGCCTAATTCAGATTCTTGACGTTCTGGTGTTTCCTCAGCCAAAGCTTGCTGAAATTCTGCCAACTCTTCGTGAAACTTTGCCCACACACCATCAATGTTTTCCCATTCAAAGCCTACCACCGCCGCTTTATGAGAAATTTTCATCGCCGCCATCAACGGGGGAAGAGTGCGCCCATAACGGCTGAGTTTAGCACTGAGTTGGTGCTTTTCTGGAGTTGGTTCACCTTTTTCCGCCGCTTTGATTTGTTCCCAGTTTTGCCGCACCTCATCGACATTCTGCACCGACACATCACCAAAAACATGGGGATGGCGACGGATGAGTTTTTGGGAAATACCTTGGGCGACTTCTTTGAGAGAAAATTGCTGATATTCGCTGGCCAATTGGGCTTGTAGTACAACTTGTAAAAGTAAATCGCCTAATTCCTCAGTAATGGCGGCTTGATCATTACTTTTAATTGCTTCTACCACTTCGTAAGCTTCTTCAATCACGTAGGGTATGAGGGTTTGTGGAGTTTGTGCCAAATCCCAAGGACAGCCACCATCAGGCGATCGCAATTTTGCCACCACATCAATTAATTCTTGTAACGCCGCCAATGTTTCAGCTTGATTCTGATTTAATTGCATAACTCACCTGTCGCCCAGCTAAATACTTCTTTACCTTAAGCAAAGCATGATGCATCATCAAGTTTACGTCCGGCAACAAATTTTTCCTCTGGGGTAATTACGCTCACAGCCGCTTTTCCTGCCAAATAAGTGTGATATTCAATTGAAAATTTTACCTCAGTAAACATCTTCTATTAAGAAAAAAGACTTGTATCTTCTTTCTTAATAGAAGATATTTCTAACTTCTAAATTAGATTATTGAGGTATACAGCTAATCTCTAATGTGTAAGCTGATGATTTTTTGACTAAAGACTTCTGGGGTAGGGTTATAGATAAATTTTGACCATACTGCTGCCACTCTAGTTTACCTCCAACACCCAGCAATGTAATTTTTGTTTTTTTCGGCAAAACTACTCCTGGAATAGTAACGTTCCCAAAGCTTGGCTCATCAAGCAGTATTACATATAATTTTCCTTTATTTGTGGTGTAGCGCACACGAATATTTTCTGGAGTTAAATCTTCTGCTCGTATCCAATATCGTGAGCCAAAGATTGCTTTCCCATTCACATCTAACCACTTACCCAAGCCTTCTAATCTCTCAAGCTGTACTTTTGATATTGAACCATCAGCCTTTGGCCCAATGTTCAGCAATAAATTCCCATTTTTACTGACAATATCTACAAATAAGTCAATTAGTTCATCTACCGAAATCATGTTCAAATCAGTGTCATTTTGGTTATAGCCGAATGAGTAACCTAAACCCCGTGTACTTTCCCATTTTTTTGGTTCTATTTCGGTGAGTTGGCTATACTCAGGTGTAAAAAAGTCAAAGTGCAACCCCAACTGACCACCTAAATCAAAACGGTCATTCACCACACCATCCGGTACGCGATTGTAAAAGTAGGCCATAATTTCATTCGCTTGCCCAATCGGGTAGCCAAGATCATTCCATAATATGGATGGCTGATAGCGGTCAATCAATTCGCGCCAATGAGCATTCGCATAATCTGCATAAGCTTTTTCCTGAATAATTGCTCCCACTAGCGTATTGAAGTCTGTGATTGTTGTATCTTTGAAAGACCAATCAATACCACCAGAATAATACATCCCCATCCGCATACCTTCTTTGCGAACAGCTTGTGTTAGTTCGCCTACAATATCGCGTGTTGCTACTCGCCCTGGCTGGTTTATAGTTTTACTAGGCCACAACAAAAAGCCATCATGATGCTTCGTTGTTAGTACAACGTACCGCGCACCCACTTTAGAGAATAATTTTGCCCATTTTGAGGGATTCCAATTTGTTATGGCTGCATTAAATCTGGGAATAAACTCATCATAGGTGAAGCCTTCACCATAGGTTGTCCGATGGTAGTTATAGGTTGGGCTGCCCTCAAGTTTCATGGAGTTGTAATACCATTCCGAGTAAGGGTTGTTCTCAAACCAGTATTCCCAACCACGCTCTGCAACGACTTTGTTCAGTTCCCCAGTTAGTGGTGCATAGCCAGGTACAGAATATACCCCCCAGTGGATGAAAATTCCCAGTTTTGCATCCTTGAACCAGTCTGGAACTTCATGCTTTGATAGCGATTCAGTTGTTGGCTCATAAGTTCTTTGTGCAAGGGCAACAGAAGTGAAAAAGTTCAAAAATACCGTTAACGATAATGTAGCAAAAAACGCACGCACTAAAAACTTAATCATTACGAAGTTCCTTAATAGCAATATTTTCAAATGTTTGAATGATAGTTTACTTAGCCATTTTTGGTCATCATTTTATCAACAAACACTGGATGCTAAGTTTAAGTCTATCAAATAGTGAAACTAGAGCTATTTATTTCCTGAGTAGTCTCTACTCCTAACTTGCACATTTTATAAGCCATACATAGCAAAGCTTTTAGGTTACCGAGAGAAATGTGTTAGTTACAACATTATTGTAGGTTGGGTTGACGTAAGGAAACCCAACACTAGTATTTGTCTTGAGTTTCCGAGATCCTTGTTGGGTTGCGCTGCGCTTCACCCAACCTACATTTTTCTGGTTTTAACTTGAGGTAGTACTTAAAGCCATACCTTGACGCATTGCACGCTTGCGATCGCTTTTGCGAGTTCCTCCAGCCATTTGATATTCGTGGCTATTGTTGCCAAATTTATACGCAATTCCCCGCAAAATACTTTCAGAATAATCTGCCAGATTTTCTTCATTCTCAACAATCTGAGTTAATAAAACATCAATATTAGAGAGGGTAGTATTGTATAACTCCAGCAATTGTCGCAGTCTCTCAATTTTATCTGTATAATCTTTGACTGTTAATCCCTCTCCCACATCTAAAGTTGAACTGATAGCTTTAATACTTGCTAGACGCATTTCAGCTTTGTCAAGAATACGTGAATTGCGTTTTCTTCTTGCCATAATTAATACTCATTTTGTGAATTGCCCATCACTCTATAGTGGACAATTGTATAAAAAGTTGTCATACGTAAAATTGTTGATTTTTGTAAAATCAAACCTGAGTCCCGCATCAGAATTTATTCCGAGTCTAATAGCACAAGTCCTCTGAGGAGGACTCAACTAGAAGCTGATTCCAGTCCACGCTTTGTGGACTTTGGCTATGAGCCTGGAACTTTAGTTCTAGGCGGGATGCGGTTTCATACTGCAAATTGTGGACTTGTGTGTACAAACAGGTCTTACTCAGGCTGCCTAGTAGCATTTCGATCCCCCCTAGCCCCCCTTAAAAAGGGGGGAAAAGAATCAAAGTCCCCCTTTTGAAGGGCAGGGCTGTTTCATTCTAAAAAGGAAAAAAGTAATTTGATATCATGGGCGCACTGTCTTATGGCTCTGGTTAAGGAATCAAAACCATTGTGACGCAAGAGGTTAATCACAAAACTACGAATAATCGAGAAGTTAGCAGCAGCATAGCCATCAATCATTTGGGCAGAGTCTTCATCAAAAACAACATCCTTAAACGGCAGTCGCCTCAAGTCGGGAAACCCGCCCACGGCGCTGCCTCCCCAATGCAATCGATTTTCAATTCCCCAGTGACCACGAATACCTTGGGCAAAATCTGATGCTGATTGAGACAGTGAACTAATGTAGTAGGCTATTTGTTGATAAGGGTGACCCGCACCAGTACCAACTCGTTCGACTTGAATAATCGACTTTAAACCCACCCAATCCGTGGAAATATGGTTCAAGT
>JAGKSW010000027.1 GCA_018993265.1 Nostoc sp. TH1S01
TAGCCTGAGCCGCAGCCCAAAAGTTTGGCGTAAAAAGGGACACTTTACATTTGTACTCTAGTTCATTCCATGTGCATTTTTATAGTACTACAATACTATTTATTGGCGATCGCCCTATGTTCGTGGTGTCGTTATTCAATACATCCGTACTAAAATTTAGCGATCGCCTGTGCCAGTTGCGTAAGTCCTGAATATGATCAATGCGGTCTGTGTTGAAGGTAGAAGTCCGACGGATAATTCCATGAACTTCATAACCTTGCTCTAACAAAAACTCACTCAGATATGAACCATCTTGACCGGTAATACCAGTAATCAACGCTCGCTTAGTTTGCACCATGCTCAATTATCCCTTGTTATTTTTGATCTATATAGTTTCAGTCCAACTGATACAAGCTAGCAGCTAATGGCTAAATTGCCTAATGGGAAACTTACGGGTCTTAATTGATAGCAGAACTTTGTCGTCAACAAACATACTTAATTAAGAATTATTTAGCTAGTCAGTCTTGAGTAGCTTACCGTAGTGATTGGATGGACTTTTCCAGATATTGCATAATTTTTACAAAAAATTCATATAATCTTGATTTTTGTTAAGTATAAATTAATTAAAAATTTGAGAGATTGATTTGTTAGGTTGTTGATAACTAAAAGTGAAAAAACTGAAAGTAAAAAAAGAATATAGATAGTTAAACTGGGGCAGTGAATGCCCCGACGATCAATGTTGATTTTTGCTCAGTAAGCTCCGTTATTTTTCGGCATGATAACTACATCAATCGTTTTCAGTATTATCCACAAGTCAAGCCAGAAATTTCTAAATTTGACATAGTGCAGGTCTATTTGCACTCTTCTGGGGTAAGGAATGTCATTTCGCCCTGAAACCTGCCATAGTCCTGTAATTCCTGGTCGGATTGTTAATATTTGCCCTATATGATTACCGTATTTTGGTAATTCTTCTGCTACTAGGGGGCGCGGCCCAACAACGCTCATATCTCCTTTGAGAACATTCCAAAATTGGGGAAACTCATCCAAGCTAGTAATGCGGAGAAATCTACCAATTTTAGTAATTCGGGGGTCATGTTTTAGCTTAAAATTGCTTTCAAATTCTTGCCGCATTTGGGGTGAGGTTTCCATCATTTGCACGAGTATTTCGTCTGCATTGCTCACCATTGTGCGGAATTTAATACAATTGAAGCGTTTGTAATTTTTACCTACCCGTTCTTGGACATAAAAAATCGGGCCTTCTGAGCTTAAAGCAATCAGCAAGGCCAAAATTAAGTAAAGAGGAAAAAACAAAATCAGTACTGATAGCGAAAACCCGATGTCGAATAGTCGCTTAACAAACTCTCCGTTTAAAGCCTGAGCAGACAGCGCCTTGGGTTTTACCCTAGGTGTCTTGGTTTTTTTGCTACGTTTTAAGAAAGTACGCCTAGACGAGCTAGCGTCTTGCCGTAGGCTTCGCTTGCCGGAGAGGAGTGAGCTCTGGGCAGTCATCATACTCCTTAATAATCCACACCACACATAGTCCCAATCTTAAAGCCAAAATGAGGTGCTTCGGGAGGGAAGTTCCAAAAGCATACACAATTTCAGTACACAAATTTCGACCATTACTCTAAGTATGGTCTGGTTTTGTGGCACTTGTTGAGGAAATCTAGATAACGCTGTGCAAAAACTTGCGGTGAAAACTGAACAGCGTGCGATCGCAAATACTCAGGATTGAAGACATTGCGATACATTTCAAATTTTTCCACTGTTGCCGTCAAGGCGGCTACTGTTTGCTCTGGAAAAAAGATACCAGTTCCTTGCTCTTTGTGCGATCGCACATCTCGGACTGTCTCTAATGCACCCCCAGCCCCATAAGCAATTACTGGTGTACCACAAGCTTGTGCTTCCACTAAGGCAATGCCAAAATCTTCACAAGCTGCATAGACAAATGCCCTGGCTTGCGCCATGTATTTTTTGACTACATCATCAGGCTGCCAACCCAGTATTTTTATATTGGGTTTGGCTATTTGGCGAATTTTTTCCATTTCTGAACCTGTACCAATTACGACCAATGGTAACTGCAATTTGTTGAAAGCTTGGACAATTAAAGATACTTGCTTATAGCTAACTAAACGGGAAACAGTCAAGTAAAAATTTTCTTTTTGGAGAAAAAGCGGAAATGCCTCCACATTGACGGGTGGATAAATAACCGTGGCCTCTCGCCGATAGCAACGCCAAATTCGCCTAGCTGTGTGCTGGGAATTGGCAATAAAGTAGTCAACACGATTGGCACTTAATACATCCCACTGGCGTAGCTGATGTAGTAAATACTTAGTTAGCCATCCTGGTAAACCTCTGCCCAGCTTACTTTGCCGCAGATAATCAAAAGTCAAGTCCCAGGCATAACGCATCGGACTATGGCAGTAGCAGATATGCAACTGGTCAGGGGTAGTCAGAACTCCTTTAGCTACAGCATGAGAAGAAGACAAAATTACGTCATATTGACGCAAATCCAGTTGTTCAATCGCTAAAGGTAACAAAGGCAGATATTTTTGCACTCCATTACGCGCTAAAGGAAAATACTGAAGAAACGTTGTACCAATTTGGCGTTTGTACAAGTAACTTTCAGGATTGCTGGATTCAAAGTCAATCAGCGCATACAAATCGGCATTAACATGATTCAGAATTTCTTGTACAACTAGTTCTGAACCACCGGTGGCTTTAGGTGTTAACCACTCATGAACCAGAGCATATTTCAAGGGCACAGTTAACTTGAGTAGATGAAAAGTATATCAAACAAAGTGTGAGGAAGCGCCCCAGATTTAACCGCAGACGGAATTCTGCCGCAAGTGGTTCCAGAGGGATACAGCAACCTGATAACCTCAAAAGGGGGAGTAGGGAGGAGCCACTGCGTTGCGGAGGTTTCCTCCGTTGTAGCAAGTGGCGTTGGGGAGTAGGGAGTAGGGATGAGGGGCTAGGGATTAGTATCAAAGAAAGACAGTTAAGTAATCTTATGTATCTAATCTCTAGCCTCTAGCCCCTAGCCTCTAACCTCTAACCTCTCATTAGAGATAAAAGGGAAATTTATGCGAATTTTAATTATGGGTGGCACTAGGTTCATTGGTGTTTACCTAACTGAAATACTTTTAAAACAAGGACATGAGGTGGTACTGTTCAATCGTGGCAATCGTCCTGTACCATCCGGAGTAGGACAAATTATAGGCGATCGCACGGATGCAACACAGCTGAAAGAAAAATTGTCACAAGAAAATTTTGACATCATTTTTGACAACAATGGACGAGAACTCAGTGATACTCAGCCATTGGCAGAAATTTTCCAAGGGCGAGTGCAACATTTTGTATACATGAGTTCGGCGGGTGTATACCTCAAATCTGACCAATTACCCCATGTGGAAGGCGATGCTATTGACCCGAAGAGCCGTCATAAGGGTAAATCTGAAACAGAAGCTTACTTGGCTGAAAAAGGACTACCTTTTACTTCTATTCGCCCAACGTACATTTACGGGCCGAGTAACTACAACGATTTAGAAAGTTGGTTTTTTGATAGAATTGTGCGCGATCGCCCAATTCCAATTCCTGGTAATGGGTTACATATTACGCAGTTGGGTCATGTACAAGATTTAGCAACTGCTATGTCTTTGGTGATTGGCAATCAAAAAGCGATTGGGCAGATTTATAATATTTCAGGCGATCGCTTTGTGACTTTTGATGGTTTAGCCCGTGCTTGTGCTGTAGCGGCTGGTAAATCACCAGATGCAATTAAAATAGTTCACTACGACCCGAAAAAATTTGATTTTGGCAAGCGCAAAGCTTTCCCGATGCGCGTTCAACATTTCTTTGCATCGGTACAAAAAGCCCAAACAGAATTAAATTGGCAACCTGAATACGATTTAATTTCTGGGCTAAAAGATTCTTTGAACAATGATTATCTCGTCAATGGACGGGATAAGAAGGAAGTAGATTTCTCTGTAGATGAAGAGATTTTACAAGCCGTCTAGCAATTTATATTTGATTTGGGTCAATTCCCAATTCTCGTAACTTGGCGGCTAATCTTTCAGCCCTTTGGTTTTCCTGCTCGACGGGAGTAGGAATCCAATTTCCATCTGCATCATACCAACGTAACCACAATCGCTCAATTTCTTGATAAGAGCCTTGCCAAAGTCCTAACCCCAACTGCAAACTCGGCATCCAAATTCTTGGTGTAGTTAAATCTATTTCACTGTAGCGGTCTGCAATCAGTTGGAAGGCTTGTAATTTATCGGAGTAGCGGTCAAACACAATATAGTAAGGAACCCGCAGAATTCGCTCGTAAACTTCCCATTTTGTTGGTGGTTGGTTAACCTCCCGCAGAGTTTGTCCCAAATCTTCTTTTTCTGTTCCTGGAGACAGCAATTCAACTACTACAAAAGGCGCAATACCTTCTTGCCAAATCACATAACTTAAACGTAAATCTTTTTGTTCGTAGAGACGAGAAACACCTATAACCGCAAACCAATCTGGGCGCTTGTACCATAGTGGATGCCGAATGTCATAGTAGAGGTTTAAGTCACTAGCAGTAAATACCTCGTCTGTTCGATATTTGGGTGGAAAAAACGTTTCGCGCAGCAGCTGGGGTTGAAAAATATGAAATTCGTCAGGCAAGCCAGGTTCCTTTGGATCTTCACTAGGAAGATCATACATTGTAGGTAAGTAGTCTTTTGCAGGTCGAGGCGGGTCTGTTTGATACATATTATTACGATTGACTAAAAAATCAATAGAGATTTCCTCTAGTTTTAATTATGTTTATATAAGCATATTTGTACAATTTAATTGTACAACTTAATTGTACAAATTCAATTATCAATCAAATCTGAGGTACGTATGCTAACAGCATTAGTAACTGGAGGTGCTGGATTTATAGGTGCAAACTTTATTCTTTTAGCTCGACAAAATCAGTGGTTAAACATAATTAATTTAGACAAACTCACCTATGCCAGTAATCTAGAAAATTTGACGGAATTACGAGGCGATCGCAACTATCATTTTGTGCAAGGCGATATTGCGAACGTTGAATTAGTTAGTTACTTGCTAGACCAATATCAACCTGATGTAATTATCAACTTTGCTGCGGAAAGTCATGTTGATCGTTCTATTTTTAGTCCGCAAGTATTTATCCAAACTAATGTAGTTGGCACATTTAATTTACTAGAAGCAAGTCGATTTTATTGGCAAAAACTCTCACCTCAAAAACAGCAAAAATTTCGATTTCTGCATATATCTACAGATGAAGTCTATGGCTCTCTGCAAATTGATGAACCAGCCTTTCGAGAAGATACACCCTATGCACCTAATAGTCCTTATGCAGCATCTAAAGCTGCATCTGATCACTTTGTCCGAGCTTACTATCACACCTACGGGTTGCCTAATTTAACTACCAATTGTTCTAATAATTATGGGCCACATCAATTTCCCGAAAAGTTAATTCCTTTGACTATTTTGAATGCTATGGATGGTAAGCCTTTACCTATATATGGTGATGGGCAGAATATTCGAGATTGGCTTTATGTTATTGACCACTGTGAAGCTATTTATCTGGTTTTACAAAAGGGGAAAATTGGTGAAACTTATAATATTGGGGGACTAAATGAACAAACAAATTTAACAGTTGTGCAAAAAATATGTGCAATACTGAATGAATTAGTTCCTAAACCTAATTTCTCCTATGATTCCTTAATTAAATTTGTTCCTGACCGCCCAGGACATGATAGAAGATATGCAATTGATTGTAGTAAAATTAGGCGAAAATTAGGTTGGCAACCCCAAGAAAATTTTGATAGTGGTTTAAGAAAAACAGTGCAATGGTATCTTGATAATTCAGATTGGGTGAATCAAGTACGTTCAATAGCTTACCAGAATTGGTTGAAACAAAATTACGAAAATCGGTCTGCAAAATGAAAGGAATTATTTTAGCTGGTGGCTTTGGTACGCGTCTTTATCCCATAACCAATGTTGTGAGTAAACAACTCATGCCAATTTATGACAAGCCAATGATTTATTATCCCTTGTCTGTTTTAATGCTGGCAGGAATACGCGACATTTTAATTATTTCTACACCCAATGATTTACCATTATTGCAGGAACTATTAAAGGATGGGAGTCAATGGGGTTTGCAGTTTAGTTATATTGAACAGCCTTATCCAGAAGGTTTAGCTCATGCTTTTATTTTAGGAAAGGAGTTTATAGCTAATCAACCAGTCTGCTTAATTTTGGGTGACAATTTATTTTATGGCAATGGTTTAAGAGAAGTATTACTGAGAGCCGCACAATTAAAAGAAGGCGGACTCGTTTTTGGTTATCAGGTAAAAGACCCACGTTCTTATGGTGTGATTGAATTTGATGCGGATGGTTGGGTAACAGGGATAGAAGAAAAACCTACAATACCTAAATCTAAATATGTAATTCCCGGAATTTATTTTTATGATGCTCAAGTTGGAGAAATTGCAGCTAATCTCCAACCTTCTGCTCGTAATGAACTAGAAATAACTGACGTGAATATGGCTTATTTAAAGCAAGGAAAATTAAGAGTTGAGCTTTTAGGTAGAGGATATGCGTGGTTAGATGCAGGAACTCACGAATCCTTACATCAAGCTGCTAATTTCATCCAAACTTTAGAAGAAAGACAAGGTTTAAAAATAGCTTGTATTGAAGAAATTGCCTACAATCAAGGCTATATAGATGCTGATCAACTCAAAGAGTTAATTCAACCAATGGCAAAAAGTAGCTATGGTCAATATTTAATATCAATTTTAGAAGATGATTATCTCGTTGCCAGAAAAAGACCACAATGCTTCATTAATTCGCATTAAATACTCCGCTTACCTTTGCGTGAACTTGGCGTACCTCTGCGTTTAAATATTATTCAACATTACTAACCTTCGGTGGCACAAGATAAATTAACCCCGATATTAAAGTTAAAGCCACAGAAACCCAAAAAGCGATTAATGCAGGAGTTTGCCATTCTGATGATAAAGGTGCAATCAAAAGTGCGATCGCTACTATTTGACTCACTGTTTTCAGTTTACCCCAAATATTCGCCCCCGAAATTGTCGCTTGGTTAACTCGCCAACCTGCGATCGCTAATTCTCGCGCTAAAATCAAAAACACTCCCCACGCTGGAACCTTACCCAATTCAATCAATACCATCAACGGTGCAAGTACCAAAAATTTATCTACCAAAGGATCTAAAAACTTCCCCAAATCACTAATTTGGTTGAGTTTTCGCGCCAAATAACCATCTAACCAGTCAGTTAGCGCCGCCACAAGAAAAATCGCCAAACATATCCATCTAGCTTGTGCTGTCGGGTTATACAAACCGTATAGCAAAAATGGGACACCAAGAAGGCGAGAAAAAGTAATCCAATTAGGTAAAGTCATGACTTAGCTTGAGGAATTATTTATAATTTTAACCAACCAAATAATTGCCCCAATGTCAAATTTAAATCACTGACTAAATCGGGAACTGGCAATATATCTTCTTCGTTTTCTAAATATATAATTTGCTGGTGTGGCGGATAAACTAAAACACAATTTTCTTCTGGATCAATTAACCAACCTAAGCTAGTACCATGATTTAAACAATGTAGAATGTTTTTGGTAACTTTGGTCGTACTTTGTTCAGGAGAAAGGATTTCAATTGTCCAATCTGGGTATGTATTGAAAACATTGGCGATATTACCTTTTTCATCTACAGGAATTCGATTCCAAGCAAATACAGCGACATCTGGAACAGTAGAAAGTCCGCCAAAAGTACAGCGTAATTCGGGAAAAGCTAGGGCAATTTTTTTTGGTTCTGCTACATGATTAATTGTAGTTGCTAATTCACCTTGAAGTCTACTATGTTTACCTTGAGGTATGGGCTTTTGAATTATTTCACCATCAATATATTCACTGGCTGGTTTAGTTTCAGGTAATTGTAAAAATTCCTCTAAAGATATCCGGCGAGTTGGTGCCTTAATCATAATATTTACCTGTGGGTATTTAAACTTAGGTTAACTTAAATAAATTGATTTGAGTCTGGAAGGTTGTACATAGTAAAAAGGGCGTGAGTGCCATTTACATGGCATGATCTGTATTTTGAGATCATCCAAAACAATACTATGACTGACAATATAAATTTTCGCATTGAGCGCGACTCAATGGGCGATCGCCAAATTCCTAGTAATGTTTATTACGGTATTCAAACTCTACGGGCTACAGAAAATTTCCCAATCAGTGGTTTAAGTCCTTTACATACTTACGTAGATGCTTGCTTACTCATTAAAAAAGCTACTGCAATTGTCAACGGTGAATTAGATTGCATTTCCCCAGAGATTAGTCAAGCAATTGTCAAAGCCGCTGATGAAATTCTTGCAGGACAATTGCGCGACCAGTTTGTTGTTGATGTTTATCAAGCTGGTGCTGGAACTTCGCACCACATGAATGTTAACGAAGTTTTAGCAAATCGGGCGTTAGAAATTCTCGGTGACGAAAAAGGTAATTACAAAAAAGTTAATCCTAACGACCATGTGAACTACGGCCAGTCTACCAATGATGTCATTCCGACTGCGATTCGCATTGGCGGTTTATTAGCACTGACGCATACATTGCACCCAGCTTTAGAAAAAGCGATCGCTGCCTTAGAAAGTAAAGCGGTAGAATTTCAAGATATCGTCAAATCTGGCAGAACCCACATGCAGGATGCTGTACCTGTGCGTTTGGGTGATACTTTTGCCGCTTGGGCGCAAATCCTCACAGACCATCAAAACCGCATCTATACTGCATCTGGAGATTTGATGGTACTGGGTTTGGGTGGTAGTGCGTCGGGTACAGGGATGAATACCCATCCTTTGTATCGCGCCCGTGTGGTGGAAATTCTCTCAGAATTACTGAATATGCCTTTAGAACCTGCGCCTCAGCTAATGGCAGCAATGCAAAGTATGGCACCCTTTGTCAATGTTTCTGGTGCTTTACGCAACTTGGCACAGGATTTAGTCAAAATATCTCATGATTTGCGGTTGATGGACTCCGGGCCGAAAACTGGCTTGAAGGAAATTCAACTTCCGCCAGTGCAACCAGGTTCTTCGATTATGCCAGGAAAATATAACCCAGTCATGGCAGAGATGACATCAATGGTGTGTTTTCAGGTGATGGGTTACGACAGTGCGATCGCGCTTGCCGCCCAAGCTGGACAATTAGAATTGAACGTGATGATGCCGTTAATTGCTTATAACCTGATTCACAGTATCGAAATTCTGGGCAATACCATCGCTGTGCTGACAGAACGCTGCATTCAAAATATTACCGCCAACCGCGATCGGTGTTTGGCTTATGCTGAAGGTAGTTTAGCTTTAGTCACCGCACTGAATACTCATATTGGCTATCTCAATGCTGCGGAAGTTGCCAAAGAATCATTAGTAAGTGGTAAATCTCTCCGACAAATTGTTTTAGAAAAAGGGTTAATGACAGAAGCCCAATTAGCCGAAGTGTTAAATTTAGAACAAATGAGTAGTATTGTACCTCTCAAAGCAGAATCTTAATCAGATTTCTCAACTACTCGTAGGGTGGGCATTTTCAGCAAAACTCTCAATTAACAAGAATATATTAGTTAATGCCCACCTTACAAATATCTGAGTTTTTTCAAAAATAAAATTAAGTCTACAAACACTTTTCAATTAATATATTGCTAAAAATGCTCTAAGACTCTGCACAAATTCTTGAGTATTCTCCAAGTGCATATTATGAGCAGAATTACTAATTATTTTTAATTGAGTAACTTGGCATATTGCCGCCATTTCTGTATTTATATCTATAAACTTATCATCATCATTACCTACTAGTAAAAGCAAAGGCACTGGATTATTTTTCAACTTATTCCATAAAGAAGGCTGACTTCCAGTTCCCATAAATCTGAGTGACTTAATTAACTCTAGCGGTTTATTTTGTAACCGCCTCTCCAACATCTTGGCAAATTCTGGATGATTTTTGATAGACCCAAAAATTGGTTGATTGTACCAGTTTAATA
Source organism: Nostoc sp. TH1S01 (assembly GCA_018993265.1). Classification (GTDB taxonomy): domain Bacteria; phylum Cyanobacteriota; class Cyanobacteriia; order Cyanobacteriales; family Nostocaceae; genus Nostoc_B. Next base: position 10,040 of record JAGKSW010000027.1, read on the forward strand.
AAAACTCTCGGAACTCACTTTTAGAAACACATCTTGATAATTTTATTGCTATTTGTTCATCTTTTTTAATTCGTTCTAATCGTTCTTTTTCTTTAGCTAATCCTGGAGAAGCAGATTCTAATATAACTTTATAAAAACGTTCAGGAAAATGCAGAGTGAGATATAAAGCTAATCTTCCACCCATTGAATAACCAAGCAAAAAGCATTTATAAATATTCAACTCATCTAATAAATTAATTAAAACTTGAGCAGTTTGTTCAATGCTATAGTATTTATCTTCACCTAATACTTGAGTCTTACCATGTCCGGGAAGGTCAATGGTAAGATAAGAAAATTCTCTACATAGCTGTTTTATAACTTCGTCAAATTCATCTAGCTGACCAATAAAACCGTGTAAGAAAACAATGTATGGTTTGTCTGGATAGCTGACTAAATTATAGTTAAATTTATAATTTTCTAGCATTTTAGATTAACCATCAATAGTAATTAAAAAATAAAATTATGATTTTTCTGTAAATTCATAATAAGCTGATGTATGAAGTTTAATCAATTACTGGTAAAACTATACAAATTTTATGCGAAGAATTAGTTTATTTATTGCGTCTAGCCTTGATGGATATATTGCCAGAGAATCAGGTGAAATAGATTGGCTGTTTACAGAACAAGACTATGGTTATACTGAGTTTATTGCTGAAGTTGATACATTAATCATGGGTAATAAAACTTATCAGCAAGTATTAGAATTTGATGAATATCCATACAAGGAACAAGAAGTTTTCGTACTTTCTAATAGTCTTCAAGGTAAAGCAGAAAACAATGCAAAATTTATCAACGGTGATTGGTATGACTTTATTACAAATCTACGTCAATCTAGCGGTGGTTTGATTTGGCTAGTTGGAGGCGCACAGACAATCCAATATTTTTTAAAGCATAATTTTATTGATGAAATAATTCTATCAATTCATCCAATTATTTTAGGTAGTGGTATTCCATTGATTATTAAAGACTCAAGTATAGAAACAAAACTTGAATTGAAAAATGTTAAAAATTATGATTCAGGATTAGTGCAAGTTACTTATACTGTGAAAAGTCAAGTAAATTAAGACAAATATTGCCAGCGATCGCACCCCGAACTATCTTCTAGATAAAAATGATTTTACCAACGATATTCCCCCAATTACTACGAATATTGAACCCAAACCAGTAAAAATAGCAGGTAAAACCCATAAATCTGCCGAAGAATTAATCATCGCCGATTCTGGTTCTTGAGGGTTGTAGAGAATTTCTACTTTTTGACCTTGAGTATATGTTGGTGGGTTACTACCACTATTAGCTTCAAATTCTACTAACTTACCCGAATTTGCCGTAAATTCGATTACAGGATAATAATTAGTAGAAGAACGCCCATTACTATCTCTAGATTTATGTTTTACCACATCAATCACAGTTCCTTGGGTGGAAATAGACTTGCCAAAAAAACTGCGAGTATTCACACCAATAATGATACCTGTGATGACAAAAATACTGCCAATTCCAGCAAATATAGAACCAAAAACACGAAAAAAAGTTACATCTATATCCGTCATATAATTTATATGTATGGAAAATATCTAGACTGAGCGATCGCGGCGATTATAAGGTAAGTCAAAATTAATGATGGGGCCTACTGGCATAATGCCATTGGGGTTTAATTCTGGTAAACCTATATAATAAAGTTGTTTGATATGGCTAATATTACACCATTGTTTTACCCCAGGATATTGATATAACTCTCGGCAATAATTCCAGAGATGAGGATAATCAACCAACCGCTTCAAATTACACTTAAATAAACCGTAATATGCTAAATCGAATCGGAATAAAGTAGTAAACATACACCAATCTGCTAGTGTAATTTCTTCACCGCAGAGATATGTTTGTTTACCTAAAACTTTTTCCCAATATTCAAGTGCCAGAAATAATTCTTTGAGAGCTTGTTCGTAAGCAGTTTGTGTTGCAGCAAAACCAGTAAGATATACACCATTATTTATTGGTTGGTAAATAGCATTGATAGTTTCATCAATTAAAGTTTGCAGCGATTTTGGATAAAAATCTACTATCTTCTCAGCAAAGAAATTAAATTCTGTATTTAATATTTGGATAATTTGGCGAGATTCATTATTAACAATAGTTTGTGTATGTTTATCCCACAATACTGGAACTGTAACTCGCCCGGTATAAGTTGGATTAGCTTTGGTATAAATTTGCCAAAGATAATCTGCTTGGTTGACTTTATCTCGAATACATCCTGATTTATCTGAAAATTTCCATCCTTGCTCACTAATTACGGGGTCAACAATAGAAAGACCAATAACTTTTTCTAAGCCTTTTAAATCACGTAATAAAACAGTCCGATGCGCCCAAGGACAACCCAAAGAAACATACAGATGATATCTACCCGCTTCGGCTCTAAATCCACTGGCTCCATCGGCTGTAATCTTATGATGAAATTGTGTTGGCATTCGCTGAAACTCGCCGTTCTCATTCCGTTCTGTCCAGACAGTTGTCCATTGGCCGTTAACTAATCTACCTAATGCCATATTTTTTCCCTAGATTAATTTGTTGTCTCATCAAAGGCGTAAGCCGCCATGCTGAATACGCCGTAAGTATAACTGCTATGGAGTTGCTTACCTCTGGCATTATTAAGCTAAACCACATCTAATTTGTAGATGAGAAATATCAATAACTCTTGTGGGGTGGGGATCTTGCCATTGGTGTCAAGTTAAGAAAAAAAGAAACTTGTCAAGTGGGTAAAACTCAATGGTTAAACTGAACACAATGGTGTTGAGAACAGCCATGAGTAAGCCAAGGAAAAAGCAAGGAAATCCAGACTTTCGACATCGGGTAAATTGTCCCGCACCAACAAATGAGGAAATAGAATCAAGGTTGATTGAGCTAGTTACGCCTGGGACATTTGCGAATCTCAAGGATGTCAAAGACAAAGAACGTAGCTTGCGCGATCACTTACTCACCTTACCAGTGATGGCAGCAATAGTGTGAAGTTTAGTGTATAGACAAATACAGCATTTAACAGATGTGCTGCGTTGCCTGGAAGTAGAAGGATGATTATGGGTTGAGGCGATGTCTGTGAGTCGGCAAGCCTGATCTCAACGCCTGGGGAGTTTACCGGCACAGTTATTTATCAAGCTGTTTGAGCAAGTAATCGAGCGTCTGGCTGCAAAAAACAACCACAGGGAAGTTGCACCAATGTGGGTATCAGTAGCATCATCATTCGATGCCGTATGGATTGCGGATGCGTCAACCTTAGAAGCAGTCAAAAAACATTTAGGACAACTTCAACAACAAACAGGCGCAGTCCTGGGGGGTAAGATGCTGATGGTAGTCGAAGCATTCACCCATTTTTCCATCGCGCATGATGCCTGCGACGGGCTTCGCCTACGCAAAACCTACGACTACAACTTCTTCCTTGGTTAGTCGAACATCAGCGTTCTATGGGCTTGGTGAAAGCTATTCGTCAACGACACCGACGCAACGCCGCCAGGTCGCTTGACATTTGGGCTGAGGCTTTAACTTGACACCAATGGCATACTGCCCGCCCTGATTAGCAATTTAAATTTGGAACAGCTTATCAATTGCTCCCTCTAGTGCGCCATAAGAAATAAATAGTGTTGATAAACGACTCATAAATTCTCTTTAATATTTCTAGTTAGGCTAATTATAATTAGAATTATTTATCAGAATTTGTCAGGATTATATGGAAATCTTTGTATCAACCCTAAAAAGCCAAACGCAAGCGGCTGAGTAAAACTCGCAATAGTTCTAACTCAGACGGTTCTAATTGCTCAAAGCGTTCTTTCAGATAAGCAATATGAGCCGGAAATATCGCCTCAAACAAGGCTTCTCCTTCATGAGTGAGTTTGACAATGACACTACGACGGTTGTCAGCAGGTACTTCTCGCAGTACTAGCTTTTTTTTCTCCAAGCGGTCTATTACTCCGGTCAGAGTCCCTTTAGTGATGAAAGTTTTCTCACCAATTTCTCCCATACACATACCTGATGTGTTACCCAAAGTTGCAATCACATCAAATTGCGCTGGTGTGAGGTCAAATTGTCGGATATGAGCTTCTGAGTAAGCAGAAAATGCTTGATAGGCTCGCACCAGTTCACGCATCGTCACAATAAAAGGTTCTTTAGCAGCAGCTTTGGCTGAATCATCAGACATGAGGATATATAATTTAATCAGACTATTCTAATTAGAACAAAAAATAAAAAATTAAGCATCAAGGCGAAAACTTCACCTTATGCTTTATCTAACAAGGCAAGTATTTTCTAATTAATGCATTTCGTCGTATTCTGGCGCTTCAACTCGTCTAGCTTGTTGACGGGAAGGGGGAAGAAACTCAGCCCGACGCACAGGAACCAAAGGTGTTGTCGAACCTTGATATGGATGAATTACCTGCACTGTGCGAGTCGGACGATTGCGTGGGCCGAACAAAGCCAATACCCCAGCAACTACAATACCGCCACCAACAGTCAGCGTTGCGCCTCCCACAGCCCAAACAATAGGTGAAGTCCACCAAGCATTTTGAGATTGTAATGCTTCGGCTGCTACTTTTTGGTTGTTTTGGGCTACTTGCAACTGTTGAGCATTGAAACTATCAAGTAGCCGTTGGTTTTGCGCCTTGAGCTGTTCGTTATCGTTTTTTAAACGCTCAAAGTCAGCTTTTAACTGATTAAGTTCTGCTCTTTGCTCTGGAGTAGGCGTATTTGGTAGTGGAGGATTATTCGCAGGCTGTCCGGAAGGAGGTGAATACTGCATGGGTAGCTGCTGTAGCTGGGGTGCAACTCCAGTTGGTATTTGGGGGGTGACAGTAAAGTTGTTTGTTCCCCCCCTGAGCAAAACAATAGCCGCCAGCCCAGCCACAGCGACTCCACCGATAAATGCCATGCTTTCACTCATCGCCTTTGTCCCTCAACTGCGACGTAATTATTTGTGACTGACACACTCTCACACTCATAATCTTTTAATTACTCAACTTCACCTAAACACTTAAAGTATAAGCGACAGTATCAGCTAGTTTTTTTACAGCCGGCAATCTGCTGTTAATATTCAAGACTATAAACGTCAAATTGTCTACTAAACCAGGGTAAAAAAACTGCACTGTTATACATTCTTAATCTACTTTTTCTGAGGTGGCAAGAAAGTGATGGGTCAAGAGTCAATTGTCATTTGTCCTTTGTTCTTTCCTTACTTCGTACTACCTACTTCCGATCAACTGCAAAGAGCAGCTTTCAAGCTTTGGCAGAATTCACTGATCGCTTTTAGCCCTGCTTCCGGAGTACCTTCTGCCAAACGTTTGACAAAAGCACTACCAACAATTGCTGCATCTGCTCCCCAATCTTTTACCTGACGGGCTTGCTCAACTTGAGAAATACCAAAACCAACGCCGATGGGTTTATCAGTAACATTACGAATTTGCTGGAGTAAATCAGAGACACGGGTTTCCATTTGCGATCGCATCCCAGTCACACCAGTCACACTAACTAAATAAATAAATCCTTGGGAAGCACGAGCGATCGCTTCGATTCTATCAGTAGAACTCGTAGGGGCTACCAATAAAGTTAAATCAATCCCCATCTCACCAGCAGGTTTGAGCAAGCCAGCCGCTTCTTCTAGTGGTAAATCTGGAACTACCAACCCTGCTACCCCAGCCGCTGCAATTTGTTGGAGAAAATTTTCAATACCCCGGTGCAGAATTGGGTTGTAATAAGTAAACAAAATAATTGGCGCTTGTAAACTGGGGGTAATTTCTTGCAGCATTTCCAGAACGCCTTCTAACTTCGTTCCCTTTTGCAAAGCGCGGGTAGCAGCCGCCTGAATTACTGGCCCATCCGCCAGAGGATCAGAATAAGGTACACCCAATTCAATCATGTCAGCACCACTGCTATCTAAAATTTTCAAAGCAGAGGCGGTGGTGGCTAAATCTGGATCACCAGCAGTAATAAACGGAATCAGAGCGCACTCTTGATTCCGTCTTAAGGTTTCAAAGCGATCAAAAATGACAGTCATTAGTCAAAAGTCAAAAGTCAAGGGTCAATAGTCAAAAGAATGAATCAGAAACTAGAAAACGGGTAATACTGATGGAAATCAATATCTTTGAATCCCAGAACTATAAACAGAAAATAAAAAATACCTCTATTCCCTGTTCCTCGTTCCCTGTTCCCTGTTGCCTTCTTCACCGACTATTGACTATTGACTCATAAAACGAACACTTTAGACTTGAGATTGCTTTTCTTGTTCAATCTCAGCTTGAATTTTTTCCAGTTCTTCGGGCGTAAGTTCTTCCAACCGCTTTTGGAAAAAAGCTTGTTCATACTCTTCCCGTTGCTGATGGTAGGTCATATTTTTATTCACAGCACGGTAAACATAAGTGCTTACCCAGCCAATCAAGCCAATCACTAGCACAGCTTGGCTCCATATCCCAGCCTGTTGACCATCTAAGCCAACAAGCTGTAATCCCACATAAACCAAGCCACCAGCAATAAAAATTCCTAAACCAATTCCAAGAGCGTCGATGCGTCGCATGAGAGTTATGACCTACCAATCTTGTTAAGCTTCAATTTTTCGCGGTTGTGGTCGCAAATTCACAAACGGCGACAGAACTAATAAACCGGGAAAGAAGAAGAAAACCAAAAAGTACATAAAAGTACGCTCAATAGAGGTAGCCACATACCACCGCTGCTTGAGGTAAAACAGTACAGCCACAGGGAAGACTAATAAATAAGCTCCAGCCAAAATCAGATACAGCAGGGCTACGATCATAGGTTTTCTCTCTTTGTAGACAAGGCCATTTGGTGCATCTGTTTTTCATCATAGGCTGAAGAGTCCTATTTATGTAATAAAACTTAGGCAGTAAGACGAAAAATCAAGGTTTTGGAGGAGGGTGAAAGTATTCAAAACCGTCAGTCCTGTGTAACTTTCCAAAAATTCTGCACTTTTACTGGACAAATTTTAGGATAGTGCTACAATAGCAAAGCCAGTGTCTGATGTGTGTACTTGTAGCACCAAGGTAAAGATGCTTGTCCAAAGTTAGGAATTGCAAAAAGTTATGCGATCGCCCAACACAGACAAAATTTTTCTTACCTAGTTCACAAAATGCACAATTGATGGTGGAATAGATGAGGGGGTATTCGTTACCTCCAAAAAATAAGTGACTCCTAAGTAAACTTGGGGGTGTGGCGGAATGGCAGACGCTACGGACTTAGACAACTGAGCCTTGATGAAGAAATTCTTCAAGTGGAAGCTCTCAAACTCAGGGAAACCTAAATCTGTTTTCAGACAAGGCAATCCTGAGCCAAGCCTAAAACAAGTACTGAGTTGAAAAACTCAAAGTTTTAGGAAGGTGCAGAGACTCGACGGGAGCTACCCTAACGTAAAGGCGAGGGTAAAGGGAGAGTCCAATTCTCAAAACCGAAAGGTAGTTAAAACTCCTAGGTAGTAGTGAAAGCTGCAAGAGAATGAAAATCCGTTGACCTTAAACGGTCGTGAGGGTTCAAGTCCCTCCACCCCCACTAAAAACAAAGTTAAACAAAGCCTGATTAAGTATTCTTAAGCAGGCTTAACTGTATATATACAATTATGACTTAGGCAGTAAGTGACTTCCAAGTAAAAAATATCCCATTATCCAGAGAAAAAGAGGAGCCAGTGCGTTGGACGGGTTTCTTGGCTTGGAGCAAGTGGCTTGACAAGGAAGATAAGCGAGATAGAAGTCTTTTGAATAAATTATTTTTTGGATTACCCTAAAACGAAAAATCAAGAGTTTGGGGGAAGGTGAAAGAGCAAAATCAAGCTAAAAGTCAAAAATTCTCTGACTTTTGAATTTTGACTTCCCCGTAGGATATAGGTGTTCAAAACCCTTACACCCATTCTCAACAGCTAACTTTTGTACGTAAGTACTGAGACAATCTGTAACCGTAATTTTTCTGAGATATTGAGCTTTGTGAATTTAATCTTGAAGAAGACTTCAGTAAATTCATCAAAACTCATTCAAAAAATTACCTTATCTTTGAAAAATTGATTGATACTGATGGCTGTCACAGGTAATCTAATAAATAATAGATACATTAATTTCATTGGTCTTGAGAACTTCCATGACCACTCATAGCCTGTTTACTGATTTAGAAGAACAAAATTTTGTTAAACCCAATCTTCAGCCATTAAATCTCCAACTTGGGCAAGAAAAAATATATAGCTTCTTCATGGAAATTGTAAATGAAAAATCTCCAGAAGAAGTTTTGCGAGAATTTAAAAGATTATTTTTTGATTTTCTAGAATCAGGTAGTTTAAATACCGTACCTCTGATTCGGAAAATCTTATCAGCCAACAATGAACAGGAATTTCGGAACACTATTAAACGTTGTTGCTATATCATAGTTAATAACTGGGCATCTAAAAGAAAATATGAATCTATTCAAGAATTAATTAACTTATTAGTTAATTATGATGTCCCATGCAAAAAAAGTAGTTATATTACTTTGCATACATATAAAAGCTGGCTCAAAAATTTTGTTAAGAGTGAAGACTATCAAGAATTAAAATTATTTGCTAATAAACATGATCATAAACATAAAGTTCACTGGAGCAATCGCTATGCAGCTTATTTATTAGTTGCTCAATCTATGGATGTGAATAATCCAAAAGAGCAACAAGAAGCGGCTAGTCAGCTTGCTAAACAAATGAAGGATAAGTTTAAATTTGAACTAGCAATGTATATTGCTCGTTCTCAGTCCTCTGCTTCTAGTGTTACACGCTATGTAAATCCTAGTATATTGGGCGATAATGTTTTACGTTTAATTAAAATGATTATCGTTAAAAAGGGTTTATTTAGTTATGAAAATTTAGCCAGTATATTTATTAAACAAACTCAGAATCAAACATTTAAAGAGTTCAAACAAAGTGTACGTAAGTACTTGTTTTTTTCTGTGAAAAATCTAGAGTTAGTAAAAGTTATAAATCATAAGATAGCGGAAAATTTAGCTCAATGGAAACCAGAATCTGATGAAGAAGTTTTAGACAAACACTTGTTTCTGAGAAGTTGTAATCGTCTGATTGACTGTCTGACTACAGAAAATGGTCGAGAGCCTTCACCATTATTTGGGTTAGTAATTTCTCAAGGTCATCCACTCACCTTGGTAATCATACTACTCAAGATTATTTTAATTTGTCAAAATTCTCGCAGCCATTTAGAAATACGAATTGCTCATTTAATTCGTTATTACGAAAAATTACCTAAAGATGAATGCAAATTTGTTATTCATTTTTTGGAAATTTTTAATATCACTTTTGCTATCTATGCTGAGAACATTGAATATAACTTGATTAAAGTTGAAGAAGATAAAAAGAGTTCTCAAGGTAAGTCTAAGATAGATACTTACCATGTGTTTTCCCAATTAAGGGAAAACATTTATCAATAATTGGTAAAAAGATTGTTGGCTGATCACTAATATTTTTGAGCGCAACTTAGTATTAGTGAGAAAACATAGCGATCGCAGGTAAAAGCTGATAAGATTCACTTTTAATTAAGATAGAGCATCCTAAGTAAATTAATACCAACGGAAAGACCTTGCGACCGTAGCGAGTCAGAAGCGGAGTCATGAGAGGATTACGGGTTAACATATAAGATAAGCAGCACCACAAGCCAACAGTGAAATAACAGATACCGACAATTACGCCTAAGCTGGGAAGATTACTACTAGCAAAAAGTGGTACATATATCCCAATATTATTCCCGCCATTCGCAATGGTAACTGCGGAAACACGATAAGTTTGAGGGTCACGCAGAGTCGCCCAGAGAGATTTCTTGCGGTGCTTGGTAGTAGTAGCTGAAAAATCAACTGAGACAGTTTGTACTGTTTCGGCTTCTGTTTCTCTAGTTAATAAATGATTAATTCCAATTGCTATGGGTAAAAAACCTAGCAAACCAACCCAAGCAGTGGGTAAAATCAAACCCCCCAAAAAACCAGGAAGACTAGCCAAGACTAAGAGAGTAAAGCCTAAAAATTCGCCAAGAATAATATTTTGTGGACGGAAATGACGATTAACTTTACCAAAAAATGCTGTCAAATATAAATTGTCATCAAAAGTAGTTGCGATCGCAGCAGAGATGCCAATAATTATGGTACTAGTTAGCCAATTCATAATCGTTGCGTCAGGTAATGTAACTCTCCAAAATCTGGAGGATTTATCAGCAATGCCCATCAATGAAAATTGATGTGTTATTTCAGCTAGGTACCTTAGCCGCGTATGTCATAAATATTATGGCTAACCACTAAATAGGAGCAAATATTCTTTTTTGTTAAATCAATAAAAAAAGATTATTGATTGTGATTTGCAGTTGTAGAGACGTTGTATACAACGTCTCTACTTGGTGTAGGAGTGGGAATATTGTAGCCTTAACGTAATTAAAACCTTGTCTGATACTCAATCACAGCGCGACTGTCATCCTCTAAGTTAGTAGAAGCACGCACTCGCAATTCATCGTTGATGCGGTAATTTATCCCCCATTGAAAGGGGTCATTGGCAGTTAAAATCTTAATGCTAGAAATTGAAAACTTCGTCGAAATATCAACACCAGCTTCTGCGGCTAATTCTAATGTAGAACTGCTTCTGCCAGCTTCGGGATTGTCAGAAATTACAGTGGGAAATATGCGAAACTCACTCAAGCCGAAAGCATTGGCAATTTGATTAAAGGTTGTCTGAAAGTTATTAAATACGGCTGAACCTGCAATATTAATTAAACCTAAAGTGGTATCAGCACGTCCTTGAGTATCAACAAATCCACCGCCTAATAAAGCGACAATTTCGGTTTGACTGCGTGAGGGACTGCTGGTAAGTTCAAGGTTTTCGTTCAGCTTACTAGCAGGCCCTTGGACTCTAGCTTCGACGCGCACACTTTCTAATGAACCTAAGCCGCCGATGGAATTGTTTCTGGTGAACTCTGATGTTTGCACAGCATCCAGTACTTTGGCAAATAACTGCACATCTAAAATGGGATCACGGGGCGAGTCAGCCCTAAATGTGGCTGTATTTTTATAGCCACGCACTAAGTTAAATTGGGTTGTAAATAAATTCACGCCACCTTTTTGCAGCCGAATTGTGCCATCAGGTATAGGCTGATTCAAAGCGCCATTAACTTTTAAATTACCTGTAGCAATAAAGCTAAGAATTGGCGGACGAGTAATTTGGATATTGCTACCTAATGTTAATTCAAGATTATTTAATCTGGCTGTATTTGGATTATTTCTCGCTTCGGTTTTATCTTGTTTATTAGCTTTGACAGCATCGCTAGTTGTAGATTGATTAGTATTAGTTGATTCTGCTAATAAAACTTGACCATCAGATAAACGAATTTGACCGCCAATGAGTGGGTTTAAGGCTGAACCTGTAATTTGTAAATTGCCACTGGCACCACCTTTATATAATCCTTTGAGATTTAAATTTAATTTTTCTAAATTAACAGTCAGGGGATTACTTGCGATTTCTCCATTATTAAAGACTGGAATTTCCCCAGCCGCGTTTACTTGACCCCGACTAAATCTGCCTTCAACACCTTCTACAACAATGCGGTCAAAATTGAAATTTATCTTGCCTGTGACTCGCCTAATTTTACCTGGTAAGGCTTGGGCAGCAAAGGTGGCATCTTTAACAGTAGCAATTCCGGTTAACTCTGGGCGCTGTCTGGTTCCCCGGACTGTTAAATCAATTTCACCTTCGCCTTTCTCAAAGGCTATTTGATCTGTTAAGAGATTTAGCAGTGCTAATCCTTCATTTCTGACTTTGACATCTAAGCTAATCTCATTGCTGGCGGGTGTGGTAGTTGCAAAGGGTAATTGATAAGGTATGCTGCCAGTAATATTCACTGGTTCTGGCCCAGCAACGGAGACATTACTACCAAAGTTCAAACGACCATTGATATAGCTAAAGCTGGTAGTAGCTGATTCTACAGGTTTTTGATTGAGGGTAGCGTCGGTAATTTCTAATTCGCCTTGGGCTTGGGGATTAGTGATACCACCTGCTAAGGCGGCGGAACCATTCAAATTACCTGTGATATCAACTGGAAGTTTGACAAAGTTATTGATTAAGGCGATGGGAAAATTCGTGACTCGTAACTGACCTGATTGGTCTTTACCGCCGATGTTACCTGTAAAGGCCAAGAGACTATTTTCTAACTCAATGCGTAATGGGCGTAACTGCAAGACACCATTTTCAAAACTGCCTTGGGCAATGATTTGTTTTGCATTGTAGAAGCGATCGCTTTCGGCTGCTTTACCCCAGGTAAAGTTCTGCCCGTTAATATTAAACTGTACTGAGAGTCCGTTGGCTGTGGCTGTATCTAAGGCAATGTCCCCGTTAAAGGTTCCTTGTAAGTCTGCCAGTTCTGGTAATAGATTGGCATCCCGCCGTTGTTGTTGCTGTTGTGCTAATTCTGCCTCAATTTCGTAAAAGCGTCGCAGTTGATCAAACAAAGGTTGATTGGGTAAACCAGGGGCGTAGGTAGTTAAATCGGCGGCTGTGCCGTAGGCTGGTTCTGATATCCCTCTTTGAAAGTCTTGGATGTCAAATATCTGGGCGACAGCTAACACATCTTGGATTTTGCCTTGGCTGATGTTGAGTTTGCCTTGGAGTTGTGGCCCTTTAAGACTTTGACCAACATTCCCAGCAAAGGCATAAATACTGCTGCCTTTGACAAATTTACTACTGGTAATAGTAGCTTTACCATTGGCATAGTTGAATTGCGCTGTTAACTGGTCGCCTTGAATACGTCCGATTTTTGGTGATGAGATCGCTAAATTACCATTGGCGGCAAATGTTTGTTGATTAACTTGCAAATCGCCACTAATTAAACCAGCTACTGTACCCTTACCTAAACGCAAAGCTGGTGGTACGGAAACATTCAAGATTTGTAAGGGGAAGTTTTGTACATTTAGGGCGATGTTATTACCTTGAAATTGCCCTTTAGCTGAGGCATCTTGCCACTGCACTAAAAAGGATTGGGGGCGATTATTGCCATCTAAATTTACGGCGATGCGGTCTTGATTGCCCATTAAATTTAAGTTCAAGCCGCGCCCTTGGGCGGAATCAATGTTACCTGTTAACAGTGGTTCAAAAGCAATGTTTTGTACTACCAAGTCTCGTAAGGCAATTTTGCCGCTGACGTTTGGTAAGGGTAACTTGCCTGTGACTCTGCCGTTAAAATCTACCTTGCCTTTCAACGCCACTTGATTAGGCAAATTAATCGGTAACTGTTGCAAATTATAGTCCTGGGCTTGGACATTTAAATTTAAGGCGGTAATTTCTGGAATGCCTGCTTTATTGGCGTTGGCTGTAATGTCTCCAGTGACATTTAAACCAGGGGCGGTGAGTTGATTAATTGCTAGTTTCTCACCATTCCACGCGATCGCAGCTGTCAAGGGTCTTTCTAAACCCGGCAAACCTTGGGATAATTGCACCTTCCCAGAGGCATTGACGTTAGCTAAGGTTGCCGAACCAAGCGCCCCAGCAACTTGTAATCTGCCGCCCAATTGCCCCCGCAATTGCTGATTCAACTTCGTTAACTGCACATCGGCCGCATCCAAGATGGCTTGATAGCGACCTTGATTCACTTGAATATTTGAGGCGGTAATTGTCCCACCCGCAATATTTAACTTACCTTGACCACTGGCTTGAATAGTTTGGGGTTGGAAGGATGTCACCGAACCCGCCACATTTAATTGACCTGTTAAATTGCCTCGGAATTGGGGCGGGACGGCTGCCAATTTTTGCAACGGTACGTTATTCGCTTGAACTTGCGCCTGATAACGACCGTTATTAACTTTGATATTTGCGGCGGTGATTGTCCCACCTGCAACAGTTAACTTACCTTGACCACTGGCTTGAATAGTTTGGGGTTGGAAGGATGTCACTGAACCCGCAACGTTGAATTGACCCGTTAAATCTCCTTGAAATTGCGGCGGGACTTTGGTTAAGCGTTGGACTGGTACATTGTTAGCTTGGACTTGCGCTTGATAACGACCGTTATTAACTTTGATATTTGCGGCGGTAATTGTCCCACTAGCAACAGTTAACTTGGCTTGACCACTAGCTTGAATAGTTTGCGGTTTGAAGGATTCCACCGAACCCGCCACATTAAATTGACCAGCTAATCGACCGCGAATTTGTTGGGTATTCGGTGTGAGTTCCTGCACAGCCAGATTATTCGCAATTAACTGCGCTTGATAAATTCCATTCGCTAGTTGAATATTGTTGGCTGTAACTGTACCGCCAGCGACGTTGAAGTTAGCTTTGCCACTACCGCGCAGCGTTTTCAGGCTGAAGTTATCTCGATTCCCCGCGATTTGAAAGGTTCCAGCCAAACGCCCTTGCAAAGCTGGGGGTGCTTGTTTGAGAATACGTCCTAAGTTGACATTATTAGCGACTAATTGCGCCGCAAAGTTTTGGTTTTGGAGTTGGATATTAGAAATTGCGATCGCCCCACCAGCAATCTGCACGGCTGCACCTTGACTGCGAATCGAACTAATTTGAAATGGCCCACTAGTCCCAGCTAAAATCAACCGCCCGTTAAATTCTGCCCCATCCAAGGAAACGTTTTGCAGTTGATTTTTATTTACAAAGGGTTCTAACTCTACACCATCACCTGTAACGACGGCTTGCCAACGTTCTTGGGCATATCTACCCACCGCCCGAACTACTCCACGACCAACTTTCAGGGCAACATTTTGAAAGTAAATTGTGCGTTGCTTGCCGCCGGAGGCATCGCTGACAATGATTAATTCCCCTCTACCCGGATAGGTGGCTTGGGGTACTTGCCACTGTACAGCCGTTCTAGCATTGGTGGGAGTACCTGTAACTTGGGCGGTGGCGGCGACTCTGCCAATTTGAAAATTTGGGCTGGAGTTGTAGATTTTAGCGATCGCATCTCCAGCAAAATTCTTAGCAGTAAAAGTCAAATTCAATCTTGGTGATTTGCCAACAACAATTTGACCGCCTCCTGTAATTTCTCCACCTACAGTAGTTTCACCTTGAATGTCTCTCAAGGTTAATAAGGCATCATTAGCAGAATATTTAAACTTACTTGTAATACTTTTAAAATTAACTTTATCAATCCGAGCCGTGTTAATTGTGGCAACAGTACCTGAAAGAATTGGGTTGCTTGCTTTTCCTGTAATTTGTAAGTCAGCTTTGAGTTGTCCCGCTACAGGTACAGGTAGTTTCAGCTTGAGTGTGGTTTGGGCATTAGCGACACTCACTGTTTTGATTCGCCCGGTTAACTGAAGGCCTGCTTTACTATCAATAATGCCGTTAGCAACTAAGGGAATTTTGCCGTAGTTGGTATTGAGATCCTCCAACCGTATTTCTGTACCTTGGAAGTAAAGATCCCCTACCGTATTACTTAACAGTTGGGGTACGCGAGGAATTTGCAGCGTCACTTTTTGCAAATCTGCGCTGCCATACAATAAAGGAGTTTGTTCTGGCGCGAGTTTAATTTGCAAGTCTCCATTTACTCTACCTGCTTGTAAGTTCAGCGGTAACTTCACCAAATTAGTAATATTTGAGGCGAGTAAATCTTGTCCATGCAACTGGAGATCAGCAACCAGAGTTTTCGGGCGGACTTGTCCTTTAACTGCTACATTCCCACCGTTTTCTGGTTGTCCCGCCACATCAAAATTCACCAGTTGGTTATTTTCCAAAAGTTGGGCAGTACCGTTTAGTTGGGCAAATGTGAAAGGTGATGCAACTCTACCATTTTTCTTCTGACCGAGTAGTATCAACTTGCCATTCCGCAGTCGCAGGTTATCTAAATCAGTTTTGATTAATCCGCTTTTACTTGGTGGTGCGATCGTAGTAGTAATCCAACGTCCTTGTTCGTCTTGTTCAATGTAGACATCAGCGTTAACTAAGGTGACATCAAGTTTGAGTTGACGATTAAAAACTAATTGCCACGGATTAAAACCCACTTCTACAGCCGCCACTGCTGCTTTATCGGGGTCTGTGGGTGTTGCGGGAATTTCGGAAGCTCCAAACTGCACACCTGTTAGGGAATAATTAGTCACTTTTCCCAGTTTCACTGGACGGTTAATGGTATTGGTAAGACCTTGTTCTGCTAACGGCGCTAACTCTTTTTGAACAAAACTTTGTAACCGCCAAATGCCTAGAAGAATTCCTACTAACAAGACTCCTAACAATGGAATGCCAGCACGACTTAAAATCAGCAACCACATCCGCAAACGGCTGCGGGATTTCAATTGACGTTCTTGATGGCGAGAGTTAGTCATGTGGTTTCACTCTATACTTGCTGAACCTAGTGGGAACCTTACTGGCACTAACAGCATATTCACTATGCCAAATTCCAGGAGCCAAACCAATTTTAGACCAGGAAAGTTGTATGACCTTGGTCAACTCATGTTGTTCAGGGGAGTTGGGGGAATATTCAATTAAATTTCAGGCGGTCGGGAAACTTTGATGAATCCATCAAGTTCAAGCTGTACCGGAATTTACATAAAAGAAAGTAAATATAAATCAATCAACATCAGTTGAGCCACAGCCTACTATTTCATCTCCATCTCTAAAACCATTATGTAATATATAGGTTAGTTTTTTAAGTATATTTACTAAGAAAAAATTATTTTTTCAGAGATAAACGGAAAAATTATAAATTATGCCTGCTACTATTTATACTACATTTTTAGTGATTCATAAAGATGAAGTAAAGACTTGCAAAGTAATTTCTAATAGTCTGTAATACTAATTCACGAAATTACTGATACAAATTACTTCCTCTGCACCTCTGCTTCCTCTGCTCCCTCTGCTTGCCCATATGTATCATTTATCTTCATAAAATACCTTCTGATTCCGCAAATTTTCGCAAGCGTGGCAGACATTGACGCTGATAAAAGCTACTCAAGGTAGGAACAGGTAATCCAAATTCCTCTGAGAGTTCTTTCCAGCCAACTTCTGGCGGTAAGCGTTTGAGAATCAATACTTGACAATTCACATCTGGGCGACCTTTGATGTGAGTGCTGCGTAAGTCTCCATCTGCATCTGTTTTTGCCCATATTTCCACGTTTTCAAGAATTGGAGGAACTTGAGGTGTCGCTTGGAGGTTTTCGGTAAGATCAACAGTTTCTGTATTTCCACTTGACCAAGACTGGCGCACTTGTAGAGGAACTGTTAAAGCTTGTTCTCGATGATTGTTCAGGTAAAAGTCTTGGAGTCTGCGTTTGAGATAAGCATTTAGCCAAGTGACTACAGTACCATAGGTGGGATCATAAGTCTGACCCGTTAAACCATCGCAAATATTACGACAGAAATACAGCCAAGTTTGTTGCAATGCGTCTTGATAATAGGGAGTGCTTTCTCGCCAAAGTCTGCCGGAAGTTAGACGGATGATTTTGGTAAGCATCTTTTGACGCTGCGGGCTTCCAGGGGGATAGCCGCAAGCTTGAGTAACTAAGTTGCGTAACTCTTCATCGAGTTCCATAATGGCAATTTTGACAAAAAAATAGCAAGAATATTCTAAGTATTACTTACAATGACACTCCAAATACTAACCTGATGTCATGAATAGACAATTTGATTGACTAGAAGATTCCAGATTTATCTAGCATTTCAAATCGTAAGAATTCAGCACACAGAAGTCAGAATTCAGCATTTAAGAGTAATTCAGTATGATTAATCTATCTTTCTTAAGAAAAATGTGATTAAGTTTTCTAACATTCTGGCTCTTGGATTCTGACTCCTGAATTCTTATCTCAAATCAATATTTTGAGTAGGGCTGCTCAAAAACGCAATCATTTCGTCACACCAAGCTAACCAAGCCTTTTCCGACTGAATACCGCATCTGAGAGTGACGTATTTAAATTTCAAATCATCTGGTAATTCTTGGGGTTTGAGAAAGAATTTTTTCTCTATTTCTTGATAGACTGCTAACCTTTGTTGATGTTGACTTTGATGAGTTTCTAGTTTTGCCAGGATAGTTTCACGACTTACTAAATATCCAGCATATAGCTTGACAAGTAAATCATTTTTAAATGGGGTTGCTGTTTCGGCTTCCGCAATCCATTCACACAGTTGCTGTTTTCCTAAGTCTGTAACTGAGTAAATTTTTTTATCTGGGCGATTTTCTTGCAAAACTTTTTCAGCTTGTAGCCAGCCTTGTTCTTCTAAGCGATTTAACTCTCGATAAATCTGTTGAAAGCTGGCTTCCCAAAAAAATCCTACTGAACCTTCTACAGATTGATCAAACCTTTTAGCCAAGTCGTAACCGCTACAAGGACTATTTATCAATAGTGACAAAATTGCATGGGCTAAAGCCATAGTTCTTTGTTGACATATTCACATAGTTGAATATATCATGCTGTTTATATTCAACTATGTGAATAATAATTTAGTTGAATAAGCACAACATTAAGAGAATCTAGCCATGACAAAAATTATGCCAGGACGCTTCACAGCTGAAATAGACTCACCCTTTGTAGTGTTCTTGATTGGGATGCGTGTTAACCAATTTTGGTCTTTTTCCAAGTGGCTACCTGTTGCTCAAGCAATGGCTCCGATGCTGAAAACCTTGCATGAGCATCCAGAAAAAGGCTTTTTAGGTGGAGAGCATTTCTTTAATGTGTCGCCGTTATCGACTTTGATGGTGTCATATTGGCGATCGCTTGCAGATTTAGAAAATTTTGCTCGCAATCCATCTGATCTTCATTTACCTGCTTGGCAACGCTTCAACAAAGCTGTTGGTAAAGATGGTAGTGTAGGGATTTGGCACGAAACTTACATCATCGAACCAGGGCATTACGAAGCAATTTACGGTAATATGCCAGCTTTTGGTTTAGGCGCAGCGACAAAACTTGTTCCCATCACCAAGCGCACTGATACAGCTAGAGCCAGAGTAGAAAGAGTCAAATAATTTTAGATGGAAAAGGTTCTGAAAGCACAAACTTTTATGTTGATTTGCACAATGATGGCGACAGATAGAACGCCAAAAAGCGATTCTTGGTAACTCTGTCACAGTCCCTAATGGAATCTAGGAGCCTAAATCTATGACAACCTTTCGCTCAGAAGATGTCCAACAGATTCTTCAGCGAGCAATGGCTGATCAGCACAAAGAAGAATTTTCAGAACAGCAGTTACAAGAAATGGCGGCAGAGCTTGGTATTTCATTTACTAGCTTGCAAACTGCCCAACAACAATGGCAACAGCAAAAAGAAATCATCAAACGACGGCAAAGGTCTAACTCTTATCGCCTACAAAAAATTAAGCCACATCTGATTAGCTATCTTGTAGTAAATCTTTTTTTAATTGTATTGAATTTAACAACTAGCCCTAGTTACTTCTGGGCAATTTACCCCCTATTAGGTTGGGGATTAGGCCTTGGTATACATATCATCAGCATTTACCTGCACAAAGATTAGAAATTTGGGCGTGGGGAGTAAGACAAATCGAAGGTTTGGGGAAGGGTGAAGGGGCAAAATTAAGTCAAAAGGAGCCAGTGCGTTGGGGAGACCCGCCCACGGCACTGTCTCCTTTATGCCGGGAGACCCGCCCACCGCAATGGCTCACTTTTTACTTTTGCCTTGTTGTACTAGTTACATTCCCAGCCAGGATAAGAAATTTTCCCACCAAGAATAATTTAAATCACCCAAAGTCAACTTCATTTTGCGGCGAATATCTTGAATATTCCAATTGGTGAGCTTTGCCAAAGTTTGGGCTTCTTGTTCAAACCGTTTGGGTAAAGACCGCTTGTATTCTCTACCAGCTTGACAATTGAGTTCGCCTGTAAAGGGATGCTGTAAAATGTATCTCCCTTGGAAAGACTCTTGGTTGGAGGTTGCTTGAAAAATTGGGTCTTCGGGGAATTTGTCGCGGGTGTAACGAATATGCAATCGGGTGATGAAGACGCTGCTACTAATAAGTGGCGGACGACGGGAACTTGACGGGAATGGCTCGTCATTGTTGGAATTATTATCTAGCCAAAATACACCTGCTTGCTTGAGTTCTTCTTGATTCAGCGGTTCTGCGGAACAAGGATCGCAACTACTCATATCCCAAGCATATTCCAAAAAAGCTACCTTTCTGTCTTCTTTTAGGTATGCTGTTTGAAACATAGACTTGTAAAAATCACTAAATTCATTTTTGACAAATACCGGAATGTTGGCATCGGAAGGAACTTTCACGGTGCGGTAGTTAGTGATTTCTGCTTGCCCTTTGGGTGAGAGGACATAGACAATTAAATCTTGAGCAGCGTTGGCATTAATCATACCCAAACGAATGGGCAACATAAATTTCCGTGATTGGTACGAAATTTGTAGCGGACGTAAAAACTGATAGCCAGATTCTTCAAATTTATCGAGGTTGACTTTCGCAACAAAAAATTTCATCCCAGAGCGCACATAAGGTTTAAGTAGCTGTTGCGCTCCTCTGGGAATTTTGTAACCGTTGCGATTTAGCCAAGTTTCCAGTCCGCCGGATTCTTTAGCACTTAAAATTACAATGTCATATTCACCAACGTTGAAACGTGCTTCGACGGTTACACCTAAATCACTCGCACTACCTCTAGCTGCTCCGACTCTAGCACTAGTTGCGGGTGCGGGTACGGCTTCGTTAAGTACCCTGTCATATTCAACGCAAGGGTCAGAGTCAAAGTATTCTACCAAGCGCGGTGCGCTAAAGGCATCTAAACGTTCGACAATCTTGGGTGGAGCAACACGGACTTGTTCTTTTTTTATGACTGTGGGTACAGGTACAACCATTGCAAAATCTTTGACTTCGCCTTTGAAGTCATTGGCCATAGTCAAAACGGTGCGATCGCCATCCCGCGCCAAAATAACTTGAGATGCTTGGTTGTATAATTTACTATCGGCTTTGGCGACATAAAATCCACAAAATGCCCAAGCTGTGGGGGCAAAGCATAGTACAGCCAATACAGTAATTAATAATGAAGAAATTACTATTTTAAATTGCTTCATTTTATACCTCTAAATTAGGGAGTGGGGAGTAGGGAATAGGGAGTAGTTAATTCTCTTGCGTCCTAATGTTCTCGAACCAAGAAAATCTGGGAGATGACCAGAGCCAATCAATCGCAATGGTCAATGGTGCAAGGGCAAACAATGACCAAAACACGGCTGTGGAAATGAAGAAATTATTTCGCAGGATAAAAGTTAAGCTGGCAATGCAGATAGCCCAAACTACCCGCCCAATTTTGGCGTTGGGAATTGAGCGCGGATCTGTCACCATAAATAAGGCAAACAGCAGCAAAGACCCACTCATTAAGCGATGCCAATATACATCCCAAGTCCAACCCAACCAAAGGTTGCGTATGGCTTCTAACAAAGAGTAGGAACCTAAAAAAGCTGCCGTGGTATCCCAACGACCAATGCGTTGTAGAATCAAACCGCCAGTACCAGCAAATAACAGCCCATACCACCATTCTTCGCCCCACTGTCCGGGAGATACCCAAGCATCGGAGGTGAGGGTTAAGGCGGTGATAATGCCAAAATTGGCTGGATTGAAGAAATGTTTCTCGCCGACTTTGAAGCAAAATTTACTGGCGATCGCACTCACTCCTGCTAACATCATTGTTGTCCAATGGTCAGCCCGTAAGAGCAAACTAAGTCCCAGGGAAGTAATCAAGGCACTACGCAGATTTAGCTTTTGTTCTGGCTCTTGGCTATTGAGCTTTGACAATATCCACTGCGTTAATAAGCAAGATGCGATCGCTACACCAATCAATTCTGGGTGCAGTGTCCAGTCCCTTGTACCAATTCCCAAGGCCAAAAATGAACCGAGAAATAGAATTTGATAGTCTCGTATATCTTTTAGCAACATTACCCATGTATTCAGGGATTACCCGTAGATTTTTCACCAATCTAGTCGAGTAAAAGCTGAAATACTATTGCTGTTACAGATTTTGTTACAAACAAGAAGCGGTGGAGAGTGGGTGTAAGTTTTATTAACGAACCTAACCCCCAGCCCCTTCCCTACGAGCTACTGTGTACACACAAGTCGAAAATTTTCATGTTCAAGCCATTCCCGCCTAGAACTAAAGTTCCAGGCTCATAGCCAAAGTCTACTGAAGTAGACTGGAATCAATTTCTCTTTGAGTCCTCTTGAGAGGACTTGCGCTATGAGACTCGGAATAAATTCCGAGGCGGGACAGATGCGTTCAAACCAGATTTGTGTGTACACCGTAGTTTCTCCGGGGGAAGGGGCGCAAGAATCAAAGCTTCTCCCCGTAACGGGGAGAGGTTTGGAGAGGGGACTGAAAAACTAAGTTGAACATCACTTTACTTACGTTTTGGTTGTATATTTCCCCAAATGTTGACTCTGCCGTCAAAACCGCCACTAGCTAACAGTCTGCCATCGGGACTAAAAGCGATCGCGCTGACCCAATCACTATGACCGTATAGTGTACTTAATAACTCGCTTGTAGTTAAATCCCACAATTTAATACCATCTCTGCCGGCACTGGCTAAGATTTGACCATTGGGGTTAACAGCGATCGCATTTACCCAGTTATTATGTCCTTTGAGGATACGGATCAGGCTTCTTGATTGCAGATTCCAGAGTTTAATGGTGCGATCGCGGCTGGCACTAATTAAAGTTGTACCATCTGGTGTAAAAGCTACAGCATTCACGGCTTGGGAATGTGCGGAAAATGACCGAATTAACTTACCACTCTGCAAGTCCCAAAGCTTGATTTCGCCTTTATTGTCGCCACTAGCCACTGTTTGACCATCAGGGCTAATTGCTACTGTATAAATTGATTCACTAACCTTGACTAAAGTTGCTAATGGGCGTTGCTGTAACAAATCCCATACGCGAATTCCGTCTAAAGCACCACTAACCAGAACTTTACTATCAGGAGAGATGGCTAAAGATAAGACGTTGCTGGTGTGTCCGACAAAGGAACGACGAAATTTATTATTTTTAAGATTCCAAATATTAATTGTGTGATCAGTACTACAACTGACTAGAGTTTGACCATCTGGCGCAATCACTAAGGATTCTACAGAGGTTTTGTGTGCTTTACTATTCGCCAACTTTTTGCCAGTTAAAGGATTCCACAGGCGAATTGCACCTTCATTTTCTGCACCGCCACTGGCGAGAATTTTACCATCGGGACTAAAAGCTAGAGATTTCACAGTTCCAGCATGTCCCACCAAACTGTAAATGAGGCGGAAATTGGCAAAATTAGTTTGAGATAGGGAATCTGGTGTTTGAGCGATCGCAGCATGAGCAGTATAAATATCTAAACTTTGCCAAATAGTTACTGGCAGAGTCAATGCTGCCATAAAAGCCAAGAAAATATACGGGCGCAGCAAAAGGCTGCTCCCCATTTTTCCCTCACTCCTCACAAATTTTTCCTCACTGTTTAAATAGTCAAGTCAATTTACTTCACATTTGTGACTCAACACTATTAACGGGGGGGTTTTTTCTTTGCAACAGTTAGTATCGGTAGCGTGGGACTAGACGAACGGGAAGGTAAGTAATGTTGTACCACAGGTTCCTCCGGTATGGGGCGATGCTGCTGCATTCGCCACAACTTAAAGGCGAGACTGATACCTGCGGTTCCCAACCCAACGGCTAACAATGACCAACTATCATCAAATCCACCAATCACAGCATCTACTACGCCCATCGTTATCAAGATACTGATAATTGGCTCTTTTCTGTAGGCTGATTTCAAAAAACGAGGTAATGCAGCATTCATCACAGCTTGGTTTATCCAAATCACCTTTGTGTA
Organism: Nostoc sp. TH1S01; assembly: GCA_018993265.1. Taxonomy (GTDB): domain Bacteria; phylum Cyanobacteriota; class Cyanobacteriia; order Cyanobacteriales; family Nostocaceae; genus Nostoc_B. Next base: position 33,841 of record JAGKSW010000027.1, read on the forward strand.
AGTTTACCGAGAATACCTCACCACACGTTGTCTTTTATAAAAAAGACATCTAAATATTATAATTTTGATCAGTAGGTGAGGAAGTATAACAATTTGCCTTCTTGCATATTTGCAAGCCTACAAAGATATAGACAGCAAATTCTGCCAGATAGTTCTCTAAAAGGGGAACAGGGAATAGGGAACAGGGACTGTCTCTGACGGGACATTTAAGCTCTCCTTTGCAACTCTTCGTCCGAGGTGGAGAACTCAAACCCTGTTCGATGGGGAGCAGTAACAAACTAAATTTTCTGTTGCCTGTTGCCCGTTCCCTGTTCCCTCTCCCGCAGGGAGTTTATAAAGTTTTAACCAGCCGACCATGCCAGCTGGTTAAACCTGTTCTACTTACTAGCTTACATCTAGAAAGCTTTTGCTTTTGGATGGCACTACTTGAGACCAAGCCAAGATAGCACACCTTGATTGGTGACATATTCAATGATCACCATCAAGCCAAAGCCAATCATCGCCGCCCGACCATTGAGACGTTCGGCATATTCATTAAAGCCAAATTTTGGTTCTTCTAGCTTGGGGGTAACTGTGGGTTGTGGTTGTGTCATGTTCAAAAAACCTCTTTTCGGCAAACGGGACTTAACAGTAATAACGTTGAATTCGGACTTTTGTAAGGTTTGAGCCAGAAAACTAGAGAACTCTAGTAGCAGCCTCTTAAATGTAGCTGTGCAACGGCTCTTTTAACAATTTGTAATTATTATTTATATATTGTAGTCAACTATGGCAATAGTCAAGGGTAAGACTTTTTAGCTTTGTTACCGTGGAAGGGAAAACTAAGGTTGTAGATAGCTATATCTAATACGGAACTGTCAGCGTGAGACTGGCAGGCTAAATTAAACCAAAAATTCATCAGAGGCGTTATATGGAAATTGGCGTTCCCAAAGAAACGAAAGACCAAGAGTTTCGAGTAGGTTTGAGTCCTTCTAGTGTCAGAGTGCTGCACGAAAATGGTCATAGCATATTTGTCCAGACACAAGCAGGTCATGGTGCTGGTTTTACTGATGCAGACTACATTAATGCTGGTGCGGAAATTGTCCCGACCGCCGAAGCCGCTTGGAATCGGGAATTAGTCGTTAAAGTCAAAGAACCATTATCTAGCGAATATAAATTTTTGCAAAAAGGGCAAATATTATTTACATATTTGCATTTGGCAGCCGATCGCAAATTAACCGAACATCTGATTGATTGTGGCACTTGTGCGATCGCCTACGAAACTGTCGAACAACCCGGCCCTAACAGACTACCTCTACTCACACCTATGAGTGTCATCGCTGGGCGGCTATCAGTGCAATTTGGCGCGAGATTTCTCGAACGTCAGCAAGGCGGTAGAGGAGTCCTTTTAGGTGGTGTTCCTGGCGTTAGACCCGGTAAAGTTGTGATTTTAGGTGGCGGTGTAGTCGGCACAGAAGCAGCGAAAATTGCTGTGGGGATGGGTGCGGCTGTGCAGATTTTAGATGTAAATGTCGAGCGTTTATCTTATTTAGAAACCTTGTTTGGTTCTAGAGTGGAATTACTTTATAGCAACTCTGCTCATATAGAAACTGCCGTTAAAGAAGCTGACTTACTAATCGGTGCTGTTTTAGTCTTGGGACGCAGAGCGCCAATTTTAGTATCCCGCGAATTAGTCAAACAAATGCAGCCTGGGTCAGTAATTGTAGATGTTGCGGTTGACCAAGGCGGTTGTGTGGAAACCTTACACGCCACCTCCCATACCAACCCCGTATACATTGAAGAAGGCGTAGTCCATTATGGCGTTCCCAATATGCCAGGTGCAGTACCTTGGACATCTGCTCAAGCCCTCAACAACAGCACATTACCATTCGTTGTCCAATTAGCAAATCTAGGCATCAAAGCCTTAGATGTTAACCCATCCTTAGCCAAAGGTGTCAATATCCAAAATCATCGCCTTGTCCATCCAGCCGTGCAAGAAGTCTTTCCGGATTTGGTGAGTTAGTCTCATATAACTGTGTATTAGCCGGAGATTTTTTGACATTTTGCCAAAATTGCAACTGACAACTCAGTGGTAACTTTAGCCTTAAGTTTTCTCAAAATTTCCCTTAATCCCTCCTCATCAATAAGGAGGGATTAGACGGTGTAATCTACCACTCATAAGTTGCAACTTCAACTTGATGCAGAGCTACAAAAATTATTTAAGTAATTATAGAGTTCACGAAATAAAGGGCATTTTCTTTGAACTTCATCTGGATTGATATAGCTTAATAACAGAGGTGTATGTAATCCTTTAGAAAAGCGTGTTGAACTACTATCAAACTCATCAAGAACACTTGAGTCAACTAGTGCTTGTGATAACTTTTCTTGACAGCAGTCTCTTTTAGGGTCGTACTCACTAAATGATTCTGGGTTATCAAAAGGAATATTTCTTTCTTTACTCAGCCACCAACGCATACGCTCATGTCTACCTTTAAAATCGGGATGTTTTGCTACTGAATTACTCCAATCTGCAATAATCCAAGCTTCCAATTCAGGAGCAGCAAACCCAACAAACTGATTTATATTGTTACAGTCTGGGATTGTTGATATTGCTGCTAAAATATTTTCTTTTTGCTGATTCGGATTGTGACAATCTAAATCATCAAAAACTAATATCAAATTACACTTATTGGGTGTGTACTTTAAAGCATTAGGTAATTCTCACTTAATTTGCTCAATCAGACTTTAGGAATTGCAGTTAAGCTATCTTTTAAGAATTTTAAGCAACTAATATAATTACTTTTCCCTGAACCATTTGAACCTATAAATATGTTTAGATTTTCTAGATTAATCGCATCTTCTAATGACAAATTTTTATAGTTTTTAGTGACAATAAACTTCAGTAGTGGTTGATTCATATTAGATGTAATAAGAGTTTAGTAGTTTTCTAAATAGGACTTATGCAAAAAAACGCTCAAACTCTCATTTTTCTGTAAACTCTGTGTCTGGAGTGGTTTGATTTTCCGTAGCTTGTGCGTAAGCCCTGATAAATAGACACGACTTTTTCTAATTCTACATATTTATTGCAGATGAGCATCGAATAATTTGTCACTTGGCAAATTTAGGAAAAAATTAATCTAGATGTAACCTTTTGAAATATTTCGACCAAGAGTCAAACGTTTATCCTAAAGACTGTGGTTTGCTAATGGAGAAAATTCGTGGAATTTTTATCCGATTCAGTGGTGCTATCACGGATGCAGTTTGCGCTGACAGCGATTTTTCATATACTTTGGCCTGTTCTGACAACGGGAATGGGGATTTATCTTGTAATCGTTGAGGGACTATGGCTGAAAACTCGTAATCCTGATTATTACCTTCATGCGCGGTTTTGGTCGAAGTTTTACGTCCTCAACTTTGGTATTGGGGTAGCTACGGGTATTCCAATGGAATTTCAGTTTGGGACTAACTGGGCTCCTTTCTCGGAAGCTGTGGGGAATTTTTTTGGCAGTGTGATTGGTTTTGAAGCTTCTTGGGCGTTTATGCTAGAAGCAGCTTTTTTAGGGATTATGTTATTTGGTTGGGAGCGCGTCAATCCTGCGGTTCACTATCTCTCGACAATTTTGGTGGCTGTGGGTGCGAACCTGTCAACTTTGTGGATTTTGACAGCAAATTCTTGGATGCAAACACCAGCCGGCGGAGAGATGGTGAATGGCAAGTTTGTTGTCAATGATTACTTTCAGGCGATGTTCAATCCTTTTATGGCTAACAGTGTACTGCACATGTTTTTTGCCACGCTGGAGACTTCGCTGTTTGTTATTGGCGGAATTAGTGCTTGGTACATTTTGCAAAAACGCCATCCAGAGTTTTTTGCCAAGTCTTTAAAGATAGTTTTAGCAGCTGCGATCGCAGTTGCCCCATTACAAATATATATTGGTCACTTAAGTGGCGAACAAGTTTATCATTATCAACCGACAAAACTCGCAGCAATGGAAGCACAGTGGGAAAGTACACCCGCCGGACAACCTGCTGACTGGAGTTTACTTGCGATACCTAACGAAAAGGCGCAGAAAAATGATTGGGAAATTACCATTCCCAACGCTTTGGGTTACATTCTGGAATTTAAGCAGAATCTCTCTGAACCTGTGCGTGGTTTGAAGGAATGGAAACCAGAGGATCGTCCCCATCTGGTAGGGTTGATTTACTACGCTTTTCGGGTGATGATTGCCATTGGCTTTTTCTTTGCTGGATTAATGCTGCTAACTACAGTGCAATGGTTACGTGGTAAACTTGCAGCCAAAAATATTACTCAGCAACGTTGGCTGATGTTGGCTTGGGTATTTGCCGCACCTTTAGGATACATCGCTGTGGAGTCAGGCTGGATTGTGCGCTGTGTGGGAAGACAGCCTTGGACACTTTACGGACAAATTCGCACAGTTGATTCAGCCTCGCGTTTACCTGCAAGTAACGTTTTAACTTCACTCACAGCTTTTGCCGTAGTTTACAGCTTATTATTTATCGCCGCGATGTATTTTGGTAGTCGCATCATTCGCCGCGGGCCAAATCTCGATTTACCAATTCCCGGTACAGAAATTACTAAACCTGCTGTAGATACAACCCCAGGTGAGTTTGTCCCAGATGAACGCCCTGTGGAAGCACAACAATAGAAAGTCTAAAGTGTGAAGTCTGAAATGGGTTGTAATGAAGTGCAGTAGTGTCAACTTAACTCATAACTCATGTCCTGCAAGGAACTCAAGTTCCTTGCTCATAGCAAAAGTCATCTGAAGATGACTAAACATAGCCAAAATTTTTTAGTCTACTTGAGTAAACTTCAGCTATTAGCCTTGAACTTAAGTTCAAGGCGGGTGACTAAGTTAAACCCAACATTCTTAAAATTTTGTTGGGTGACTCTGTAACCTGTAACCTGTAACTTGTTAAACAAGAGATTTTATGGAAACGCTGAAATATTTTTTACCGCAAGTTTGGTTTGTCATTTTAGCTCTATTTTTATTCTTGTACGTGATGCTAGATGGCTTTGATTTGGGAGTGGGAATATTATCTTTGACTTCTTCTGATGAAGAACGTCGAGGAATTTTGATGACTAGCTTAAGCAATATTTGGGATGCGAATGAAACTTGGTTGGTTTTAATGGGAGGAGGATTATTTGGGGCTTTTCCTTTGGCTTACGGCACGATTTTAAATGCTTTATATATTCCGATTTTGGTGATGGTATTTGGCTTTATTTTTCGGGGTGTGGCGTTTGAATTTCGAGAATTATCCAGACGGAAATTATTTTGGAATTTTGCTTTTGGTGCGGGGAGTTTTATCGCTGCACTTGGTCAAGGTTTTGCCCTTGGTGCTGTCCTCAAAGGGATTAATGTTGATGAGACGGGACATTTTATTGGTAGCACTTGGGATTGGTTAAGTTTGCCATCTGTGTTAGTAGCTTTAACTTTAATTCAAGGATATGTTTTGATTGGTTCAACTTATCTTGTATGGAAAACGACAGGAGAGTTGCAAGAAACACATTATAAAACTGCGAAAATTGCAGCCTTGACAACATTAATTGGTGCGATCGCCATTACAATTAGCACACCGATAATTTATGAAAGTGCCAGATATCGTCTATTTCAACAGCCTTTAGTTTATATTTTCACCCTGATTCCCGTTGTGGGAGTCTGGCTAATTTGGCAACTTTTACAAAGTCTCAACCGCAAAGAAGAACGCGCACCTTTTGTTTGGACAATTCTGTTATTTGTGTTGTCTTTTATTGGACTGGGATTAATTATCTTTCCCTACATTATCCCGACAACAATCACGATTTACGAAGCATCTGCTGACCCTAGTTCTTTGGTAATTATGATTATTTTTATCGGCTTTCTCATCCCGGTGATGTTGTTTTACAACCTCTATCAATATATTGTGTTCCGCGGTAAAGTGACTGGTGGCGGCTACGGGGAATAGATAGGGTGCATCCCAGTTTTTATTTAGCAACTAGAGAATAAATGTCATTGCGAGGAGGAACGACGTAGACACGAAGTGGCTTCTCGAAGAGTAGCAATCCCACAGTCTTCAATCTTAACAAGTTGATGGGATTGCCACGCTCCACTTCGTTGCGTACCCTTCGGGAAGGCTAACGCCTACGCAATGACAAGCAAAAAAGTGGGATGCTCCCTTAATTAGTGCCTTTGATATTCAATCCGCACTTGCTTAATATCCATTTCCTGTGGATGGTCGCAAAATACGATTTTTTCTACTTGCTGTAATCCGAAACTTTCCAACTGTTGCAGTTCTGAGTCTGATAATGGCCAAGGTGGGCCAGATGGTTCCACTTCTGTATCTCGAACACGAGTAATTAGCAAAAGTGTCCCATCAGGTGCTACCAGAGACGCAATTGAAGAAATAACCGAAGAACGCACATTTAAAGGTAAAGCTTGAATATTACGACATTCAAACACAAAGTCAAAAGCAAGATGCCATTCTGTAGGAAGTGCAAACAAATCTGCAACTACATAGTTAACACTCGAATCAGGAAATCGTTGCTGACACCAAGATATTGCTGTAGGAGAAATATCAAAAGCTGTCACTTCAAATTCTAGTTTTGCTAAAGCTTCAGCATCATCTCCCAAACCGCAACCAATAATTAAAGCTTTTTGACCTTTTACTAATGGTTGATGATTAGCTAACCATGTTTGTAAATAAGGGTGAGGAACCAATTTTGCCCAAGGAATTTGTGTTGCATCACCTTCAGCTTTGGCATACAAAATTTCAAACCATGCAGATGGCTGTTCTTTTTCTAAAGCTTCCGTTGCCAATTGTTGAACATAAAGCCGTAAATTTTCAAATTGTTGTTCTTGCATAAAATTAATACTAATAGATTTTTGACAAATCAAATATAGCAATCATAAATCATTTTGCATTCTGACTTCTGACTCCTGAATTCTGCTTATAAAAATTGTTGTTAGCCAAAAAATATATGCCTTACGATATTACTTTGTGTCCCGGAAAAAACTGTCCGATACAAAAAAACTGCTATCGTTTCACGGCTGAAATTATAGGTCGTCAAGATTTTTTTGTAGAAGCACCTTATAATTTTATGAATAATTGCTGTGAATATTTCATTAGTAACTTCCCTGATGAACAAGCAATTCAGATGAAAGCTTATGAAATTTGGCAGAAAATGGGTTTTCCCAAGGACAAAGCATTAGAAAATTGGCTGGAAGCTGAGAAGGAACTCATGACGGATAAGAGAAACAGGGTATAGGGTTGAAAGGGTATGGGGTCTAAGGGTTTTGGATACATACACACCTATACTCCTTCACCCTAAATATATAAGAGTCGTATCCCAGCGATCGCTTCACCTCACCTTACTCAACTACAATATATATAGACTTTGTTGCGAATTGTATAGTTAGGGATTGGCTGTCATGGCTCCCGCCGTTTTAATTCAAAATCTGCAAAAGTGCTACGGTACTGTTGAAGCCGTCAAAGACGTTTCTTTTGAGGTGGAACCAGGAGAAATTTTTGGTTTACTTGGCCCCAACGGTGCAGGTAAAACTACGACTCTGCGTGCTTTGTGTACCCTCACAACTCCCGATGCAGGCAAAATCGAAGTATCGGGTGTGTCTGTGTTGGATAACCCCAGACTAGCCAGACAAAAACTCGGTTATGTAGCGCAGGAAGTCGCTATCGATAAAGTGTTAACCGGAAGAGAATTGCTGCAATTGCAAGCGGCGCTTTATCATCTCCCTGGCGCGGTAGCAAAACAGCGAATTCAAACAGTTTTAGATTTACTGAGTTTGCAAGAATATGCTGATAAAAAGACAGGAACTTATTCCGGCGGTTTACGCAAACGGCTTGACTTAGCGGCTGGGCTACTCCATGCACCGGATGTCTTAGTTTTAGACGAACCCACAGTTGGACTGGACATCGAAAGCCGTTTTGTTGTCTGGGAGTTTTTACGGAAGTTACGGGCTTCAGGCACTACTGTATTAATTACCAGCCATTATTTAGAAGAGATTGACGCACTCGCCGATCGCGTGGCTATTATTGACCGTGGGATTGTGATTGCCACAGGCACACCCTCACAATTAAAGGATAGGGTAGGAGGCGATCGCATTACCTTACGCATCCGGGAATTTTCACCCCTTGAGGAAGCCGAAACAGCCAAAAACCTCTTACAAGCTTTGCCTTTCGTCCAAGAAATCATCATCAACAGCGCCCAAGGTAATTCCCTCAACTTGGTAGTCACACCGCAAAGTGATGCCTTAATTACCATTCAGCAAACGCTGAATCATGCCAGCTTACCAATTTTCGGCATCGCCCAATCTCGCCCCAGCCTCGATGATGTCTACCTCGCCGCCACCGGACGCACCTTAATGGATGCAGAACTAGCCGCAGTCGCTAACCGTGATCCGAAAGCAGAAAAGAAGCAAAATATGAGATAGAAATTCTGAAGTCTGAAGTCTGAAGTCTGAAAATTAAATTCACACTTCACGCTTCATACTTCAAACTTCATACTTCACACTTAATACTTCATACTTCCTATGAGTGTAACTCCTAAATCTGATGTAAATTGGCAGCAACTAGCTTCACCTGCGGATGCTGCACCTAATTTTTTTGGTGAATTAGTCCAAGAGACGCTGGCTTTAACTCGTCGCTTGTTTATTCAACTCCAACGCCGTCCCTCTACATTATTGGCGGGAATTGTTCAGCCTGTGATGTGGCTGGTGTTATTTGGTGCTTTATTCCAAAACGCACCCAAGGGCTTATTTGGTAGTACGACAAATTACGGTCAATTTTTAGCTGCTGGGGTAATTGTTTTTACCGCCTTTGCTGGAGCATTAAATGCCGGATTACCTGTGATGTTTGACCGTGAATTTGGCTTTTTGAATCGTTTATTAGTTGCGCCTCTAGCATCGCGGTTTTCCATTGTCTTTGCTTCCGCCATCTTTATTATTAGCCAAAGCTTGCTGCAAGCAGCCGTAATTGTCGGCGCAGCAGCCTTTTTAGGTGCAGGGATACCAGATGCCGCAGGCTTGGGTGCGATCGCTCTCATCGTCTTCCTCTTAGCTTTGGGTGTAACTGCAATTTCCCTTGGTTTAGCTTTTGCTTTACCTGGACACATTGAATTAATTGCTGTAATATTCGTTACTAACTTGCCTTTATTATTTGCCAGCACCGCTTTAGCACCATTATCTTTCATGCCGAAGTGGTTACAAGTTGTCGCCACCCTCAACCCTCTCAGCTATGCAATTGAGCCTATCCGCTATCTCTATCTGCATCAAGAATGGGGACTGAGTAGTGTTGTCATGCAAGCACCTTGGGGTGATATTACCTTTGGCGGTGCTTTGTTAATTTTGTTGGGCTTTGCTGTTGTCGCCTTATTCAGCATTCAGCCCCAATTACGCAAAACTCTTGCTTAAGATAAAAGCATGGTGTCGTTGGAGCGTATTAGAGAAGAATCTCATGCACAAATCATTTTTATCAGTTAAAAGCTTCTGTGTGGCTACATTGGCAGGAATTGGCTTTGCTTCCTTCCTCTCAGCACAACCAAGTTTGGCTCAACTTAATACAATTGATACCTATCCTGCCGATAATTCTCAAGATAATACCAACCCATTTTCGCCTAATTCCGGTAACTTGAATCCCCTGGATTTAATTCATCGCGCTCAATTTGGCAGTTTCAACTGGAATACTCAACAAAAAGACGAAGAATTAAATTCAGCAGTGGCTGATTTAAACAGAAAGCGAGCTGCACTGAAACAAAATCCCAATCAACCCGTAAATAACACTGCTGGACAAGCGGTTCCTGGTTTACCTGCTATCACATCTCCCAGTGTGGTTTCTCCCGTGCAAATTGTTCCACCACAAAACTGAATCAAATTCAAAAACCTCACCTTGTCTGTAAATCCTTAACTGAAGCTAGGTTTGGTAGTCAGCGAAAGGACATTATGACAAAAGGTGAGGTCAATTAATTTTGGATTTTAGATTTTGGATTGATCAATTACAGACCCAGTGCCGCTAAAATATCGCTGGCATGGTTAGATGTATTCACGTTGGCATCAACATGAACAATTTTGCCATTGGGGTCGATGACGTAGGTGACACGCTTGGCGTAACCACCACCATCAACATCGTAAGCTTGAATCAGAGTTTTTTCGGTATCCGCTAGTAGGGGAAAGTTTAAATTAAATTTTTGGGTAAAGGCTTGATGCGACACTTCATCATCGGCACTCACACCCAAAACAACTATATCTTTACCTTGATATTGCTCTTGAGCATCGCGGAAGCTACACGCTTGTTTGGTGCAGCCTGGAGTGTCATCTTTGGGATAAAAATACAAAACAACTGTCTTACCAGCAAAATCAGACAATGAGACAGTGTTGCCATTAGTATCTTTGACGGTAAATGCAGGTGCATCCGTACCAACTGCTAGAGGCATAGTGAACCTTTCCTGTTTCAGTTTGTTGATGACTTTGAAATTTTACAATAATTTACAATGATTAAATGAATTACTGAAAAAACAGAGTAGGTACTAAATTTTAAAGAGTTTGTCTGTAAGTAAATAACTGGTACTCTAAAATACTTAAATTTTCGTCAAATTACACAACATACTCCAATGGCTACCCTTGATTCATCAACTTCAAAATCTTTCTCTTACCCTTCTACCACAGTAGAAAGAGCCGAGCGATCGCTGATTTGTTCTCCTTTCACTGTTGGTTTATTTACAGCCATGCGGAACCAGAGTGTACCATTAAATGCGATCGCCCTAGAAAATGGCATCAAAAACAGCTATACACAGCGTCCCTTATCAGAATTGGCTTGTTACAATGCTTTGGACTGGTTAATCCAAGTCGGTGTACTGCGGCGCGAAGTTGATGGCCAAGGAATTACCGATAGTTTTCGCCTTACACCATTAGGTCATCAATTAATTGAAAAATATCAGGGACAAAATTTTCCGACCCCTTCCTGGCGAGATTCCCTGTACAATACCTCCATCCGTTGGTTGAGACTACCTTTTTAGAATTAAAAATCTCAAAGTTAATATTAGGTTACAAAAGGGAACAATATATCTACGGAAGCATCAAGCCCAATATAAATTCTTCATCAACATCTGACAGCTTTGCTCAGATTTTGATGAGAGTTAGATAAATCACATTGAAGTAGCTTGGGTGTGGAGATTTTTCCTACCTAGAGCTTTGATTGCTTCTTAGCGTATAACTGTTGATGAGCGGATGTGATATGATTACCCGTTCATAACTAGATATTTCACCCTTTTATTAAAAATCACACATTAAGTATGAAAGCAATTATGGTAGTGGGAACAACATCCCACGCAGGGAAATCACTCTTAACTACGGCTATTTGCCGTTTGCTATCACGTCGTGGTTGGCGAGTGGCTCCCTTTAAAGGACAAAATATGGCTTTAAATGCTTATGTTACTGCCAATGGGGGAGAAATTGGTTATGCACAGGCGGTACAAGCTTGGGCTTCTGGGGTGGTTCCTTGGGTAGAAATGAATCCCATTTTACTTAAGCCTCAAGGTGATATGACCTCCCAGGTAATTGTCAAAGGTAGACCAGTTGGGAGAGTTAAAGCAGCCGATTACTACGAGCAATTTTTCGACCTTGGTTGGCGAGCGATAGAAGAATCTCTACAACATCTATCCACAGAATTTGACATGCTGGTTTGCGAAGGTGCAGGGAGTCCAGCAGAAATTAACCTGAAGCACCGCGACTTAACAAATATGCGGGTAGCTAAGTATTTAAATGCACCGACAATCTTGGTAGTTGATATTGACCGTGGCGGTGCTTTTGCCCATGTGGTAGGAACTTTAGAGTTACTTGACCCCGATGAACGAGATTTGATTAAAGGTATTGTAATTAACAAGTTCCGTGGGCAGCGATCGCTCTTAGATTCGGGCATACAATGGCTAGAAGAACGCACTAAAAAACCCGTAATTGGTGTTTTGCCCTATTTTCAAGAACTCTTTCCCGCAGAAGACTCCCTGGATTTATTAGATCGCAAATCACACAAAGCTCAAGCTGATCTGAATATAGTTGTGATTCGCTTACCCAGAATTGCCAACTTTACCGATTTTGACCCCTTAGAATCAGAACCATCTGTTTCCGTTAGATATCTCAGTCCAAAACAAGATTTGGGACATCCAGATGCGGTAATTATCCCTGGCACAAAAACAACCATTGCCGACTTAATTTTATTGCAGAAAAGCGGTATGGCAGAAGCAATTCAAAATTATGCTGCTTCTGGTGGCACAGTTTTAGGGATTTGCGGTGGTTATCAAATCTTAGGACAAATCATTGCTGACCCCGAAGGTATAGAAGGTCAAGCAGGTAGATTTCAGGGTTTGAATTTATTACCCATCAGAACCGTAATTACCGGACAAAAAATTGCTCGTCAACGCCAAGTTAGCTCAAATTATCCCCAGATGGGCTTGCCGGTCACAGGCTTTGAAATTCATCAAGGGCGATCGCGTATCGAACAACCACCCGATAGTCAAGCGTATCAACCCCTATTTGATGATGTTAACCTAGGGTTGGTGGATAGCTGTCAATCAGTTTGGGGGACTTATCTGCACGGACTGTTTGACAATGGCCCTTGGCGACGTGCTTGGTTAAATCGCCTGCGTCAACAGCGTGGTTTGAAATCCTTGCCCACAGGTGTCGCCAACTACCGAGAACAGCGAGAGCAAATCTTAGACTCGCTAGCTACAGAAGTAGAACGCCATTTAGACTTAACACCATTTTTGTCGTAGTCGTTAGCCGAAAATTTCATGAGTGTTAGCGTTCGATTTTTGCCAGATGATGTTGCCATCAATGCCGAAGTGGGAGAAGCACTCCTGGATGTAGCAGAACGTGCAGGAGTGTTTATCCCCACTGGTTGCCTTATGGGTTCATGTCACGCCTGTACAGTAGAACTTGCAGATGGCGAGGTCATCCGTGCTTGCCTTTCCGCAGTCCCGCCAACCGATGAAGAGTTGACGATACATTTGTTTAGTGACCCAACTTGGTAGTTTTTGAATATTTCAAGATTTAGATAGATTGGCATTTAGTTAAGTTAATTTAAATTTAAAGAAATGCCTAAAAAAATTAGAGAGCTTAAGCAAATGCTCCGCCAAGTTGGTTTTACTGAACTACCAGGAAAAGGAAGTCATACTAACTGGGTACATCCTTTGTATGCTGGAAAAATTACTATTTCTGGCAAAGATGGGGCAGATGCTAAATGCTACCAAGAAAAAGAAGTTAAACAGGCAATCGAGGCAGTAGAAGGTAATACGCAAAATGAGTAAGCTTAAGTACCAAATGATAATTCAGTGGTCTGAAGAGGATGATTGCTTCTTGGTAGCATTTCCTGATTTTCCCGGACAGCGTTGGCGGACTCATGGGGATACTTACGAGTCAGCTGTAGCTAATGGAATTGAAGCCCTAGAATCTTTGATTATTGCTTATGAAGCTGAGGGTGAACCCCTTCCAGAACCAACAGTTTTTAACGCTGCTTAATTTATGTTATTTAGAACCCTTGTAGAGACGTAGTACTGCTACGTCTCTACATTTTTTTTGGAGATGTCTGTTTTTCTGCCTTCCATAGAGTTAGTTGTAGGCAATTCTATAGCGTTTAGCTATTAGATGAGGAGATAAACTTTCAAACCTGTTCCCTATTCCCTACTGTATTAGCTTTAGCAGTTAAAGCATATTGTTTAAACCTTTCCAAATCAGCTTGAATAGTTGATTCTACAGCCCGTCCTAAAAACAAGTTGTCCATGATTTTGCCAATAATGCCAGGGATAGCATAGGACACAGTTAGCTTGACGATACTACTATTGTGGCGATCGTAAAAACGAATTGCTCCCTGATTTGGCAAACCGTCAATTGATTTCCATTGAATAATTTGGTTGGGAATAATTTTGAGAATCTGAGATTTCCAAGTAAATTCCAAACCGCCAGTGTTGAGTTTCCAAATAGATATCTCAGGATTATCGGGTGGTATTTTCACCGAATCAATCCATTTCATCCATCGGGGCATTTGCTCTAAATCAGACCACAGACTCCACACTAAGTCAATGGGAGCCTCGACTTCTACTTGTACGCTATGCTCTAGCCAATCTGACATTCTTTGTTGTTCCTCTGGGGTTCGCTACTGCTTGATTGTCTCTAAAATCGCTTTTGCTGCCCGTCTTCCAGAAATTGTTGCTCCTTCCATACTATCGATATAATCTTGCTGGGTATAGCTACCTGCGAGGAAGAAATTGGGTATAGGAGTTTTTTGATTGGGGCGGTACAAATCCATTCCTGGGGCTTCTCGATAGAGAGATTGGGCAAGTTTAACGACTCCATACCAAGTCATGTTGAGTTCCCGCGATGAGGGGAAAAGTTCATGCACTTGCTTGAGAACGTGCTGGGCGATCGCTTCGTTACTTTCTTTAATAAATGGATCTCCTGGTGTGAGTACCAGTTGCAGCAACGAACCTTGTCCTGGGCGATAGTAATCACTAGGACTAGTCAACGCCAAGTCAGCAAAACAAGAAAAGTCTGCGTCAGCAGTGTACAGCAGGTTATCTATCCCTGCTGCATGGTTGAGTTGTTTACGTTTCTCGGCATCTTGCAGTTCTGTCACCCAACCATCAAATCGCAACTGGACTGTGGCTACAGGTACTGCGTCTAATTTATAAATATTGTCAAATTCCGACCATTTTCGCCAATTTTGTGGTAATATCCGCTGAATTCCGGGAATATCACAGGCGCAGACATAGGCATCAGCTGTAATAGTTTCTGTAGTATCACCTTGAGCTACGACTATGCCAGTAACGTGGGTTTTTCCGTCTGCTTCAGCAAATTGAATTTCTCGTACTTGCCGACGAGTATAAACTTTTGTGCCTCTTGCTGCTAAATATTCCAGAATTGGTTTATGTAAATAACCATCAGGAGAACCTTCCAGCATTCGCAATACAGAAGCTTCACTTCTAACTGCGAAAAACTGGAAGATGGTTAGCATACAACGAGCAGAAATATTTTCGCAATCAATGAATCCCAATGCATAAGCAATGGGATTCCACATCCGTTTAATGCTACCTTCGCTACCACCATGACGACGAAACCAATCGGCAAAGCTAATTTTATCTAGGTTGCGGATGGTTTTCATCGCCCCGTCAAAGTCTACTAATCCTCGAACTATGGGGCTGGTTCCAAGGGCGATCGCATTTTGTAATTTATCTTGTAAAGATAGTTGGGAAGTAGTAAAAAATGCTTTCAAACCATTAAAAGGCGCACCTGTGAAAAAGCGAAAATCTAAAGCACCAGTGCGGCCGCCTTTATTAATAAAAGTATGGGTGTGTTCCTTTAAGCGTAAATGTGACAACGCCCCTACTTTTTCCATTAAGTCAAACAGTTGGTAGTAGCAGCCAAAGAAGACGTGCAAACCCATTTCTACATGGTTGCCATCGCCATCCACCCAACTGCCGACTTTACCACCAACAAACGGACGGGACTCGAAAATCTGGACTTCACAGCCAGCATCGGCTAAATCTACAGCGGTTGCTAGTCCAGCCAATCCCGCACCTACGATTGCAACGCGCATTCCGTCTACCTCTTCAGTTTCTTTACAAATTGTAACTGGGTTGGTGTCGGAATTTGCCATTCACATCAAGTCTATTTGCGAGGTTTCACACTCGCAGAGTCAGAAGTTAATTGTCAGAGATTTATTAGGAGTCCACCAGTATGTAGATGCACAATGGGTCAAAACCCATGAGTAATAAAATGGCTTTTATTACTTTCATAAATTCCTGATTCCTAAATTTACTTTCGGCAAAATGCTTGTGTTGAGATACACAAACTTGAGTAAAGGTGGACTGAAAAAAGCATGATAGGTATTTTTAGGCAACCCAGCGACCATCTAAGACGCTGTGGAAACAATTGCTGATTTTACCTATCTATTTTGCTTCTTTGTTGTCATCAGATATTGGTAATCCTCGAATCAGTTCTCGAATTACATCTGTTGCAGGTCTACCTGTCTGCTGACAATATTTTTCTAGTTTCTCTGCTTCCTGTGTTGCTAAATTCACAGTGATACGTTTAACGGCCCATTTTTTATTAGTCATTATCATGCAATCTGCTGTATATTAACACTATCAAAGCAACAAAATACTTCGGACAAGGAGGAATAAGATTATCAGAATTTGTGTCATGAAACAAGCAATGCTATAGACACAAAAATCGTCATTTTGTCAAATTATTCATCATTTTCCAAGAAGGTAATCAGAATGGAATTACTATTGTGGCAGGAAAAGTACTGGGTGTACATTCATGAGTTGTAACAATTACACTAATGAGCTTTTCAAGAAAACCTGACAATTAAATTCAATCAACTAATTGGAGATACCTAAGTTTCACTCAATCGAGATTACTAATATTTTTATTCAGAAAAAGTATTTTTACTTCTCTGCTTTATTAAGATTCAGAGTACTCTGTTTGAGAGACAATTTTCTAAATAACTTGAGAGCCTAATATATCCACTCGTTACGAGGTGTGTATATTTGACTGGTAATTACCCAATATTACGCATCTATATGCGATCGCTCCCATTTTTAACAGTAGTTACTTTGATCTAACGACTGTTTTTTAGTACTCATTGGATTGGGTGTAGATATCTACAAATTCAGATTGAGTATTTAAGTAATCATTGAAAGGCTCCTTTGTACCAGTGAGTTGAATTGAGATTTGATTAGTAACTACTTTTAGTAGTTATCCAGTGATGTTCTGATTCATTACGAATCCTCTGCAAAATTTTTCGTAAATCTTTCAATATCTTTTGAAATCTTGCAAACATCACTATTTTCGTTTCAGAGTTTCTCGATTAAGATACACATCTACTCCGTGAAACGAATTATAGTAAGCCTTGAAGAAAAGCTTAGATAGAACTCTCAATTTGCCTAGCTAAAAATCAAAGCGAATGTATAATTAACCTCCTTAGCAATTCAAATGAAAAATTATTTAGTAAGCACTTACCATCCAAGGTAATATTTGCTTGATTTTTAGTGTTAAGGCTATTATAACCATGATTTTTAGGCTTTAAATAATCTTCATTTAATGCTTGAGTACTAAAGTTTTTTGGACTTTATAAAAAACATATAAAAAAAATTGTCTAAATTAAAGCTTTAAGTATTTTCCGGTAACAATAATGTTGATACTTATCAAGAAAAATCATAATTTGAAATTTTTCAGGTGAAGTTCAAAGGCTATTTGACTTTCTCATTACTCTGTCCAAAAAATTATCTCTGCAAAGGCTAGACTAATTTAGTCAAAAAATTACTGAAAAGCCAAAAAATATTGCTACTTCATAAACTTGGCATAAAGTAATCCAACTCACAAAGCAAGCCCATAGGCGATATGGAAAAATAACCAAAAATATTGGGCAATAAAATGCCATGATTCTTGGCTAGCAAAATCGTCTAGAAACATCCGAGAACTTGCTTATAAACTTGTATTCACCTACCAGCCAAATAAATCCTGAATTTTTGAGATTTTCTGAAAAATCTGCTCAGGATTTACGCACAAAGGTTGTCTGTGAAGCATGGGTGTAAAGGTGTGAGGCGATGAGGGCTTCCCCGTGAGCGTCAGCCGGACGGTGTAAGGGTTTTGAACACTTAATTTTTCGTCTTACTGCGTAAATCCTACTGATAGACTGTTGTTTTTTCTCAAATTAGCCAAGAACAGCATTGAACTCTGCTGAAAAAGCACAACTAAATACCCAAAAAACAGCGGTTTGGGAAGATTGTGAATGTAGTCATGTTGATTATCAAGTGTTGGTTAACATTACAACTGCGGCATAAGTTGCAAAGTACCAATACCTAAATCTTTTGGTGAAAGCGATCGCGCCTCAAACAAAGCTACCATATCGCGCAGTTGAGGATTGCCACGAGCAGCGCCTGTTAATCCTTTGGCAATGATTAAACCGCAGTAACCTTTGGTATTCTTACACCGTTGATTCCATTTTTTGCGAGCTTCCACATGAATGGGATCGTCATCTAAAAATTCGCCGAACAAAAACAATTCACCATTTTGAGTTTGCAGCAAACCCAAATCGTAGCGATCGCCATCAAAGGGATCAGCGCCAGGATTAAAGCAAATGGCTTTTAGTCCACCAGCAGCTTCTATACTTTCAATTACCGTCTTCGCTTTGGGGCGGGAAGTTTGAATCAAAATCACAGGTAATCCATCACCTACTTGTTTGATTTCGCCGGCTGGATGATAAGTTACACCTTTACGTAGAAACTCCAACATTTCCCAAGAAACCACACCCAAGCTGAGAAAAGAATCTTCGGGAATTAAGTCATCGCGTAAAGACCGGAAAATTGGTAAATCGGGTGTTTCTAATTCTGATTCCGCCACACCAAAGCCAGCCATTTCCTCTAACTCAGCCGCTAATTGTGGCATAGAAGCGACAGTCACTGATACTGATTTGGTTGTACCCTCTGCTTTTGGTAGAGAAATCCGATAGCGATGGCTGAGTTCAGGGAAAGTCTCATCACCTAACTGGCGACGATGGTCACGAATAAAACGACACAGGCTTTCTAAGGCAACATAAACTACTAACGCCTCTTCATCATATAAAACAGACCGCAGTCCTTCTAAAGGATGAATGTTGCCGAAAGTCGGAGAAATTTCTGATAAAGGCAGTTCTGCTAAATTGTCAATTTCATCCTCATCTTCGTCATCAGCATCGATACTTTCAAAAGTCAGAAACAGACAATCTTGCTTGAGAAATGCTTCTTCTAAACGCCCTTGTGAATCTTCATGTTGTAAAACTGCGGCCCGAAATCTTTGGAGGGATTCTTCCGAACGATAAAACAAAATTCCGTACTCCATCCCCAACATCCCCATGACTGAGGCATAAAGTGTACCGACATCCCACTTATTAATTTCGATGGAGATAATTTGCTGTTCTTCCAAAAATTCCCAAGGGGCTGCTTGCCAAAGGGCAAATGCTTTTTCTTGCAAAGCTTGGGCATACTGTGGCGGTAAATCTGGGATTTGGTTATCAACAATTTCTGCAAAGCCGCGAAATAATTCATCAATTAAGGGCAATTCTGGGGCGTAGTCAATCACAATATCTAAATCTTGCAGCACGCCGCGCAGGTAAAATTGAATTTCTCGGTCTTTGACGACAATTTTCTGTGGTCTGGCAGGTTTAGCCGGGCTGTGGGGATGCTCCATTGCCCGCATCAAGGTGCGAACAATTGCTTCTGGGCCTGTTTCAGGAGGTACTACATCCATGCCACGAACAACGCCTTGTGAGCCATCAACCCAAAGAATACAATCACCATTGGCCGATGAATCTGAATGCGGGATTGGTGACGATGACAATGGACGGCGATCGCCCTCCCATACAGAAGGAATTTGGGGTAATTTATTCAACCGACGATTGGTAGAGCGATTAAAACTTGTCATAGAGTCAGTTAATCAAAGGAAGCAATTTGCATGTCAACTGTTGGGGATGGCTAGCCTGGGAGAAAATTTTCCGGGCTGCACCTGAAGAGGAATGGCGACTCAGGTGGCCACAAGGCTGAAATTCTAAAATACCGAATGTCTAAATACACCGAGTCTCTCAATTCTAGAATAAAAAGCTTTGGCTGCTTTTGACGGAGTGTTTACAATTGGCAATTTCCGGCCTCAATGTCGCTAGAATATATACAAAAATTACCCATCAACCCAGCAGCAATTACAAGCTTCTATAAGGTTACTAGTTATTAAGGAGTTAACAAAAGATGACACAAGCAACGCAGCCTCAACAACGTGGCATTCTATTAAGCGAAGCGGCTTTGCGCCAAGTCAAACTCCTGCAAGAACGGCAAGGTCAAGATTTGTGCTTGCGGGTAGGTGTAAGGCAAGGTGGATGCTCCGGGATGTCTTACATGATGGACTTTGAGGACAAGAGCAAGATCACTCCGCAGGATGAAGTTTTTGACTATGACGGTTTTCAAATTGTTTGCGATCGCAAAAGCTTGCTTTACCTTTATGGCTTAATGCTTGATTATAGCGATGCGATGATTGGCGGCGGTTTTCAGTTCACTAACCCCAATGCTAGTCAAACCTGTGGTTGTGGTAAGTCATTTGGTGTGTAGTAAGATTGTCATTTGTCATTCGTCCTTTGTTCTTTGTATTGACCAATGACCAATGACTAATGACTCTTAACCAATGACTAATGACTCTTGACTAATGACTAACACCTTTGAATCCTTGTTTGATACAGGTTTGGAACGCTATAAAGCTGGCGAAGCAGTGGATTCTTTGATCCCTGTGTTTAAGGAGGTATGCGATCGCTCTCCGAAAACGGCTGCGGCTTGGATTTGTTTAGCATGGTTATATATGTTAGACAATAAACCTAACCCAGCTTATAAAGCTGCACAAAAAGCCGTCAAGTTAAGCCCGCAAGACCCACAAGCTAGAGTTAATTTAGCTGTAGCAATGCTAGAAACTGGTCAAAAAGGGTTACGCCAACACATTGATGCTGTACAACAGTTATTTTTGGTTAACCCAGAATGGCGCGATGAAATTCAAGATAGTATTGAAGACGGTCTGAGCCGAAAACCAGACTGGGAGAGTTTGAAAAAAGTTAAGAAGTGGTTGTTTGAAGAGTAGGGATGAGAGGATAGAGGTTAGACGCTAGGGGCTAGAGGTGAGAGTAACATCCCTAGGATTGTCACTTTGTATAGCAGAAGGGTGGAGGTAAGCGTCTTACTATGCCTGACACTCGTGCTTTTTAAATGTTCTCACCTATACTTCGACTGCTACAATAGCTAATTTCTATTGCTTAATTCTTATATTTCTAGCCCCTAGCCCCTAATCCCTAGCCCCTAGTCTCTAGTCTCAAATTGTCGATATGAAAGATAAACTGTTAAATTGGCTGAACTTAATTTTGGTAGCCGATGTATTCTTAGTTTTATTTGGCTTTGGTTGGTTTGCGATCGCAGTTTTTGGTGATGCTGCTGGCATAAATTTGGGTCTTGATTTATGGCATCAGCTTTGGCAGCCATTATTTAACCCAGCTATTGGAATTCTCATGGGGGGCGCAATTTTAAGCGGAATTATCAGTTGGGTGTCTCGGAAATTTCTTACTGATTAGTTATTTGTCAATAGTCAATAGTCAATAGTCGAATTTTTTTACTATTGACTATTGACTTTTATGTTAAAATTTGCTGTAAAGCTGGTTGTAAATTCGGATATTGGTAGGTAAAACCGGATTCTAAGGTACGCTTTGGCAGAACTTGTTGACCTTCTAAAACCACAATTGCGCCATCTCCCAGCAAAGCTTCAATGGCAAAAGCCGGAACAGGCAACCAAGAAGGACGATTTAAAACTTTTCCTAAAGTTTGAGCCAGATCATTCATTCGGACAGGATTTGGAGCAGTGGCATTGTAAACTCCTTCCATATCTGAATTGTTTAAAGCTTGCAAAATTAAATTAACTACATCGTCAATATGAATCCAAGAAAACCATTGGCGACCGCTGCCAATTGGCCCGCCAGCAAAGAGTTGAAATGGTGGAATCATTTTGGCTAAGGCACCACCATTACCAAGAACAATCCCAAAACGCAAAATTACTAGTCGCACACCCACATCTTTCACTTTTGTGGCTTCTGCTTCCCAGGCTTGGCAAACTTGAGCGAGAAAATCATTACCAGATACACTGGCTTCATCAAAAGTAGCGGTTTCATTTGTACCGTAGTAACCAATAGCTGAAGTATTAACTAATACTTTGGGTTTAGGGTTTGCTTTGGCTATGGCTTCAACTATTTTTTGAGTACCTAGCTGACGACTATTAAGGATTTCTTGCTTACGTTCTGGTGTCCAGCGTCCCTCACCAATAGGTTCACCTGCGAGATTAACTACAGCTTCGCAACTGCTAATAACATCTTGCCAAGCACCTGATGTAGTCGGGGTATAAGTAATAATCTCGACACTAGGGAAATTTGCTGGTGGAAAAACCTTTTGAGCAAAGCCAGCATTACGGGTTAAAACCAATACTTGATGACCTTCTGTTTGGAGTCGTTCTACTAAACGACTACCGACTAATCCTGTTGCTCCAGTAATTGCTACTTTCATCATGCACCTCCACCAAAGCTTTATACAATTTTGGATTTTGGATTGAGCATTGCTGTCTACATTTATGTTGTGTCAATCCATTTGCCGCCATTTTTTTAGAAATTGGCCTTATTTTAAAGTTTTTTATCAAATTTTCAACTTGTGTTTCTTATAGGTATTAGCGGAAAGCATCTAGCTTGAGCTAGTCTCCCAGTACCTTTATGTAATCAATCTGTAATGAATTAGCGTTTGACTGCTTCGGTATTATACGATGGACGGAGTGTTGCAATACTTGGGGCTATTATGGCTCGCTATACCTGTTCATTTACTATTGCTCTTCCTATTGACCATCTTCAGCCGTTACTTTTAGAGCTTCTTCAAGGCTGCGATTTGGAAATTCAGTATTACAACGCTGATTACATTCTGGCTCGTGAGATTCCTGGTAATATTTCGTTCTCCAAGTTGGTCAAGGTTGAAGTATTTATTGACAGATCAACCGCTACTGAAACAGAATCCCGGATGAGTATCGTCACTAAAAACGAGGAACTGCCACTTCAACTTGATAATCACTGCCGACAAATGTTTGAATTTGTCAAGCAGGAAATTGAAGAAAGTCGCCATTGGCATCTAATAGAAAGCCTTGCTGGTTAATTAAGTGGTGACAATGCTTTGTAGGCTAGCTTTGGGTAAAGCTAGCTCTAACAAATTGGGGTATTTAAAAACAAGAAAGCTAAAAGTCAACACCTAAATAAAATTAGCTGGTTTTTAATCATCCATATCTTCTGGATCGTCGGTCATGCCAGGGTTGATCAAGGTGATATCATACTCACTGGAATCGGTTTGTCCTGATCGCTGAGTATTTCTCAAGAGATAATAGATAGCACGCACTTGAGGGCCAAAAACGATTTCGTCTTCATTTTTTAAATCGTGAGCCGGGATTTTGCGTCCGTTAATCATCAATCCGTTGGCACTGGGTTTACCTTTAGCATCACCATCTACAATTCGATAGTAATAGCTTTGAGTATTTTGCCCTCTTGGTAATCTGACTAAGGTAGCATGACGGCGAGAGACAAACTGAGAGACTAAGCGGATATTGCAATCACGGTCTCTACCAATAGAGTAAACGGAATTTTCTAAAGCAAATTCCTTACGACCTTGATCATCTTCAAGAATCAGTAGATGGCTTTCATGAGTTTCTGGTGCCATTGATATATCTTTGTCACTAGCAGCGGAATTTTGATTAATTAATGTTGGTCTATTATTGTTTCCTACCATTCTCTCGTACTACAGTCTGTGTTAATAACTCTGACAAACTTAAAAGCTATTCTGACTGAGAAGAGTAGAACATCAATGTTCTACTCTGTGAGATGTGTAACACCTAACTATCGATTTAGTTTAACCTGAGTTGGTAAAAACCGACATTGAGTTTGCTTTCTTGCATTTAATAGCAGTCTTTATAGCCTGTGAGCTAGTCTTCGCAAGAATATGGAGTTAGTGACAACACTAACTGAGCTAAAAGCCATGAGTGCAGCAGCGTTTGATGGGCTGAGGACAAAACCCATACTAGGCAATAAAGCACCAGCAGCTAAAGGAATGCCCAAGGTGTTGTATGCAAAAGCCCAAAATAAGTTTTGGCGGATTTTGTTGAATGTGGCACGACTCAGGCTAATTGATTCTACAACGTCACTTAAGCGATCGCGCATCAAGATAATTTCGGCAGTTTCCATTGCCACGTCTGTGCCTGAGTGTAAGGCAATGCCGACATCTGCTTGAGATAAGGCGGGAGCATCATTAATGCCATCCCCAACCATCGCCACAGTTGAGTGCTGAGTTCCGGCTTGTAGAAATTTAATTAGTTCAGCTTTTTTACTGGGGGGAACTCCGGCGATGATATCAGCACTATCTAATCCTAGTTGTTTACCGATCGCATTGGCGGCTTCTTGGCGATCGCCACTGAGTAGCATTACCCTTAAACCTTTGTGGCGCAATTTGTCTACTGTGGTTTTGGCATCAGGTCGCAAGGTATCTTGAATGGCGATGAGTCCTGCTAAAATACCACCAACAGCTACGCAAACAACTGTTTTGCCTGCTTTTGCCAGTCTTTGAATTTCTTGCTGCGCTGTTTCACTCACAGCAACTCCATGCCAACTTAACCAATCTTGATTACCTAACAGCACTGTTGTTTCTGCTACTACCGCAGACACTCCTAATCCTGGTTCGGTATGGAAATCAATGGCGTTAGGAATAGGTAATTGCTGGCGTTCTACTTCTTGTTGAATTGCTTTCGCTAAGGGGTGATAAGTGCCACTTTCAACTGCGGCTGCTAGTTGGATGAGAGATTGACTATTAGATAATGTTTTTTCGAGTCCCCAGTCTCTAGTCTCTAGCCCCTCCAATACAATGCAATCAGTGACGGTGGGATTACCTGTGGTGAGAGTGCCTGTTTTATCAAAGACTACTATATCTAGTTGGTGGACTTTTTCTAAAACGTCACCGCCTTTGATTAATAAACCTCGTTCTGCACCGATACCAGTACCGACGAGAATGGCTGTGGGTGTGGCTAACCCTAAAGCACAGGGACAAGCCACTACCATAACAGCAATCGCTAGTTTTAAGCTGGTTAATAATGGGGAGTGGGGAGTGGGGAATGGGGAGTTATGGCTGTGGGCGGTGTGACTCATCATTTCCATACCGCTGGAGATGATGATATTAGGCCAGAGGTGAGTACCAAAAAAGTACCAAAAGACAAAAGTTAATACAGAAGCAGTTAAAACGCCGTAGGTGAAGTATCCAGCGACTTTATCGGCTAATTTCTGTACAGGTGCTTTGCGGGTTTGGGCGGCTTCTACTAAGGCGACAATTTGTGCCAAAGTGGTATCGTTACCTGTACGGGTTGCTTGAATTGCGATCGCACCTGACTGGTTTATCGTGCCAGCGGTAACTACATCACCTGGTTGCTTGCTGACAGGTACGGCTTCACCCGTTAACATCGACTCATCTATGGTTGTTTGCCCAAGCCTAATTTCTCCATCTACGGGAATTTTATCTCCAGGCAATACCTGCAACCATTCACCAACCCGCACTTGTTCTGCGGGAATTTCGATACTGTTAGCCACAATTCCCAATTTTTCTGGGTTTGGGTTAGGAATTAAGCGTGCTACCTGTGGTTGGAGTGCCAGTAATTCTCTAAAAGCTGTGGCTGCTTTACCTCTGGCTTGTCGTTCTAATGTTCTGCCCAAAAGGATAAAGCCTAGCATCATCACTGGTTCATCAAAGAAGCACTCCCAACCCATTTGCGGGAACAGCAAGGCTACTAAACTCGCAGTGTAAGCTGTGATTGTTCCCAACCCGATTAAGGTATTCATGTTGGGAGAATTTCGCCGCCAACCTAGCCAACCATCAACAATAATGGAACGGCCGGGAAATAACAGTGCAACGGTTGCTAGCCCACAATGAAACCAGATGTTGTCTAATATCGGCCAAGTTGTACCACTGAAGCTGCTCAAATGACCAATTCCCGACAACACCAGTAATATACCAGCGATCGCTAGTTGTCGAAATGCAGCACGCATTTCTTGCTGCTGTCTTTTGGCGGAATCTTCTAAAGCAGTTTGGTTACTAGATTTGCGGGGTTGAGTTGGGAATCCAGCGGTGGTTAATCGCTTTGCCAGTGCATCCGCATCTACCACCCCAACTTCTGACTCTATGACGGCTACTTCTGTCGCCAAATTCACGCAGGCAGTCTTGACCCCTGGATATTGGGTTAGCTGGCGTTCTACAGCACTTACACACCCAGCACACTTCATTCCTCCCACATCCAGAATGATTGTCTCGGAAGTGGGTGCTAGTTCTGGGTCAAGGTTCGTTTTCGGCACAAGTTGCATGGCAAGTTTTTGGATTCGCTACGAACATTCAACGCCTGATTACAAGCGTCTCTAATTCGAGCGTAGGCGAAATTTGGAACTATGACTGAAGGTAAATAACATTAATTTTTTTATTTAACACCTGACCTAAGCCTCAGTTACGCTTCCAGCGTATATAAGTAACATAAGCAATGGCAGCAAACTGCATTGGCAATAAGAAAATCACGCTCTTTAAATAATAATTAATTTCTAAATTAGACATGGTACTAAAATATCCACAGCCTAATAGTAGTAAAAAAAACCAGATAAGATGTTTCCGTTTGATCATTGGCATAGCAGTATAATCAGACTGTTTTCTCCAAAAGGCAAGGTAAATAGTAATTTAATGCTTACTTTATAAGCAATTGGCCTAAAGGAGATTTGGAAAAGGCAATGTACAATTCTCCTGTTTGTGATATTTGATACAGCCGCAAAGAATGATAAATTAGCACTGCCAGTAAAAATAATATTTGTAACTTTTTTACTCTGAATAATTGACAATATAAAGTTGTAATTTGATGCCTAGTGAATAACTCTAAGGTAACGTGAACTATGGCAATTACAAAACTAACAAATAAAATAGGGCCAAATAAATTCTCGACTAATGCTTGGTTCAAGTCTCCTCGACCAATAGCCATAAATGAACGAGTCATACCACAGGTGGGACAGGGAATTCCCGTTAAGTGTCGGAGAGGGCAGACTAAAAACCCGATGCGATAATTTTGGTTGTAAAAATATGTACCAAACAGTGGGGTATAACAGAATCCTAATATACCCCAACGTACTAGCTGACCGTGGCACGATAGAGGAGCAGAAGATAACTTAAACACAGATGTCGTCTGAAATTACAACGGCAAATCAAACTTACAGAATAGAAACTTAAAACCAGCCTTTTTTATTGACAATATAGGCTTCAACAAATTCCTCATCTGTTTTAGTTAAATAAATAATTCCTTCTACTAAACCGATAATACCCATAATTGCTCCACCAAAACCACAGGTGAGTATGCTAACAAGCAACATGATTAAGCCTTCGGTTGTGTAACCAAGAATAAACTTGTGAATACCTAAAGCTCCTAATAGGATTCCACAAATTCCAGCTGCAAGTTTTTTACTACTGGTATCACTGGGACTGTTATTAGACATTGATTAGAAATGTGCCTCAAGCATAAATAACACTCCAATTTTATAGTAACTATAATTACTTAGCACATACATATTTACAACAGATACAATTTGTTATTTAGTAAACACTATATTTACATTTTACTTAAAAATTCGAGCGTTTAGTAGAGAAAATCAGATGTAGCATTACAGATAGTTAATTATTGTAATTAAAATATTAAGATAGATCGCAGTAGATTGATTATAGATATCTCAGCCATTTACTAAATTTCAGATAATGGTTGTATTTTATCTGCAAAATTTCTCAACTAAATAGGCACTAATTGAGGATTACTGTCTGGCTCTTGGTTACTGTAGCTAAATAAAAGTTTAGGTTTCTTCTTAGGCTAGAGTAACACAAGAGCAATATAGCAATCCTGGGTGAATGTAACAATTTAGAGCTTCAGATCCCCGGCTTTTTAAGAAGTCGGGGATCTTTTTGTTGATATCCAGAATATTTTAGGATATGAGCTTTAGAACCAGCCCTGCTTATTGACAAAGTAAGTATCGACAAATTCTTCTGAAGACTTGTTTAAATAAATCATTCCTTCAATTAATCCTATAAGTTGCATAACTATCAAGGCAACTCCATAAGTAAAAGTACCTGCAACTATGGATATAGCCAACATCATAAAGCCTTCAGCTACATATCCTAAAATAAATTTATGAATACCAAAACCACCAAAAATAATTCCACAATAACCAGCTAGAAGTTGTTTATTAGAATGACTAGTAGGGTTGAGATTTGCCATAGTATTGTTACTCCTCAAAGATTAGGTAAAAAATTAAATTTTTCTTCTTATTAAGACCAATTGAGTTCAATTCATAATTTTTAATTAAGATTATTGAACATTTATATGGATATTAGAAAATTACCAAGAAAAACTAGGTTTTTTCTTAGTCGTGCATGAATAGTAAGCTAGGGAAAACGTTTTAAGTAAGTGATGTTTTGTTAGTATACGACTAACTTCTGTCCAAATAAAGATGTCAACACTTTAAAGGAAACACTCAAGGATATACGTAATAGAGACAAGCACTTTGTAGCTCAAAACTAGCAAGCTACTTGATGTATATATTTAATTGTGATGATGACATCAAATACAGTGGTTTTGCAGATTCCTAAGTATGATTTCTCTGGAAGAGGATAAATACTCAATAATCAGCCAAAAACGACGATATCATACCATTTTCTACAAGCCCATTAATGTTATTTCCGGACTTTTTTGAGATGGCTGTAATGATGAGA
Source organism: Nostoc sp. TH1S01 (assembly GCA_018993265.1). Lineage (GTDB taxonomy): Bacteria > Cyanobacteriota > Cyanobacteriia > Cyanobacteriales > Nostocaceae > Nostoc_B. The sequence goes on from JAGKSW010000027.1 coordinate 62,225, forward strand.
TTTGTGCTTTAGTTGGGAAGGGATAAATTATATACAAATGACATACATTCTTCAACTAGAAAATGATGCCATTTTGGTTTCAATGAACTTAAGTTGCACTGAATACCTTATTGAGTTGTCGCTCGTAACTCCTATTGTTAATGACTATGATTCAATATTGCCTGCCACATAAGGCATAGATAGGCAATCAATATCCGAAAAATAGCTTTAACTATCTAGATAATACTAAATGTTTATCTAGAAGTTTTGTAATCTATTTGACAGTAATGTTGGAATTTTTTTGCCGTCAATATTGTTAAATTTGATCTAAATTTCACTGAGTACTTAATTTAGCCATGACCAGCGAAAAATCATAACCTACGCAGATGAAACCAGATATTTTTTGATACGGCAACCGTATTAAAAATGTTTTATTAGTTACCACTACCCAAAAGAAAGAGACTCAGTAGTGTGCCACTATTCCAGAGGCTGTGGAGTAGCATCGGCGCAAGGAGATTGCGCGATCGCGTGTACACTACTCCCAGGACGATCCCCAATGCTGTCAAAGGTAAAACTTCTGATAGGCTCAGGTGAGCGATCGCAAACAACAAGCTACTAGCCACAATTGCGCCCCACACAGGTAAGTAACGCGTCAGGGAAGGTAACAGAAAGCCCCGAAATAAAATTTCTTCAAATAATGGAGCGGCGATCGCGGCTGTAGAGAAAAATATTCCTAATGCTACAAAATCTTGGCTTTCTAGCGCCAGTTGCAGTAACGGATTACTACCACCCTGTCCTTGCCAGAGTTTTTGATTAATCAACGACACCACAACAACTACAGGTAAAGCAGTGCAATAACCGCCTAATCCCCACAACCACCAATTATCTTGGAGTTGGAATTTAAACCACAGCCTTGGTAGAGGGAAAAACCGTTTGATGGAAAAATACATCACCGACAGCGCCCCCGCAGCCACAAACAGGTAGCTAACTAAAACTGAAACAGCTTGTAGTCGCACATCCACAATTGGACGGGGAATCGGCAGTATAGACAACAAAATGGGAACAAAAATTTGTCCCATAAAGAAAAATCCGACGACAAAAACCTGGAGGATGGTTTCGCCATCCCAAGGAGTTGTCCAAACTAAATCACCATTTTGTGCAAGTAGCGCCTCTTTTCCTTTCAGCAAGCGTTGTGTCAATAAGAAAATCAGCAGAATTGTGCCGATTAATGCTGCCAATGCGGGTATCGTCCCGATGAGGGTAAGTTTAAATACAGCTTGGGCTGCTGCTTCTTGCTGTGCAGCTTTGACTGCGGCTAAAGGTTCTTGACGTTGCTGGAGTTGGTATAGCTGAATCAAAGCAGTGTCACGGAACCAACCATCTAAATTCTTTTGAATTAGCTGTTGGGCATTTGGTAATATGCGCGGGGGATTACTCCAGATTCCACTTAAGACAGTCGCTGTATCTGCAAAATCAGTGCTGAGTACTGGCTGTTGTAATTCACCCCAAGTTTTCAATGCTGCGTCTTGTTGTCCTTGTTGTACTTGTAAAATCCCTAGACGCAAATCTAACTCTGCTAGTAATTTTTGTTGTTGGTTAAGGGATTGCTGTAATTGTTGTACTGTCTGGGCTGGAGATGCACTAGTATCAACAGTGTCTTGTGGTAGGGGTTTAGCTGGAGGAGTAATTTGTGCTGGCGAACTTAGCTGTGCAAGTTGGTTTTTAACTTTATCTAAATTAGTTTGTACAGATTTTTGCGCCTCCTGATATTGCTGCGTTGCATTTTCCAGCGGCTGATCTTCGAGGATGGCTTGGCGAATCACCTGAAAATTATCACCATTGCTATCTTCTGGTTGCCAAGCTTGGGCTTGTAGCGTAATATTTGTTTGATAAAGTTCCAGACGACTTTGGAACTGTGGTTTCTGCCAACTACTGACTAGAGATAAAGTTGCCAATACAACTGCTATCACAGTCGAAATGATTAAAACCAATCGTTTGAGAGTCATCTATCCCCCTTGGACGAACCAGAATATGCCCCTTGGGAATTATCGCAAGAAAAAGCAGGAGGTGGATAGATATTATCAAGATTGTGAGTCTACTTTACAAGGATAGCGATCGCTCACCGCAGCATCCTGTGTTAAATCACAACTCATTAACCCTCTAGCTGACTTCTTACCCAAGTGCGAAATAATTTGAGTAAAGCAATTTCACCCATAGTTTTACTTTGTGCAATAAATCGGCTCATGTCACCCACTGATACTATCGCAAAGGCAATGCTAAACTCACATTCAATATATTGCCCTTCTAATAATCGATAAAATTTTAAATTCTGACCGTTATATCTCCATAGTTCAGTAATACCTAATGCGGCATAAATATTAAATTTATTGACTGAACTGCTAGTAATGTCAACTTCTATTGCTAAATCAGGTGGCGGATCAGTTTCTAAGTCTAAAGTTTCTTTATTTCTAACTCTTGATTCGGTTTGTATATAGTAACAGTTGTCTGGTTCTATTCCTCGTTTTAATAATCTTCGTTTCAAAGTTGTAGAACCAGCACTTTTAATTTCTAGTGATAATTCCTCAACCAGAGCAAAGATTAACCTATCAAACTGAATTTTAGGGTTTTCATGTTCAAATAGCGGTGTCATAATTTCTAAAGTGCCGCAGTCATAAGCGAACCGAGAACCTCTATGTTCACCTGTATCTCTTAGCAAAGCTTCAAAGGTTTCCCAGCTAACATTATGCAGAACTGTTCTTTGTTCAGCAGGAATTGACTTGGCAAGCATACGAAAAAGCTGATTTGATCAGATTCTAGATAAAAAAATTTTATCGTGTATATCTGTCAGGTGGGCATCAACTACTATATCTTACGTTGATTGAAGTTTTGCCCACCCTAGATATATTTCAGCAGTCTAATAGGATTGCTATATAGTATGTGGTTACAAAAGCTTTTGGTTATGTGGCATCAGATGTTACCGAGTATAAATTCAAGGCATACCCAGCAAATCTATGACCCTGATTATTTTCTAAATCTAAATAAAATTTTTAACGACAGGCTTACGAAGACTTGAGTTTTTAAGCTGATATTTATTTTCTCATCAGCTTCGCAAGCTTTTTTGGCAAAGTTGGCATTGCAGAATTTCAGCTTAGTAAACTAAATTACCGCTACCACGTAATTGCCGCAAAGAATTGATGCAATAAGGACAGTCGCACTTAAAAATTCTAATTGCAGCTTCACTTTCTTCATCTGTAAAATCTAGTTCTGCAATATTAGTGTCAGATGGCCGCGATGAAACCACCATAGATTTAGGTGCGGGCGCAGCTTTGGGATCTCTTTCGGAATCTCGAATACAAACAAAATCTTTCAAACCGTGGGGATTAGTGATGCATGTACGTCCGTCGTCTGTGTGAATTAATCTTTGGGTAAGATTAACAGAGGCATGAGCTGGATGTATTGCTGTCAATGTAGACATCAGAGAAGTAAAAATTGCCGAGCTAGAAAGCAAATTAAGTACTAACTTCTTGTTCATATATTTCCTGATAGAACATCTCTGAATGCCAAGCCTATCCTATTAGTTGTTCTTGGTCAAGATGATGTTGATGATCAATGATGAAAGATTACAAATATGTTGAATTTTTTGCCAGGCTTGGCTAAAAACCGGAAGAAATTTGTTTTATCATCTATCAAAGTAAGTAAAGTAATTGACTATTAAAAAAACTCCCGCCTGGAAAGCAATAGAGAATACAAACCAATTCAATAAAATTAGTGAGCAGATCAAAAGTTTTTTAGTCTACCGGAAAACATCACAATACAGAATCGCACGGTGGTAAAATCTAGTGTCTTATGTTATCTGCTTAATAATCGGTTTTAAAAAAATAGCTGTTATTAGAGATTGTGGATAAACTTCAGTTCCAACCTCAAAGGTGACAACTGTTAAGCAAGTAAAACTACTCTTAGCTATAATCCTTACCGATGCGTTAACTGTTCTATACTCATCCGAGGTATTTGATGACTACTCAAACTCATCCTTCAGTTTTGCAAAAAACAGCCAGTGTGACTTTATCTACACCTGTACAAGCCACATTGTATGTTTCTTTGTGTGCTTTGACGCTTTGGACAGTTTACTTCACTACTAACCCAGCCATTCACGATCGCGTACACTCTGTACGTCACCATACTTTACTAGTAGGCTGCCATTAGAAGTGTTTTATAGCTGAATCCAGAATTCAGAAACATCAATCATCATTTCATTCTGACTCCTGAGTTCTGATATCACCCGATGGGGATGTAGGGAGATAAGAAATTTAAACTATTCTCCCCATCAGCCGCAAAATCCATCAAAATGATTGCGATCGCTAGGGCTAGACTAACTCCTCTAGCCGCTTCTGGATATATGCTGAAATTCAAAAAGTTTAAGGTTGATCTACTTGTTAGTAGCGTGGTTGGGTTGATGAGTGTTGGTTTTCATCACTCTGCGGGTTTGTCTCAGTCACCCCAAGCAAGGGTGCAATTAACTACGGAACCGCCAATTAGTCAAATCATACCTTTTGAGGCAGAAGCTAGTACACCTCAATCTCCAGTCAAACTGACACTACAAGCAGTAGATGCAGCAGGTAAACCATTAGAAAATGCCAATATTAATTTAAAAATCTTTACTCCGCCGAAAAATCCTTGGTTTACTACAGATTTCCCCATTGTAGAAGGCACTAAATTATTAGATATACAAGCGATCGCTCCTCAAGGAAAACTGCAAGTTCAGCAAATTTTACCAATTCGGGGTAATTACCAGCTACAAGTAAACATTACCCCCATAAAACCCAATGCGTTCACGCCAATTCAACAAAACCTCAATTTATCAGTCCCCGAAAATGAAGTTAAATATCGTAACTTTGCCATTCTCGCTATCATTTTATTGATGGTTGGTTTAGGTGGCGGTTGGGTAATTGGAGGAAGGCAAGAAATTCAACCAGGAGAAATAGCTCCCCAACGGGTAAGATTATTGTTGAGTGGTGCCACTGTAGTGGCTATTATTGCTTTATTAGCAGTCAACTTGAGTTCAGAAATAGCACAATCGCAGACATCTCATGGAGAACATCATCACCATGAGGCGACAGCAGATCATCACCACACATCTGCGGCTGAAGTTGAAATTGATAACTACGGTATTGTTAAACAACAAGGTTTAGAAGTGCAACTGTTAGGAGATGCGAGTGCGACAGTTGGCGAACCTGCTAAATTACAAGTGCAAGTTGTTGATGAAAAAACCAAGCAGCCTGTTTCTGATGTGTTGGTAAACATCAAAACAAAGTCACTGGAAGATGGCTGGATTCCCTTTGCTTACCAAGGTATCCCAGATATAACAGGAAAACTATCTTGGGAACAGCAATTTTTTGATGGCGCACCCCATAATATTCAAGTAGAAGTTGCGCCTCAGCCAAATGCGTCACGTCAGTTTTCACCACTGCGAGTACAAAAAGATATAGATGTGGAAGGGGTTGCGCCACCTGTGTCAATTCGCTTAATTGTCTTGGCTTATCTCACTGGTATCATCATTATTGGTTTGTTAGTGGGAATGCAGCTAAGACGCAAACTAACACCGCAACACTAACGTTGTACTTGTTGAATTAAAGTTTGTGTTTGTTGATAGCTTACGGTGTCACCTTGCTGGCGGAAAAGTGTTGCGGCTTGCTGTAAATCCGCGATCGCGTTACGCTGATCTCCTAAAGCATATTTAGCCAGTCCGCGATTACCGTAAGCATCTGCTAAATTTGGATTCAAGCTTATTGCTTGGCTAAAGTCAGAAATTGCGGCTTGGGGATTTTGTTGTTTAAAGTAAGCCAATCCCCGATTATAGTAAGCATCTACAGACTGCGGATCAATTTTGATTGTGCTGTTAAAGTCCGCGATCGCTTTTTGTAAATTTCCCATTTGGGCATAAACCGTTCCCCGACTATTATAAGCATCTACATGCTGAGGATTGAGTTGTAGTGCTTGGTTAAAGTCTGTAATTGCGGCGCTTAAGTCTCCGATTTGCGATTTGGCTAAACCCCGCAGACAAAAACCTTCGTAAAATTTGGGATTTTGCTGTACTACTTTATCAAAATCTGCGATCGCTTCCCGAAAATCGCCTTGTTCTAACTTCTGTACCCCTTGTTGATAAGATTCCTGAAAATTTCTTTGATTATTTGGTGTATTTGCATAGACAAGTGTAGGTGTTGCGCCAAACAAAATTGTAATTCCCAAAACTGCAACTTTTTGCTGGATATACTTCATAAATTTCACCCCTTCACATTTGCAGTACGAGCTATGATGATTCCTATTTCAATATTTTAACCAAATAACCAACCAGAAATAGTTTGGCATAACAACCAAGCATTTAAAATAATGATGGCGATCGCTACTAACCATGATAAGCTTTTTAACCACCAAGGATTCACAAATTCACCCATCAAGCGGCGATTACTGGTAAACATTACTAAAGGCACCGCTGCAAATGATAGCTGCGAACTTAAGATTACTTGACTAAAAATCAATAAATTGCTTGTACTTTTTTCGCCAAAATAAATAATAGAAATCAAAGCAGGCACAATTGCAATAATTCTGGTTAAAAATCGACGTAACCAAGGTTTGAGACGTAAATTTAAAAAGCCTTCCATGACAATTTGTCCGGCTAAAGTTGCGGTGAGGGTGGAACTTTGCCCAGATGCTAATAAGGCTAAACCAAAAATTGCACTAGCCGCATTTACACCCAACAAGGGAGAAAGCAATTGATAAGCATCTTGAATTTCTGCCACATCTTGATGTCCAGAAAAGTGAAATGTCGCTGCTGATACAATTAATATTGCAGAATTAATTAAGAGTGCAAAACACAAAGCAAATGTCGAGTCAATTGTACCAAATTTAATTGCTTCCCATCGCTTTTCTGTAGTTGGTTGCCAAGCGCGTGTCTGCACAATTGAAGAGTGCAAATATAAATTATGTGGCATGACTGTAGCACCCAAAATGCCAATAGCAATATATAGCATTCCTGGATTTTGTAAAATTTCTACTTTGGGAGTATAACCTAATAAAATTCCGCCCCAATCAGGACGGGAAAACATCATTTCAACCGCAAAACATATACTGACAGTTCCTACTAACATAATTACTAAGGCTTCTGTATAACGAAAGCCTTTGTTTTGTAGTAATAACAATACAAATACATCTAGTGCTGTAATGCACACGCCCCAATTTAAAGGAATACCAAAAAGTAATTGTAGCGCGATCGCACTTCCTAAAACTTCGGCTAAATCACAAGCTGCGATCGCAATTTCACACAACAACCATAAACCAAAGCTCACACGCGGGCTAAAATAATCTCGACAAGCTTGGGCTAAATCTTTTCCCGTCGCTACCCCTAACCGCACACACAACGATTGCATTAAAATCGCCATCAAGTTAGAAAGCATAATCACAGTTAGCAGTGCATAGCCAAATTTAGCCCCGCCAGCTAAATCAGTCGCCCAGTTTCCCGGATCTATATATCCCACAGAAACTAAATATCCTGGCCCTGCATACGCCAATATTTTCCGCCAAAAACTTTTGGTCTGGGGGATTTTTATACTGCGGTAAACTTCGGGTAGGCTGGGCTTTTTCGCCGTATTCTCCAAAAAAGGCATTTGTGTAGACTCTAATTTTCATAATTCTCTCATAATCTTACGAAAATTTGACATACTGGCATCTTTCCCCAGGTGAATTTATCAATATTCACATTGACTGAAACTTTTTCACATCATTTCATACAGTCATTCAACTAATGATTGATAAAGATTCTCTTTCTTAAAAATTTAACTTGCATAAAATAGTAATTTCTCATAAATTTGAATATACGCTCATATATTAAATAAACTAGGTTTTGGACAAAATGCAACATAAAATACATTCCGAAAATTCCCATTGTTGTGGTTACGATCATTATGAGAATTATAACCATAATCATGAGCATCATCATGATGATAATCATAACCATGACCACGGCGGAGAATTTATTTTCAAAAATGAGATATATTCTCTCATTGTGATTTGTATTTTGTACGTATCTGGGCTTATTTTTGAACAACAATTACATAACACACCTTATGCAATTGGCGAATATTTAGTTTTTATTCCTGCCTACCTTCTGAGTGGCTGGACTGTGTTAAAAACCGCTGGACGCAATATCCTCAAAGGCAGAATTTTTGATGAGACATTTTTAATGACAATCGCCACACTAGGTGCTTTAGCAATTCACAAATTACCTGAAGCTGTTGGTGTGATGTTGTTTTACAAAATAGGCGAATTATTTCAAGATGTAGCTGTTAGTCGTTCACGGAACTCCATTAAGGCTTTATTAGAAGTACGTCCAGATTATGCAAATCTGGAAACAGAAGGCAATATTAAAAAGGTATCTCCAGAAGCAGTAAAAATTAGAGACATCGTAGTTATTAAACCAGGTGAAAAAATCCCTTTAGATGGGGAAATTATTACGGGAAGTTCACAAGTTGATACATCAGCTTTAACAGGAGAATCTGTACCACAAACCGTTAGGGTTGGCGATACAGTATTAGCTGGTTCCATCAATCAAGTTGGATTGCTCAAAATTCAAGTCACAAAACTATTTAATGAATCTTCTATCGCTAAGATTTTAGACTTGGTACAAAATGCCAGAAGTAAAAAAGCAGAAACAGAAAAATTCATTACGAAATTTGCTCGTTATTACACGCCAATAGTTGTTTTCATCTCTCTGGCAGTAGCCATCTTACCACCTTTATTAATTTCTGGAGCGACATCTTCTGAATGGGTTTATCGGGCTTTGATATTATTAGTAATTTCTTGTCCCTGTGGATTGGTTATCAGTATACCTCTGGGTTATTTTGGGGGTATTGGTGGTGCTGCTAAACGCGGTATTTTGATTAAAGGTTCGATGTTTTTGGATACCTTAACTACAGTCAAAACAGTAGTGTTTGACAAAACAGGTACTTTAACAAAAGGTGTATTTAAAGTAGTAGAAATTGTTCCATATAATGGCTATAGTGAACAAGAAATACTAGAATTAGCCGCTAAAGTAGAAGCTCATTCCAATCATCCCATCGCCCAATCAATTCGAGCAGCATATACTGATAGTTTTGATATCTCAGAAGTATCAAATTATGAAGAAATAGCAGGTCATGGAATTAAGGTAAATGTAGGCAATAAGCTAGTATTAGCAGGAAGCGATCGCCTACTCCATCAAGAAAATATTACCCATCATACATGTAACGTAGAAGGCACAGTTGTACATCTAGCAATAGATAATATTTATGCTGGATATATTATCATAGCAGATGAGTTAAAAGCCGATGCTCAAGCAGCGATTCACGCACTCAAAAAAATCGGCGTAGAAAGAACAGTCATGTTAACAGGAGATAATCAGGCGATCGCTGCTAAAATTGCTCAACAAATTGGCATAGATTCTTATATCGCCGAGTTATTACCAGAAGAAAAAGTCGCAGCAATTGAAAAGTTAATTAGCACTCATACTAAACATGATAAAGTTGCTTTTGTCGGTGATGGCATTAACGATGCACCTGTGATTGCTAGAGCCGATGTCGGTATGGCAATGGGTGGTTTAGGCTCAGATGCAGCCATCGAAACTGCGGATATAGTCATCATGACAGATGCACCCTCTAAAGTAGCCACAGCAATTCAAATTGCCAGAAAAACCCGCCAAATTGTTTGGCAGAATATTAGTTTCGCTTTAGCCATTAAAACTGCATTTATTGGTTTGGGAATTTTCGGTGTAGCAACAATGTGGGAAGCTGTATTTGCAGATGTTGGTGTAGCCTTGCTGGCAATTTTTAACGCCACCAGAATTATGAAGTAGTGAGGGAACTGTCTGCTATGGGAGTCGTCACTTTAACTCCTACTACTTAATCAAGAAATCAAGTGAATCTACCAATAAAAAACATAGCAACTGCTGCGTTAGCTTTATTAATAACCTACTCAGCAAACCCAGCATTTGCACTACCACAAAATAATTCTCATCACCTCACAATTGCTCAATCACAACTGTTAAAAGATACTTTAATTGTGCCTGGTGAAAGAGTCGGGCCGATTACCCGCACAACCACCAAAAAAGATTTAGTCAAGCTATTTGGTACATCGCGCTTAACTGATAAAACCATTTATGGCCCTGAAGGAATCGGTCGTTTTGCCGCTACTCAGGTAAACTTAGGCCGAGAGCGATCGCTTTTGGTAGTTTGGAGTGATAACACTCGCACTAAACCTCTAGATGTGCGTAATTTAGGGACTGCTTGGAAAACCCGTGAAGGTATTGGTGTTGGTACGCCGTGGCGTGAGTTACGCCAAAAATTAGGCAACTTTCAACTTTATGGGCTGGCTTGGGACTATGGCGGTACGATTTTGCTCAACAGCAGCAAACTATCCCGCTATCAAGGTAAACTCATCCTCCGCGTAGACTCTGCACCTAATGCTTACCAAAAATATCCCAAAGACTATCAAGCCGTCCTCGGTGATAGCACTTTTTCTTCTAGCAATCCTCACTGGAAACCTTTAGGAATGAGAGTGTCCGAGATGATTGTCTTACTTAATCCCACTCAGTAGACCTCTTGCATAAATATTTTTTTGTCTCACGCAAAGGCGAGGCAGTGCGTTGGGCGGCTATGCCGACTTGAAGCAACTGCCGTGCAAAGGCGCAAAGAAAAGAGCGCCAATTACGACTTTTGCAAGAGGTCTAGTCTTGATAATCTCAAGATAATGTTGACGACCGAATTGATAGCACAAACGCAGATGTTCGTGCCTAGAATGCGGCATTGCTTGACTTTTGCCGGGTATTTGAATCCTATGATGAGAAATTGTGGCTATTGCTTACCGTAGAGCAAGAGTATCGTAGCAGTCAATCGAGGGTGCCGAGCAGCCAGTAGCCTGGAGAATTGGGTGAATCGTCGAAGTAATAAGCGCGGATGGCTTCAAGTAAGTCATGGGTAGTGATGAAGCCATCCCCATCTTGGTCAAGGCGACGGAATGCTTCGCGGGCATCTTGCTCGGATAGGTGCATCAAAGCACCAGTCCAGCGGATTTCATCAGTAACGGTGAGCTTGCCATCGCCATCTTGGTCAACGATATCCATAATGGCCGAAAGGAAAGGCATATAGCCTTGGTCAAACGTTTCGGGGGTTTCTAGTAGTCCCAAGGCGAATGCTGCTTTATACTCGGCCTCGCTGATGCGTCCGTCGGTATTGGTGTCGGCAAATTGAAGCAAGTGTTCCCAAAGGCCTAAGCTAAGATCGAGCAGTTTTTGTCTAGCCGGAGATTCACCATCGTGACCGAATTCTTCAGCTAGACGCGCGACCGACATCTCAAAATCTATCCGCTCAATAAAGCCATTGCGATCGTCGTCGAAAGTACGAAAGCGTCGGGACAGTTTGCGATTTAGGAAATCGTTCATCCGGTTTATGTGAAACTACTTAGCTACTCCATAATTCATCATAAAGGCAATGTACAACTTAATGTTCTGCCACCAAAACGCTGAAATTTGGCATCTTCTCAAATCCGTTGCCCTAAATTTCAGGGAGTATATCAAATCCAGTTGGCGTTCAGCCGAAAGCCTCAAGAAAACCGGAATCTTAAGTTAATTAGTGTCTATTTATACCATTTTTGATTCTTGAAATCGCTATACTTATTTCTAGGTTCTACCTGGGAATGATGAAGTGGCTTTGCCACTTCTTTTTATTTAAGCAATTTTCCATAAAAAAGTAAAAAGCCTGTTGTAACTTTTCACTTTTTATTGTTATCTAATCATTCGTCAAATCATCACGCCATTTATTGCGATTTTCGTGAGATTCAACGTCACGCGATCGCGCTAACTGCCAAGTTCCCCACATGAGTGGTTTTTGCCTTTCAACATGGTTGATCAGTTGCATAATAGACTGATCTGCCTTGATCGGAGTCTTAAAATCAAACCGTATTGTTTGCAAAACTTTGGCATCATCTTTAACAAAGTAATGAACAAACAGGCTAGTCAAGCATAACACCAATCGATTTAATATCCAACCAATCATTCCTTGACGTTTTTTAGTCAGAAATATCAGTTGAGTCTCACATTTGCCACCTTCAAGCAAATGTAAAGCTAACATAATATGGAAATGCAGAAAATCTGTCCCAACTGTCAATGTAAATGTACTTCCATACCAGTAACAAATTTGGTAAATAATATTTCTTTTGAATAAATGTTGAAATTTTAAAAACAATGGATTTTTATTACCACGGTCATAGTTAGTAAACGTAATAGCATTTTGATGTAGTTCGGTTTCTTCAAAAACAGCATCTAATTGCAGTTGATGAACGGGATAAAAATGTTGTGTATCAATAGGATTGATCATGACAACATTTGGATGGCAATTAGTTATAATGCGAGAGCCGAGTAAGCTTTCACATTCTTGAAACTCTAACTCAGGAACAAATGGGATTGGCTGCTGTGGATTTTCCCCAGTCCAAATCCAAATCATCTTATACTTTTCGGCTGTAGGCCAAGCTTTTAATTTTACAGGAATAGGTTTTGCTAAACAGGGTATATCTGTACATATTCCTTGATCATCAAACTTCCAATGATGAAAAAAACAGCGTATTTCGTTACCTTCAACTTGACCTTCAGCTAGATGAGCGCCCATGTGTGGACAGTAGGCATCACAAATAACTACTCTTTTATTTTGACCACGATAAACTACTAGATTTCTCCCTAAAAGAGTAACAGCTTTTACCTCTCCTATTTGCAAATTGTGAGATGGCATTACCCAATACCAGCCCTCAACAAAACGCTCTGGATTATTAAAAATTTTTGGTTTACGCATCAAAATAGAACTTTGCGAGTTAACATTCGTTTGCAAGTTTCACTAGAAGTGAAGTGGTTCCTCTAGAAATATCATGTCAATCGCAAAGAAACAGTTATTTTTAGTACTAGCAAAAACTTATTGCAACTAATTAAGTATTTTTGGGATTATCTAAGTAAATATAATATTGAAAATTCATTTAAGATAATAATTTGTATTAATTGAAATCTAAGGATTATAAATAGTTGCAAAAATACAACTTCGGAAAATACTAAGTAATTTTAAAATATTCTGATTTCTTCAAATATTTGCTAGTTCGTTTTTTATAAACATAAAGGTTAAAGGAAATTAATCCTTTAACCTTTACTCTAACTTCTACAATATCTCTATTAGTTTCTTAATTAATTATCAGGTTGCAGGATAGCCAGCATCAGCTAAAGCTTCCTTGATTTTTTCCTCAGAAGCTTGAGTTTCCACACTAACAAGCTTAGTTTTTGGATCGGCTTGAACGATCGCATCAGCATCAATTGTCTTCACTGCATTGCTAATATTGTTTGCACAAGCAGAACAAGCCATGTTGGGAACGGTGAGTGTAAGTGTCATAGATTTAGATTTGAACGATAAAACTATTTAAACCAAGCTTGATACCATTCCTGCATCTGTTGAATTTCAGCAGTTTGTGATTTGATGATCGCTTCAGCTAAGTTGCGAATTTCGGGATGGGTTGCATTATTAGCTACCATCTTTGCCATCATTACTGCTGACTCATGATGAGGAATCATTTGGCGGATAAATTCTTTGTCAAAGTCAGAGGCATTTTTTAATGTCTCTAGATTCATCCCCATACCCATCATTCCTGAGTGCATGGACATTTCCGGCATTTCGTGGCCTCTACCATGATGCATTGCCATACCAGTTTTTGGAGTAGCAGAGACTTCAGTGCCATACCATTGTTTGTACCAAGCTTTCATTTGGTCAATTTCTTTGGTCTGGTCGGCTTGAATTGCAGTAGCCAGCTTTTTGATTTCAGGACGTTGAGATTTTTGCAAAGCTAAATCTGCCATCTCTACTGCGCCTTGATGATGGGGAATCATCATTTCGATGAAGTGCTGATCTACTTGGTGAGTCCCTGCCATCTTGTGTGGCATGGTGCTGGTTGTACCACAAGGCGGAGATGATAACGGACGCTGTTGTGCAGCTCTAGTAGTATAGGTAATGGATAAAGCTGTAATTGCACTGCCTGCAAGTATACCTACCAGCCCATAAATTGTTGATTTATTTAACATAACTGTTCCTCCTTTGTTGTTCAAAGGAACTATTTGAGTCCTACTTTGTACATCAGGTTAAAAGTCAATAACTAGACTAAAATTTATGCTAAACTCTCCAGTCAAATGGAGAATCTAGCGAATTTTACAAATCTTTACATTTTTCAGAATTCCAGTATCTGTGCAAAAAAAATTACAACTCTCTACCCTGTGCGCTGAATGTTTCAACCTGAAAGTAAAACTGTATCCAAATTGGGCGATCGCTAACTCACTTATATTTTTATTACAATTTTTTTATTTTTTCCTAAAATTTACATATTTGTGTAATAATGAGGTGTGAGAGTTAATTCGGCGATATCGTTTGTTTTTAGTATTGATAGGCATTTTCCTCTTGGTATTTACAGACTTCTCCCCGAAATCTAATATCTCTGCAAACTGGTGATTTCGGATTTTAATTATGTCAATTTACGTAGGTAACCTCTCCTATGAAGTTACACAAGATGCTCTGAACAGTGTTTTTGCAGAATATGGTTCTGTAAAGCGCATTCAGATACCCACCGACCGTGAAACAGGTCGTCTACGCGGCTTTGCTTTTGTAGAAATGGGTACCGATGCTGAAGAAGCAGCTGCGATTGATGCTCTTGATGGCGCTGAGTGGATGGGTCGTGATCTCAAAGTTAACAAAGCTAAACCTAGAGAAAACCGTAGCTCCTTTGGTGGTAACAGAGGTGGCGGTGGCTACCGTAACCGCTATTAAGTTTAACAGTTTGAGAAAAATTTATAGTTTTGAGATTATTGATTAATCTCAGTTAATTCATGAAGTCTAGGCTCAAGTATTACTACTTGAGCCTATTATTTATTTATAAATTAAGGCTGTGAGGCAGTTGTCACGTCGGTCGATAGATAGAAGAGATGATTAGTGAAGTATGCAATATTATCATTAAGAATTTGCCAAAAAAGCAAAATTTCTAAAACGGCAGGATAATAATTACCAATGAGCAAACGAGTAATTGTAGTTGGAGCTGGCTTGGCAGGACTAACAGCCGCTTATGAATTGACTCGTGCTGGTTTTGATGTGCAAGTGTTTGAAGCCCGTGACCGAGTAGGAGGGCGAGTGGAAACGGTCTTTTTTGGTAATGGGCAACATGGCGAATTAGGTGCAGAGTTTGTTGATGATGACCATACAGCACTGATATCTTATGCCGCTCTCTTCAATCTTAAGCTTGAGCCTGCTTTAAAGTTTCCTGATGACCTCTGCTATTACATAGGTGATAATTTATTTACTCAAAAAACGCTCTCTTCTCAACAGCAAGCAGCTTTAAATGATGTATATGGGCAGTTAGACCAATTATTAGAACAGGGTGCAGATCCTCCCCAAACATTAACCCAGTGGTTGGCTGCACATTCGATTCCTCCCTTTGCTTGTCAAATTATTCGTCAGCAATCCTATGGGCTATATGCAGCTGACCCAGAGGCAATTGGAGTTGGCTTCTTTGCTTACAGTGGTACATCTGGCGATCGCACTTTCCGGATTCGTGATGGCAATACTCAGCTGACAAGCGCATTTGCTCGTTTTTTAAGCGATCGCATTTATCTAGAAACTCCAGTTGTGCGGATTAGGCAGCAAGAACAAACCGTTGCAGTCACCATAAAAACTCTTCAGGGACAACAAGTTGAAGTCTTGGCTGATTGGATTATTGTCACAGTTCCCTGGAGCGTCTTACGCCATATATCTATAGAGGCTCCCCTTATACAAGCACAGCGAGAAGCTATAGCTAATTTGGCTTATGGAGTATCTGTGAGAACCTTAGTTCAGTACTCCCAGCGTTTCTGGCAATCATCCAGTTTTGGGCTACTTGTGACAGACACACCTTATCAAACAGTCTGGGAATCAACTTTAACTGAAGTAGGTGAAGCGGGGATTCTTGCTTATACCAGTAGTGGTCAGCCAAGTCGAAATATGGTTGGGGACTGTGTTGAGTTAGCACAAAAAACAATATCCGCACTTTACTCTCATACTCCTAATATGCTTGCTAGTGCAACTCATGACTGGGGTGGAGATCCTTGGTCAAGGGGAGCTTACTGCTACTTTACTCCTGGTGAGTTAAAAGCCTGGCGTTCTGAGTTACCATACTGGTCAGGAAGAATCATTTTTGCAGGAGAACATACGGCTGAGATTGAATATTGTGGTTATATGGAAGGAGCAATTCGTAGTGGAAAACGAGCCGCAGAGAGAATTTTGGCTTTCACTATTGACTCAAGTTGTTAGTTTAATAAGATGCAGCTTTAGCCAGAAATTAACTGTTGAAAACGCTCATTACTGGCAATTTCATCAAAATCGATATCTGTTGCCACATCTTCTTTATATTTGGGATTAATTTCAATCGCCTGTTGAAGACATTCAAGAGCTAATTCAGCTTGCTTTTGTAGTGCATAACAAGCTGCTTTGTTGTAGTAAGCAATCGCATAATCTGGTTTAATTTCTAAGGCTTGATTAAATGCAGCGATCGCATCATCATCCAGACCTAATCTTACCAAGGTGTAACCGCGTTTATCCCAAATTTTGGGCGAGTTGGGTTGGAGTTTTAAGGCTTGATCAAATGAAGCCAATGCTTCTTCATATTCTTCCAATTCGATGAGAGATAAACCGCGATTTAACCAAGCAGTTGCATCATCTGGTTTGATTTTTGTCGCTTTATTAAAACAAGCAAAAGCTTGCTTGTGCTGACGGAGATTACCGAATGCAACGCCGCGATCGCACCACGCTTGATGATAGTCTGGTTGAAGTTTGATAGCCTGATCATAAGAAGCGATCGCATCTTTATAACGCTTCATTCTTGCTAAAGTCAGACCATGTTTTAACCAAGCAGTTGCATTCTCCGGCTGGACTTTAACTGCTTGATTGTAACAGGCGATCGCTGCTTCATATTGCTTTTGGGCAAATAAATCATCACCTTGTTTGATATCATTCTCTGCTGATACTGGCGTTTGTGGCTGTGGTTCCTGCGTTTGTGTTGTTTTTGACTCTGTAATTTCTTGCAGAATTAACTCTTTGCGTTGTTGAGCATCTAATTGTAACTCTGAAAGTTGAGCCACAAATTCTGTTTCTAATTTCTCTAGCTTTTTGAGAATGAATAACTTTTGTTTTTGAGCATTTACCTGCAATTCCGAAAACTGTTCCGCAAACTCTAAACCAGATTGTTCTAGATTTTCGATAATTAAATTTTGACGATTTTTGATATCTAATTGTGCTTCTGCTTGTAATTTATCCAAATTTTCCCATAAAACCTGCTTGTGTTGCTCATATTCCCTCGGCAAAGCAGAGAGTTGAGCTAGGATACTATTTGCTAATTCTCTAATATTATCCAGTGTTCTATCTTTTTGTTGTTCAGCATCTACCCTAATTCTCGCCAACTCAGCAATAAAGTCTTGTTGATTCTTGACCAATTCTTCTAGTAAGTTATCTTTTTGCTGTTGAGTTTCAGAGCGTAAGCCAGATATATGCAAATTCAAGCTGTTTTCTAATTCTGCTATATTATTCTGAGTTCTATCTCTTTGTTGTTCAGCATCTACTCTAATTCCTGCCAACTCGGAAATAAATTCTGCTTGAGATTTGAATAAACCTGAGATTAAACTATCTTTTTGCTGTTGAAAATCAGCTTGTAAATTTGTAATTTGGGCGAGGACATCATTTTTGGATTTTTCTAAATATTCCCAAGTTAAATGTTTATGTTTTTCAGTACCTAGTTTTATTTCTGAAATGTGTGAAGCAAACTCTGCTTCTAAATTTCCTATATTTTCTAAACTTGTATCGCGTTTTTGTTGAGTAGTTAGCTGCAATTGTTGTAATTGAGTACTAAATTCAGCTTCTAAATTTTCTATATGACTTTGCAGATTCTTTATTTCTACCTCTAAGCCTGATAGAATATTATTCTTGGATTGCAGTATATCAGATTGAAAATTAGATAAATTATCTTGTTCTTGTTGTATCTTTTGCTTTAGAGCGTCCGCTTCATTTTCTAATTCTCGATTAATTTTTTTGACTTCTTGAATCAGGTTTTCAGCTTCTTGCTTAACAATAGTTATTTGAGTTTGGAGCTTTTCTATGCCTTGTAGTTGTCCCATTGCTCGGTCAACAATTTCTCGAATTGCTACCCGCCGTAACAGCCAAAATAAAGCAATCACAGCTACAGGAAATAAACTTAATATCACTAACCAAACATTAAGCAAGATAGTTGTCTGATTGAAATTAGAGGGAACTTGCTTTCGCAGTTGATTTAACTCTGCACGTTCTTGATTGGAGAGGACTTGAGCGACAGTTTGTTCTTGGGTGATGGGTGGTGTAGTTTTTCCACTAGCCAAACCAGTAGACAGCAGCAAGGATGAAAATGCGATCGCGCTTTTCAAGACTAATGGTAAAACAAATTGATTCTTGCTGTTCATCACAACCATCTCTATTAGTTTGTGCCTTTTTCCAATCTATAACAGAATTTCGTTATCGGTTGTTTATGCTGCTTGGCTGTAGAACTCAACTATCTACAGTGACTTGTGGTGAACATTTTGGAAATGCTACCGTCTACAAGTTGGCACAAGAGTAGAAAAAGTTTTCCCATCATGAAGCGCAGACACAAAGTAGCTGGTTTTCAAGCATTACTCTTCAGTCTTAGCTTAGTCTCAGCATATTTGTTACCTGAGTCTACTATTGTTGCTGCACCACCGAGAAACTCAGATAAAACTGTAAATTGCGAGATGTTGGTAGTAGGTGGTGGACTGTCTGGGGTAGCCACGGCTTACGAGGGGTTACTAGCAGGAAGAACAGTATGTTTAACAGAAATTACCGATTGGTTGGGGGGACAAATTTCTTCTCAGGGGACATCTGCGTTAGATGAACGACCAACTCAACGCGATCGCCAATTCTATTCTCGCGGGTATACTGAATTACGCAACCGGATTCAACGCCATTATGGCAAACTTAACCCTGGTGAGTGCTGGGTAAGTGACTCTTGTTTTCTTCCCCGTGATGCACACACCATTATGACACAGATGCTCAAGGATGCAGAAAAAAAGGGTAAAGGCAAGTTGGAATGGTTTCCCAACACTGTAATCAAGGAATTAAATATTAGTCAAAATCGGAAAATCATTGAGGGTGCGATCGCAATTCAACATCAACCAGCTAAAGGCGCACCACCTCTCAACACTTTTACCTTATCTCAAATTATTGAAGATGCCTATCGCTACCAAAATTCATCGCGGTTGAGCAAAAAAATTATCCGCTTTGTTCCCAAGGTTCCCAAAAAATCAACCACCAGCAATTCTCCTCAGTGGTATGTTGTCGATGCTAGCGAAACTGGCGAAATCATCGCCCTAGCTGATGTTCCCTATCGTTTGGGTATTGATGCGCGTTCTTTCCTCGAACCATCTTCTTCCAGTACTAGCAATGATCCTTACTGTACCCAAGGTTTTACTTATACCTTTGCAATGGAGGCCATTAGAGAACCACAACCCCAAACAATGCCCCCATTCTATTTACAGTATTCACCATATTTCAGCTATGAATTAAAAAGATTAGCAGACTTTGGCTTAGTTTTCACCTACCGCCGGATATGGCATCCAAATCCCGGAAAACCCACGCAATTTAACGGTGTGAGATTCACTGCACCCACACCAGGGGATATCTCGATGCAAAACTGGACTTGGGGTAACGACTACCGTCCCGGAACTGCCAAAGATAACTTAATTTACACTCGCCAACAACTGCAAGCTACAGGACAGTTAAAACCAGGCGGTTGGATGGGGGGACTGCGGACAGCAACTCTCCGCAAAGGTGAAGAAAACGCTCTTGCTTATTATTACTGGCTAGTAGCTGGAACTACAGATTCTCAGTTAGGTAAGGGTGTGAAGCAACAGCAAACTAATAATAGATTGCTTACAGGATTAAAGTCGCCAATGGGGACGGTGCATGGTTTATCAAAGTACCCCTACATGCGAGAAGCAAGGCGGATCATTGGTCGTCCTAGTTGGGGACAACCGGAAGGCTTTACGATTTGGGAAGTTGATATTTCTCGGCGCAACTACAACGATGAGTACTATCGTAAAACCTTATCTGCTGATACCTATCGCCAATTAAAAGCAACACTAGCAGGTTTAGAGGCTGCATCTGTGATTACTGGTCAAGTCTCACCAGATAAAGCATTACGCCGTAGCCGTTCTACTATTTATCCGGATGCTGTCGGTATTGGTCATTACGCCATCGACTTTCATCCTTGCATGGTTCAGAGTCCGCCAGAAACCCCAGGAAATAAAGAACGTCCGGGAGAAAGACGCGGCGCGGGACAGGCTTATCCATTCCAAATTGCACTGCGGTCTATGATTCCCCAAAAAATTGATAATTTAATCGTTGGTGGTAAAAGTATTGCTACCAGCCATATTGCTTCGGCTGCATATCGGGTACATTCTTTTGAATGGTCTTCTGGTGCAGCGGCGGGAACTGTGGCTGCTTTTGCCTTAAAAAATCAAATTGCACCTTATCAACTAGTGGATAATTTACCCAAACCAGAACCACAACTACAAGCCTTAAAGAGTTTATTAGAGAAAAACGGCAATCCTACCGCCTTCCCTGACACTTCAATCTTTAATCAAAACTGGGAAGATTGGCGATAATTACTGTATTTAGGGATTGGAAAACAGAAATCTGTTTCTTGAATTTCCAGTCCTAATATCGTGTCCGGCCAAATACTTATACCATTTTGGATTTTAGATTTTAGATTTTGGATTGTAAAACAGTTGTTGTATCAGCTTTTGAACAATCCATCTGTCGCAATCATTTTTCAAATTGGTATTATCATTAAGGCCGCAGAGGGAGCAGAGGAGCAGGGGAGAGGGTTTTAACGTTTCTGCACAGATTGACCGAATCATAACTTATTAACCGGACATGATATAACTTAAGATTTCAATGTACTCACCTATACTTCAACTGCTGTATTTAATTTTTATCCGAAGATGTTTTATCACTAGCAATAATATGAATATCAATATTTTTCAATAAGCGAACTAATTTTTGGGTTAATGAACCTTTAAACAGAATTTGCCAGCGCGATCGCTGACTTTCTCCAATTACAATTTGAGTAATGCGGTATTTCTCTGCAACTTCGGCGATCGCTTTAGCTATGTTACTATTAGTGACGCGAATAAAAGTACCTGCAAATTCTTGACACAGTTTTTCACAGTTGTGAATGTGTAAGCTTTCTTCCTTATTTAAAAAACGCTCAGGATCAGCGACAAACACAACATAAAGTGGTGCATTCATATAATTAGCTAGCCTCGCACCACGACGCAGCAATTGTAACGAATTAGGATAAGTAGATACACAGACTAAAACTCGTTCATGGATGTTACAAAATTGTCCATTAGGAGTAGAGGCGATCGCATCTTCTTCGATATTGTCTGCTACCTCACGCAAAGCCAATTCTCGTAAAGCAATCAAATTCCGGCGTTGAAAAAAGTTATCTAAAGCTTGTTGGATTTTTGACTGCTCGTAAATTTTCCCTTCCAATAATCGCTCTTGCAGCGTTTCGGGTGTAACATCCACTACTACCACTTCATCCGCTTCTTCCAAAATCCTATCTGGAACTCGTTCTCGCACAACTACCCCAGTAATGCGTGCTACCAAGTCATTGAGACTTTCTAAATGTTGCACATTCATCGTAGAGTAAACATCAATACCCGCAGCCAAAATTACTTCGACATCTTGGTAGCGCTTTTCTCGTGGGGAACCAGGGACATTGGTATGAGCAAGTTCATCCACTAAAACTAATTGGGACTTAGACGCATAAGTACTAGTTCCTAGACATCGCTGTAAAATCGCCTCGGTATCCATTTCTGTTAGCGTCAACCCACCTCTAGAAATTTCTTTGCGGGGGATAATTTCTAAACCTGCGGCTTTTTCTGCTGTTTCTTTGCGTCCGTGGGTTTCTAACAGTCCAATAACTACATCAATTCCTTCTTGTTTGAGTGCATTTCCTTCTTCTAACATTCGATAAGTTTTACCCACACCAGGAGCCATCCCAATAAAGATTTTATGTTTACCTCGGCGTGTTGGGTAAGAGGAAGAATGGATAGCTGCACCTGATACCATTTTGGATTTTAGATTGAGAATTGCTGTATGTATGATACATAATTCCTAATTTTTAGAATAATTTTCTAAAAATCAGGAACTATCAAGGTACGAAAGCCAACACTTTAATTTCACACTTCATACTTCAGACTTCATACTTCATTTCATTGATTTTGTTGACGATTGGTATCTTGTAAGTCAAGTTCATAGTTCAAGCGGAGAATATTAATTCCTGGCTCGCCGAAAATCCCTAAAA
This sequence comes from Nostoc sp. TH1S01, assembly GCA_018993265.1. Taxonomy (GTDB): domain Bacteria; phylum Cyanobacteriota; class Cyanobacteriia; order Cyanobacteriales; family Nostocaceae; genus Nostoc_B. Next base: position 84,686 of record JAGKSW010000027.1, read on the forward strand.
ATCTGCCATCAGTAAACTTATTCAGTAAAGGTATGATGTCATCTTCTTTGATCCCACGCGCATTAGCCACCCGTGATAGTTGTTCTCTGGCGGCTTTCAAAGAAATATGTGGATCTATACCTGAGCCAGAGGTATAAATTAAATCTTCAACTGGTTGAAGACTTTGTTCTTGATATTGATTGGCCTGTTCGATAATGCGGTTGAGCAACTCTGGATTACTAGGAGCAAGATTACTACCACCAGATATCCCATTTGGTTTAGCCTTTCTCCCTTGACTATATCTTATGGCGCTGGGACGACCTTGAAAATAGCGATCGTCTGTGAATATTTGACCAATTAAAACTGAACCAATAGGTTTGCCATCATTTATATTGAATCTGATGCTGCCATTTGCTTGAAATGGGAATAAACCTTGACCAATAACCAAGATTGCTAAAGGATAAATCAGTGCTGTTAGCAACCATAAGATCAGTGTCATACGAATTGCTCTAAGAGCTTCTCGAATAATTACCATAAAAATTTCTGAGTGCTGAGTAGAAATTAAGAAGTTAGTTCAGTAGACTGTTAAATTTTTTAAAAGCGTTCTGGTTGGAAAACCACCACAAATAAGTAAATAATCAGACATACAAGAATGGCTGCCAAAATGCCATACGCCCAAGTAAATTGAATTTGTAATGTGTTATGCGTAGATGCATAAACTACACGAGAAAATCCAAAGTTTAATCCAACGAAAATCAGAATACCAACGGCGAGTTTTTGTTTACGCCATTGTTTCCTTAAATTTATCGACTCTTTATTCATATTTATCTGCTAATTTCTCTTACTAACAGGGTAAAAAATCAAAAATTTCTTGCTTTAACTTTTGCCTTTCTACGCTAAACCTACTGCGGTAATCAACAAGTCTATAATTTTAATCGCAATAAATGGTGCAATTAACCCACCTAAGCCATAAATTAAGATATTCCTTTGTAATAATTGATTCGCTGTCAAAGGTCGAAATTTTACACCTTTTAAAGCTAAAGGAATTAATACGGGAATAATCAGCGCATTGTAAATTAATGCCGATAGCACAGCAGAATTAGTGCTAGTTAAATTCATAATATTGAGACTTTGCAAATTAGCGGTTGCAAAAATTACCGGGATAATTGCAAAATACTTAGCAATATCATTTGCAATGGAAAATGTTGTTAATGCCCCACGGGTAATTAGCAGTTGTTTACCAATACTGACAATATCGATGAGTTTGGTAGGGTCAGAATCTAAATCTACCATGTTGGCAGCTTCTTTCGCAGCTTGCGTACCAGTATTCATAGCGACACCAACATTTGCCTGTGCCAATGCAGGAGCATCGTTCGTTCCATCACCTGTCATTGCTACTAGTTTGCCTTCAGCTTGTTGTTTTTGAATGACGCTGATTTTATCTTCTGGTGTGGCTTCGGCAATAAAATCATCAACGCCAGCTTCTTTAGCAATCACAGATGCCGTAATGTGGTTATCTCCGGTGAGCATAACAGTATATACACCCATACGGCGTAACTGGGCAAAACGCTCACGAATACCGGGTTTAACAATATCTTTGAGATATATTACACCATAAATCTCTTGATCTAAGCAAACCGCTAGGGGTGTACCTCCTTGTTGGGAGACTCGCTGGTATGCAGCATCCAGTTCTGGAGTTTCTCGGCCGTTGCGCGATCGCACAAATCCTTGAATTGCTCCGACTGCTCCTTTGCGGACTTCACGCCCATTTGCTAGGTTTGTGCCACTCATTCGGGTTTTGGCAGAAAATTCTACTGCGGTGGCGCGGCTGGGATCAAAATCTAGTCGTGCGCCTAATCTTTCTGCCAGTCGCGCGATCGATTTACCTTCTGGTGTATCGTCAAAGATGCTGGCAATCAAGGCAATATAAGCCACTTCCTGCATAGAATGACCGTTAATCGGGATAAATTCTTCCGCTAAACGATTGCCGAGGGTAATTGTGCCGGTTTTATCCAGAACTAAAGTGTTGACATCACCACAGGCTTCCACCGCTCGTCCAGAGGTAGCAATCACGTTATATTGAGCGACTCGATCCATCCCTGCAATCCCAATGGCGTTGAGTAAGCCACCAATGGTTGTCGGGATCAAGGCGACTAATAAAGCAACTAAAACAGGAATGCTAATCGGAGTTTGAACGTAGTAAGCAAAGGCTGGCAGGGTAGCAACAACAAACAAAAATATTAAGCTTAATACGGCTAGTAATACTGTTAAGGCTACTTCGTTGGGTGTCTTGCTGCGTTCTGCCCCTTCTACTAAGGCAATCATCCGATCAATAAAACCTTTACCGGGATCAGCTGTGACGCGAATGATTAATTCGTCAGAGATGATACGTGTGCCACCTGTAACGGAACTAGCTACGTCTGAACCTGATTCTTTGAGGACTGGTGCAGATTCTCCGGTAATGGCTGATTCATCCACTGAGGCGACACCCATAATTACTTCCCCATCGGCGGGGATGATATCGCCAGCCACAATATATATGTTGTCACCTTGTCTGAGACTAGTGGAAGGAACTTCTGAGATTGAACCATCAGCGGCGAGTTTTTTGGCAATGGTTTCTGATTGGGTTGAGCGCAAAGCATCGGCTTGAGCTTTCCCACGTCCTTCAGCTACAGCTTCGGCAAAGTTAGCAAACCAAACTGTAAAAAACAAAATCCCGGTAAGGATACCGTTAAACAGTTGGGGATTTCGCTGTTGGGTAGGGCCAAATAAGTTGGGTTCAATAGTCACAGCCAAGGTGATGAGAGTACTAACCCATACCAGAAACATCACAGGATTTTTGATAGCGGCGATGGGATTGAGCTTGATAAAAGCATCCTTGATGGCTCTGAAGTAAATTCCTTTAGTTTTGATCCTGGCTTTTTTCCGCGCTTGACGGCGATCGCTCGGACGCAATTTTTTAGACTTAGAGGTAGGTGCCACTTGATTCATATAGTTGTGCAAGGGGAAGGGGGAAGGGGGCAGAAGACAGGAGGCAGGGGGCAGGAGGTATGAAGAATTGCCCACTTCATACTTCATACTTCACACTTCACACTTCCTACCCTAACTGCCAGATGCTAGTTTAAATCCTTCGGCGATGGGGCCTAGGGCTAAAACGGGGAAAAATGTCAAGACTCCTAAAATCAGTACTATACCAGCGGTAACTGTGGTGAATAGTAGCGAATCTGTTTTGAGTGTTCCTGGTGTTTCTGGTGTGGTTGGTTTGCGTGACATATTATCAGCCAAGAGCAAGATGGCAATAATAGAGATGTAGCGCCCTGCTAACATACTGCAACCTGTGCTTAAATTCCACCACAGAGTGTTATCAGCTAGTTTCTCTAAACCAGAACCGTTATTAGCTGCGGCTGAAGCATATTCATAAACAACTTGGGAAATTCCGTGAAAGCCAGGGTTAGTAATGCCAGACAGAGAAAAGGGATAAGCTAAGGCGATCGCACTAGGAATTAAAATCACGATGGGGTGAATTAACAACACAACACTGGCGAGGACGATTTCGCGTTTTTCGATTTTGCGTCCTAAAAATTCTGGTGTGCGTCCTACCATTAGCCCAGTTAAAAACACTGTGAGAATTAAGTAAATCAGCAAGTACGCTATACCTGTACCTTGTCCTCCCCAAATAATCTGCACAAATAAATTAAATAATGTGGCAAATAATCCTTGCGGCATTAAGGAATCCAGCATTCCATTGACTGCGCCTGTCATTGTGGCGGTGGTAGTGACAGCCCACAATGCCGTTCCTACCGCCCCAAATCTGATTTCTTTACCTTCTAAATTTGGCAGTTCCACTCCCAAGGTGCCATTCACAAGGGGATTACCTTGTAGTTCGCCACTGGCTGTTACCCATACTAAAATCACAAAAGCAGCAAAAACCATCCAAAACAACAGCCAAGCTTGTTTGAGGTTTTTGGCAAATCTCCCGTAGGTAAATATCAAAGCCGCGGGAATGGCAATCATGGCGATGAGTTCAATTAAGTTAGACGCGCCATTGGGATTTTCAAAGGGATGGGCGGAATTCGCCGCAAAGAAACCACCGCCATTCTCACCCAGCATTTTAATCATTTCAAAGGATGCGACAGGGCCTCTGGCTAGATATTGTGTGCTGCCCTCTAGAGTTTCTACAATTAATGTTTTATCTAGAGTTTGTGGTACACCCAAGCCAACAAGCGCGATCGCACCAACTAGGGAAATCGGTAGTAATATCCTCGTAATGCCACGGGTCAGGTCAACATAAAAGTTACCCAATTTTTTGCTAGTCAACCCGCGAATAAACGCGATCCCCACCGCCAAACCTGTACCAGCCGAGGTGAACATCAAAAAACCTAACGCTGCTACTTGGCTGAAGTAACTGAGAGTAGTTTCGGGGATATAGTGTTGCTGGTCGGTGTTGGTAACAAAAGAAATTACTGTATGTAGCAATGTATCCCAGCGTGGTGCGTAAAATCCATTGGGATTCCAAGGTAAAAATCTTTGATAATGTATCAACCCGAAAACTAAAATACCCATAACCAGATTGCTGGACAGAAGTGCCCGGATATACTGCCAGCCTGTCATATCATCTTTTCGGTTAACACCTGCTACCAGATAAATGCTGTGTTCTATTGGGTTCATTAGGGGATCAAGGATTGTTCTTTGCCCCATGAACACACGCGCTATGTATCTTCCTAAAATAGGTGCGATCGCTATGACAAGACACAGCGTCAAGCCGATTTGTAAAAAACCTTGTCCCATTTATTTTGCGCTCAGTTTAACTTAATACTCAAAAGCTAATTATTTTAGATATATTGCGGATTTTCACTTGAAGTATATAATCTATATCTCACGGTAGAGAAATAGACTGTTTTGCTTCTAATTTCTGAATTCTGCTATCAGAGTGAACTATTTAACGATGAGATTGTGAGCAATTTGGCAATATTTTATTGAGTCTCAATATATCTATCTAGATTTACTCTGTTCATTCACTACAATTTTTTAGTGAGTTTTTAAAGTTTCTGTCAAGAGTATTTAAAATTTAATCTAAGTGACTGATTGAGGGAGTGTATCTGTCGTATTTATGTAATTACACCAATTAAAGAGTAATTTAATATACTAAACTTAAATCAATGAGGAATGTAGAGCAATTAATACCATGAGAACTGACACAATAGCTTGTTAAAATTTTGACAAATTCCCGTTCTTATAGACTTTTGCGCTTAGTTTTCTGATTATTTTGCTCAGAAGTATAGCAGTAGTCAGATATGTTAATACAATTTGAAAGCTTGTATGCCACGCATAGTAAGACTTTTACCTCCTGACTTGAAAGTGCTGAGTGCTGAGTGCTGAGTAAAAATGCTAGTCCCACTTTCATGCTTGGCTATGAAATAAGTTTCATTGGGACTGCCTTCTGGAGACACTTGCGTGGGCGGGTTTCCCGACTTGAGCAAAGTGTTGTCCTTCTGACTCCTCCTACATAACAGCATGAACTCTCAGCGTCCGTTCCCCAACTACTACAATAAGAAAATATATCCGAATATTTTGACTTATTTGCTTTATGTCAGTTTTAGCAGCGATCGCAGTCTTGGCTGTTTTAATTTTGGTTCACGAACTGGGACACTTTGTGGCAGCACGGTCTCAAGGCATTTATGCTAACCGCTTTTCTTTGGGGTTTGGGCCGATTTTGTGGAAATACCAAGGAACGGAAACCGAATATGCTATACGTGCTTTTCCCTTGGGTGGCTTTGTTGGTTTTCCCGATGATGACCCAGATAGTGACATTCCACCCAACGACCCGAATCTGCTGCGTAACCGTCCAATTTTAGACCGGGCGATCGTGATCAGTGCGGGAGTCATCGCAAATTTAATTTTTGCCTATTTAGTGCTAGTTCTGCAATTGGGTATTGTCGGCATACCAGAAAAGTTCAATTATCAACCTGGTGTAATTGTTCAACCAGTAAATGAACAATCTATTGCCTATCAAGCCGGAATTAGAGAAGGTGATATAGTTTTAGCAATTAATGGCCAAGAACTCCCAGCTTCCGAAAAGTCCACAGCTATCTTGACCAAAGAAATTCAAACCCATCCCAATCAACAAATTGAATTCAAAGTTAAGCAGAAAGATAAACAAGTTTCTCTGAAATTAACCCCCACACAAGGTGCTGATGGTAAAGGCTTGGTTGGGATTCAATTAGGGCCCAATGGTAAACCTGTTTTTCGTCGCCCCAGCAATCCTTTTGAGATTTTTGGTATTGCTGCTAACCGCTTCCAACAATTATTTGTCGGCACACTCAACGGTTTTGGACAATTAATTACCAACTTCCAACAAACTATTGGACAAGTTTCGGGGCCAGTTAATATCGTTAAAGTTGGTGCAAAATTAGCCGCCGATGACAGCACAAACTTGTTATCTTTTGCAGCAATTATCAGCATTAACTTAGCAATTATCAATATCTTGCCTCTGCCAGCATTAGATGGTGGACAACTAGCTTTTCTATTAATTGAAGGTTTGCGCGGAAAACCCTTACCTAGCCGTGTTCAAGAAGGTGTGATGCAAACAGGCTTAGTCCTACTTTTGGGCTTAGGCATTTTCTTAATTGTGAAAGAAACCATCCAGTTAACTACTCAGTAAGATAGGTGCAAAATTAAAGCACTCAGACTCAAGTCTGAGGCTAATCAAACCAAGCCTGCCTGTGCAGGCTAATTTATTTTTTACTTACTACTTTCTGAGTGAATAGGCAATTATTTTTTTACTTTTGCCTTTTTACTTTTGCCTTTTTTATGACCACCACGCGCAAATCTCCCTCGAAAAAACAACGGGCGTTAGAAATTCTCCATCGCCTCAAGCATTTATATCCAGATGCAACTTGCTCATTAAATTACTCAACTCCTGTACAACTACTAGTTGCAACGATTCTTTCTGCTCAATGTACCGATGAGCGCGTTAATCAAGTTACACCAGCTTTATTTAGCCGTTTTCCCGATGCAGCCAGTTTAGCCAATGCTGATTTAGAAGAATTAGAAAACTTGGTGCGTTCTACAGGGTTTTATCGCAATAAAGCTAAAAACATTCAAGCCGCATGTCGGATGATTGTGAATGAATTTGATTCGGTTGTTCCCAATCAAATGGAGCAATTATTAAAATTACCTGGTGTGGCGCGGAAAACAGCAAATGTAGTTCTGGCTCATGCTTATGGGATCAATGCTGGGGTGACTGTAGATACTCACGTTAAGCGTTTGAGCCAACGCTTGGGTTTAACTAAATATGCTGAACCCATTAAAATTGAACAAGATTTAATGAAGTTATTACCCCAGCCAGATTGGGAAAATTGGTCAATTCGGCTGATTTATCATGGTCGTGCTGTTTGTAAAGCTCGTTCTCCCGCTTGTGCAGCTTGTGAATTGGCTGATTTATGTCCGACGGCTCATAAAGTGATTACAATAGGCAAGGCAAATAAAATCAGTTAACAGTGAACAGTAAACAGTAATTAAGTTTGAAAGCCTCTTTATATATGGGTTTTGTGAGAAGCTTATGTTTTAAATACATCTGGCAACAGCTATACATTACTGTTTACTGATAACTGCCCACTGATAACTGTTAATGAGTATCCCTAGAATTGATTCGGACACTGTAGAATGGAAAATGCTGTCTTTATTTAGAATGTATGGCGAAAAAAAGTATGATTGAGCGCGAGAAAAAACGCGCCAAGTTAATCGCAAAGTATGCGGAAAAGCGGGAAGCTCTGTTGGAAGAGTTCCAACAGGCAGAATCTTTAGAAGAGAAACTGGACGCTCACCGTAAAATTCAACAACTACCTCGTAACAGTGCGCCCAACCGTCGCCGCAATCGCTGCTGGGTAACTGGTCGTCCCAGAGGTGTGTACCGTGACTTTGGACTATCTCGGAACGTTCTGCGGGAATGGGCGCACGAAGGTTTGTTACCTGGAGTGGTTAAGTCTAGCTGGTAGTCATTGGTCATTAGTCATTAGTGAGCCAGTGCGGTCTTGGGGGTTTCCCCCATGAGCAACTGGCGAACCCGAAGGGTCATTAGTCATTGGTTATTGCTAAGGACAAAGGACAAATGACAATGACAATAATTATTGACCGCAGCAACGGTCTATACCCAGACTTTCTAAGAGTAGATCGCTGACGGCGTTAGCGATCGCAAACTCTCCATAAAAGCTTTTGGAAAAATCAAACCCTTGCATCTCTGTGACAATGGCAATGACCAGAGAACCCAAGTCGTTTTCTCCTTCCATTCGTTGGCGCACATAAATTTGCGCGGCTCTTTGAGCAATCTTTTGGTTAACTGCTTCAGGGATAAATTCTGCATCTAACCACCGCAACAAACGCTCTTGTAACCACTCCCCTTCAAGGAGGGGGTTGTTAGCTGGTGGTAGGGTAATGGATGGAATTGGTTGTGTCATTTTGGTAAACGCAGAGTAATGCTAAATATCTCCCAGAGGAGCGCAGAGGATGGCGATCGCATCAAATTGCGTTCCTCTGAATATTTTTTATATTTTGATCTATCTATGCAATATGATATCGCTGCAATTATTCAAGGATATGCCCAAGGTTATTTTCTCATGGCTGATGACGCTCATGGCTTGGGTTGGTATGGAAGCCGCGATCGTACTTTGATTCCTTTAGATCAACGATTCCGCTATCCTAAGTCGTTGCAGCGTGTATTGAATCAAGAACGGTTTACAGTGGCGATTAATCGCGATTTTCCGGCTGTTGTGGCTGGCTGTGCGAACCGAGAAACAACCTGGATTTCAGATGAATTAAAAGAAATTTACTTGTTACTGCATAAAACAGGTTTTGCTCACAGTTTTGAAACTTGGCAAGGTGATGAACTCGCCGGCGGTATTTTAGGAATAGTCATTGGTGGTGCTTTCATCGGTGAATCGATGTTTTACCGCATTCCCGAAGGCTCAAAAGTAGCAATGGTTAAGTTAGTGGAAAGATTGCGCCAAAAACAATTTGTCCTGTTTGACGCTCAAATGATGAACCCACATTTAGAACGCTTTGGTGCTTACGGGATTGGCGATGAAGAATATCAAATTTTACTTCAGAAAGCATTGCAGCGTCGCTGTTCTTTAGTGTAAATTTTTACTTACTGTGGTAAAGATGAACTGCGATCGCTAATTTATATAAGAGATTATTAGCCAGGAAAAAGCGTAATTAAAATCACTCCAATAACCAGCTAAATAAATCTTCTAATGTTAAGCTGAAATCTTTAGCAAATTCTGGAACTGGTAACTTTGTTTCCGGTTCTTCATAAACGTTAGTGGGTTGATTTGGCAAGTAAACAAACACAGATTTTTCTTTGGGATCAATCAGCCATCCCATCTGAGTTCCATACTTGAGACAATGGAGAATATTCTTGATAACTTTAGTTTGACTTTGATCAGGAGATAAAATTTCAATTGTCCAATCTGGGGCAATTAAGAAAACATTAGCAACCCCACCATTCTCTTGACGAGGTATTCTATCCCACAGAAACACAGAAATGTCAGGAACAATTGAGCGATTTCCAAATGTACAGCGCAGTTCACAGAAAGCCCGTGCAATTTTTTTGGGTTTTACGAG
>JAGKSW010000137.1 GCA_018993265.1 Nostoc sp. TH1S01
ATAAAAAGTGGGATGCTCCCCTTTGGTTTAGAGTTTTCATTGAATGGTAATTCAATTTCTAAGCGATCTATAGGGCCAACATTTTCAATTAAAATTTTCTTTAAATACATATTGGTTGATAATAAGTATTTGGAATAATTATTTAGAATAACAATAACTACTTGTTTTATAAGTGTCAGTCTTGGTTAGGCTGAAAAGAAACTATATTGTATTTCGTAGTAATTATTTACAAAATCGATTTAAATTAACTGTATAAAAAAGATTATTACAAATGTACTATTAAGCTTATACAAACACTTGGTACGGTTAACCGTATTTAATGAAACTAGTTAACCGAACGAACGATTTATGAAAAAATTTCTATATTTCCCCTATTTCTCGCAGATAAGCAGGTCTTGGTGTGAGTTTTCTAACTAGTGCAGCGTCAGCAGTCCAAAACTCAGCAGATGTCATCTCAGCACAAGCGAGAAATGCGGCATCATAAAGAGTCGATAATTGGTACTGCTCTGCAATTTCCCAACTTTTTAACCGAATTGCTTCTTCTTCAAGATAATCAATTGGAAGTTCGCAGAAGTCTTCAAAAAAACCTAATGCTTCCTCTGTGGTAATGAATCCCATTCGTGTTTTTTTGCGTAGTACAGAACCAACTTCTGCCCAAACAAAAGCCGGAGCTACTAAGCGGATATTCAAGCTTAACGCCTCTGCTATTAAGGTTATCGCTTGTGCTTGATAAGTCTCTGGGAGAAGGTAGGGAATCCAAACACTGGTATCTATACACAAAACTCTAGTCATGTAGCCCCTTATCCTCTCTAAGACTGCGAATCAAATCTATAGAGGCTGGTTGTATACCAGTTTTGGCTTTGATGATTTCGCTACGGGCAATAATTCGTTGATGTGCAGCCCATCCGCGCCTGCGTTTTACCTCTCGTTCTAAAGCCTCAACTATAAAATCATTAAACGATTCCTTCTCATCTTTGAGTTTTCTGGCTTTGGCAAGTAATTCAGAGGGAAAACGGACTGTTAAAGCTTCACGTTCCATAATATTTATTGCAACCAATTAATGATATCACTCATTGTAACTGTTTACTGTTGCTATCTATTTATGCAAAATAGTTGCAATTTTTTACAACAATCTGAGAAAATGAGAAGAATATGAAAAATATCTAGCAACAAAACTACGCCTGTGAAACTCGACACTGCACCTGTAGCTATTTCTGCGAAAGACTTGCCAGAATTAAAGGAAAACAATAAATCTCAAGCGAAGACTGCAACTATTGAGTCTCTGCAACCTGTAATTACTGAAAGTCCCAAAAAGCGGGAATCAGTATTTGTGGTTTTTAGCACAACATTCGTGACGATATTTCTCGCAGAAATTGGTGATAAAACCCAGCTATCTACTTTATTAATGAGTGCAGAATCTCATGCACCTTGGGTAGTGTTTCTAGGGTCTGCGGCTGCATTGATTAGCACAAGTTTACTAGGTGTACTTTTGGGAAGTTGGATATCTAGCCGCCTCAGTCCCAAAACTGTAGAAAAATCAGCCGGAGTTATGTTGTTGTTAATTTCCGTCATGCTGTTTTGGGATGTATTGCAAGGTTAATTCCTCTACTCCCCACTCCCCACTCCCTACTCCCCTTAACATTATGGATTGGCATCTTTTAGGACTAAGCTTTATTACAGTTTTTTTATCAGAATTAGGAGACAAAAGCCAGTTAGCGGCGATCGCACTTTCTAGCCGTGGTCAATCTCAAAAGGCTATATTTTTTGGCACAGCAGGCGCATTATTATTAACTAGCCTTTTAGGCGCATTAGCTGGTGGTGCAGTTGCAGAGTTATTACCTACAAGGATATTAAAAGCGATCGCGGCTGTCGGTTTTGCCATCCTCGCTGTACGCTTATTATTTTTTAACAACGAAGAATCACCAGAATCGGAATAAACGCCTTGAAGAAGAAGTTAGAAGTCAGAATTAAGTTGATAAATTTTGACTAAAAAATGAGAACCCCAGTTTTTTAGCAAGACTGGGGTTTTTGCATTCAATTTTCGTCAATAAATTACTTTTTCAATTCAAAGACAATATTAGGTGAGTTTCCTACTCCCTACTCCCAATTCCCTTTATTCCGCTTGCATCCGCCAGCATTGGCTTAACAATATTCCACCAGTCATCAGCTTAACGGTTTCTAATACCCAGTAACCACCATGTAATAAATCCATTGCTGCTGGAATTGCAGATGTTTCAAACATATTGAGATGAATTCCAGCAGCACACATATTCGGAGTTAAAAAATAAGTTTCTAGCAGAGATACTGTTAGCAAAATGACCGCAAAAACAATAGTGTTAGGATGCCAATCATGTCTGGTTTTACTTAAAGCCAATACACCAGTTAAAACTATCGCAGCAGATAATAATTCTACGCGATTAAAATTCCAGAAAATTGCGTAGCCGACTGTAGTAAAACTAGCTTCATTCATCATGCCAGAAAAATAAAGGGTAGGCATTATTACCCAATCTAAAATCAGACTACCACTTAACCAAAAGCCCAAGGTCAAGATAATGGCAGGTCGCCAATTTGACCGCTTGAATGTAACTGTAGCAAGTGTATTCATAATACAAAATAATTGCTGTTCTTTTACTCTTAGTTTCTAACTTTAGGAGTGACTTTGACAACAAATATCAATTAACTTTTGCAAATTAGTATTAACTAAGAAAACAAAAATAGTAATAGAAATGTAAAGAAAGGTGAAAAATAAAATTTATCTACAAAAGTAAATTAATCAGATTTTTGTAATAAAAACATCTATTGTTGTGCTTGTTTAACACTGAAGATAATGGAAAGAATACAGGCACGGCGCACTCAAATTACAATATGAATTAAGTAACCATCCAAAAAATTTATGCGTCCTAGAGTTTTGTTAGGTGCAGCGATCGCTAGCATAACCTTAATTAAGGGATATCTGCTGCCCTCAAGTTACGCCATTCAATTACAAGATGGCACAGTGTATTTTGCACAACCACCGCGTTTAGTTAATGCAACTACTACCTATAATGAGGTATATGCGTGGGGAGCGACATATTACTTTACAATTAGTTTGCCAGAAAATGCTGGCGAACCACTACAACGCCTAGCAATTAATCAGCATGAAGGAGTAGACAATATTACCTTTGATTTAAACGATAGTGTGGCTTTTGAAGGTAAACCTTCAGGCAAAGGACAAAAGATAGGATTGCAGAATGTAACAGGCGATAAAAAAACACGAACAGTCACCCTCACATTTGACCCGCCAGTGTCTCCCGGTAAAACCATTACAATTGGTCTAAAACCCTGGCAAAATCCGCGAAGTACTGGTGTTTACCTGTTTGGAGTTACGGCTTTTCCTACAGGCGAAAAATCCCACGGTCAATTTTTAGGTTACGGCAGATTGCAGTTTTACAGTAGTAGTGACTCGGCTTTGTGGCCTGGTTTTTTTCCTGGTTTCTGGCGCTAGATAATCGTCATAAATCAATTTGGTTTTAAGGGACTTCTAATTAAAAAATGACAAAATAAACTTGATAATTTCAGCGCAATTTATCAGCGATCGCCATCAGATATCTTTGCTGGTTCTGGAGGGTGATCACTTTGGTAAAATAACAGAAAATATCCGTCTCGAATTAATTAAATAATGACGAGATTTATCCATGATCAATTCTCTAAAGACTATTTAGAAGAACTCCTAAAACCATTTGGACAAGTCCAAGCACCAAGTCGAGTCGCAGCAGAAGTACGAGAAATAGACGTATTATTCACACCAATTCCCAGCCAAACAGCTAATCTAGCCACATTGGGAATATTAGGAAGAATGGCGACAACACCAGCTATCTTTGAACCGTTCCGCAACCCAGCATCAATCGAAGAAATTAAAGATTGTCTATCAAAATCATTAGAAGTAAACAAGGCAATTCAGAGAGAAGCAAATCGCAGCAAAAGCAAAATATCAGACTCAGAAATTCCCCAACAATGGATACTTACACCCACTGCTTCCGAGACAATTCTTTCCGGTTTTGGTGCAGTTCGCAAATCAGATTGGGTGCAGGGAGTTTACTTTTTAGCGGAATATTTGCGGACAGCCATAGTTGTAATTCATCAGTTACCATTAACTCCAGAAACCTTGTGGCTGAGAATACTGGGGCGTGGTAAAGTACAGCAACGAGCGATTGATGAATTAACAGCACTACCAGCAAATCACCCTTTTCAAAGAGTGACGCTAGAATTACTCTATAGCCTGCAACAAAATTTGCGAATCAACCAAAATATCGAAACAGATGATCGGGAGTTAGTGATGAGATTAGCACCACTGTATCAACAAGATAGAGAACGCGCTAGAGAGGAAGGGTTACAACAAGGTTTAGAGCAAGGCTTGCAACAAGGCTTGCAACGAGGAGAGCAGCAACTAATTCTGCGCCAGTTAAATCGGCGGTTGGGAGAAATCGATATATTTTTAATTGAGCAAATTCAAGGATTATCTATTGAACAATTAGAAGCTCTAGGAGAAGCATTATTAGATTTTGTCACCCCATCAGATTTAGAAGCTTGGTTAAGTCAACAAAAAGATACAACAAATCAGTAAATTAATGACAAAATAAACTTGATAACTTCAGGGCAATTTATCAGCGATCGCCCTCCAAAATTAGCAGAAATCTCTAATACTTTTTCTTTATGAAGATGCAATTAATTGATAATTGTAGAGATGTTGTAGACAAAATCTCTACAGAATTTATAGCAATCTTCAATGATTTACAAACATCTCTCCCTTGTCTGTTTTGTTCACATACAGTATATTTTGGGTACATGAGGTACAAGCGTAAAACCTCAAACCATGTAGAGACGTTACATGTAACGTCTCTACAGTATTTCACGAATATCGAAACTGCTGTATCAAATAGCACTGCTGTATAAAGTGCAGCTGCTCACAGAATTGGGATTACCCAGATAATTTCACTTCTCATTAAACGTCCAAACGCCGTCATCCCAATCGAAATCAGTTGGTGGTGATTGTAGCCAATGCTGACAACGCAACAGATGTAACATAGCGGCTTTATCTTGGTTGTCCACGGCTAAAACTTTGGCAAATTCAGCTCTAGCATAAGTAAACCGACGCTTGAGGTAATACTCGCGTCCTTTATGATAATGCTCTATTACTTGCATTTTTTCGCTGGGAATAGAGTCAGAACGTAAACCAACTAATTCATATATGGATACTGGCTCGTTTCGACCTTTGACGCGAATGTAATCTAATTCTCTCGCCCAAATATATTCTTCGCAGGGTTTAAATGTATTATCACTGAGAATAATGTCGCAACCGTATTGTTTGCTGACGCTTTCTAAGCGAGAACCAAGGTTCACACCATCACCTATAGCGGTAAATTCCATCCGCTTACTTGAGCCGATATTGCCGCTAATGACTGTATCAGAATTAATCCCAATGCCAATATTAATTCTTGGTTTATTAGCAGCGTAACGACGGTGGTTAAATTCCTGCAAGCGATGACGCATTTCTATGGATGTTTGTACAGCCATCCAAGCGTGTTCTTCCAAAGGTAGAGGTGAACCAAACACAGCCATAATCGCATCGCCGATGTATTTATCAAGAGTGCCTTTATGTTTAAAAACAGCTTCTACCA
The DNA here is from genome assembly GCA_018993265.1 of Nostoc sp. TH1S01. Classification (GTDB taxonomy): domain Bacteria; phylum Cyanobacteriota; class Cyanobacteriia; order Cyanobacteriales; family Nostocaceae; genus Nostoc_B. The sequence goes on from JAGKSW010000137.1 coordinate 5,658, forward strand.
TTGATTCAAAATATTCATTGAGCATACTCACCACTTCTTCTGCTTCTAGATTTTCTGTCAAAGTGGTGTAGCCGCGAATATCAGAGAATAAAATCGAAACTTCTTTGCGATCGCCTCCTAGTTTGGCATCATCTAACTTGAGTAATTCTTCCGCTAATTCCTGAGTCATGTAACGGTACATGGTACTCTTGAGGCGTTTCTCATCACTAATGTCTTCCATAACCACCAACGCACCACGGACTTGCTGCTGATCGTTGACATCGGCTATGGAGTTAATTGATAAATTAATACTGTGTTGTTCTTGTTCCGTACCAGCACTGATGAGCGTACGGTCAGGATAATATTGCTGACGGCGTTTGTTATCATTTCCATGTAAGGCATCTTGAAACCATTTGCGAAAGTCGCCTTCTTTGATAGCGATCGCTTCACTAATTAATTTACCTTCTAAACGTTCTTCAGTTTCTACACCTAGCAAGCGTTTCGCACTTTCGTTAGCAGCAATAATACAACCTGATTTATCTGTAGAAATTACCCCATTAGAAAGACTCCGCAAAATATCTCGCTGCATTTGTTCTTGTTGCTTAACTGTGGCAAACAACTGAGCATTTTGCAGCGCCACCCCCGCTTGAATGTTAAAAGCTTCCATGAAATCTTCGTCGTTGCGGTCAAAACTAGCTTGGAAGCATTCAGGCGCTTTCGGCCAAGTTACGGGATTATAAGGCGGAAAATCACCAGATTTCTTTTTATTTACCAACTGTGTAACACCTATCAATTGTTGGTCGGCGTTAAACACTGGCATACATAATAAACTACAAGTACGATAACCATTTTGTTGGTCAAGTTGTTTGGCTGTTTCTGAGTCGGGATTGTCGTATAAATCAAAAGGAATATTCAGGGTTTTACCGGATGCAGCGACTATCCCCGCAAAACCTTTACCAATGGGTACACGTAATTCTCTTTTTGTACCGTCATCTTGAGTAATTTTCGTCCATAATTCATGGCGATCGCGATCGATTAACCACAAGGTACTGCGATCGGCGTTCATTAGTTCTTTGGCTTCGTCCATTACCCGCTTCAGGGTATCTTCTAAGTCAAGACTGCTTTGACTCAAAGACTTAATCGCTTTCATCAACGCCGCCGCCGCTCTTTGTTTTTGCGTCGCCATATAAAAAGAGCGCGAAGATTCTAAAATCAGGCGAATCGAAGGCGCAAATTCTTGAAATAATTGTTCGTCGCTGCGCGTAAAACCTTTGGTATCAATCCGCTCTGCTAGTGGCGCGTTGATATCGTGGATTGATTTTAATTTATTGAGTAATTGTACTACTGCCACTAATTGCCCTTGTTCATTTAACAGTGGCAAAGCCAGCATTGTGTAGGTACGGTAGCCAGTAACTTTTTCTTGTGCTTGGGCAAATATTGACCGGGGGTCGTTATAAAAATCAAAGGGAATATTCACTACTTGTCTTAAAGTGGCAACTTCACCAGCAATTCCTTTATCAGCTGGTATCCGTATTTCTAACGAGCGATCGCCTTCTCCCGCAGCCACAATTGACCATAATTCTTGTTTTTCTTCATCTAACAAAAATATAGTTGTTCGGTCTGCTCCTAATAATTCCCCAGTTTTTAAGGTAATTGACTGCAACATTTCTTGCAGAATTGTTTCAAACCCGTGAGAATCCAACATTGACAGGGTTTGATGTACAATCTGTAACTTATGCTCGACCTCAGTCACAACTTGTTTAAAAGTGTCCTGAGTCAAGGGAGCAAGAAAAGTAGAAATAGTTCCTTTTCTTCTGGCAAGGGCACCCACAGGAGCTGAATTGGGTTGTAATTGTTGATTTTCTTGGTTGTGAACACCAATAATTAAATCAGCGGTCTCCCCAACACCACGTTGATGCACTGTCATAAGTAGTTTTTTAGATCAGAGTTAGACTTTAGAAATAATTAACAATGTCATTAGTTTTATTTATGTATAGCTTTAGCTATAAATGATTGACATTACCCACAGTTTAATCGCTCGTTGAGCTAGCGTCATCCTGCTTTACCCCTGTCTTTGCCAATCCTGGTTTTGGCGCGAATTTTAGCGATAACAAATAAATATGGTTCGTTTTCTGACCATGTTCTTTGCTGAAGATGCATTAGCGAAAACTCAGCTATGATCTGTGGAATATTCATGGATGAGACTAGCTTAGTCAGATGTGATGGCTCTGGCTGCCAATATCTATGAGAGTAGTGTTGTTATAATTCCCCAAACTGTTGCTAAACTAACACTTTAAATTTCTAGAAAGACGGATATTGAAAACTTTCAAATAAAAAAATCATCAATCGCTTTGGCAAGCAGAGGAAGCAGAGGAAGCAGAGGAATAAGCATAAAATTATGGTCTTCACTCTGAAAAATGGATCTGACTTTTCACGGTAAGTCCTCAAATCACGAAACAGCGTGACTTTTTCCACTGGCTAATTCTCAATAGTTTTAAGTTAATGAAAATGGCTAACGTAAAAATCGGGGTTTGAGAAAAGCCCAAAATAGCGTTTTCCAGATGCCGTGAAAAGTCAGAAAAATGGATAATTTACAGCATATTTTGGATACATGAGGTACAAGTGTAAAACCTAAAATCATATAGAGACGTTATATGTAACGTCTCTATATGATTTTACGAATATCGAAACTGCTGTAATTTCTGGAAATCCATTGAAAATACTGCTGTAATTCTATCTATTTTTAGCCTTTTAATAATAGATTTCTGTAAATATATTTTTTATTTTTCAAAAAATTTCAAAATGCAAAAATATTTTCTAGATATATTTACGTATATCTATCTTTGGATAAATGAAATTTATAGAAAAAACTTGTACTAAGTTTAAATTGTTTTTTAATTGCTAGTTAAAGAAATATAACATTATTTATGGCAATAAAAAGGCTCTAAACTCTCTTTATAGCTAGAGTGTGAGGTTGCGAAATAATCTACGGCGTTCAACCGTTGTTTGAAAGCTGAGTATATTAATCATTTTCTGACAAATATCACTACTTTATGGGTAATTGTTTAGGAATTCCGGTAAATTCATCGGAATTAATGGCTTAAAAAAAAGACATAAAAAACTATATTGACCACTGAAAAATATCAGATTAATGTTATAGGTAAGCCCTATAAAGGGCAGTATTAAAACATCAAAAAATCAGGAGTTTTTCTTATGATGATGATGATGATGACTGAATCCATGACTTCTGAAATGCAAACCTGCATGAATGCTTGCATGGAATGTCACAAAATGTGTATGGAAACTATGACATACTGCATGAGCAAAGGCGGTATGTACATGGACATGAGCATGATGGGTATGATGCGCGATTGCTCTGAGATGTGCATGATGTGTATGAACATGATGATGGGCGGTTCGGAATTCATGGGACGTACTTGTATGTTGTGTGCTGAAATGTGCGATCGCTGTGCAATGACTTGTGAGAACATGAGTGATGATTCCAAGATGATGGAATGTGCCGCAGCTTGCCGTAAGTGCGCTGAAGCCTGCCGTTCTATGCAAATGATGCCTGCTTAATTTAACTACTTCGCAGAAGTTTCTCTGCAACCTATGATTCAAGCGCCCAGGCTTTTAAAGTCTGGGCGCTTGAAGTTTTGTTAAAGAAGAATTCAGAAATCAGGATTCAGGAATCAGAATTAAGGAATTTGTAGACTCGGTAGATGGAAGATTTAATGTATTGTTGAATTGAATTCTGAGTTCTGATTATTAAATTGTATTTTGATAAATTGCGGAAATTGTTGTGGAAAACTTGGAGCTATATATCTCGCCATAGTCTCAACAATAAAATTCCCAGTAAGAATTATGCAAGTTCACCACAAGCCAATTAAGCAATGGATTTGGCAGCCAATTTTGATGAGTTTGCTAGCAGCAGGAACACTCGCTTGCCAATCTACAGTGAGTTCTTCTCCAACTAACCAAGCGATCGCAAAACCAGTTGTTTTATTAGAAAAGTCTACTCCTAAACCTGTAGCACAAGACCAAGCTATTTACCGCAGCGATCGCTTTCGTTTTCGGTTTAGTTACTCTACCAAAGATTTTGTTATAGATAACAAGATATCAACTCCTAGAAATAATGTTGATTCTCCTCTAGCTGCTATTGATATCTGGACTCAACAACACGGACAAAAAATTCGTGCTGGAGCTTATGAAGGTGGTACAGAATATCCAGCTAATGTGCAAGTCACTGTATATAATAATCCCCGCAAATTCTCTTTGCAGAAATGGATAAAACAAAGTAACGAATTTACAGGTAGCCGCGACTTTAAATCTGCGAAAATTGCCGGACAAACGGGCGTAAAATTTCAATCTAGTGGGTTATACGAAAACGAAAACGTTGCTTTTATCAACCCTAAAGACTCTCGAATTATTGTTGTGTCATTATCTAAAACTGGTTACGGCAATAATGATGCTATTTACCGCCGAGCATATCAACAAGTGGTCAACTCTTTCACGTTTCTGAAATAAATAGAAATGGGTATTGATAAAAATCAACAGCAGAGGAAATTACTCTGCTGTTGCAAAAGTCTGTGATTCAATTAAGAGCTAATAAGATTGAGTCGAATCATTCAAAGGCATTTGGTGTTGCAACCAATCTTTGCCCACTTGAATGCTCACATCAGAATTCAGACTACCAGTACTTTCAACACGTACTTCGCCTATTCCCAAAATATCGCGGATCGATTCCGCACTACTGCCGTCTCCTTGTTGGGCAACAATGTGAGTTACTTCTAACGGCTCAGTCCAAGGCTTGGTGACATAAACATTACGATAACCCGCTCTTTCCAAAGCTCGAATTAAAGGCCGCAGAGTGGCGCGATCGCTACCTGTACTATCTTGAATTGCGACACGCACAGAAGCTGGCTCAGTTGCCTGTGTATCAAGATTTTCGGTAGTTGATTCTAAGCCAAATTGTTTAGCCATAAGTTTGGCAATGCCTTCTTTATTTGGCAACCAATAACTGGCATCATACTCGCCTTTCTCACTAAAGCGCCCTGGTAGCATTAACATCTCCATATTGGAGCGATTAGTCCGCGCACCAAAACCTAATAATGCCACTAATTCTTCTACCGTCAGGTTAGTATCAATGTGTTCTTTAACGACGTTGAGAATTTTGGGTAATTGAGCGAGAGTCGCCGGGTTGAGACTCTGGTCAGTCAAAGCCCGAATTACCATTTGCTGGCGTTGAATCCGACCGATATCACCTAATTCATCATGACGAAAACGGAGTAATTGGAGTGCTTGCTCGCCGTTGAGATGTTGTTTGCCTGCTTTTAAATTAATATATAGATGCTGAGAATCATCTTGGTATTTCATATCTTTGGGAACATATACTGTCACACCACCCAAAGCATCAATGAGTTTAGCAACTCCCAAAACATTAATCCGAATATAACGGTCAATACCAACACCGCCCAAAAGATTGCTGATCGTTTTAGCAGTTAAAGCTGGGCCGCCTTCCACATTAGCAGCATTAATTTTTCGCATTCCATGCCCTTCGATTTCTGTGCGTGTATCTCTGGGAATCGAGAGCATGGCTATTTTTTTAGTCTGTGGGTCAAATTTGACCAACAGCATGACATCAGAAAGACCATCAAAGGAATTGACTTGCGGCAAGTAGCGAAGATTTTTGGTATCAGCGGGAGGATTTTGGACATCTGGTGGTAATACACTCATTCCCAGAACTAAAAGATTTACAGGGCGAGTTAATTCGGAGAATCGCAATCCACTACCTGCGATCGCATCGCTATCAAAGACGGCTTCTTCTTGGGGGCTGAGATCGGCTTGCTGCAACGGCGTACTAGTTAAAGAAACCGCCAACAAAGCACCAGCCATTGCTGACACCATTGCAATACCGCCCATACCCACCCAGAACCACAGCCAACGTCCCGATTTAGGGTTGATTGACTTTCTGCCCTTCAAGTTAGGGGTTTTTGAGTGGTTTTCTTCCGCCGAAGTTCTTTGAATGGTCACAGACTTCCTCACACTTGCTGATTAAATTCGGTAAATTTGCAGATTATAAATATGCAAATACATCAACTCATAATAGTTAACTCTTAATTAACCATGTTGACTTTTCGCTGTTATGTCAACCACAACACTTATAGCAGGATTTTTCTTTTTTGTGGTAAATCCTGTTGTGTTTTATTGAAGTATGACAACAATAAGTCAGTTTGACCAGATCCGCTAGGAGATAATTTGTAATTAGATAAAAATTCAGTAAAAATACTGTCTAAAGATTAACTATTCAGCATCATTATAAATACTTGCCTAATACTCGCTCAGCTAAGTTGCTCAACCCTGGTAAACGACTATATTGACCGCGAATAATCCGAAAAATTAGCCAAATACTCACCAAAAAATAACCAGATGTGAGAAAGCTATTGAGTATTAATAAACGCAAGGCAAAAAATTCAGAAGATGCTGCTCCAGTTGCTAATAACAGATAAGCTAACAGCCAAGTAAATGTCATAGTAACAGACTGACGGCTAACTGTCAGTTGTTCCCGACTTCCTTGACGACTATATAAAGTCCAAAGCGAGGGCAGAAAACCAATAACTGGTATTACATAAATCAGTAACTGTCTTTGATTAGGATGGGAGTTTTGACTAAAAATCTCAGGTGAGACAGAGTCATCCCCGTCTTCTATCCCCAAAGAGTCATGAATTGGTTCAAGATTTTCCATTTGGCTGAGTCTAATCCTAAACTAGAGAGATGAAAGACTGTAATGTAGTTAGAGATAATAGGCTATAGAGAAAGATTTTATTTAGTTTTATCTCGCAAGCGGCTAAAGATGCAGACACGCAAGCTAATCGACTGGTGGCAAACACTAACACCAATAGCGCGAATCGGAGCGATCGCTCTGTTCGCACCACTGCTAGTCCTCAATGGGTGGGCAATTTCAGCAATTTTTGAGTATTTCCATTCCCTAATAGTTATTTTAGTCGGAGCCTCGGTACTGGCATTTTTGCTCAACTACCCTGTTAGCTGGATGGAGCATCACGGTGCTAAACGAGAGCAAGTTGCTGTACTGGTGTTTTTATTAGCGTTATCAATTTTGTTAGCATTGGGCGTAACTCTGTTTCCCCTAGCCCTTACCCAAGCACAACAACTAGTGGCTCGCATACCAGAGTTGATTGATTCTGGGCGATCGCAGTTAATGATGTTAAACGAGAAAGCAGAAGTTCTCGGCTTACCAATTAACCTTGATGCACTTGTAGTCCAAATAAACGATCGCGTCAAGGGACAATTACAGGCCATAGCCGGACAAGTTCTCAACCTGGCTGTCGTCACCTTCACCAGCTTGCTCGATTTTCTGCTGACGATGGTTTTGACTTTTTATCTTTTGCAACATGGCGATGAACTCTGGCAAAGTTTAGTAGATTGGCTACCCAGCAGATTTCGGGAACCTTTCTCCCAAACAGTCCGCCTTAGTTTTCAAAACTTTTTTATCACGCAGCTAATTTTATCTACCTGCATGGCTTCAGCCTTGATTCCCGCCTTTTTGTGGTTGAAGGTGCCATTTGGGTTGTTATTCGGCTTGACAATTGGCATTATGGCTCTTGTACCCTTTGGCGGTTCTGTCGGTATTATCCTGACTACCTCTTTAGTGGCGTTACAAGACTTTTGGATGGGAGCCAGAGTTTTACTTGCAGCCGTAATTGTGCAACAAATTTTAGAAAATTTAATTGCTCCCCGGATATTAGGCAGTTTTACAGGCTTAAACCCAGTTTGGATATTAATTTCTGTATTAACTGGTGCCAGAATAGGCGGACTATTGGGTGTTATTGTCGCTGTACCTACGGCCGTCATCGTCAAAACTGCATTAGTAGCACTTCGTCCTGGGAGGTTAACCAGCGAAACAGATGAAAGCACCTCGAAATCTGAGAAACCTGCACCCAGCGTAGCCGAAGAATGCCCTAAAACCGAAGTCCAAAATCCTCTCAGCTTTTCCGAACCGACATTACCTTAGATATAGCAGTCGAAGCATAGGTTAGGACTATGTTTGTGGCTGAAACTCCTGAAAATACTGAACTCCAACTCAGCACTCAGCACTCAGCACTCAGCACTCAGCACTTTGCTATAATTTGCCGGGAAGACCCCATACGAAACGGAGTGGAGCTTGGGGATGAGAGGCAGTTAAATACGAAACATCCCTTGAATAATTTCTTGCGGGTTTTGAATAGGCTTACGTCTTGTCATGCTGGCTCAAGAATTGAACCCATAAACAAAATGCTACCCGTTTGATTATCTCGAATGACGCAGAAGAAAGGACGGTCAACTATCATCCGGAATGGTTCTGGCTTTTCTCTCAAGGATGTTGCTACTATCCCTACAGATGTCGCCGCAGCCGCTTCTGTGCCTTCTTCATTGACTTCCACAAAAGTTTTATGTTTTACCTGGCTAATAGCTAAATTTTTGCCAATACCAGAAAAGTTAGCTTGCTTGCTAAAAGCTTCTTGCATACCTAAAGCTTTCAGCGCATCGTTGAGTGTCACTTCGTAGTCGGTTTTAAACTTGGGTAGGCGAATAAAACCTTCTTGGCTATTGAATTGTGCTAACCATTTTTCCCAGTTTTCAGCATTTAAGTTTTGATAAAAAGTTTTGAGATTAGAGTTTTGTTTTGGCAGAAAGACATAAAAGCTGACTTTGCCATCTTTACCGTAAGGTAAATTTACTGCTTGGAATTGCTCGTTTTCATAATATTTATACTCGCCTGTTTGCGACATCATTGGGTGTGGTTTTTGCTGCCCTGATGCGCTGTAAAAAGGATATTCAGCAGTTTGATTTTGATCAAACTTCTCACTCCATTGTCCTTTGAAGTAGATAGCATTAATCAAAAACAGCACTTGATTGGGGTCAATTTGGTCAACTATTTTGTTGATTTTGCCCTGGGTATTATCGTTAACCCAATTATTAATGCTACTTAAGGCAGATGCAGATTTAAAGTCTAAATTAGCTACTTTTGCTTTGTAAAATTCTTGGTTTCTTTGCAAGAAATCTGGACGTACTTTTACATCTTTATTCACCCACAGCGAGTTAGCAATATTTAATTGCACGTTAGCGTCGGGATTTTCTAATAGCCTTTTTAAGGCGGCATAATTGGCGTTAATTGCTGCCAGATTCATACCTTGTAATTCTAGAGTTTTAGCCATTGCCTGTTGGGTAGAGCCACTAGCACCGTTATAGGTCATGGCTAAGGCGATCGCTAAACTCGAAGGTGAGATAAAAATGTTTTTCTCGCCACTTTCTGCTTGCAAAATTTCCTCAAACAGCTTGAAGCCAAATTTATTATTGGCATTTACCAATTTAGTATCAGCTTTGACTGTTTTTTTTTGCACTGGTAATTCTGGTTGAGGCGTTTTCGAGTCGGCAAGAGCATCACTATTACTATTAACTTGAGAACAACCAAGTACACCTAGTAAAACGACACTAGCAGCAGCTAAGACGTAACGCCGTCCCAGACTGGCAGCGTAACGCCTTTGCAGAAAATTGGCTTTCATACCGCTTAACTTTTGCCGATTCATTCTTCCACCTCACTTACCAAAGATTAATCAAGATTGATGCTAAATGCGTTGATGATTCACTATTGCATTAATTAGGGCATTAACCTTTGACGGTTACAGTTTTTGTAACGGCAAGAAAAAGGGAGTAGAAAATGGGGAACAGCGGTAAAATTTAATTATTCGGACAAAAGTAAAATTTCTATTTCCTTGTCAATATTCATACTTCATACTTCACACTTCATACTTCAATTCCCAGTCCACCAAGCCAAAGCATAAGGTTGAGTTGCGGTGTTTATCTGTTGGCGAAGCTGCACACGGATTTTGTAATTACCATTAGCAGGAACGGGACAAAAAATATGTTCTACACTATCAATTTGACTAATGGAAGAACAAACAGCACCAGTCTCAGAATTTTTAGCATCAGCTTTGACTAGGTAGAGGTCAAGATTATTCAAACCTTTATTGTTAAAAGTCTCCCCAATATCAAACATCTGGTTTTGATTGCGATCGCTCAACTCGACTAATCTATCCCAAGCAAGTGTAATGGAAACAAAACTCCCTTGTTTTAACGGTTTGGTTAACTGATAATCAACAGCATTTCCCGCCGTAACTTCTCGATAATCCCAACCAATGGCTGGAACAGCTTTTGTCGGTTCCCATTGGCCAGCACTAAATTGTTGATAAGCGCGAAAAGCATTTAAATGTCCTGTCCCCATTTGTGCATCTAAAGGAATTTTGGGATCTTTATAAGCATCAGACTCTAACCAATTTTGATTTTGTTTATCGATGAGTGTCCGTGTCATCCCTAAACGCAAGCCATCGCCAGTGTCTTGAATTTTATCGGCTGAGTTGAGTAACACTGCTTTCATCACTTGATGACGACGGCTATCAACACTCCAATTAGGTTTTTTGGCGCGTAATTGGCGATCGCCAAATTCTTGTAATAAAGCTACAGTCCCTGTAACATGGGGTGCAGCAAAACTGGTACCTGTAGCTTTATTAATTTTGCCGTCAGGATTCAGCAAAGGGATATTACTCCCTGGCGCAACTATACCAATAGCGCGACGACCATCAGCATTAAATTCTCTTCCTGCTAACCTACCACTAACTCCCTGATTCAACCCAGCCAGGTTAGAAACATCTACTTTATTAAAAATCCCGCCGCGTCGGGATGAAAAAGCCACGTTAACTCCATTAAAATTATCTGTAGGAATCGGAATACCGCCTTTACCTTGATTGCCGGCGATCGCATACAAAACATCGTGAACTCGGCTCGACCAGTCAATACACAATGTTAATAAAGCATTTCCATCTAAAACAGCATCTGGTCGTGGATCACGGTTGAGGGGTTCGCCAAAGCTAAAGTTAATCGCGCGGATATCGCCACCATTTTGCAAAGCAATGTGTTGCGCTGATATGCACTCTTCTGGCTGACCCATATTTTTCGTAGATCCCACAGCCGAAGAATACAGTCTTGCTCCTGGTGCTACTCCTGGTAGAGCTTTGTCTGTACTCACCATCATCCCAGCCACATTGTAAGCATGAGGGTCGACACCCGTATTTGATTTTGCGGGGCCATTGCGTAAAAAAACCGCCGCTAAAGATATCGTGCGATTTTTCGAGACAGCTTTATCCCACCCAAACATTCCTGGACGACCGATTTCTACTTGACCAATGGCTATCTTGCGACCGATTAAATTGTAAGGAGGCTGATGTAGTTTTAAAGCATCAATACCATTTGTTCCTAAAGAAGTTTGTAAACCTGAAGCCAGTACAGGCACACTCAAACAAGAAGCACTCAAACCCCAAATTAGCCAATTTAGTTTTTTGTTCATAGTTATTTAGTCAATGGTCATTTGTCATTGGTCAATAGTCATTTGTCATTAGTTCTTCTTCATCTTGTCTCCTTTGTCTCACCTCTACTTTCTTGTCATTTCCTGACAAAGCAAAATTAAATTGGCGAGAATTACTCAATATTTTGTTACAGTGTTTTGTTACAATGCTTACAGACGAGGACGCTTAAAAACCCACTAGCCATGACCCAAAACCGATCTGAAAAGCCCATTGTGATTGCTCCATCTATCCTATCAGCCGATTTTAGTCGTCTGGGTGACGAAATTCGTGCGGTAGACGCAGCTGGAGCAGATTGGATTCATGTTGATGTAATGGACGGTCGTTTTGTACCTAATATTACGATAGGCCCTCTGGTTGTGGAGGCGATTCGTCCGGTTACTAAAAAGCCTCTGGATGTCCACTTGATGATTGTGGAACCAGAAAAATATGTCGAAGGTTTTGCTAAAGCAGGTGCAGATATTATCTCTGTACACGCTGAACATAATGCTTCCCCACACTTACACCGCACTCTCGGTCAAATTAAAGAACTTGGCAAGCAAGCAGGGGTAGTACTCAATCCTTCCACACCGCTAGAATTTATTGAATACGTACTAGAACTTTGTGATTTAGTACTCATCATGAGCGTTAACCCCGGTTTCGGTGGTCAAAGCTTTATTCCGGGTGTATTACCTAAAATTAGAAAACTGCGTCAGATGTGCGATGAGCGCGGACTCGACCCCTGGATTGAAGTTGATGGTGGACTAAAAGCTAATAATACTTGGCAGGTTTTAGAAGCAGGCGCTAACGCAATTGTGGCTGGTTCCGCTGTATTTAACGCTAAAGATTATGCTGAAGCAATTACAAATATCCGCAACAGCAAACGTCCTACACCAGAACTAGCAAAAGTTTAATTGAACAAAGGTTTGTATTAATTAATTAGGGTAGACAATTTAAATTGTTTATCCTAATTTTTTGCTTTACTGAATTTTAAATGCTGCTATAGGACTCGTATTTGATTTGTGAACAAAACTCAGTACAGTTTCTGTTCCCGGTTCCCCGTTCCCTGTTCCCTACCTTCACAAGTAAATTCAGAAATCAAACCGGATTCCTATATATTACTTACTTCTTGCCCAATTTGTAGTTTTCCAAAAAATGAAAAATAAAGCAGCTGTAACCAATGCTCCAAGATTCCATTTCACAGAATTTTTCAGTAAATTTAATCGCTGAGTAGATTGATTAGCTTGAGCTTGCAGTTTGATTCTCTCTTTAGCTTGAGAAACCTCTGATAAGACTTTTTCTTTTAATTCTTGAGGATTACTAGCTTGTACTGAACGGCCTTGATTTTTCAGAAAACTTTCTATTTGCTCTGGTTTTGCTTGGCTCAATCGCTGTTCAACTTGTTCAGCTTGGGTGATTTGCTGCTGAGATAAGTTATTAATTTGATTATAACTTTGTTTACTAAGTCTGACAGTGTTACTCACACCAACCGGGATAAGTACTATAAAAACTATGGCTAACAATAAACTTAACCAAGATAGCAATCTGACAGTGAAAAATTCCCACTTAGCTCTTGCTTGTAGCTCACCATAAAACACTAAAGCCAAACCAATTAAAGTCACTGGTATTCTTTCAACTATTGCACCAAAAGTTTGAAATTCCCAAACTGGATTCATAAAGCTTGGTGGAACAAAAGTTTCAACTATATCAAATAGTGCCAGCAACAATAGTCCATAACCAAGGACTCGTAAAATAGTCATTGAGCCTACTTGGTTGAAAGCAAATTCCTGCAACTCTTGAATTACGGGAATAAGTTTATCACTGTTCGATTTGGTCATAATTTCTAGCAAATGTTACAAATTTAAATTCAAGCTAAGATAACAGTCTCATACTGACTATTGATTTCTGCTGTATGAAGTTCACCAACGTAAGCTTCTCTTCTGAATTCTTCCAGCTTAGGCTTGTTTAGTGATTGCCTTTGGATGACATTCACCAAAACTATAATTACGCAGCCTAGATTTACAGCTAATAAAAAAATCCGCACTTTACTCCAATTCTTCATTAGCTTTCAGCCCTTGTAATCCTCTTCTTTTAGCTTCTTCTTGATTGAGTAAGAACCAGTAAAATAAACCGAAAAGTAGCACTGTAATCATCCCAAATATAAATGAACCATCGCCGATATGCCAAAACTTAAATGCTTCGGGATTTTGATGAGCAGATATAACAGCTAAAATTGCAACTCTTACTGCATTAACAATAAAAGCAATAATTACACCCACTATAGGTACTAATATTCTTTTATTTCGTTCTGGAGGAAACATTAATAAACCAATTACAGATAGCCCTAAAACATGGCACATCCACTCTATACCTGCACAGTTCTCTGCAACCTTAATGCCCCCATTTGGTAAATTTATATAGACATCTTGGAGATATACTTCAAACCCGGTATACCAAAGTATTAAAGTAGCAAATTTGGCAGTTAAGACAGATAACGGTTTAACATTGACTAAAGCAAAAATTAAGACTTTCGGTACGCCAGCAAAAAAAAGAATAGCTAGTTCTTGCCAATATTGCTTTAATCCCTTCAATCCAGAAGCTAGCAAACTCAGCCCAAGAGCAGCAAACACAGGTGCTAGGTGAGTATAAACTGCAAATAATCTTCCGGGGGGAAAGTGAGTACTATACCAAAGTACAATAGCTAGTAAAATTGTACCTAAAATACTCGAAATAATATCGCTTTCTAGTTTAAGCTGATGTTTTTTATCTCCTAATAATGAGACAACAGCAAATAAAGCCAAGATGATCATTCCTAGGTGAGAATTATCACCCGCCTTCCAAATTATGGTTAAAAGTATTGCAACTAATCCTCCGCCTATCCCTAATAACCATAATTGGGGATTTGTTAGTGGTTGATTTAAAAAGCGAGTTGCTTTCATATACTTTCAGATTAAACAGTTAAGTATCAAGTAATTAATATTAAATTTTGAGCAAAAATTTCAGTAATTTTTCTCCATGTTCTTAGTAATTAAGATTACTACTTAAGTAAATATAATCAACCTTTTTTGTAAATTTTTATTAAATCTTTAATTTTATTAATTTCTCAATATTATTTTATATTGAGCCATAAAGTCTGTATGTTAAAGCTTTCATGGTAATAATTAGTTTATTCCTTATATAAATTTTATGTAAATTTATTTTTTATCAACGGTAAAGCCAGCAACATTTTATACTTTTAATAAGTTAAGAAACTCTAAGTTGATCAAGATTTTAGATGTATTTTAAACCAGAGTCTGAAATACATCTAACCTGCTAAATATTGGTTGAACTAGCTCAAAATCTTTCTAAGGTTGTAACAAACACAATTATGAGAATATTGCAACCATCAACATACAGATTTTAATATTTTCTAGTCTTTGTTTTTGTATGAGATATTTACAAAGTATTAATTACTATTCACACAAAATTGCCATAATCAATTTCTGATTAGAATTTAAGTGAGAAATTTTAGAATTACGTTGATTATTCAAAAATATGAAGGTGGAATTTTTGCATAGAATTCCTGTGATGCCGCTTGTATTGCTGTGGCTGGCTTACGCGTTATTGGGATGGTATCTAGCGGTGCATCACATTATTTGGTTAGTAGGAGCTTTTATTGCTACTGTGGCTATAGCTGTTGTCCGCAGAAGTAACGCTTGGCTGGAAGAGTTAACGGCTTTTGGTTCTAAAGCTTTAATTGTGATTTTATGTTTAGGTGCATCAATTGCTTTAGTGGCAACTTGGTCGCTATTGTTTAGTCTGTTTTTAATCCCTATAGCAACTACATTGTTAGCTGATTTAGAAATGCGTTTTTCTGGTTTCGACAAAAAAGATTCATTTCGGATGTTAACATTCTTGGCAGGAGCAGGTTTATTTCTGGGTGAAATTGTAGACTTGTTGCTTTTCCCTAGTAGTAGATTTTAATTTTAATTATTTATAGCTGGCGGAGATATTCAGGTGGGACAGCATCTACTAACCACACTCCATTTTCAGAACAGTAGAATATGTACCCTACCTGATACATTACTGCTGCATCTACAGCAAAAACCACGGGTTTACCATGTCTTGCACCAACTGTTTTGGCTGTAGTTATATCTTGTGATAAATGGACATGATGGCGAGACATTTTGCTGAGTCCGTTTTGCAGGATGGACTCAACAGCTTTGTGTCCAGTACCGTGATACAGCACTTGAGGAGGGACAGCAGGTAGTAATTGTAAATCAACTTCTACACTGTGTCCTTGGTTAGCGCGAATGAAAGTACCTGTAGAGTCAAAACTAAAGCGTTGTTTATCGTTGGTGGCGACTACGGCTGCTAATTCCTGAAGAGTAATAGGAAACTGCTGTCTGGCGCAAGCTGCTAAAAGTTCATCCACTGTAACCCAACCACCAGGCGCAAGTTTAATCCCTAAAGATTCTGGTTGATGGCGGAGATATTTGCTTAAGAATTTACTAATTTTGACTAGGCGGGGAGTATTCATACAGTAAAGATTTCTTTTAAGATAATGCCTGATGCAATTCCTATCATTAAAATCAGTGTTAGCTTACCGCCAGGGACAAATTGATTTGCGTGTTGCAGTTGTTGACGTTGTTTCCATGTGGCTAATGCGGGAATAATGCCACCTAAAATAGAGATGCTAAAAGTACCAGCAAAATCTAAAGCGGTAAAGAAAATGCTGGGGTTAATTGCGCCTAAACCTATGGGTGGTAGTAAAACCAGAGAATATAAGGGTAAGCGGCTGGCGGATTTGTTTTGTTTTGTTGCAGAAATATCTTGGAAGAAATCTAACAAGCCGTAAACAAATCCAATAAAAGATGTAGCGATCGCAAACTCTGAAAAAATAGACACTAACACTCCTAATAATTCTCCACCGCCACCTGCTCGGAGAACTTGCATAGGATCGAAAACAGTTCTACCCTGAATCATTTCTGGGCTGACACTGCCTAAAATCACCGCATTCCAAGCTAAAAACATGACCAGTGGAATTACTGAACCAATGATAATTGACTGACGAATCTTGCGGCTATCTCCTTCTAACTGCGTTATCACCACTGGCACAATGTTATGGTAAAACAATGCAACTAACATGACTGGTATAGCAGTGCCTAACGCACTCCAGTTTTGAAAGAGAAAATGTACACCTTTAACTTGGGTAACTCCTAGTAACAAAAGTCCCACAAAAGACACAATTACAATTCCTACCAAGACGTTATTCAATTTTTCAATAAATTTTCCTCGCCCTAAGAGGCTATTTATAAACTAAATCTAAAA